>JBGUIZ010000054.1:0-159730 GCA_045113495.1 Bacteroidaceae bacterium
ACATATGACGTTATGGAGGATGACCACAAACTGAGGAATGACATAAAAGCATTTGAGAAACTGCGTTCCGGATATCAGACAAGACGCGAATTCCCCGCTTTCACAGTCAAAATAACTAACGATGATTCCGGCCGCGCCACCGTATTTTTAAGGGAGGCCGGATTCAACATAACGGAATAACAACTAAATTTGAAAAAAACTAAACTAAACATGAAACTGTTAGGAAAATACTCATTCGGCATAGGTGACCGTTTTTCACATGAAGGTAAAGCCCAACTGTCAGCCCTGATCGAGGCCGAGAAAAAATTCAATGTCAGTTTTGTCCCGGTATGGAACAAGTCCAACCGCGAACACCAGATAGTATCTACAGACCCGATGGATACCCGTCGCGAGGCCGATGATGCCGTCAATTCCATGGGTTACGGAAAGCCCTACTTTGTGGACGCAGACCACATCAACATGAACAATGTGGACAAGTTCATTGAAGCATCGGATTTCTTTACCATTGACGTAGCTGATTACATTGGCAAACCGGCAAAGGAAACCGATATAAAGAAGTTCACTGAGAGCAACCTCAAGTACGTAGGAGACCTTGCCATACCCGGTATAGAGAAGCCTTTCAATATAGACAGGGAGCTTATAGAGAGCCTTGCCGCAAAGTATCTGTTTGCCGCGCAGGAGGCAGGACGTATTTACAGACATATTGCCGAACGCAAGGGTGCCGACAATTTTGTAACAGAGGTATCAATGGATGAGGTGGATTCACCCCAGACACCTATCGAGATATTCTTTATCCTTAGCGCTCTGGCACAGGAGAATGTACCTGCACAGACCATTGCCCCCAAGTTTACCGGAAGGTTCAACAAGGGTGTGGATTACGTGGGAGATACCGCACAGTTTGAGAAAGAGTTCCGTGAGGACCTGATGGTGATTGACTTTGCAGTCCGGGAGTTCGGCCTGCCTGACAGCCTGAAACTGAGCATCCACTCCGGAAGTGACAAGTTCTCCATCTATCCCATTATGGGACGTCTTATCCGTCAGTATGACAAAGGCATTCACATTAAGACCGCAGGAACCACATGGCTGGAGGAGAACATCGGCCTGGCACTTGCCGATACAGGCGCACTTGAGATTGCCAAGAAGATTGCAATATCGGCTTTGGGGCGCATGGAGGAACTGTGCATCCCCTATGCTACCGTCATTGACATCAACCCCGCCAACCTGCCAAGTGCAGAACAGATTGCTTCATGGAGCGGCAGCGAATATGCACGTGCACTCAGACACAACCAGCAGGACGAACTGTACAATCCTGATTTCCGTCAGTTGGTTCATGTAAGCTATAAGATTGCAGCCGAACTTGGCAACGAATACTACGACGCACTTAAACGCAACAGCGCCGTAATAGCCAGTCAGGTGAGTGAGAATATTCTGGACAGGCACATAGCTCGTCTCTTTTCATAAACACAAGACAACAAAAAACAAGACAATATGACCAATAAGCCCTTTATACATGAGAATTTCCTGCTGCAGAACGAGACTGCAGTACATCTGTTTCATGATCACGCAAAGAAATTGCCTATCATAGACTACCACTGTCACCTGAATCCGCAGGAGGTAGCCGAGGACCATAAGTTCCGCTCCATAACCGAATTATGGCTTGGCGGCGACCATTACAAGTGGCGTGCCCTGCGCACCAACGGAGTGGCCGAGAAATACATAACCGGTGATGCATCGGACTGGGATAAATTCCAGAAATGGGCCGAGACCATGCCCTACTGCATGCGCAATCCGCTCTATCACTGGACTCATCTGGAACTCAAGACCTGTTTTGGAATTGACAAGGTCCTGAATCCTGAGACGGCCAAGGAGATATATGACGAGTGCAATGAGAAACTTGCCAGCCCCGAGTTCAGCGCCCGCAACCTGATGCTTCACTACAATGTGGAGGCTGTCTGCACCACCGATGATCCCGTGGATTCACTGGAATACCATAAACAGGTCCGTGAGAGCGGATTCAAGGTAAAGGTCCTGCCCACATGGCGTCCCGATATGGCCATGACGGTAGAGAACCCGGCAGCTTATCGTGAATATATTGACAAGCTGGCCAAGGTAAGCGGCGTAAGCATAAACTGCTTTGACGATATAGTAAAGGCCCTGCTGGTACGCCACAAATACTTTGAGCAGATGGGATGCCGTCTGAGTGACCATGGAATGGAGGAGTTCTATGCCGATGACTTTACCCCCGCAGAACTGGATACCATTTTTGAGAAGGTATACGGAGGCGCGTCTCTTACAGAGACAGAAATCCGCAAGTTCAAGAGTGCCATGCTCATTGAGTTCGGAAAGATGGATGCCGATACCGGCTGGACACAGCAGTTCCATTACGGTGTTATCCGCAACCAGAACACAAAGATGTTCAATCTGATAGGCAAGGACACCGGATTTGATTCCATGGCACAGGTAATGACAGCCAAGGCCATGAACCGTTACCTGGACCGTCTTAACAGCATGGACAAGCTCACCAAGACCATAATCTACAATCTGAATCCCAGCGATTTTGAGATGGTCGGCACCACAATAGGCAACTTCCAGGACGGAAGCGTACCCGGCAAGATACAACTTGGAGCCGGATGGTGGTTCCTGGACCAGAAGAACGGTATGGAACAGCAGATGCAGGTACTGAGTATGCTCGGACTCTTGTCCAGATTTGTGGGTATGCTTACTGACAGCCGGTCATTCGTATCGTATGCAAGACATGAATATTTCAGGCGCATACTGTGCAATCTTATAGGAAATGATGTGGAAAAAGGTGAGATTCCAGTTAGCGAAATGCCGCGTGTAGAGCAAATGATTGAGGATATTTCATATTATAATGCTAAAAAGTTTTTTAATTTCTAGAAATTAATTTAACTTTCCGGTCGTTTGCATATATAAATGCTATTATAACCTAATTATCCAATAATAACCTGAATATGAGAACTGACCGATTGACAGGATCTTTAAAGGCTGCGTTGTATGCTGCCGTGATCTTTTGTTTCACCGGCTGTTTAGAAGAACAGCATCCCGGAACGTACTATACGTTCTCGGGTCAAACCATCGCTTCAGAGCTGGAACGCCGTCCGGAAGATTTCAGTGAGTTCATTAAAGTTTTGAAACTCGCCAGCAACAACATTTGGCAGGAACTTGGAACCTACGGAGAGCACACCCTCTTTGCCCCCTACAACGCATGTATTGAGGAATTCCTCAAAGAGCGTTCTGAGATTGCCGGCCGTGAATACAAGACCGTAGAGGAACTGTACCAGTATGAGCCAAAGGTAATCGATACATTGGCCGCCACCCACCTTATGGACATAACATGTTTTGTAGGTGAGATGAAAGCCGGTATTTTCCCCAAGTGTAACATGAATGACAAGTATCTCACCTTGTCATTTGACTCCGCATTCAACAGGGTCAACGGAAAGGATACCGTTTATTCTCTGCTCAGATGTCTGAACAAGTTCTCACACATTGTGGAACGTGATGACACCTGCACCAACGGCGTTCTCCACACCATTGACAAATGCATCAACTTTAAGGGTAGTTATGTATATGACCTGCTGGAGGGCAACCCGGAGACATCGCTCTTTGCCGAGGCACTCAAATACACCGGACTCTCCTACGGAAAGAACAATCCCCTGAGCATGTGGAAAGATGACACATACAAGATAGGAGATGATTCTGTAGGCACTAGGACAAAGGTATCAATCACCGCAGCCGGTACATCATACAAAGTAAGCTATTGGGCTGAAAAGAAGACCTGCTACACCATCTTTGCCGTAACAGACAAGATCCTTAAAGAGAAGTGTAATGTCTCAAATCTGGATGAACTGATAGCATATGCCAAGAATGTTTATGATAAGGTTTATCCGGAAGATAAGGACATCACAGACCCCACAGACAAGCACAATTCGCTTAACCGATTCATTTCATATCATATCCTGCCTTTTGCATGCGGACCCAGCAATTTCAACACCAACCAGGCTATCATAACCACCTTCAACGCTGGTATTACAGATCCTGAGGATTATTTTGAGACCATGGCCCCGCGCACTCTGATGAGAATATCAACCGCCAAGTCATCAGAAAACCATTACGATCAGGTTTACATCAACCGATTGGGCAAGGAGGGTAACGGTACCCGTGATTATGATGGTCCGTACTATGACGGAGTCAGGATCCTGGGACTTCAGGAATCGGGCGATGTTGAACAGGTTGCAGATAACGGATTCATACTGTTTGTCGACAACGTTCTGCTTTATGACAATCTGACCCGTGAGAGAATCCTTAACCGCAGACTCAGAATTGACTGCGCCACTCTCTCACCAGACTTCATCACATCCGGTGCAAGACAGAATTACTTTACAGGTTCTGCCAGCAACCGACCCGGATTCGGATTCAGGGATGCTACCAATTTCAGCTCAATTAACGGTGATTACATCCTGTCTGTACGTCCTGTAAACGAGAATACAAGTTACGCTTATGAGGGTGACGGTATTGACATCCAGGGTAACTTTGATATCTGCATCAAGCTTCCGCCGGTTCCGTATGACGGTACATGGCAGCTCAGACTCTCCATGAGAGGACGTAGAGAGTGCGGTATCGTACAGGTTTATCTGGGTTCAACCATGAATGATGACCCCATTGAATGGTCACCTCTGGGAATTCCTACAGATCTCCGTTGCGAGGATTACTCAACAGATCCCACCGTTGGTTGGAAGAAAGACTCCAATATCTCCAGTGACGATGGCACTGAGGAGGCAATCGATGCCGTAGACAAGGCCATGAAGAATCTGGGATGGATGAAGGGACCGGATTCGCAGAAGACAAGTGACGGCCAGATACATCGTGACGTCAAGCATATGGCCAGAAGAATTCTTATGACAGATTACTTGCGCGCCAACACCAATTATTACCTGCGTATCAAGCAGATCCTTCAGGGTGTCGACTCTGCCGAGTTCCTGTTTGACTACATAGAATTGGTTCCTAAGTCTGTATTTGACAACAACGAGGACAAGCACTGATCTGCAGGATTAAGTGAGTCTATATTAATAAGGTCCCGATGCCATAAACATCGGGCCTTATTTTTTTTGAAAAAAGTCATCAAAACCCTTTGAGATACGGATAAAAAGGAATACCTTTGCATCGCTTTTAAGGAAAGCACGATGCGCGATTAGCTCAGTTGGTAGAGCAATTGACTCTTAATCAATGGGTCCAGGGTTCGAATCCCTGATCGCGTACGAAAAAGGAGACCAAGATTTGGCCTCCTTTTTTCGTACGCGACAGGGATTCAGGGTACCTCTTTTTATTTCGCTACGCGAAAGCGCTCCCTTTGGGAGCTTGGCGGCCCTCCGGGGACGCTTTCACCGCTCGACGCTTTGCGGCGCTTATTCGGCGAAGCGAGTCTTAAGAAAGCGAAGCGACTGAAAGAATTCTCAATTCTCAATTCTCAAAGACGTAGAGCTCGCTGGGGGTGGTGCGCTTCAGAGCGGTTAGTTGAACGTCTTTACCGGGGATTATTCCTACGCTTCGCAGTTCAAACTCAACGGTCTTGTAGGCTATTTCAGGATGGTTGTTCTCACCGCTCAGATGGCAAAGCCAGATGTATTTAAGATCCGGCCCCATATTCTGAGCCAGGAATTTGGCCGTTGTCTTATTGCTAAGGTGTCCGCGCGGACTGGTTATACGGTCCTTAAGGAACTGCGGGTAATTACCCATACGCAGCATATCCTCATCATAGTTTGCCTCCATGATAAGGTAATTAGCCTGAAGGATATACTTTGAAGCAGTTTCAGTTATATGGCCAAGGTCTGTCACGAAACAGAACACTTTTCCATCTACCTCTACCCTGTACCCCACATTATCAGTACCGTCATGAGGGACCTCAAACGGAGTGATAAGGAAATCAAAGAACTTGAAAGGCACCTCTTTCTCTACATAATGGACACTGCTGGAGAGCTTCTCGGTCATACAGTAGTTGTTGTTTATGCCCTCATGTGTCTCACGGGTGGCATAAACAGGGATAGCACACTTCTCACCAAGATTGCCGAGTGCCTTGATATGGTCTGCGTGATCATGGGTCACGAATACGGCCATAATCTTCTCAAACGGGATACCGGCATCCTTAAGGTATCCCTTAATCTGTTTTACAGGGATGCCAGCGTCAATCAGGATTGCATATTCGTCTGTGCCAAGATAGTAGCAATTGCCGCTGCTTCCACTTGACAAACTCATAAAGTAAATCTTCATTTTTATGTTGTCTTATTTCTTTCTTCATATCCATAGTGTGTTTAAGATGGTTTAGAACGGATAACCCACAGCCAGATGGAATGCAAAATCGCGGTCAAACGACGGATGAACAAGAGGAAGTTTCTTGTACAACGTCTTGCCCGACGGATTATAAGCCTTCATACCACCGTCAAGTCTGAGCACCAGGAAACCGAAATCAAACCTGAGTCCCAAACCATAAGAGAGGGCTATCTGCTTGTAGAATGAATCAAATCCGAACGCACCTCCGGGCTGCTCGGCATATTCACGTATTGTCCATATGTTACCGGCATCAATAAATGCGGCTCCATGGATTTTCCAGAATAACTTGGAACGGTATTCCAAGCTTGCTCCAAGTTTTATATCACCAGACTGTTTGATATAATCAATAGTCTTGTCATCGCCTTGATAAGTACCGGGACCCAGCTCACGGACAGCCCAGCCTCGCACGCTGTTGGCACCGCCTGCAAAGTAGCGTTTTTCAAACGGCAAGCTTGTTGAATTGCCGTAAGGAATAGCTATACCCCACTCCAGATGTGCCACAAGATTGTTCATCCTGTCAAGACGCCAGTTTGCAGTAACAGCAAAATCATGTTTGATATACTGTGCAAAGGCTACTCCCAGGAACTTATACTGGCCACTGCTGTTTTTTTCAAACTCAAGCGGTTCGGCCAGCAGATTCAGCATATTACCCGATGTCTCAACACCCACACGCACCGAATACTGGAACGGGTCATTCGAGTTGAGACGGGAATTAGAGTAATAGAACGTATAGCCCAGTTTTGTTATGAGCAGATCCTCATAGTTGTACTTGAGGATAGATCTTGCAGACTTTACGGAGTCCAGATATTCAGCCCTGAAATGGTCCGATATCCATGGCACGACCAGATAGTTCAAGTCCGACAAATCCAGCCTGTGTGATTTCTGCCAGCCGTCTCCCCACATGTAACTCCATCCTGCAGAGAATATGGTTTTCTGGAACTCAGGACGTCGCTGTGCATTGATCTTGGCACTGAAACGTGATGTAGCCTGACTCCTGCGCTGAAGTTCCTGTGACATAAACGGAACCAGGAATTCCGGGAAGTCCAGGTTTGCCTCCATACCATACTCCAGATAGGTATCTCCCGTATAGCCAGGGAGATTAGAGATGGACTCATACGCACCACGCAGCTTTATGGTGAGTTGCTCCGAACCGCGGAACAGGTTACGGTCAGTAAATGACAGCGAAGCTGCAGCTCCCAAATCACCAGCGGTATTGGTTCCCTCCATCTCCAGTGCAACGGAGTGTTTGGGCTGCCTCATCATATAGACGCTGGCATCCAGTTCATTGTCAGAGCCCGGAACCTCCTCAAATCTGATGTTCGAGTATTTGAGAATACCCAGACGGGACAGAGACGAATAGGTCTTGGATATAGAATCCGAGTTATACATCATCCCCTCCCTGATAAAGGAGTGATTGTCTACTATCTTGGAACGCAGATACGGTTTCTTGTCCATACCCGGATAGATGAGACGGAAACCGTTACAGGAATCAACCTCTGCAGGGATGGCACTTCCGGGCAGATTTCCGCTCTTGTCAGACAGGTAATAGGATATGGAAGAGATGGTAAACTGCCTGTGAGGTTCTGTTTCACCATTCTCATCCGTACCTGCAGGAGCTACAATCATACGGAGTCCCACCTTGTCACTGCCACGGGCTGTATCGGCCACGAATGAGATGAAATCACGGTTGAACCTGTAATATCCGAATTTGTGGACAAGCTCGACAATCCTGTTGCGTTCATCATTCAGAACATTGGCATCCAGGTTCATATCCGGAACCAGAAGAGACTTGTCCAGATTATCATTTATGATCTTACCGATTGCACTGTCCTGAACAGTCCTTATTATGGTATCAACCACAAACATCTTTCCGGGATCAAGTTCATAACTGACCGTGGTCTTGCGGCGACCGTTTCTGGTTGAATAGGTTACACGGGCGTCCAGATAACCGGAATTCATAAGTGAACGCTTCATATCAATGCTGGTAGCCTCAGACAGAAGCGGATCATATATCACAGGTGGTTCACCTGCATTCCTAAGCATGGAGTTGATACGTTTTTCTGCTTTGGCACCGGACAGAGAGTATATCCTGAGCGGGAAGCGGAACAATCCGAACCAACGGGAATTGGGAGTCTGATAAGAGAGATTCCTGTATTTGACGACATCGGCCAGATCATTGCCTTTTGATGTAACCTCAATCTTATTAAGCAGATACTCTCCTTGAGGAACGTACTTGTATACTGAACAGGATGACAGCGCCATAAACGCCGCCAGCATGAGAACAATATGTACCCTCTTTCCGTTCATATACAATCACTCCAATTTAATTGTCAAAGATACGGAAAGTCAATCTGCTATCAAAGTTCAGATTTGAAAAATAACTATCTTTACAAAACAAATTAAGAGATATGCTCAGCAAGAACGACATCAAAAATATCAAGAGTCTGGAACAGAAGAAGTTCCGCATGGAGAAGGGTCTGTTCATTGCAGAAGGCCATAAACTTGTAGGTGAGCTTTTGGGTAAATTTGAATGTGTTCTGGCCGCAGCTACAGAAAACTGGATACAAAACCGACACAAGATACCGGCCCGCAGGATTGAGACCGTTACACCCGACGAGTTGAAACGCGCCAGCCTTATGCAGGCCCCGCAGGATGTATTGGCTGTGTTCCGCATACCGGGAAACGGCACTTCAATTGAAACCGCCGCAAAATCCGGCCTTGTCCTTGCACTTGATGACGTTCAGGATCCCGGAAATCTGGGGACAATAGTACGTATTGCCGACTGGTTTGGAATAAAGCAGATATTCTGCTCAAAAGGCACTGTTGACATATACAATCCCAAGGCCATTCAGGCCACTATGGGTGCCATAGCAAGAGTGTCAGTCAGTTACATCGACCTGAAAGGCAGCCTTGAAGAGATATCTCAAAAGGTTCCCGTGTACGGTACATTTCTGGAAGGCGACATTATTTACGATACACAGCTTTCAGGCAATGGCGTAATCATTATGGGAAATGAGGGAAACGGAATAAGCCGGGATATAGCAAGGACTGTTAACCACAAACTGTTCATACCCAACTGGCCGCAGGGAGCCGTGACATCGGAATCACTGAATGTGGCAGTAGCTACTGCCGTAGTCTGCTCAGAGTTCAGACGCAGAAACCGTTGAATCAGCAACGGCAGCTTTCCTCTTTTCATGATAACGCATCAGTTCCACATCTGACAGGACCAGCATGGATCCGCGGTTATCGGTAGAATCAAGATAGTTTATTGAGCCGCTCAGGCTTGATATTCCTCTACGGGAATCAAGCACCAGAGACAATGACACAGGGCCGCTGCTACCCAGGATGGTATCTACGGTAGATATGCTGTCCGGATAATATGCGGATAGGGAAATATACGCATATTGCGGGACGCCGGAATCAATGGAAAGGAACGTGCCGGACAACCTGAGGTTGATTGTATCACCTGTATGGATTGTGGTATCGCTTCCCACTTTATACGTGATCCTGCTCATGAATTCCGATGTATTCAAAAGAGCTGTCCTGTCCAAATACCAAAGGTTGACGCTGTCTCCCGATGGAATGGAGAAGGATTTCTTCTCTATCTGAGAGAGAGATTTGCTTACAGTCTTGTATTCGGCATCAATCCTGTTTGAAAGACGCTTGTATATCTTGGCAAGCTCCTTTGGATAACGGGTATACCAGACAAGTGACTGGTCAAACTGTTCCTTTGTGATGCCGTTTTTACTGTACGCCCATTCCATAAAGGCAAGAGTAGTGTATCTCTCTTCTCTGGGCAGATCCTGGACCACAGCCTGAGCCAGATGATAGTCATAGAGAAACTGCTCCATACGTTTGGGAGACAGGACGTTCTCCGGTCTTTTGAGCCGACAGCCGGACAGCAAAAGGCAGAGCAATCCAAGTATGACTATATCACTCTTTCTCATCAGCCTTGTCAGGATTGTTTACGGAATCAGCATTTTCATTGTAATGCAGGCCCATGTTCACCAGTTTGGTGTAGAACAGAAGCAGAGCTATCACACCGCAGGTAATACATGAATCGGCCACATTGAATACCGGGCTGAAGAATATGTCTCCACCTATCAGCGGCATCCAGTCAGGCCATGTCCACAACGGGAAATAGAACATGTCAACCACCTTTCCGTAAAGGAACGGAGCGTAACCGTCACCAAAAGAGGTAAATGAAGCCACTTCCTGAGGAATGACCGAGCTCTGGGTGAATATCAACCCGTAAAACATGCAGTCAATAAGGTTGCCCAAAGCACCTGCAACCACGAATGATACAGTCACTATATACCCTGTGGGGAATCCCTTGTCAAGAATCTTGATAAGATACCAGACAAAGAAGCCAATGGCAAGAATTCTGAACAGCGACAGGAACAGTTTGCCTATTATCTCCATCCCGAATGCCATTCCGTTATTCTCGACAAACAGGATCTGGAACCAGGAGGCAATCTCAATGCTCTGTCCCAAATGCATATTGGTCTTGACCAGCATCTTGACAATCTGATCAACAACCAGTACGGACAGTACTATTATCAGTGACAGTCTTCCCTGACGGGCACACCTGCGGCTGTCAGGATTGTTGTTATCCATAAGGAATCAATGTTTGCTCTGCTTAGCCTCTATGCAAAGGGTTGCATGAGGTACGGCACGCAGACGCTCCTTGGGGATAAGTTTACCGGTCTCACGGCAGATACCGTATGTCTTGTTCTCAATGCGTACAAGTGCAGCCTGGAGAGACTGGATGAACTTCATCTGACGCTGAGCCAGACGAGTTGTCTCTTCCTTGGAAAGGGTGTTGGCGCCTTCCTCAAGGACCTTATAGGTAGGCGATGTGTCATCAGTACTGTTGTTGTCGGCATTCATGAGTGAAGCCTTGAGAGCATCGTAGTCTCTCTGTGCAATCTCCAGTTTTTCATTGATGATCTGACGGAACTCCTCAAGTTCTTCGTCCGAATAACGGTTCTTCTCTGCCATAATGTTGGTAAAGTTATAGGTTAAAGGTTATTGATTAATTTTTATTTATCTGAAGTTTGAATGTGTAATCGTCAAACGATATGTCCTCACCCTGCTCCATGCCGGGAACAAGTTCGATGCTGTCGGCCAGAACCTGGCTCTTTATCCACTCCTCATACTCACGCACGGCTGCATCGGTCTCTGCATTGGAGTTCAAACGAACCTTGATGCGGTCAGTTATCTCCAGACCGTTCTGCTTACGTGAATCCTGGATACGTTTCTTGAGCTCACGGGCAATACCCTCGCGCTTGAGTTCATCGGTCAGCTGGATATCCAGGGCAACGGTGAGCGTACCCTCATTGGCAACTACCCAGCCCGGAATGTCCTCACTGTAGATCTCAACCTCGGTGGTATCGACAGTGGCAGGCGTGCCGTTTATATCAAAGGTGAAGCTGCCGTTCTGCTCCAGGGCTGCGACATTCTGCTGGCTCATGTTCTGTACTGCTGCAGCAACGCCCTTCATGAGCGGACCGAATTTCTTACCCAGAATCTTGAAGTTACACTTGACCTTCTTGACCAGGACGTCAGTTGCACCCTCTACGAACTCAATCTCCTTGACGTTCACCTGGTCACGGACCAGATCCTTTACAGGCTCCAGATGTGAACGGAGCTCTGCAGTTACGGGGATAAGTATCTTCTGCAACGGCTTGCGCACGTTGATCTTTACGTCATCACGCTTACGCAGTGCAAGTACCATTGAGGTGAGCTTCTGTGCAAGCTCCATACGGGTCTCAAGCTCCTTATCTACAAGAGATTCATCGCATACCGGATAGTCGGCCAGATGTACCGATACGGGAGCACCCGGCTGAGCCACGGCGGTGAGGTCACGGTACAGGCGGTCTGCATAGAAAGGTGCTATGGGAGACATAAGACGGGCCACAGTCTCAAGACAGCTATAAAGAGTCTGGTAAGCGGCCAGCTTGTCAGCGCTCATGCTGCTGCCCCAGTAACGGTCACGTGTAAGGTGAACGTACCAGTTGGACAGATAGTCGTTTACGAAGTTGGTGATGAGACGGCCGGCACGTGTAGGCTCAAAGTCATCAAGGCTCTCACGAACCTCCTTGGTAAGTGAGTTGAGCTCACTCAGAATCCAGCGGTCCATTACGGGACGCTCAGCTACTGCAATCTGTGCGGCAGAGTTGTCAAAGCCGTCCACATTGGCATACTGGGCAAAGAACTTGTATGTGTTGTGCAGCGTACCGAAGAACTTGCGGGTAACATCCTTGACACCCTCCTCGTCAAACTTGAGGTTATCCCAAGGCTGAGCGTTGGTTATCATGTACCAGCGCAGGGCATCGGAACCGAACTGCTCTATCTCCTTAAACGGATCCACGGCATTGCCAAGACGCTTGGACATCTTGTTGCCGTTCTTGTCCAGCACCAGACCGTTTGATATTACGGTCTTGAATGATACGCCGTTCTTTACCATAGTGGCGATTGCATGCAGCGTATAGAACCAACCGCGGGTCTGGTCCACACCTTCGGCAATGAAATCGGCCGGGAATACGGTACCGTTGTCAATCAGTTCCTTGTTCTCAAACGGATAGTGCATCTGGGCAAACGGCATGGCGCCGCTGTCAAACCATACGTCAATAAGGTCAAGCTCACGCTTCATTGCACGACCTGAATCAGATACCAGGATGATATCATCAACATACGGACGGTGCAGGTCTATCTTATCATAATTCTCTGCCGTATATACACCGGGCTGGAAACCTTTTTCCTTGAACGGATTTGACTTCATTACACCGGCCTTTACAGACTTCTCAATCTCGTTATAGAGTTCCTCTACTGAGCCGATACACAGTTCGTCGCCCTCATCGTTACGCCAGATTGGCAGCGGGGTACCCCAGTAGCGGCTGCGGCTCAGGTTCCAGTCGTTAAGGTTCTCAAGCCACTTGCCGAATCGGCCTGTTCCGGTTGACTCCGGTTTCCACTTGATGGTATCGTTAAGTTCCATCATGCGCTCACGGGCGGCCGATGCCTTGATGAACCAGCTGTCCAGAGGATAGTAGATTACGGGCTTATCGGTACGCCAGCAGTGCGGATAGTTGTGCACGTGCTTCTCTATCTTGAAGGCGGTACCGGCCTGCTTCATGCGGATGCAGATATATACGTTCAGGTCCTCCTCCTTCTGTGCGGCAGCCTCGTCATACTTGCCGCCTACGTTGAACTTGGGATCATATGCATTCTTTACATATGCGCCCTGGTACTCCGTATAGAGATCCTTGTCTATGCAGTTCTTTACAAAGTCTGGATCCAGCTCATCCATGAGCCAGTACTTACCTGTAAAGTCAACCATAGGACGGGTCTCCATCTTACGGTTAACCATGAAGAGTGACGGGATTCCTGCAGCCTTGGCTACGAATGCGTCATCGGCACCGAATGTAGGTGCTATATGTACTATGCCGGTACCGTCCTCGGTGGTAACGTAATCACCGGGAATTACGCGGAAACCTGCATCGGAAATCTGTATTGAACCATCCTCTGCCTTGAATACGGGCTTAACCCACGGGAAGAGCTGCTTGTAATGCATGCCTACCAGGTCTGCACCCTTGTACTCTGCAACAATCTGATAAGGAACAATCTTGTCACCCTGCTTGTATGAGTCAAGTGCAAGCTCCGCGCCCTTGGGATCAAGATAAGCGTTCAGGCGCTCCTTTGCCATAACAGCGGTCACAGGTGCGCCGGTGTAAGGATTGTATGTGCGTACTGCCACATAATCAATTTTATTGCCTACGCAGAGTGCGGTGTTTGAAGGCAGAGTCCAGGGAGTTGTAGTCCATGCCACGAAACAAGGTGTGCCCCAACCTGTCATCTCAGGTTTGGGATCAGTCATCTCAAACTGAGCGGTAACGGTGGTATCCTTAACGTCACGGTAGCAGCCGGGCTGGTTCAGCTCATGGCTGGAAAGTCCTGTACCTGCTGCGGGTGAATAAGGCTGGATGGTGTATCCTTTATAAAGATAGCCTTTGCCGTAGAGTTGCTTGAGCAGCCACCAAAGGGTCTCGATATAACGGTTATCATAAGTGATATAGGGATTGTCCAGGTCCACCCAATAACCTATCTTCTGTGTAAGGTCACTCCAGTGCTCCTTGTATTTCATGACCTCGGTACGGCAGTTCATGTTGTAGTCGTCAACCGATATCTTCTTGCCTATATCCTCCTTGGTTATACCGAGCTTTTTCTCTACTCCAAGCTCAACCGGCAGTCCGTGGGTATCCCAACCGGCCTTACGGTTAACCTGGAAGCCGCACATGGTTTTGTATCGGCAGAAAGTATCCTTGATGGTACGGGCCATGACGTGGTGGATGCCGGGCATTCCGTTAGCCGAGGGAGGTCCCTCATAGAATACGAATGAAGGATGACCTTCACGCTCTTTGATACTGCGTGCAAAAAGATCCTCCTTAAGCCAATCCTCCAAAACGTCTTTGTTGACCTGCGACAGGTCAAGTTGTCCGCGCTCAGCAAATTTCTTCATTATAATTATCTGATATACAGTGATTTACAATAATACCACGGACACCCTGCCCGTAATTTGCCGCAAATTTACTCAATTTATTCTAAAGAATAAAGTTGTAAGTAGCAAAAGTAACAGAGTAATCAGGTCATTAAGTAGTTTTATTGAGACACATATTTACCTGTGTCACCAGTTCTGCTTAAGCACATAGGGGACTCCATCGGCGGTTATACCGGCCGCGTTGATTGTAAACTTACGGGTAAAGCTGTTGTTGTAGAACTCAACGCGTGCACGGCCCTCTTCATCGGTTATCACGTTGGGATTCCAGTAGAGAGTCCTACGGGAATCAATATTGCCTTCAATAGGACCATCCGGGTACTCAGGTGAGTAGAACTGCACCGGTTTGGTAAAACCTTTTACAGTGGTCTTGCGGTGACCAAGATTGCTGATTTCCCAATCATGCAGCAGTTCCCTGTCGTTTTTTATCTGTATGTCTATCAGATAAAGCCTTTCCCAACTGGTCCATACCCACCAGAACCAAGGAGTATGAATCCTTTTATTATGGTATTCCACCTCCAATGGAATCAAGTCCACAAAATCCGAAGGATACATGGGGTTGTCATAGAATATTATGCTCTTGACATCAATCATATCAATTGACAAGCCTACAGGTCCCAGATATTTTTCATTGTTATGCACATAAAAATATGGTTTTATATTACCTAGGGTAGAATTGCTTTTGCTGTTTCCTCCCTTAGTCTGCCCATTATTCGAGCCTTCATTTTCCCTATAATCATTTGTCGAGTTAAAACCGGAAACAGAGAAACCGTCAAAATCCATTTCATCGAATACAGACTCATCATCATCTTCTTCCTTAGTGAACCTTATGCCCCGTTCCAGGAAGTATCCTCTCAGGTCCGTGGTATATTCACCCTGATCAAGTTCCAGCTCGGCATCCTCCTCCACTTCAAATGTGGTGAAGGTGTCATAATCTATGAACCTGATTTTTTCACCCTTCTCCTCTATGTCCACTTCACCAATGATCGTTCCCAGATTCTTTCGCTGCTCATCAGTCAATCCGGCATCGGAAAAATCAAACTCATAGTATTCAATCTGAGGAATGTTATGGCTTAAATCAGTTTCCTGTTTAAGATATGGCCGGGGATTGGGTCTGTCAGCACGTTCAAACCTGATACGTTTGCTCTTTTCATGCTTGTAGTTACCCTTCTGATTTCTTGACATCAGATGAATGGTAAAGTTTCCCCTACCGTAAAAGTCACTCAAATCAAAACCAAAATAGCCTGTGGAGTCTGTCTGATAATCATATGATTCAAACATAGTCTTGTCATCATCGGGCGTCAGTGCGGCATATATCGATATATCCGATACAGGTTGGCGTTTAAAGTATGATAGAATCCATCCGTTCATTGTCAGTCCCTCCTCAATACGGTGCTTCTCCTGGAATTCTTCAAGGCCGGTCATAGTCTGCCACTCGTAACGTTCCCAACCTTGAACAAGAGTAAGCAGGTTCAATGCCTCACGATGTATCTCGTCGTCTTTTTCCAGATACCATGCCGGATCGTGGATGTATCCCCTCAGATCCGATGACAAGAGCAGATTGGTCATAAGATTCTCATTGAGGCCGTTACCATAATCCGTAGCATCACGCACTGACAGGCAGAAACGGTCACGCAACGGGCGGCCGGACTCATCGGTCAGTTTGAACTCAACAACTTCCTTGTCACAAGACTGACGAGACATGCTGTCCGTCCTGGCTGTAATCATCGGACTGTTATATTCCGGATTATTGTGGAATATGCTGCGTGAGGACAGAATTCTCCCTTCACTGTTGAATAGAGTAATGCGGCACACGCCCACCGGCCAATCGGAACAATCTACTTTCAACTGGCTGTTTTCCGGATCCCTTATTTCCTCAAAATATATTACTTTTCCGCGGCAGGTAACAGCCAATGCCGTCTGTTCACCTATTCGGTCAGGGGTGCGCCAGACATTCACCTCCAGATGAGAGTCTGAGAGCATATCCGATATCATGGAGTATCCGCTCTTTTCCGGATATGGAAGATTGAACAAATGTTTGTCATCACTTCCAGACGGATAAAAATTCGCAGCCATATAATTCACGGGGGTGATGATTATTGACCCCATACCGTCATGAATGGTTCTCACGGTATCCCAACCGCCAGAAATCACCAGTTTTCCTTCCAGACCGAATGCATCACTGCCCGTAGCCTTGAACGCCACTCTGCACGGCAGTCCCTTGACCAGACTGCCTCCCTCGGGATAGAAGATAACATTGACATCCTCGTTTTGATCCTTTTGTTCTTTAGAATGACCACGCAACTCTTCTATGAGAGGATTATCCTGATCGTATTCCACATGTGACCTGTTGTAATCTCCTACAAACCTGGGTTGGGTATAGACCGGTATGACCCGTGAAAATACGGCTTCAGGACTAAAATCAAGCATATTCTGCGTATATGCCCTTATCTCATAGAATCCGCTGGGATATACCGTAACGCCTTTTTTCTCTCTACTCTGTTGGGTACCGGCATCAATCAGCGCGATTGCACCGTCAGCCTGTCCCGCCACTATCTTAAGCTTCTGCTGCAGGATAAGTTGACCGGTAGGTGCCAGGAAATCCACATACAGGACTCCGCTGGGTGCGCGCTCCAAAGTGGTAGCGTTGGTCACAAAAGCCTTGAACCAGATATTCTCACCTTGAAAATATGCAGTATTGTCAAATTCCAGATAGACTTTCTCCTGAGGAAACAGATTATTGAACTGTTCTATGTTATCGACAAACCTTTTAAGCTGGCCGGCATAGTCCGGGACATCACCCGGATTTGTTGTGACTGTGTCAGTTATGGGCATGTAGTCATCCGGCAATCCGGCTGCAACCCTTTTCTTTGAAATGTCACCGGTAAAACGTATGTTATTGTGATCTATGACCCCATCTTTACTGAACGTGCATTCATCTACCAGAACCGTCATTCCGGATTCCGAGTACCGATGAATACCCTTTCCCCTTTCCCTGAAGTTCAAGGGAGATCCGTCACTGCGATGATAATATCTTATTCTCAAAGTCTTATCCTTAAGATCATGAATATCAATCAGATTATCCCCTAAAGCATTCAAATAGTCACCGGATATAACGGGCATATGTGACGATATCTTTTTCCTGCCCTTAACGATTGTTGTAGGCATTGTAAGTATGTATCCGTTCTCGAGCAAACGGTCCCCGGCAAAAGACCGGAGGAAATGCTGGCTAGATCCGTAATATGCCCTCATACGGTTATTATCAACACTCTCCGCGCGCCGTTTTTTAAGATTTTCATACGGCTTGTAGTAAAAGTAGCCCAACATATCGCACTGGGCGATATCATTAACCTTCTCTACGGTGAATTTCACCAGATCCACATACAGCTCATATCCCAATAGAGGCAAATCTATTATCAAAGGTTCATAAGCCCATGCACTGAACACTCTTGTAACGACCTCCACCGTATCCAAAGACGACTCCGTCAGTTCCATTCTGGGAGTATATAGGTCGGGAGTCGAAAATGTCGTTCTGCTTATCTTCCTGATGACAAATGACTTCTTGAAAGAGTTGTCTGTCATAAGGACATTCTCATTCTTTATGGTGGCATGCTTGCCCCACTTGTCATCACCCAGAAACATTTTCCTGAAATATTCCAGGTCCTCCTTATTGATTTTCTTGTCCTTACCCGACACCATGACCTCCGGCAACTCGCTGTTGGCTGCAAGTTCAATTGCAAGCGCTCCCGGATTCCGGTCCAGGTCAAGAGCCTGCGGCCTGTAGCCTACAAAGCTGAACACGATAGTTGCAGGGAAAGATACATTTTCCAGGATAAAACGGCCGTCACTGTTTGTCACAGTTCCTTTTGTGGTACCGTTTACATAAACTGTTGCCGATGGCAGAGGTTCATGTGTGAGACTGTCCAGAACGATTCCGGATACTGTGCTTTGCGCAAAAAGAAAAGAAGGGAATAATGCCAATGCGAGTGAAACAAGGATTTTCATAACTAAAAAAGGATTAGTTCAACTATTGGTTACTGCAAAGAAAACAAATTATAACATAAATACATAATTTTCAGCTCTGAAAATGACGCAAAGGAGCCTGTCCCTAATGTGCCATTTTTTTAGTAACTTCGCGGCTTGAAAACAGATAGCTTCTGAAAATGAACATCGCAATAGTCAAATACAATGCCGGAAACATACGATCGGTCATTGGTGCGCTTACCAGACTTGGAGTTACTCCCATCCTTACCGACAACGAGGAGGAGCTGAGGCGTGCCGACAAGGTTATATTTCCCGGTGTAGGTGAAGCCAGCACCACGATGGAGTATTTCAAGGCGCATGGTCTGGACCGAATTATCAAGGACCTCAAACAGCCGGTTCTGGGAATCTGCCTTGGTCAGCAGCTCATGTGCAGCCACAGCGAAGAGGGTGACACCGACTGCCTGGGTATCTTTGATGTCCCCGTGCTCAAGTTCCAGCCCCAGCGTCATGAGGACAAGGTTCCACATATGGGATGGAACACCATTGAGACTACAGGTGACGGCCTGTTCAAAGGGTTCACCAAGCCCGAGTTCGTTTATTTTGTACACAGTTTCTACGTGCCGGTTTGCCAATGGACGGCAGCCAGGACTGAGTATATTCTCCCGTTCACCGCATCACTCCATAAGGACAACTTCTACGCCACCCAGTTCCACCCCGAGAAGAGCGGCCCCACAGGAGAGCGTATTCTTAAGAATTTTCTTGACATCTAAGATATGGAGATAGTACCTGCTATAGATATAATTGACGGCAAGTGCGTACGCCTGTCCAAGGGTGATTACAACGCACAGAAGACCTACAGCGACAGCCCGCTTGACGTGGCGCTGCGCTTTCAGGATGCCGGCATCAGACGCCTCCATCTGGTTGACCTTGACGGAGCACGCAGCAAACACATAGTGAACTACCCCGTTCTGGAAGCCATCACCGCCCACACGGACCTGACGGTTGATTTTGGCGGCGGCATCAAGTCTACATCGGACCTGGACACCGCATTGGGTTGCGGAGCCGCAATGGTAACCGTAGGCAGCACCGCAGTGACAGACCCTGACCTGATGATGAGATGGATTGAGGACTTTGGACAGGAGCACATAATACTGGGGGCCGATGCCCGCGACGGCAAGATATCAGTAAACGGATGGAAAGAGGACAGCGTGCTTACCCTGTCGGACTTTATCCGCGACTACATGAAGAAAGGCATCACACAGGTTCTGTGCACAGACATAAACCGTGACGGAATGCTGCAGGGACCTGCAGTGGAGCTGTACCGTTCACTGCTCAGGGAGTTCCCCGGAATAAAGCTGATTGCCAGCGGAGGCGTAAGTTCAGTTCAGGACCTCATGGACCTGAAAGAGGCCGGTCTGCCCGCCGCAATTGTAGGAAAAGCCTACTACGAGGGCCGCATAACCCTTGATCAGCTCTCAAAACTTAGCCAGGAGTAAGAGTATGTTAGCAAAAAGAATAATTCCCTGCCTTGATATACGCGACGGACGTACAGTGAAAGGCACCAACTTTGTAAACCTGCGCGACGCCGGAGACCCCGTAGAACTGGGACGTCTCTACAGCGAGCAGGGTGCCGACGAGTTGGTATTCCTGGACATCACAGCATCGTTTGAGGGCAGAAAAACCTTTACAGAATTAGTTGAGCGCATTGCCGCGAACATATCCATTCCCTTCACCGTAGGCGGAGGCATTCACGAACTTAAGGACGTGGAGCGTCTGCTCAGTGCCGGAGCTGACAAGGTTTCCGTAAACTCGGCCGCCATAAAGAACCCCGACCTGATCAATCAGATTGCGCTGAACTTTGGATCACAGGTATGCGTAGCAGCAATAGACGCCAAGCAGATGCCCGAGGGCTGGCGCTGTTTCCTTAACGGTGGCCGCGTACCGACTGACCGCATGCTGTTTGAATGGGCGCATGAGGCTCAGGAGCGCGGTGCAGGTGAGATCCTTTTTACCAGCATGGACCATGACGGAGTAAAGAAGGGATTTGCAAACGACGCACTGCGCAAGCTCTCCGATGAGCTCTCCATTCCGGTGATTGCATCGGGAGGAGCAGGTGCAAAAGAGCATTTCCGCGACACTTTCATAGAGGGTCACGCTGATGCTGCACTGGCCGCAAGCGTTTTTCACTTTGGAGAGATACCAATTCCCGAATTAAAGCAGTACCTTTGCGGGCTGAATATTCCTATAAGATTGTAATAATAAAAAAATGGATATAAATTTTGAGAAAATGGGCGGTCTCGTACCCGCCATCGTTCAGGACAATGTGACACGCAAGGTCCTGATGCTTGGTTTCATGAACAAGGAGGCGTATGAAAAGACCGTAGAGACCGGAAAGGTGACATTCTGGAGCCGCACCAGAAACTGCCTTTGGACCAAAGGTGAGACCAGCGGCAATTTCCTGAACGTAAAGGAGATCCTGCTGGACTGCGACCAGGACACACTGCTTATCAAGGCACGTCCCGACGGTCCCGTTTGCCACACCGGTGCTGACACCTGCTGGAACGAGCAGAACTCAGTTGATCTGAACTTCCTGTCATACCTGCAGGATTTCATCGACCGCCGTCACAAGGAGATGCCCGAAGGCTCTTACACCACATCACTGTTCAAGAGCGGCGTAAACCGCATGGCTCAGAAAGTCGGCGAGGAGGCTGTAGAGACCGTAATCGAGGCCACAAACGGCACCGATGACCGTCTTATCTATGAGGCATCGGACCTTATCTACCACCTCATCGTGCTGCTCACCTCAAAGGGACACCGCATTGAGGAGCTGGCAGCCGAGCTGGTTAAGCGCCACAAGGAATAAGTCCCATACCACTGATGGATATAATCGATTACAAAAACGTTGAGGTACGCCAGGAGGAGATGTTCGTCCTGGGCGACGTCACGTTCACCGTACAGGAGGGAGACTTTGTATACCTGATAGGCAAGGTCGGCTCCGGCAAGAGCAGCCTGTTCAAGACCCTGTACTGTGAGCTGGATGTTCTCTGCCCCATGCCGGACAGCCACGCCTTTGTATTGGGCATGAACCTGATGACGATGAAAAAGCGTCAGGTACCGCGCCTACGCCGCCAGATGGGAATCGTATTCCAGGATTTCCAGTTGCTTACTGACCGCAACGTTTTTGACAACCTGAGTTTTGTACTCAGATCCACAGGTTGGAAAGACAAGAAGCTTATCCATCAGAAAATATTCCAGGTTCTGGGAATGGTGGGAATGGACACCAAAGGCTATAAGATGCCCCATGAACTCTCCGGCGGAGAGCAGCAGCGTATCTGCATTGCACGCGCCCTGCTCAATGACCCCAAGCTTATCCTGGCCGATGAGCCCACAGGCAACCTGGATCCGGAGACCGGACGCCAGATCATGGAGATCCTGCACAAGGTGGGCCAGAGCGGAACGACCATTCTCATGATCACTCACAACCTGCAATGGACCCAGGAGTTCCCGGGCCGCATATTCAAATGTCAGGACCGCAAGCTCCTGGTTGACGCGGAATCCAAGGAACTACCTGAAGAAGAAGAGAAATAACCACAACACAACTATAACATGAAAGTTTTGAAATTCGGCGGCACATCAGTAGGTAGCCCCGAGAGAATGAAAGAAGTGAGCCGTCTCGTCACAGAGGACGGACAGCAGAAGCTGGTTGTGCTGTCAGCCATGTCTGGCACCACCAACGCACTGGTAGAGATTGCACAATACCTGTACGGCGGCAACAAGGCCGGAGCCGATGACGTGATCAACCGTCTGCGCAAGAAGTATTTTGCACACGTACCCGAGTTGCTCTCCAAGAAAGAGAATCAGGATGACCTGAACAAGTTCCTGGAGGACAAGTTCTCATTCCTTCAGTCATTCTACAAGGAAAACTTCTCTGAGAAGGATGAAAAGATCATTCTTGCACAGGGTGAGCTCATATCAACCTACATGGTAACCCTCTACCTCAAGGAGCAGGGTATCAAGGCTGCTCTCCTGCCCGCCCTCGATTTCATGAAGACCGATGCCGACGCAGAGCCTGACATGCAGTTCATCACAGAGAACGCAGCCAAGCAGCTCCAGGCCGTTCCCGGCATGCAGATCTACATCACACAGGGCTTTATCTGCCGCAACGCACAGGGTGACATAGACAACCTGCAGCGCGGTGGCAGCGACTACACCGCATCTATCCTGGGTGCAGCCATCAAGGCCGATGAGATCCAGATCTGGACCGATATTGACGGCATGCACAACAATGATCCCCGTGTAGTGGACAAGACCCAGCCCGTACGCCACCTCCATTTTGAGGAGGCCGCAGAGCTGGCATATTTCGGAGCCAAGATCCTCCACCCCACATGCATCCAGCCTGCCAAGGCAGCCAACATACCGGTACGTCTGCTCAACACCATGGAGCCCAGCGCTCCCGGCACACTCATTGACAACCGCAATGAGCCCGGCCGTATAGCAGCCGTAGCCGCCAAGGACAACATCACCGCCATCAAGATCAAGTCAAGCCGCATGCTTCTGGCCCACGGCTTCCTCAAGAAGGTGTTTGAGGTGTTTGAGAGCTACCGCACATCAATCGACATGATATGCACATCAGAAGTAGGCGTATCAATGTCAATTGACAATATCAAGCATCTGGATGAGATTGTAGGCGAGCTCAAGAAATACGGTACTGTAACCGTTGATGACGGCATGTGCATAGTATGCGTTGTAGGTGACATGAACTGGGAGAACCTGGGATTTGAGTCACGTGCCCTTGACGCACTGGCCGACATCCCCGTTCGCATGATCTCATACGGAGGCAGCAACTATAACATCTCATTCCTCATCAAGGAGAGTGACAAGAAAGCTGCCCTGCAGCGCCTGAGTGACGTTCTCTTTAACGGCAAGAAATAATGCACACTCCCTGTTACCAGTATGACCTGGGGATACTGGAGAGTACCCTCAAGTCAATAAGAGAGTGTACCGCCGGCAATACGGACTGGCATGTGCATTACGCCATCAAGGCAAACGCCAATCCGCTGATACTTAAGCTCATCAACCAGTATGGTCTGGGCATTGACAGCGTAAGCGGAGGTGAGATTCAGGTTGCTTTGGACAACGGTTTCAAAGCATCTTCAATAGTATTTGCCGGCGTAGGAAAAGCCGATTGGGAAATAGACCTGGCTCTGAACGCAGGTGTTGCCTGCTTCAACGTGGAGTCCGAGGCCGAGCTTGACGTGATAGCCGAGCGTTGCGCCGCACTGGGCAAGAGCGCTCATATAGCATTCCGCGTGAACCCCGATGTTGACGCCCACACACACGCCAACATCACCACCGGTAAGGCTGAGAACAAGTTCGGAATAGAGATTCCCATGCTCCTGCCCATCATCCGCAAGGCATTGGCCAACCCCTGCTTCAAGTTTGAGGGCCTGCACTTCCACATAGGTTCACAGATTCTGGACATGGAGCCCTACCACCTGCTTTGCAAGAAGGTTAATGACCTGCAGGACAAACTGGAGGCTGAAGGCATAAAGCTGAACAGCATAAACGTAGGCGGTGGTCTGGGAATTGACTATGTCAACCCTGAGCAGAACCCTGTTCCTGACTTTAAGCAGTATTTCAACATATTCCGCAGTGAGCTCAAACTCCGCACCGGACAGCAGCTCCATTTTGAGTTGGGCCGCGCCGTCGTGGCACAGTGCGGACGTCTGGTTACCAAGGTGCTTTACGTAAAGCAGGGAACCATAAAGAAATTCGCCATTGTAGATGCCGGCTTTACAGAGCTTATCCGCCCCGCCCTGTACGGAGCACATCACAAGATCGTGAACCTAAGTTCAAACGGCCCGCAGCAGAAATATGACGTGGTAGGTCCAATCTGTGAGTCATCGGACGTATTCGGAAAGGATGAGATGCTGAGTGAGGTTCACCGCGGTGACCTTATAGCACTGCTCTCTGCCGGTGCATACGGAGAGGCAATGTCATCACAGTACAACTGCCGTCCTCTGCCCCCTGCAGAAGAGGCAAGGTTCTGAAATGTGAAATTGGGGACAGTCCCCTTTTCCACGTGATAAAATAAGCGATAATCGCTAAATTACACATGTGGAAAAGGGAAGGGGACTGTCCCCAATTTCACATTTTCATCAGAATTTCCAGAGAAGGCCTACTGATACCGGAACATCCCAATAGAGTTCATCATCATGATCCAGTATTGCAGCACCGGCCTTAAGGTCTACCGCAAAATGTCTGGAGCAGAAGATATCATATCCAAGTTCACAAGTCAGGAAGTTCTCGGAGTAACGGTGTGTAGCCGGCTTACCGCGGAATGACATGGAGAATGCGCCGATGTCAAAACCTGCGCCCAGGCTCCATGTGAATCCGGGATCAAACAGATTCCTTTCATTGAGCGAACCTGTACTGTAACCAAGGTCTCCAAGGATGGAGAAACCTCCGTAATTGCCGAAACGGCATTTCAGTTCCACTACATCACGTATTGTTCCGGACTGTGTAAAGTACTGGATCTGTGGAGACACGGAGAAATACGGGAACCTGTCATCGGGCTTATCCCAATTCCTGACCACTGCCACCAGCATTCCGGCCGATGCAACCGCAACGGCTGCGGCACCGATAATCAAAGCCGCATCATCAACCTTGTCAAGATTGATATCGGGCGATGTGGTACGTCCGTGATTCTGTCTGTAACGGGGAGAGTTCGGAGTCCAGTTGTCATACCTGCGATGATCATAATATCTGGCCCTATGCGCCAAGTCAAACCAGAACATGTCATGGTAGAAATCAAACAGGTCCACCATAAGCATGGCCAGCACGGGATCATCGGGGTCACTTGTACTGTATTTCTTGCCTTCGGCGTCCTTGGCACTGTACACGATATTGTCCACGATCACCTCCTTGACCGGTTTCTCAACAGGTGCCGGGTCATTGACCTGTGCCACCGTATCCGGCATGAAAAGGTCATACATCTCAGACTCGGTCTTGTCTTTATAAAGGAAATGGAACTGTGCCGTAACCTCAGCCGGACAGTTCTTATACATGGTCAGATAGTCATTACCGTCATCGGCAGTTGTGACCTCGCCCCAAACCATGATGTTGGATTCATTTTTCTTCTTTCCGTACAAGACTGTAAGCGGCAGCATTACAGCCATCATCATAATTACAAACTTCTTCATAATGTTTCAGGTCTATTTCCGATGCAAAAGTAATGAGAAGAGTTTACCCCGATGAGGGAAAAAGTCCTAAAAGAGACGGGGAAAAACCCTAAAATCCAAAAGGATGGCCACATTCTTTAATATAGGCAAAATTTTGTTATCTTTGCAAGATTGTAACCATCAAACTAACAGATGAGGAGTTTTATAGTTTCCGTTCTGCTGTTATCCGGCATAGTCTCTCTCAGTGCCGGAGCGCAGGAAAGCGTGGTTTTCACGCCACAGTGGACCGCCCAGGCTCAATTTGCAGGCTACTATGTAGCCAAGGAAAAAGGCTTTTACATGAAAGCCGGACTGGATGTTGAGATAATACACCCTTCTATCACACAATCAGCTATAAGCCGCATCAGGAACAATGAGAGCCAGGCCACGACCTTACAGCTTGCCCAGGCCATGGAGATCATAGATGACGGTATTCCATTGGTGAATATTCTGCAGACTTCCATGAACAACGCCATGGTGATTGTATCCAGAAGAGGTGAAAATCCCCTTAAGCAGATAGGTGCAAAGGTCGGTATATGGAATGCCGGATTCGGACAGGTTGCCATGTGCATGAGTATGAAAGAGAATCTGGATTACCGTTGGATACCTTTTGCATCAAGCGTAAACCTCTTCATATCCGGAGCTATTGACGCGACACTGGCCATGAGCTATAACGAGTATTATCAGTTATTGCAGACCGGCATTGAACTGACACCGGACAACGTATACCGTTTCTGTGACCATGGTTACAACATCCAGGAGGATGGAGTCTATATGACAAGAGAATATTTTGAGAATCACAAGGATCAGGCTTATCGTTTTGCCGAGGCCAGCCGCCAGGGATGGGAATGGGCGGTAGAGAACCCTGAAGAGACTCTTGATATAGTGATGGAATATGTCCAGAGAGAGAACATAGCAACCAACCGCGTATTGCAGAAGCTTATGCTTGACGATGTACTCAGACTTCTTGTTGACCGCGAATCAAGAGCGCGTGAGTTCCGACTCAGACCAGACATGGTTGAGCAGGCCAGTACGATGATGCTTGAGAACGGCATGCTTTACAACCCGATCACGTATGACGATATAATTGCAAAATAAACCGGCCATGGATATAAAGAAGAAAAAATGGAGATCACTCTCCACCAAGATAAGTCTTTGGGTAGTATTGTTTGCCGGTCTTATTTTCATAGCCGCGCATGCCGTATTCTTCAACGAGTCACGCGTAGCCGTACGTCAGGAGGCTATCAACCATGCCACTCAGGTACTGGGCAATACGGTTGAGCGTGTAAACACCATCCTTACTGAGGTAAAGGTTGCCACAGACAATACGGACTGGCTGATAACCCGTCACCTTGACGGACCGGACTCCATGTTCGTTTACACACGCCGTATACTGCTGAACAACCCTAACCTTAACGGTTGTGCAATCTCTTTTGAGCCGTTCTACTTTAAGGAGAAAGGACTCTATTTCTCAGTATACTCTTTCAATGATGACGGGAATATCATAACCAATCAGGAAGGCAGCGAGCAATACCAGTATTTCTCCATGGACTGGTATCAGATGCCTAAACTTCTTGACAAGCCATGCTGGACGGAGCCCTTCATAGACGTCAACCCGGACAGGGCGACATCATCGGAGATGGTCATTTCATACTGCAAGCCCATCAAGGACCATGACAGCGTTTTCATCGGCGCCATATCCGTAGACCTGTCACTTGAGTGGCTGTCAAGCACCATTGAGAGCGTAAAGCCCTACCCCAACTCATACAGTATAATGATTGGTAAAGGAGGTACATACTTTGTACATCCCGATACCACTAAACTGTTCTATGAGACAATTTTCACTCCCACATTACTCCAACCCGATACAGCTCTGTCCAATCTGGGACATGCCATGCAGGCTGGAGAGAGGGGTGTACACCAGTTGACCATAAACGGCGAGGAATGCTACGTATTCTACCAGCCTATAAGCGATACAGGCTGGAGTGCAGGTCTGGTTTGTCCGGCATCGGACATATTCGGAGGTTATTACCGTCTGATATATTCCGTAATAGGAATAGTTATAGTGGGACTGATTCTCATGCTCATGGTATTCAGCGCCATCATATCCAATCAGCTGGAACCGCTTGAGGAACTGGCTTACCAGGCAGAGACCATAGCATCGGGCCGTTTTGACGAGGAGATAACGGAGTCTAAGCACAACGATGAGATAGGAAAGCTGAATGAATCGTTCAGATACATGCAGCAGTCCATTGTCAAGCAGATTGATGAGATAAAACAGATCAATGAGCAGAAGGGTCGTATCCAGGGAGAGCTCAAGATTGCCAGTGACATACAGATGTCAATGCTGCCCAAGATTTTCCCGCCCTACCCTGACCGTGATGACATCGATGTGTTCGGACAGCTCACACCGGCCAAGGAGGTAGGCGGAGACCTGTTTGACTTCTTTATCCGCGACGAGAAGCTTTTCTTCTGCATAGGAGACGTGTCAGGCAAGGGTGTTCCGGCATCACTTTACATGGTGGTAACCAAGGCCCTTTTCAGAACCATCGCCTCACATGAAGCATCACCAGACAGAATCATATCAAACCTGAACGAGGCAATGGCACTGGACAATGAATCCAACATGTTCGTGACCATATTCGTAGGTGTCCTGGATCTGCCTACAGGCAGGCTGCACTACTGCAACGCAGGTCATGACGCTCCTATCCTTATAGGTAATATCGGAGCCGGTATGCTTCCGGTTGACTCCAATCTGCCCGCAGGCGTAATGTCAGACTGGAAATTCAGTCTGCAGGAGACACTCGTCGATCCGGGCACGACCATATTCCTCTACACTGACGGTCTGACAGAGGCTGAGAATATCAGTCACGCCCAGTTTGAGATGAGCCGTCTTGAGGATATAGCTCATAAGCTGCAGGCAAGCCTTATTTTCAAGCCTACAGAGGTGATAAAAGCCATAACCGATGCGGTTCATACTTTTGTAGGTGAGGCCGATCAGAGTGACGACCTTACCATGCTGGCCATCCAGTATACCAAGCAGCATCAGGATATAGTATACCAGCGCACTCTAACTCTGGCCAATGACCTTAAACGAGTACCCAGACTGAACGAATTCATTGATGACGTGTGTGAGTCCAACGGATTTGACATGGCAACAATCATGCAGATCAACCTGGCTATTGAGGAGGCTGTAGTAAACGTAATGAACTATGCTTACCCGGAAGGCACCAAGGGCGACATAACCATAGAGGCAAAATCCGATGGTACCGATATGATTTTCATCATATCCGATACCGGAACTCCTTTTGATCCCACCGCCAAGCCGGAGGTTGACATTACACTGAGTGCCGAAGACCGCGCCATAGGAGGCCTTGGCATACATCTGATACGCCAGATCATGGATCACATCAACTATGAGCGCACAGACGGTCACAACATTCTGACACTTATAAAGAAACTGAGCAAATGATGACACCTCTCTCTATTTTCAATATTGACCTTTCGGCAGGAAACCTCATCCTGTTCATATCATTGCTGATGTTCGTTTCCATTCTTGTAACCAAGATAGGAACCAAGTTCGGCGTGCCCACCATGCTTTTATTCCTGATAATAGGAATGCTGGCCGGTGAGGACGGAATAGGAATTAAGGTTGAGAATCTGCATGTAGCGGAGTTCCTGGGGCACCTGGCCATGACCATCATCCTGTTGTCAGGCGGTCTGGAGACATCTATGGCAGAGACAAAACCCACTATAAGGAAGGGTATCTCCATGACTACCCTGGGTATGTTCATCACCATAGCGGTAACCGGATTATTCATCTATTATGTATTAGGTGACCAGATTGGAGGAGCCGGCAAGACCATCCTGGGTTGTTTCCTGCTCGCGTCAGTACTCTCATCCACAGACTCGGCATCGGTATTCTCCATATTGCGCAACAAGCGTCTGTCACTGCGTGAGAACGTAGGTCCGCTCCTGGAGCTTGAATCCGGAAGTAATGACCCCACAGCATATGTGCTCACCATCCTGCTTGTGCAGATCATGGAGGCCATCGACAACTCCACCGGTGATACGTCCAAATGGATAATTGTCATGAACGGAGCATGGATACTTATAAAACAGATTGCTCTGGGATTCGGTATGGGTCTGGCTATAGGACATGGCGCAAGATGGCTGCTCACCAAGATACATCTTCCCAACAGTTCCCTCTACTCAATCCTCATACTCAGTATATCAATGTTTGCCAACGGATTTACATCTTATGTAGGAGGTAACGGACTGTTGGCACTCTATATATCGGCTATCGTTATAGGCAACACACCGGGTATGCCCTGCAAGAAAGAGATACTCCAGTTCTTTGACGGAATAACATGGCTTTCACAGCTCATTATGTTCTTGCTGTTGGGACTGCTCGCAAAACCGTCACAGATGCCTCACATCATATGGCCGGCCCTGCATATAGGACTGTTCCTGATGCTCTTGGCACGTCCGGCCGGTATCATAATGAGCCTCCTGCCGTTCAGGGGACTCTCATTCAGAGCCAAGCTGCTGGCATCATGGGTGGGATTGAAGGGTGCAGGTCCCATACTGTTTGCCCTTTACACGGTACTTGAAGGTGTGGACGGATCCAATGAGATATTCAACATAGTGTTCTGCATAACATTGCTGTCACTCCTGCTGCAAGGCATGACGGTAACGCCGATGGCCCACCTGCTCAACATGAGTATAGATGACGATCCGGAGGTAGAGACATTCGGCATGGAGATACCTGAGGAGATGGGTATGCTCCGTGACCACATTGTTGCAGAAGAGGATCTGGAGCGCGGTGAAACGCTCCGTGACCTTCATCTGCCTCACGGCATTCGCGTAGTGATGGTTCGTAGAGGACCTAAATATATCGTTCCCCACGGCAGTCTTAAACTGATGGTCGGAGACAGGCTGGTGATTATCATGGGTGATACTGAAGATTGATTGAGAATTGAATAATAATAAATATGAGAATTATGGAAGTAAAAGTAAACACACAAGACAATGTAACTACCGCACAGCTGATTGGACGTCTGGACACTCCTGCCTCACAGGAGATAAGCGGTGACTTTGACAATCTGATCCAGTATGCCGGCGGAACAGTGATACTGGACTGCACCGAGTTGGAGTATATCTCAAGTTCCGGACTCCGTCTGTTCCTCTCACTCAGAAAGGCAGCTGCTTCAAAGGGAGGTAAGGTCATTGTAAAAGCCATCAACAAGGACATCCGCTCAGTATTCATGATGACCGGATTCCTTAACCTGTTCGAGATTCAGGATTGAGCACATTACGCTGTGCGTAGATTCTTACTGAGGCTATCATCCCTGATGGCTTGTATGCCTGCATTGGCACAGACCACCACGGCACCTCCCGCTACGGAGCGTCTTAACGGGGATGTAGCCTATTTTGAAGAGACTACGTACAACGTCTGGAACATCAGACTGTTCAACGAATCAGGCAATACGGGCCAGGGAAGCACAAGTCCCATACTAAGACAGGAAAGTGTCATATGTCATGAGTTTGACGGAAACGGCCGTGAGACTCAGGTAATCCGTTATGTCCAACGCAACGCCAATATAGGCAGTTGGGGTATGGATGAGAACGGAAATATAGACTACCAGGTAAATGAGATAAGCCGTGACATACCCGATACCCGCTCCGTCATGAGTTACCGCTCCGGAAGGATGGTCCTGAATAAGGAATGGAGTTACAACCTGTCAGACAGTACCGTTTGCGGAGTTGATTCCCTGATTTATGACACAGACGGGAACCTGACGGCCGTAATATCGGAACGTGACGGCCAGAAAGAGGAAGGAGTCTGTGATAAGAGCGACCGCAACGGAAGCTACAGGATCACATACAGTGACGGTACTGAGAGGAGTTACAGATATGACTCCGACCATCTTCTGATCCGATATACGGACCGTGACGGAATGACCGTCAGATACACCTACAATGAGAGAGGTCACCTTACCAGACAGACATCAGAGTGGACGGACGGAAACGTGCTCAACATTGTCTATGACAATTATGAGTATGACGAAAACGGTAACTGGACACGACGTACACGCACAATAAAAGACCCGGGACAGCCGCCCAGGTCTTCAAAAAAAGTTGAACGCACGTACCGTTACCGTCAGGATTCCTCCTCTACAGCAACCGCATCATCTGATATATCCTCCAATGCAGACTGATCCGTCAGTTGCGGGATAGGATTTTTGGAGCTCTGCTTTGCTCCCAGTTTCTGGAGTTTGGCACATGTCTGGATAATGCTCTGGCCGCTTGGCTGGAGCTTTTTGTCGGCTGCCTCATATGCCTTTCCGGCATTCTCCAGAGCCTTTCCGATTGCCTTATAGCGGTCCATGAACTGCCCCACACGATCCATCATCTCATTGGCCAGCTCGTAAACCTTCTCGTGGTTCTCAGCCTGGCGTATCTGAGTCCAGGTCATGCTGATTATGCGCAGAGCCGCAAACAGCGTCTGTTCATCGGCTATATAGACATTCTTCTCCATTGCATTGCGCCACAAGTCGGGCTGGGCCTTGACGGCAGTCCACAGGGCTCCTGTATTGGGGACGAACATTATCACATAATCCATCTTTATCTTGGGCGGCTTGACGTATGACGAATAGTCCTTGGCCGAAAGTTCCTTGACATGTTTCTGGATGCTGTCCACATGAGCCTTTAGATATCTCTGCCGCTCGTTTTCATCATCCGAATTCACATAATCCATGAAAGCAGTCAGTGAGACCTTGGAGTCAATGATAACGTCACGTTCCATATCCAGATGCAGGATCACATCGGGACGCATGCTGTGTTCGGAATCATTGCGGACTACATCGCCGGCAGCATCACGGATAGATGACTGGATATCATAATGAACGCCCTTGGTAAGACCTTGGGACTCAAGAAGTTCATCAAGTATTATCTCGCCCCAGTTACCCTGTACGCGTCCGGCGTGGCGGAATACACGCGTCAGTTCATCGGCACTCTGCTTGGCTGCGGCACTCTGGCGCATCATGTTCTCCGCCTGAGTCTTGATTTCACTGCTGATGGAGGTCTGCTTGAGAGTATTCTCATGCATAGCCTCTTTCATCTTGTCTATGGTCTCCTTGAGAGGATTGACTATCTGACCCAGACTGGAATTGCTGGATGCGGCAAACTCCTCCTGACGGCGTTTGAGCATATCCTCTGTGGCCGATTTCATCTGGGCGGTAACCTTGGCGATGGTCTCGTCAAACTTAGCCTGCTGGGAGTCAAGCATCTCACGGGTATGAGTCTGCCACTCCTCCTTGTCACGCAGAGCCTGCTCCTTAAGATTTGCATTAGCTGATTCCAGCACCCTGACCTGTGCCTCAAGTTCACTCTCCCTCTTACGGTTCCGGCCAAGCAGGAAGCCCACGGCCACACCCAATATGGCGCATATTATGCCTATCGCTATCTCCATAATTCCTCTATGCGGTTTTGAATTGTAAATATAGGTAATAAATCTTTGTATGAGACAAATAAAAAAAATAACTTCGCAAGTGTAACCGTAATACTAACACCAATGTCAGTAAACAGGCATTTAGATCCGCACTGTCAGGCTATACTCCAGGAGTATGAGGACAACCTGCCCCGTTTCAGAGAGGTTGAGGCACAGGTGCGCGAAACTTTAAGAAGGACTTTTCAAGAAGCTGGTCTGGCAGTTGCAGCCATAGAATCACGAGTAAAAGGGCATGACTCCCTTGCGGGAAAACTGGAACTGAAAGGACACAAATACAACAGCCTGGCAAATCTCACGGATATTCTGGGACTACGCGTAATAACATTCTATATTGACGATGTGGACAAGGTTGCATCGGCCGTAGAACGTCTTTTTACCATAGATTGGGAGAACTCTGTAGACAAACGTAAGATTCATGAGATAGACAGCTTTGGATACCTGTCACTCCATTACATCTGTTCCGTACCTGATTTCCCGTACCGCTTTGAGATACAGATGCGTACCCTGCTTCAACACGCATGGGCCAACATGGACCATGACACAGGTTATAAGTCAGGTGTGGAGATACCCCGCCGTTATCTGCGTAACATGAGCCGTCTGGCCGGTATGCTGGAGCTTGTGGATGATGAGTTCAGCAAGATCCGCATTGAGCTCACAGACTACCGCCGCCGCGTTCAGGCACTGGTACGTTCAGGTAACCTGGATGAGGTACCCATTGACGGCGACACATTCCGCAGCTACCTGGATCTGGCTCCGTTCACACCGCTCAACAAGCGTATCGCATCCATGAACCAGGCCGAGATACAGGAGGTTCCGCTCATGCCCTATCTGGCCGTATATAAAGGTCTGGGGCTTAAGACACTGGGTGATATATCCAGGATGATAAAAGATTACTCCGAGGGTGCCTATCAGATTGCGTGCTACCAGATAGGACTTACGGACCTGGATATCATTTCATCATCAATAGGACCGCAGGACCTCTGTATAGCCTACATACTCAAGAACGGAGGCGGCAAGGCAGGCATCAAAAACATGTTTGACCTGCTGAACGGAGAATCAGAAACCAACGATATGATGGCCGAGATGCTCATGGAGCAGTCAAAAGGCTTACCTTTTATGAATACTCAACAATAAAAAAATGCCAAACAAACCCTTAGACACCACACTACTGGACCGCGCCATACAGTTCGCAGTCAAGGCTCACGCCGGAACAGAACGCAGAGGCAAAGGATTCCCCTATATTGTACACCCCATGGAGGCTATGGAGATTGTTTCTACCATAACCCCGGACCAGGAACTTCTGGCAGCAGCCGCCCTACATGACACTGTAGAGGACACAGACGTAACCATTGAGCAGATACGCACCGAGTTCGGTGAGCGTGTGGCAAGGCTGGTACAATCAGAGAGCGTAGGTGATGATGAGGGTACCTGGCATGAACGCAAACGCAAATCAATAGACCGCATCAAGGAGGCCCCGCTGGACGGCAAGATAGTTGCCATGGGTGACAAGCTATCCAACATGCGCGCCATTGCCCGCGACTATGCCCAGCAGGGAGACAAGCTGTGGAGCCTGTTCCACGCCAATGACCCCAAGGACCACGAGTGGCACTACCGCGCGCTGGCCGACGCATTACGTGACCTTAAAGACACATTCGCATTCCAGGAGTTTGAAACATTGATTAACCAGGTATTCGGAAATAGATAATGGAACCTATCAGGATATCATTGAATGACTATGAATTGGCCGGAGGAGGAGCCAACGGAGAGAGTTACAACCACAAGACTGATCCCGGGATCATGCTCAAGCTCTATTTCCCGGGTAAGATACAGCAGCCTCTTGATGAGATGAACCTGGCCCGCAAGGTCTATGATATGGGCATACCCAGTCCCGAGCCCGGTGACTATGTGGTTACTGATAACGGCCGTTACGGCATAAGGTTCCGCCGTATACTGGGTAAGAAATCATTCGCACGTGCTACCGGCGATAATCCTGAACTGGTAGGCCGATATGCAGAGGATTTTGCAGACATGTGCCTTAATCTGCATAAGGTGCATGTGGATACCACCCAGTTTGAGTGCGTAAAGGACCGTTATTACCACCTGCTTGAGGCCAACCCCTTCTTTACCCCCGCGCAGAAGGACCGCATAGGCCGTTTCATTGCCGATGCCCCCGACACTGACACCGCTATACACGGAGACCTGCAGTACGGCAATGCCATATTCACGGACTCTGCCCGTTATTTCATTGACCTGGGTGATTTCTGTTACGGATACAATATGTTTGACCTGGGTATGGTATACCTGTGCTGTGTCTTGAGTGAGGCTGCATTCATTGAGGAGGCATTCCACATGACCAAGCCCGTTGCCATAGAGTTCTGGAAAAACTTTGCTCCGGCATACTTTGGCAAGGACCGCCCGCTCAAGGACATTGAAGAGGAGATACGCCCCTACGCAGGACTCAAGACCCTGATCGTGGAGCGTGACACAAAGCGCCCCATGCCGGAATTGCGTGCCGGAATGGCATCTCTGCTGTAATTTGAACTATACTATTTAAATTATGAGAAGGACTATATTTTTAATCTGTTTTGCCTGTCTGTTCGCTGCCGGTTGCACCAAACAATCCACAAAGGACAATGTGTTTGAGAGTTCATTCGTAACACTGACCGATGCCGTTCCTGATGCAATTCTAGAGATACGGTATTACGGAACATACAACTTTGTAGGTGCACGCATTGACGGTTACCTGCAGCCCACGGCACTGCTTACCAAAGAGGCTGCCGCCGCACTTAAGGAAGTCAGTGACTATGTCATGGCTAAGGGTTACAGACTCAAGATATATGATGCATATCGCCCGCAGAGTGGAGTGGATCACTTTGTACGGTGGGCGGCCAATGTACCTGACACGGCAATGAAAGCCTATTTCTACCCAGACCTGGATAAGAGCGTGCTATTTGAGCAGTATTATATCATGGCCAAGAGCGGACATACACGTGGATCGACCGTGGACCTGACGCTGTTTGACATGCGTACTGAGAAAGAGGTGGATATGGGCGGAACGTTTGACTGGTTCGGACCCGAGAGCCATCCCGATTTCTGCGGCAATCCTGAGACCGGGCAGTATACGGGCGACAACAGCAAGAGTCCCAAAGGCCGTTCCATCACAGAGCAGCAGTTCCGTAACCGCATGATACTGCGTGAGGCAATGCTAAGCCACGGATTCAAACCGCTTGATAGCGAATGGTGGCATTTCACTCTCAAGGACGAGCCTTTTGCTGACACCTACTTCAATCACCCTGTCACTCAAATCTGATGGATTTGGACGGAACAATGCGGGATATCACCGCACTGGGTATGAGCATCATGAGCATGGAGAGTATGAACATGACCACATTCAGGATGATGAGCCAGCCCAGTCCCACCTGCATTGGCACACTGTCCAGATAATAGTTGGACGGATCCAGCGGGATTACATGGAACCACTGCTGAACCAGGCTGATAGCCAATCCGGCGATATTACCTATTGCCATACCCTTGAGTATGATGTATGATGCCAGACGCAGGAATATGGCACGGACCGTCTTGTCCGATGCGCCCAGTGATTTCAGTGTTCCTATTGTGGCTGTACGCTCAAATATGATGATGAGCAGTCCCGATATCATAGTAAAGCCGGCAATGCCAAGCATAAGAGCCAGGATTATCCAGACATTGAGGTCCAGAACGTCAAGCCAGGCAAACAGACCGGAATGGGTGTCATAGAGGGTCTGAACCAGGTAATCCTCATCATTTCTCTCTTCCAGTTCATTCACAACATCGCGGACCTGTCCGTATCCCTCCTCTACCTTATCCACACCTGTAAGACGTATCTCCAGACCGCTGTACTCGTCAGCTTCCCAGTCATTCAGACGCTGCAGAAGATTCAGGTCAGTTATTCCGAAAGACTGGTCATACTCCAGGAATCCGGTCTCATAAATACCTGTTACGGTAAGACGGCGTATACGGACCTGATTCTGCATAAAGTAGACATCAGCTTTTGCACCCACTTCAAGTCCAAGCATCCCGGCTATGGTACGTGAAAGCACTACCCAGTTACTGCCCAGAGAGTCCTGCGGTTGCGGGAACCCTCCATCCTGCATATATTTTTCCAGGAAAGTACGGTCATAATCGGCATTGATTCCCTTAAGCATGAATCCGTGAAAAGCCTCATCGGTACGTATTATGCAGGGTTTGTTGACGAAAGGCTGGACCTTGACTATCAGAGGCTGTTCAACGAGCGCACGGAAAGTTGAATCAGGACATGTGACAGGATCCTCAACCACTCCCAGTCCTACATGATAGTTGGTTACGGTGATATGCTGGGAGAATCCCATCACCTTATCCCGGATCTGATTCTTGAATCCGCGGGTGACAGCCAGTGTAAGGATCATCACGGCCAGACCCACAGCAATGCCTGCAGTAGCTATTATGATAGCGGGGCGTGAGCCTCCTTTAACGCCCTCGTCCCTACCGTACAGTCGTCTGGCCAGAAACTTTTCCATTTTCAAGACGCGAAGATATATATTTTATACTTAAAAGGATGCCGTTTAACACAGCAGATGCTTAACTTTGTGCTTACTCAAATAATCACTAACCATAAAGATGAAAAGAATTACCTGTCTGCTGAGCCTAATGCTCCTGTCCTTCAATGTACTCCTCCATGCAAGGGAAGTCATCAACCTGAATAATGAATGGAAATTTTCACTCAATACCGATAACCCAGGCAATTCCGCTCCGGAATTTGACGACAGCGGCTGGCGAACCCTTAACCTGCCGCATGACTGGGCCATTGAAGGTGATTTTGACGAGCATAACCCATCGGGTACAGGCGGCGGCGCACTTCCCGGCGGCATAGGCTGGTACCGCAAGAGCTTCAAGGTTGACAAGAAAGACCAGGGACAGACTGTCAGCATTGAGTTTGACGGCGTCTATATGAACAGCTCGGTCTATATTAACGGACACCTGCTGGGCACCCGCCCCTACGGATATATATCATTCAGCTATGACCTGACACCATACCTGAACTGGGGAGGAAATAACGTGATAGCCGTTAAGGTCGATAACTCCGACCAGCCCAACAGCCGCTGGTACTCCGGTTGCGGCATATACCGCGACGTAAGGATCGTAAAGACCAATCCGGTACATGTAGCCCAATGGGGTACATACATTACCACAAAAATAAATGATGAGTATACGGTCGTTGACATTGACGTCACCATAGAAAACGACAGTTCCGATCCGGCTGAAATATCGGTATGGTCAACTATAATCGATGCCAACCGCAAGGGAGTCTCCCAGATGGCAGACCATCTGATAGCCACAAGCGGCACAAACTCCATCCAGCAGCATGTATACATGACAGATCCCCACTTGTGGAGCGTAGATGACCCGTACATGTACACCATGATTACTGAGGTAAGACTGGACGGAAAGACCATTGACACATATACTACCCCGTTCGGAATCCGCACCATTGAGTTCCGCGCTGACAGCGGATTCTTCCTGAATGGCGAGCATGTATTCATAAACGGAGTCTGCAACCACCATGACCTGGGCTGTCTGGGTGCCGCAACTAACGAGCGCGCCATAGAGCGTCAGCTGCAGATACTCAAGGAGATGGGCTGCAACGGAATCCGATGCTCACATAACCCGCCCTCACCCATCCTGCTGGACCTGTGCGACCGCATGGGATTCCTGGTAATGGACGAAGGCTTTGACATGTGGCGCCGTCGCAAGACCGACCGCGACTACGCCCGTTTCTTTGACGAGTGGCACGAGCGTGACCTGACAGACCTGGTGGTACGTGACCGTAACCATCCCAGCATTGTGCTGTGGAGCATAGGCAACGAGGTACTTGAGCAATGGTCCGATGCCAAGGCCGATACCCTTTCGCTTGAGCAGGCCAACCTTATCCTGAACATGGGACACAGCGAGGACCAGCTGGCTGCCGAAGGAGAAATGAGCGTCAACTCACTCATCACAGCCCGTCTGGCCGAGATCATAAAGAAACTTGACCCCACCCGCCCGGTAACCGCCGGCTGCAACGAACCCAGTCCCGGCAATCACCTGTTCCGCTCAGGCGCCATCGACGTTATCGGTTACAACTACCACAACCAGAACGTACCGTCCGTGCCGCGCCTGTTCCCCGGCAAGCCTTTCATCATCACCGAAAGCGTATCGGCCCTGATGACACGCGGATTCTATGAGATGCCGTCGGACAAGATGATGCAGCGCCCCGCCCGCTGGGACCGCCCGTATTTTAACGAGACTTTCTCATGCTCGGCTTACGACAACGTGCGTACCCCGTGGGGCAGCCATCATGAGGACAACCTGATATTCCTCAGCAGCCAGCCATTCGTAGCCGGACAGTACATCTGGACAGGATTCGACTACATTGGTGAGCCCACCCCCTACGGCTGGCCCGCCCGCAGCTCATACTTTGGTATAGTTGACCTAGCCGGATTCCCCAAGGACGTATACTACCTGTATCAGTCAGAATGGACCGATACCCCCGTTCTGCACCTGTTCCCCCACTGGAACTGGACTCCCGGAGAGCAGATTGACATGTGGTGCTACTACAACAATGCCGATGAAGTTGAGCTATATATAAACGGTGTTTCACAGGGTGTACGCACCAAGGATGCAGAGCACCTGCATGTAGTCTGGAACGTAACCTTTGAGCCCGGTACCGTCAAGGTCGTAGCCCGCAAGGATGGCCACGAGACTGCATCGGAAGAGATACATACCGCCGGTGAGCCTGCACAGATACGCCTCACGCCGGACCGCACCACCATCAATGCCGATGGCAAGGACCTGAGCTTTATAACCGTTGAGATCCTTGACAAGGATGGCAACCTGTGCCCCAATGCCGATAACCTGGTTCAGTTTGAGCTTAACGGCAAGGGATTCATTGCAGGTGTTGACAACGGCAGCCCCATTTCGCTTGAACGCTTCAAGGACAATAAGCGCAAGGCTTTCTACGGAAAGTGTCTTGTAGTAGTCCAGAACAACGGAAAGAGTGGAAAAATTGAGTTGAAAGCCCAATCCGAGGGATTAAATCATGCACAAACTACAATAAAGTGTGCATCCAAGGCTAAATAAAGGAGAATAAAAACAGACGTAGTGTCCGCCACTAAGTAACTTTGCACCGCTTTTGAGCAGAAATATGATTAAAGAGAACCTGAACAGGATCAAAGCCACACTCCCCGCAGGAGTAAGACTTGTAGCGGTATCCAAGACCCATCCGGTCGAGATGCTCCGGGAAGCATATGATGCAGGCCAGCGTATATTCGGAGAGAACAAGGTTCAGGAGATGACAGCCAAAAGCCAGGTCCTGCCTAAGGACATCGAGTGGCATTTCATCGGCCATGTACAGACCAACAAGATCAAGATGATGGCACCGTATGTATCGGTCATACAGGGTGTCGACAATTATGACAAGCTTGTGGAGATTGACCGTCAGGCTGCCCGTTTTAACCGTCATATCACCTGCTACCTGCAGATTCATATTGCCAGTGAGGAGACCAAGTTCGGATTCAGTCCCGACGAGTGCACCGCAATGCTTGAACAGGGTGACTGGAAGAACCTTAAGAACATCACCATAGGCGGTGTGATGGGAATGGCGACCAACACCGATGATGAGGCTCAGGTACGCCGCGAGTTTGGCCGTCTTAAGGAACTGTTTGACACTTTCAGGCAGAAATATTTTGCCGACAACAATGATTTCAACACCATATCGGCCGGAATGAGCGGTGATTATGAACTTGCCATCCAGGCCGGAAGCAATATGGTACGCATAGGAAGTTCCATTTTTGGAGAGAGGAATTATAACTTGAATAAATAATTGAAACTGCATAATTACATGATTGATCATTACGACAGATCTGACAATGTCTTCACAGAGAAGAACCTGAACGCATTCATCTCAGATACCATAATCAAGAACTGGGACCTGGAGGCATTCACCGATTATAAAGGAGCCACCCTGCTCTACCGCGACGTAGCCCGCCGTGTAGCCAAGCTGCATATCATATTTGAGGAGGCAGGGCTTAAGCCCGGCGACCGCATTGCACTGTGCGGCAAGAACAGCTCCAACTGGGGTACCGCCTGCATTGCAGCACTTACTTACGGAGCCGTAGTGGTTCCCATCCTGCATGAGTTCAAGGCCGATAACATTCATCATATCATCAACCACTCAGAGACCAAGCTCTTCTTTGCAGGTGACCAGATCTGGGAGAACCTGAACGAGGCATCAATGCCCAACGTAGAGGGAATCATTACTCTCGATGAGTTCAACCTTGTAATATCACGTAATGAGAAGCTCACATATGCACGTGAGCACCTGAACGAACTTTTCGGACGCAAATACCCCAAGGAGTTCAAGCAGAAGGACGTCAAGTATTACGAGGCCGGCTTTGATGACATGGCCATGATCAACTATACATCGGGCTCAACCGGATTCTCCAAGGGTGTCATGCTCCCCTACCGTTCACTCATCAGCAACCATCTGTTCGGTCGCAAGGCCCTATACGTCATGAAACCGGGTGACAGGATCATATCAATGCTCCCCATGGCTCACATGTACGGATTCTCATTTGAGTTCTTCCATGAGTTCCTTATGGGATGCCACGTATTCTTCCTGACCCGCCTTCCCAGCCCCAAGATCATATTCCAGGCTCTGAGTGAGATCAAGCCTTCACTCATTGTTTCTGTTCCGCTGGTTATTGAAAAGATCATAAAGAAGAACATACTACCCAAGCTGGAGACTCCGCAGATGAAGTTCCTGCTCAAGGTGCCTATCGTGAATGACCAGATCAAGAAAAAGGTCTGTGAGGAGATGATAAAGGGATTCGGCGGAAACTTCTATGAGGTTATCCTGGGCGGTGCTCCTTTCAACCAGGAGGTGGAGAGATTCATATCTTCAATTCATTTTCCCTACACCGTGGGATACGGCGCCACAGAGTGCGGTCCTATCATCGCCTATGATGACAAGACCACATTTGCACCAGGCTCATGCGGCAAGCCCGTTCCCAACATGGAGGTCAAGATTCTGAGCCCGGATCCCGAGCACGTACCCGGTGAGATCATCTGCCGCGGTCCCAACGTGATGCTGGGTTACTACAAGAATGAGAAGCTTACCGAGGAGACCATTGACAAGGACGGCTGGATGTACACCGGTGACCTGGGTATCATGGACAAGAATGGCAACATATTCATCAAGGGTCGCAGCAAGAGCATGATTCTGGGCCCCTCAGGCCAGAACATCTACCCTGAGGAGATTGAGGACCACCTGAACAACATGAATCTGGTAAACGAGTCAGTTGTAATCTCTGAGAGCGACAAGCTGGTTGCTCTGGTTTACCCTGATTTTGATGAGGCAATGAAAGCCGGTTTGACCGATGAGCAGATTGCCGAGGTCATGGAGCAGAACCGCCAGGAGCTCAACAACATACTGCCTGCCTACGAGAAGATCTCTCAGATTCGCATCTACCACGAGGAGTTTGAGAAGACTCCCAAGAAGAGCATCAAGAGGTTCCTCTACCAGAAAGAGTAATTAAAAAAGGTCGCTCGATTGAGCGACCTTTTTTAATCTAACTTCAATACTGCAAGGAAGGCTTTCTGCGGAACTTCTACGTTGCCTATCTGCTTCATGCGCTTCTTACCCTTCTTCTGCTTTTCCAGAAGCTTGCGCTTACGTGATACGTCACCGCCGTAACACTTGGCAGTCACATCCTTACGCACCTGCTTGATGGTCTCGCGGGCTATGATCTTGGAGCCGATGGCAGCCTGGATCGCTATATCGAACTGCTGACGCGGGATGAGCTCCTTGAGCTTCTCGCACATGCGGCGGCCCAGGTCATAGGCGTTGTCCACGTGGGTAAGGGTTGACAGGGCATCCACCGGCTCGCCGTTAAGCAGTATATCCAGCTTGATAAGCTTTGACGGACGGAATCCTGCGGGATGATAATCAAATGAAGCGTAACCCTTTGATATGCTCTTGAGCTTGTCATAGAAGTCAATCACGATCTCACCCAGAGGCAGTTTGAAATATATCTCCACACGGTTACCGGCTATGAACTGCTGCTTGACCAGCTCGCCGCGCTTGTCAAGACACAGCGTCATGATAGGACCTATATACTCAGTGGTGGTAATTATCGATGCGTCAATATAAGGCTCCTCAATATGGTCAATCAGAGTAAGGTCAGGCATGCCGCTGGGGTTGTGCACCTCGGTCGCGTTACCCTGCTTGTCATAGACCATATATGATACGTTGGGAACGGTTGTGATGACACTCATATCGAACTCGCGGTCCAGACGCTCCTGAACTATCTCCATATGCAGCAGACCCAGGAATCCGCAACGGAATCCGAATCCGAGTGCTGCCGATGACTCAGGGAAGAAACTCAGTGAGGCATCGTTCAGCTGCAGCTTCTCGAGTGATGCACGCAGGTCCTCGAACTCATCGGCCTCAATGGGATATACGCCGGCGAATACCATCGGCTTGGATTCCTCAAACCCGGCAATCGCAGCGTCGCACGGACGGGCTACATGAGTGATGGTATCGCCCACCTTAACCTCGGTCGATGTCTTTATGCCCGATATGATATAACCCACATCACCAGTGGTCATTACGTCACGCGGTACCATATCCATACGGAGCACGCCAACTTCATCGGCATCATACTCCTTGCCGGTATTGAAGAACTTAACCTTGTCACCCTTGCGGATTGAACCGTTCTCTATCTTGAAATATGCAATGATTCCGCGGAACGAATTGAATACGGAGTCAAAGATAAGTGCCTGCAGCGGAGCATCGGGATCACCCACGGGATGCGGGATACGCTCCACGATGGCGTTCAGTATCTCCTCCACGCCCATTCCTGTACGGGCCGATGCACGGATGATATCCTCACGTTTGCAGCCTATCAGCTCCACGATCTCATCCTCAACCTCATCGGGCATGGCGCTCTGCATGTCACACTTGTTGATGACGGGGATGATCTCCAGGTCATGTTCAATGGCCATGTAGAGGTTGCTGATGGTCTGTGCCTGCACGCCCTGAGTGGCATCTACCACCAGGATAGCGCCCTCGCATGCAGCAATTGAACGGGATACCTCATAAGAGAAATCCACATGTCCCGGAGTGTCAATAAGGTTCAGGATATACTTTTGGCCTTTGTACTCATACTCCATCTGGATGGCGTGACTCTTGATGGTGATGCCGCGTTCCTTTTCCAGGTCCATGTCATCCAGCATCTGGCCCTCGGTGATATTGATGGTATGAGTATACTCCAGCAGACGGTCAGCCAGCGTTGACTTTCCGTGATCGATATGTGCGATAATACAAAAATTGCGGATGTTCTCCATAAGGGGATTTTTTACGCTGCAAAATTAGTGAAAAATGATTTCTGTACGCATTACAACATTTATTAAAATAATTGATTAATTTTGAGGCCCAAAACGAAAAGTCAACAATCATTAATCATAATTTATCAAATGAAGAAACTTTCAACTCTCGCGCTCGTTGCATGCGTTGCAATCATGAGTGCATGTGGCCCCAAGGACCCAGGTCTTAAGGATGCCTACAAGAACTATTTCAAGATCGGTGTTGCCGTAACACCGCGTAACGTAACTGATTCTCTCCAGAAGTCAGTTATCCTTAAGGAGTTCAACAGCATCACAGCTGAGAACTGCATGAAGCCCGGTGAAATTCATCCCCAGCCCGGTGTTTGGAACTTTGCACAGGCCGATGCTATCGCAAACTTCTGCCGTGAGAACGGTATCAAGATGCGTGGTCACTGCCTCGTATGGCACAGCCAGTTCGCAAACTGGATGTTCAACAAGTATGACGAGAACGGCAACCAGGTTGTAGAGCGTGATGAGAACGGCGATACAATTTGGGTTGAGCAGCCCGCTCGTGGCGGATTCGGTGGCTTCGGCGGCGGTTTCGGCGGCTTTGGTGGCTTTGGTGGCCAGCGTCCTCAGGGTGCTCCCCAGGGTGGTCAGCGTGCACAGGGCCAGCGTCAGGGTCAGGGCCAGCGTGCTCAGGCTCAGGCTCCCCAGATGACCAAGGTTCCCAAGTATGCAAAGGCTACCAAGGAGGAGTTCTATGATTCACTCCGTGCTCACATCCAGGTTGTTGTAAACCGTTACAAGGACGTAGTTTACTGCTGGGATGTTGTAAACGAGGCTATGAGCGATGCCAACAACCCCGATGCTCCTTACGAGCAGTCATTCCGTCAGTCAACCGCTTATCAGCTCTGCGGTGACGAGTTCATCCTCAAGGCATTCCAGTTCGCTCATGAGGCTGATCCCAACGCTACCCTGTTCTACAATGACTACAGCGCTTGGACTCCTGCCAAGAGAACTTATATCTACAACATGGTTAAGAAGCTTCAGGCTGAGGGAGCTCCTATCACCGGTATCGGTATGCAGGGTCACTACAACATCTATGACAACCCCACCATCGAGGACTTCGAGAAGGCTATCCAGATGTATCTTGAGCTTGTTGACGACATCCAGATCACTGAGTTCGACGTTCGTATCAACCACGAGGCCGGCGGTCAGCTCCAGTTCAGCCGTGGCGAGGGTCAGGTTCTTACCGATTCTATCGCTCAGCTGCAGATGGCCAAGTATGACGAGCTCTTCAAGGTTATCCGCAAGTACAAGAAGAACTTCTCTTGCGTAACATTCTGGAACCTCGGTGACCGTGATTCATGGCTGGGTGCCAACAACTTCCCGCTGTTGTTTGACGGTGAGTACCAGCGTAAGGCTGTTTACTACACTGTTCGCGACTTCAAGAAGTAATCAGAACTTCAAGATAAAAAGAGAGGGTGGCCTTAGGTCATCCTCTCTTTTTTTGCGGATTCACAGCTGAACCACCACGGCATCGGGAACCTGACGCAGGATATCCTCTTTCTGCTCATCGGTCATGGGGGCCTTGATTGTCAGGCTCTTTATCCCGAACTTGGTACACCACTCGCCCAGGTCATCGGGAACGGTTATCTTTTCAAGGCTGATGAACACGAGACTGTTTCTGTTAAATCCCAGAGGATATCTCTCAAACATGGAGCCAATAGGCCATCCCACATTGTACCATGTATCGGAATTACCGAATATCTCTTCCAGAATGCCGGCGGTAATGAATCTGGATTTCTCGCGACTCCTTAAGAATGTCTGTTCGGCGGGAGTCAGTTTATCAATGTCCAGACCCGATTCCGGCTTTTCGCGCACCATCCAGCTCATGGAGGGTTTCAGGGTGCGGGTCTCCCACTCCATCTCCATGCCCACGAATCCGGCCCAGAGCTCAAGTTCATGCCTCTCCTCAATAAGCGTTATAGGATCCTGCCATGTATATCTTACATCGACTTTCTTTATTTCCGGGCATACATCAGTATTATGGGTAACGAGTTCAGGTGTACGAAAGATCTTGTCATCACTGTCTTTACAAAACGGGAAAAACACAGTGAACCAACCATTATACTTAGCCGGAATGATACCGTTCGATCCACACATTGCCGGTACTCTCTTCTGGGGAGAGTATTGATCCACCATATCTAGCCAGAACTTACGGTTTACCTTTCCTTCCGATGCCTTTACGAACTCATCAAGGACGGGCTCCAGTTTCTCGCGCCACCAGCCCAGGTCCAGATAATCAAGCCTATTGATGCGTAAGCTTATCTCTTTCCAGTCATCCGGAGTACCAAGGAGGGTGATATCAGGAATACCACATCCGCTCTCATGCAGTTCATATTTGAAATACTTCTTTACGCTCTCCATCATGGTGATCTGTGATGTTATGCGCTCCACTGCACCTGTCGTTGAGAAATTGCACACCATAAGGTTTGAGAACTCCGACTTCATGTTCTTGTCAATGGAATCACTGAAAGCCGGAATAATCCAATCCCAATATTCCGGATGGTTAAGCAGTCCCTCACCATTGAACTTGATATCCAATGTCTTCTGATCGTCAAAACCAACCAGACGGTCACGCAACTCCTCGGCATGCTCATTGATATGCGTGGCTATGCCCTGACTAATGAGCAGCCAGATGATATCGGGCGAAAGCACCAGTGAATAGTGCTTGTCATAAGCTGTAAGAAAGCCCTCAAAGCAGGCATTGCGGTCAAAACAGACCAGACTGTCGCTCACCTGGCTCATGTGCCTTATATTATATTTGGATTCGTCAATCTCAGACTCCTTGAGAATCTTTTCCCAGCACTTGCGTCCGGTAATCTGAGGCAGCGGATCCGTAGGCATATCCCTGTCTTCAATATGGAACTTTACTCCACCATCAACCTGCTCCACCTTTACCTTATCGGCAGATACCATATTCACACACATCAGTGAAATAAGAATAATTACCAGCTTTTTCATATCGTTGTCGGTTTTATGTTTGTTCTGCCGACAAAGGTAGAGGGGCTGACAGGGCATGACAAGAAATGTGCGTTGCAATACTGACGCAAAAATTTTGCAACGTTTCTGCAACGGGGGCCAAAGGGGACGGTTCCGTTTGGCCCCCTCCGGCTCACTCACTTACTAAATTATCCAGATCTTCAAACGGAGCGAAACCCAGACACCAGCAACCGCCGTACAAATCCCATGATGAAAGTGCTACCACATATTCTTTGCTTATAGGAGCATATATGTAACTGGCATACAGACCTTCATAATTATATTTATAACGTCCGGCATATACTATACCGTTTCTTGTCAGTTCCTGCTTAATGGTAGTTATATCCGGTGATGAGTAATATACGTATTGCACGTCGCTGTACTTTCCTCCCTCCTCATCTTCAAAATAGTAGAAAACTTGCAGACTATCAAAATTATACGCAAGAACCCAACACTGGATGCTATCCCCGGAAATAGTATCCTTTATCAGTTCTCCTTCATCCTTGGGTTCCCAATCCGGATAGTTGTCCTCCATGAACTTCCTGACATCGGCCACTGAAGCATCCCAATCCATGAAAGGTGTCAGGCTATAACTGCCTTCTTTTGTATCAAAATTAATAGTGACAGAGGATTCGTCTATCAAATGATTCAGGTCTTGTCTGTCTGTCTGCTGAAAAGAAATCAGGTAATATTCAGGCACTTCACTATTTTGCCAAACCAATTGTATCTCAAGTTCTTCATCGGCTGATAAGTAGACTGAAGCCAGGACTTCGTCAAGATAAGCATCCCATTCAAAATGACCCTTATACTTAAAGCCAGCCTTTAAAACCTGATCTTCAAGCAGTTTCACATTTTTACGTCCAAACCCATCAAAAGCAAACATGCAGAATTCATTTCCTTCGCGGTCATCGAAGATAAAATAGACTCCTAAATCACTATATTCGTATGTAAGGCACCATCTACCGATAGTTGTATCCAACTGCAGGGTTCCATCGTCTACAACCTTCCAGTCAGGATAATTCTCTGCCATAAATCTTTCTGCATCTGCAAGAGTGGAATTCCAGTCAAGCAGAGGTTTGAACGTATAACTCACCCCATTGGTATCAACTACAAAGGATAGAGGATTTTCATTCTCAGGATTGTTTTTCTCAATCTCGTCACAAGAGCCTAAACAAACGGAAAAGGCAATGACGCACATCATGATCAGTGCGGCATGAATTGAAAATTTTTTATTCATATTGATTTTAAAAAAGAGTAATAAAAGTTGCATAAGGAAATAGGACCTGATGTGTCAATCACGCTTGAGATTTTTAAGGAAATCCTCATAATATTGAAAGACTTCAAGAACTCTGCAGCCTCCATACGTTTCCCAGGCCGAAGCTACTACAATGTAGTCTTTACTTAAAGGAACATATACGTGATTCGATATCAAGCCCTCATAATTATAACCAAAATAACCTTTATATTCAAGGCCGTTTCTTGTCAGTTCCCTGTCAATCTGTATTTCGTCTGTCGATGTGTTGTCGACAAACTGATAATAGAAGAGCCTATCTCCCTCCGCATTGTCAAAGAAAAGGAATTGAATTATATTACCCCTTTGGAAACTGGTATACCAAACGATTGAATCTTCACTGATGGTATCACTAATCAATTCTCCGTCATCCTGTATTTCCCAATCCGGATAGTTCTGCTCCATGAATCTCTTGACATCTGTTAATGAAGCACCCCAATCCAACATAGGAGTCACACAACAACTGTCTTTCTCTGAATAAATGTTCAAGCTCAAGGTTGTCTGGTCAATCAGTTGATTCATGTCACTTTTGTCAGTGGGCTGAAAAGTAATGTACCAAAAATCACCTTCGTAGTTATTCAGGCCTAACTGAACCTCCAGTTTTTCATCGGAAGAGAGATAAAGATAGGTTAACTCATCCGGAACGTAGTCCCAATATAACAGGCCTTTGAAATCCAGGCCCGATCCTGTCAATTCACCCCTAAGTTGATCTACAGCAACGGAACTGTCAAAATTGTATTCTACCATTTCAAGATCATTTCCTGTCTCTTCGGCAAAAAAGAGATAAAGACACATATTATCACCATCGTATCTTAAATACCAATCATTAAAACTTTCAGCAAATTGCAATTTTCCATCATTAGAGACCTTCAAATCCGGAAAATACCTGGTGATATATTTTTCTGCATCTGTCTGAGAAGCTCCCCAACTGATAAAGGGAACAAGAGTAAACTGTACTCCATTGGTGTCAACTTTCAGACTCATGGAGTTTTCATCATCATTATGATTTACTCCCTCCTTGTCACAGGAACCAAAACACACGGAAAAGGCAATAGCGCACACCATTACCAGTGCGGCACGAAAAGGAACTATCTTATACATTATTTGTTTTTTTTACAGTACAAAATTATTGCATTCCGTTAATTATTTGCAACTTTACGTTCCAAAATTTTAACTATCAGAATAGTGTATGGAAAGAACATGGCGCTGGTTTGGCAAGAAAGATAAGATAACACTTGCCATGCTTAAGCAGATTGGTGTTGAGGGTATTGTAACAGCCCTTCATGATGTACCCCTGGGTCAGGTATGGACACGGGAGAAAATCCACGAACTCAAAGAATATATAGAGAGCTACGGCATGCGCTGGAGCGTAGTTGAGAGTCTGCCGGTGGTTGAGACCATCAAGTACGGCGGCCCGGACCGCGACCATCAGATTGAGGTCTACAAGGAGTCACTGCGCAACCTGTCGGCCGAGGGCATCCACTGCATATGCTACAACTTCATGCCGGTACTTGACTGGGCCCGCACGGATCTGTTCCATATCAACCCCAACGGATCCACCAACCTCTATTTCAACTATGCCGAGTTCGCATACTTTGACATCTACATCCTCAAGCGCGAGGGCGCACGTGAGGAGTGGGCTAAGTTCCGTTTCCCTGCAGGCGTAGGTGAAGGCCGCAACGTTCTGGCTGAGGCCGATGAACTGGCCAAGACCATGACCCCTGAGGGTGAGCACAAGTTGGTTGAGACCATCATCATCAAGACCCAGGGATTCGTAAGCGGCAACTTCAGCGAGAACGATGAAGCTCCCATCCAGAAGTTCCGTGATTTTCTGAACCTTTACAAAGGCATAGACAAGGCACAACTCCGTGCCAACATGAAATATTTCCTGGAGGCCATCATGCCTACCTGTGAGGAGTATAACATGAACATGTGCGTACATCCCGATGACCCCCCAATCGAGGTTCTGGGTCTGCCGCGTATTGTCCGCACCGAGGAGGATATCCAGTGGTTCCTGGATGCAGTTCCCAACAAGCACAACGGTCTTACCTTCTGCGCGGGTTCACTCTCAGCAGGCGCTTACAACAACGTTGTTGAGATGGCTAAGAAGTTTGCGTCACGCACACACTTTGTACACCTGCGTTCATGCCACATATTCCCCAACGGAGACTTTACCGAAGCATCACACCTGGGTGGCCGTGCCGACCTTGTTGAGCTGTGCCGCATCTTTGAGAAGGAGAATCCTGCTCTGCCCATGCGTGTAGACCACGGCATGACATTCACCGATGAGCCCGGCGGCATCATGGATGAGTCAAGTCACGGACACAACGCAGGTTACACCCTGCTGGGCCGTATGTTTGCAATGGGTCAGGTACAGGGTATCCTGGCAACCGTTGACCGTGAGCTTGGAATTGAATACAAACAACCCGGATTCTTTGATTGATCATGAAGTTAACTGAAATAACCAGCGGCTCTTTCAACGCCGCAGAGTGGGAGAAGAAAGGTTACCTGCTCCCCAAGTTCGATATAGAGGCAGTACGCCGCAAGACACATGATGAGCCCACATGGGTACATTTTGGCGGCGGTAACATATTCCGCGCCTTCCCGGCTGCAATCATCAATGACGCCCTTAACACAGGTAAGTATGACCGCGGTGTAATCATGGCCGAAACCTTTGACTACGAGATCGTAGACAAGGCCTACGCTCCCTATGACAACCTCTCACTTCTGGTAAGCCTTCAGTCAACCGGCACCATTGAGAAGAAGGTAATTGCATCCGTAACCGAGTCCCTCAAGGCTGATCCCCAGTTCCCAGACTGGAACCGCCTGGTAGAGATCTTCAAGGCCAAGTCACTCCAGATGATCTCATTCACCATCACAGAGAAAGGCTACACATTCAATGAGGCTGACCTGGCACGCGGACTCAAGCCCATGTTCGCCATGGGTAAGGTTTGCTCCCTGTTGCTGGAGCGCTACAATGCCGGCAAGCTACCCCTTACCATCCAGAGCATGGACAACTGCTCACATAACGGAGACAAGGTAAAGGCCGGCGTCATGGCATATGCCGAGCGTTGGGTTGCCGATAAGCTGGTTCCCGCCGATTTCCTGGCATACCTCAAGGATGAGAGCAAAATCACATTCCCCTGGTCAATGATTGACAAGATCACTCCCCGCCCCCACGAGAAGGTAAAGGAACTCCTTGCCAAGGACGGATTTGAGGATAATGACTATATCGAGACTGAGAAGCATACCTTTACAGCCCCGTTCGTGAATGCCGAGGAGGTTCAGTACCTGGTAATTGAGGACAACTACACCAACGGCCGTCCTCCGTTGGATCTAGGCGGTGCCCTCTACACCACACGTGAGACCGTAGACAAGGTTGAGACAATGAAGGTTACCACCTGCCTCAACCCTCTGCACACTGCAATGGCCATCTACGGCTGCATGCTGGGTTACACCCTTATCAGTGCCGAGATGGCCGATGAGGACATCCGCTCATTCATCCAGAAGATGGGTTACATGGAGGCAATGCCTGTTGTAACTGATCCGGGAATCCTTAACCCGTACGAGTTCATCGGCGCCGTAATAAAACGCCGTCTGCCCAACCCGTTCATGCCCGATGCACCCCAGCGCATAGCATGTGACACAAGCCAGAAAATTCCTATCCGTTTTGGTGAGACCATAAAGAAGTACATAGCCCGCGGTCTTGACAAGGACAACCTGGTGCTCATACCTCTGGCACTTGCCGGCTGGGCACGTTACCTCAAGGGCATCAAGGATGACGGCACTCCGTTTGATCCGTCACCGGATCCGCTGCTCGCTGAGATGCAGGCCATAGTCGCTCCGCTTGAGATAGGCAAGCCCGACCAGGATTTCTCATGCCTCAAGAAGCTTTACAGCCGCAAGGACATCTTTGCCGTTGACCTGTATGAGGCAGGTCTTGGCGAGCGTATAGAGGGCATGGTCAAGGAACTCTATGCCGGCAACGGCGCAGTCCGCAAGACCCTTCACAAATACGTATTGGCAAGATAACATACCGTTTACAATAAAAACAGCCGGGTGCTTAAAGCATCCGGCTGTTTTGTTTTACAGATAAGAAATATTTTACTTGAGAGCGTAATAGTTCTCCTCCTCACCTTCAGTAACGTTGATTTTGTCTTCACGGAGTAGCCATCCGAGTCCCAGATAAAACTCTTTGTCCTTCAGTTTAGCAGCCTTTTTTATTTCCTTCTGTGAAAGGGCGTTCTTACCCTCCAGTGCGCGCCAGATCAGTCCGGCAAATTCACCTACCATTTCTTTCATGATTGTATCTTTTTAAAATATCGGCGCAAAATTACGGTTTTTTACGATACAATATACCAAAAACATATCATCAATGCATGAAATTAACTAATTTTTGGCATAAAATATACAAAACCACCGATTATACAATAATCCGGACCAAACAAAAAGTCCCAATGCAGATTATGCATCGGGACTTAATGGTTTTATACAGAAATATTATTCCTCGTCCAGAGGTTTCATGTTGGTGTAGACGTTCTGAACGTCATCATCCTCATCAAGACGCTCCACGATCTTGTCGATGGTCTCGCGCTGCTCGGGGGTAACATCCTTCAGATCGTTGGGGATGCGGGTAAACTCAGCGGCCTTAACCTCAAAGCCGTTCTCCTCAAACCACTTCTGGATGGCGGCATATGACTTGGGATCACCGTACAGGGTTACCTCGTTCTCCTCCTCGTCGATATCGTACTCCTCCTCGATACCAAGATCAATAAGCTCAAGGATCAGATCGTCCATATCCACACCGTCCTTAAGGGCAACGGTGAACTGGCACTTGTGGCTGAACATGAAGTCCAGGCTTCCGCTGGTACCCAGTGTGCCGCCGAACTTGGTGAATACTGAGCGTACGTTGGCAACGGTACGGGTGGTGTTATCGGTCAGGGTCTCAACGTAGATGGCGATTCCGTGGGGGCCGTAACCCTCATAGTTCATCTCCTTGTAATCCTTCTGATCCTTACCCATTGCGTTCTTGATAGCACGCTCGATGTTATCCTTAGGCATGTTCTCATGCTTAGCGGTAGCGATGATGGCACGCAATGTTGAGTTGTTGTCCGGATCCGGACCGCCAGCCTTTACAGCTATTGCAATCTGCTTGCCAATACGGGTAAATGTCTTGGCCATGTTGCCCCAGCGTTTCAGCTTGCGGGCCTTTCTGAATTCAAATGCTCTTCCCATTTTCTATTGTGTTTTAATTATTTATCTGAGTTGTGCGTCCAGTTTGGTCTGAACAGCCTGGATAAGCTTGTTCATCACCTTATCTATCTGGACATCGTTAAGTGTCTGTGACTCATCCTGGAGCAGGAAGCTAACAGCATAGCTCTTCTTGCCGGGCAGCAGGTTCTTACCCTCATATACATCGAACAGGGTAACCTCCTTGAGCAGCTTGCTCTCAGTCTGGTAAGCCAGACGCTCTATATCGGCAAACTTTACGTTCTTGTCAATGAGCAGTGCCAGGTCACGGCGTACGGCCGGATACTTGGGCAGCTCGGCAAATGATGTCTTGGCCTTGCGGGTAGCCTTAAGCAGCTCGTCCCAGTTGATCTCGGCAAAGTAAACAGGCTGTTCAACATCAGTCTGCTTAAGCATGGCACGGCTTACAAGACCCAGTTCTGCAACTGTCTTGCCTGAGCGCAGCTTGTAACGCAGGCCGCTGCTGTATATAGAGTTCTGGAACTCCTCAATCTGGATGGCGCTCTGAGCCAGACCCACGCGGGTAAATACGTTCAGGACATGTGCCTTAAGCTCATATACCGAGTTCTCCTCATCGGCATGAGCCCATGAGCCCGATACACGCTTACCGGTAAGCCATATGCCCAGACGATATCCTTCGCTGTAAGCGCGCAGAGGATTCTGAGCCTTACCTTCCTGGTCCGGCTGGCGCAGCTGCTCGCGCTTATCGGCATCAAACCAGTAGCACTTTCCGAATTCAAAGAACCTAAGGTCAGCACTCTGACGGCGGATATTGTGAGAGAGGCTCTCAAGACCGCCAAACAGCAAGCTCTCACGCAGTACGTTAAGATCGGCACTGAGCGGGTTCATAAGACGAACCAGCTTGTCTGAGGGGCAGCAGTCCATACCGTCATAGTAGGCGGCACGGGTAAGTGAGTTGTTAAGTATCTCGTTGAATCCCTGTCCTACCAACTGCTCGGATACCAGATCCTGCAGTTTGTGTGAGCGGTCAACCTCACCCTGAACGGTCAGGCTTGACTGGACAGACTTGCCGAATTCCACATTATTATATCCGTATATACGGAGAATCTCCTCAACTACGTCACACGGACGCTGAACATCTACGCGGAAAGGAGGAACTGAGAGCTTCATGCCGTCGGCGTTGAAAGCATCAACCTTGATACCCAGGTTCTCAACGATGCTCTTCATTACCTCACGGTCCAGCTTCTTGCCAATCAGGTTGTCAGCATACTCAAAGTTGAAGTCAACCTTGAAATCCTGAGCGGGTACGGGATTGACATCCTTTATCTCCATTGAGATGGTACCGCCGGCCAGTTCCTTGACCAGCATTGCAGCCTGCTTGAGGGCATATAGTGTGCCGTTGGGATCGATGCCGCGCTCAAAGCGGAAAGATGCATCGGTGCTGAGCTGATGACGGCGGGCGCTCTTGCGGATCCATGTGGGATGGAAATAGGCGCTCTCCAGGAACACGTTCTTTGTTCCGTCTGAGATACCTGAATCCAGACCTCCGAATACGCCACCCATACACATGGGCTCCTCCACATTGCATATCATCAGGTCACGCTCGGAGAGCTTGCGCTCCACACCGTCCAGAGTTACGAACGGGGTATCCTGAGGCATGGTCTTTACAACCACCTTGCCACCCTTGATCTTATCGGCATCAAAGCTGTGCAGCGGCTGTCCGTATGCAAAAAGTATGAAGTTGGTAATATCTACTATGTTGTTGATGGGATGAAGGCCGATGGTAGAGAGCTTGTTCTTGAGCCAGTCAGGACTCTCCTTTACGGTCACGCCCTTGATGCTTACACCTGCATAACGCGGGCAAGCCTCGGTGTTCTGAACGTCAATGTCTATCTGCAGGTCATGGTTGTCAACCTTGAAGCCGTCAACATCAGGACGATGCAGAGCGGTCTTGTAACCGTTCTGGAGCAACCATGCATAGAAGTCACGTGCTACGCCCCAGTGTGAGCAGGCGTCTGAGTGGTTGGGGGTGATATCAACCTCAATAACAAAGTCTGACTCAAGATGGAAATACTCAGCGGCGGGAGTGCCGGGAACGGCATCGGCCGGGAGAACCATGATACCAGAGTGGTCATTACCCAGGCCAAGTTCCTTCTCTGAGCAGAGCATTCCGAATGACTCCACACCACGCAGTTTTGAAGGCTTGATGGTAAAGCACTCATCACCCTCATAAATCTTGGCGCCGATGGTAGCGACAACAACCTTCTGGCCGGCTGCCACGTTGGGAGCACCGCATACGATCTGTACGGGATCTCCGCTGCCCTGATTAACTGTGGTTACATGCAGATGGTCTGAATTGGGATGCTCCACGCAGGTGAGAACCTCACCTACAACGATATCCTTAAGGCCACCTTTTACTGACTGGACCTCCTCTACTCCGTCAACCTCGAGACCTACAGATGTAAGTGCTGCAGCAACCTCATCGGGGGTCAGGTCAAAGTCAACGTACTCCTTGAGCCACTTATATGAAACGTTCATAAAATACCTTTTTCGAATTCGACCCGCAAAGGTATAAAAAAGTCAGCAGATTGCCGCAAATCTGCTGACTCAAAATAAGACTCAATACTGGATGTCACCTGCATCAGGTATGGGCAACTCGAACTTCAGGTCTTTCGGACAGAATAAATTGGGCCATTGACGGTTGAGTCGCAACCAGCGGCTCCAGCCCACAGCACGGTCAAACTCCAGCTGCTCGTAGGTGTCGGCCAGCGTGGAACCCCAAGACAAGGGGTCACCTCCGTAGGGTTCCATGCGGTAGTAGTACGGAGATTCTGTCGGATAGAGATAGAGGCCTTGATGCTCCCCGTCGGGCGAAAAGACTTCCTGGAAAAATGGCACCAAAGAGTTAGTTTGCGGATCAGTCTTCCAATAAATGTAGGAGTAAGTACCAAGGGTGCCGAGCAGCACGCTGTAGTCCACCATAAAGTCGTGGGCGGTGAGGTACTTGCTAAAGTATTGTGCCACAATGCAGTTATTGAAGGCTTCCTTCATACGGTTATAGAATTCTTCGCCATAGACTTCGGGCAAGGCATTAACAATAGATTTCATATACCTGACGGCATCGTAGCTGGGAATTGTCTTTTCAATCTTCATTGTGGAGGCTGTACAGCTGTCGATGGCCTGCTTCTGGGCATCGGTACCGTTGGTATAGGTGTCGCAAAGACGATCAGTGAACTCGCGCAGCACCTCACCCAAATGTGCGATATTTGCTGTTCGGGTTAACGTCAAGTCGTTATACTTGGGTGTGGTCTCGTCGATGTGCAACCCCTCGTTCCAACTATCTACGTATGCCTTACAATAAGTGGATAATGCCTGTTCAATGTCAACCAAGGGCTGGCTGAGCTGTTCAGCAAGTACGTTGTAAGCACCGCCTTTTGCTGGCATGGAAAAGGTTGAAGCAATGACATAGTTGCAGACATCCTGCAGTTCGAACTGATATTCCAGACAGTTCATCAGACAGGCATCCATGACGATTGTCTCAATGTGTACGTTAGCAGTAGCAATGGCGCGGTGTAGACTCTTTGCTGTGAAGTGCCGTTTAAAACCGTTTTCATAATTGCCGTCGTCATAAATCAGGCCTCTGGTTGTAGTGGACTTGTTCTCTGGCAGTTCATCGTTAGGCTGGTAGCCGCCGCCGTGATCGCTGAGGATGAGTAGGTACTTTTTGGCCGGGTATGTCCGGGCAGCCCAGTTAATAAAGTTGGTGAGCGAGTCGGGGCAAGCGAGGTCAGCATTGTCCAAGCCGTAGAGACTGACCTCTGCATCCATCTGACCCAAAACCTCCTGAGCGGGATCCACTGCCCAGCGGAAGGTCATACTTCCAAAAGCTTCGCAATTTTGGACAGTCCAATACTCCTGTTCAAGCATATTCTCTGTAGTAGAAAACTTATACTGAGCCACAACATTCACCTTTTTGAAAGCATCAGGATCTGCCTCATAGAATTTTCCAATACTCTGAATATCGAAGCGGTCCAAATTTCCGCCTCCATGGCCGTAGTACATGATGGTATACTCGGCCAGTTGTTTTGACTCCGGCGGAGTCACGGGATTGTCATCGTCATTGGTGCAGGATGTCAACGCCATTGTTGCCATCATCAGCATTATGGCAGCTGCCGCCATCAGAAGTTTACGCATTGTCTTTCTGTTTAATTTGTTAAAAGTTTATTCTTTATTCAGCGAGTCCTCCGCCACCGCTGGTGGGATTGCCCCAGGGTTGGCAGGTATTGATTTTGAGCCAGTTGCCCCAGCCGGTGAGCTTATGGAAAGTGCTCTGCTCGTAGCCCGGGCCGATGTTGCAGTTCCAGTTCCATGGATTTCCGGCGGCACCCACGTAATCGTAATTGTAGAAGCCCTGATGGTAGAGGCAGACGCTCAGACTGTAATGGTCAAGGTGCTGAACGCTCCAATTTATGTCGGCACTCTGGAGAATGGCTTTGTCGAAAGCCATGCGCAGATCATCAGCAATAGTCTGCAAGTCAGCATCACCGGTACTTTGAGCCAACTTGTCGGAGTAGTCCTGAAGGTCAAAGAAGGGATTAGCCCATGAATATACCGGATCATTATACCGCGTTATGAATCGGTAAACGTTCTTGGTTGCAATGTCAATAGCCTCTTTCTGTGTAGGATAGATGGCAACAAGGCGATCGGCAAGGCGCCTGCTGACATTGATAACGCTGTCAAGACCGGCGGTGCGCAGCAGTTTGAGATCGCCGTTGGTCGTGCCGTCCTTATCATCCCGGTAAGCATTCTGCCAGACGGGGGTAACTTCACTGAGCATGGATGCAAAGGCCTGCTCCACGTTATCCTTCTCCATAAGAGTTCTGATGAAAGCCGGCAACACGGTGTAGTCGCTGTTGAGATTGTGCGATGAGCAGGCTATGTATTCAGCCACATCGTGCAGTTCGGTGAGCGACTCCATATTACCCATCAGGCAGTTGTGGAAAAATATCATTTTCAGCCTTTCCGCGCCGGTGGAACGGATGGCATCAACCAGCTCATACATATCCAGTTTCTCGTTATTGTTCCACTGGTCGCTTATGAGACCGCGTGTTACGGTTTTGTTATACTTGCCAGGAATGTCGTACATGGGCTCGAAGCCGTTGCCGTGCCCCCAGATAGTAAAGATGTATTCCTGTGCGGGGCATATCAGACTGCTCAGTTGCAAAAACGAGCTTATTGAAGCAGGGTCGCATAGCTTGAGTTGCTTGGCCTGCTCTGCAAAGCCAATGCTTGCAGCGCCATTCTCACGCAGCTTGTCCAGATCGGTCTTGCTGCTGAGTTCAAACCACACGATGTCGCCCGGTTCGGCATACTTGCCGGTATATGGTTTTCCCTCCTCGGGCAGATCCTTACCATACTTGTAGAAGCACACCACGCGTACGTTGTTGCTGTCTGTCAGCAGCGGTTTTACCTCTTCCCAAAAGCTCTCTTCGATGCAATAGTCCATCTTGCCGCCGGCATTGCCGTAGACGAATATTGTGTAGCGGGCGGCATTAGGAACCTTTATCAGTTCCTCACTACTCCACTCGTCAAACTTTGCCGTCATGGAGGAACCGGCTTGGTCGTAGGTCTTCGCGTTGTCTTGATACGACAATGTCAACTGGCCGTCGTCAAACCGGTAAGTATATTCAAAAGTGCCATCCTCCATCTCCATGGTCAGATGTCCGTCAGAGGTGGCAGTATAGTTAAACGTCTGGTAGTCGCGGGCCACAGGCTGCTCCTCCATAATATAGAAAGTATTAAAGGAACCTGTTCCGTCGGCCTGGAATGACATCATGTGCAACGCCGGTCCGTAATTCCATAACGGGAATGAATTGCCGGTAATGTCAACGGTCCAGTTACCCACAAGGGCACTTCCGTCCGTCGGGTTGAGTGTAAGGCTGTCGTCATTTGTGCAAGCTGTAAACACCGTCAATGTCATCATCAGCATTATAGCCGCCTTGATCTTAATCGATTTTTTCATTGTTGATTTGTATTATGGTTATTTTAAAGAATTCCTGATTTACGCATCTTTTGGCGCATCTCTTCATTCTGTCGGATAAAGCGCTCAATAAAGACATTCTGGTCACCGATGCGCCAACGCTGGTAGATAATGATGCCCACAAGAACCAACACTATCACAATGAGTGTTGCAGCCAGGGCAATGGTAAAGATGAGTGTTGTTACCATACGTTTTGCGGTTTGTTTTAAACTAAGTTCCAAGTCGCCTGATCGCGGCTTTCTGACGGCAAAGGAACAATACCCCCAAAAAACAACAGTCTCACAGCAGGAAAAGAAAGTCTCAATACGAGAAAAAAAGCCTGACCTGAAACTGCCAGGCCTTAATAAATCTATGAAATACAGAGTTTTCCGTTATTTTCCCGCCACCTTGCGATAATCCGACGGCGACATGCCATAGGCTTCACTGAAAATACGGAAAAATGAGCTGCGTGAGAATCCGGATTGTTCGGCAATCAGAACAACGGAGTCTTTTGTGTTGGCCAGCAGATGGGCGGCATACCGCAGACGGTACTCGTTCAATAAGCCATTCACGCTCTTGCCATTGGTACATGCACTGATGGCATCGGTCACATAATGCTCGTTGGTACCCAGAAGCTGCGCCAGACGGCTGCGGTCAAGATCGGCATCGGTAAATATATGGTCGGACGATTCCATGAGGTCGCAGATGCGGCAGAATAGTTGCTGTTGGGCATTGAGCTGTTCCACGGGTTCCGCCTTCAACTGCTCTATAACCTGCTGCTCCTCGCTTTCGCGTTGCTCTATCTCAGCCAGCAGGCGACGGTTCTTTTCAAGGAGCATCCTATTGAACAAATATGAACGCCACAGCAGATAGGCAATGAGCAGACAGATCAGCAGAGCGGCCACAAGGATGATGCGATGGACCACGAGCGACTGGCGGCGGCTGGCAATCTCAGCCTCCTTATTGCGGATTTCCTGTTGCTGCTCAACATCAATCAGCCGTTCCTGAAGGTGAATGGAGTCGGTAAGATGGCGAATGCGGTCGGCCATAGCCTGGACATCGTCCTTGCGCCCGGCTTTCTTTAGCGCCTCATACTGGCTCATCATGTAGTTCTGGATGTATACGGTTGTAATGGTGCTGCCCTGAGCCAAATAGAGGGAATCAGCCTGACGGAACAGGCGGATGGCCTCGTCGTAATGACCGGTAGTTGTAAGATAGCGGGCTTGGGCACCGTAATCATATAATGACAGGTCCTGGGCCTCATAATTCTTCAGGTAAAGAGCCTTGGCTTTGTCGAACTGACCATTTGCGGCATAGACCATAGCCTGGCAGATGGTGATGTTATTGTGACGGTGGTTACGGACGTACTCGGGTACCTGAGGGCAACGGTCCAGACGAGCCAGAGCTGTATCACCTTTTGCCACCAGGGTCAGGGCCTTCTCTGCCTCACCCTGCTCAAGATAGAACTCCATGGTTTCCAATACGGCTACCACCAGAGCGTCTATCACCCAATAATCGTTGGCATTCTTCACCCCGTCCATCATCAGGTCCACACCCTCCAGATAAAAGCGTTCGGCCCTGTCGGGATGTCCCAAATCCTTCTCGCAATCGGCCTTGAATGTCAGCGCACGGCTCTTGACACGCAATGCCACCTGCTCGCTGATGCCGGAAACACCGCCACCCCGTTTCCTCTCATTCTCCACATCGGCAATAATATCGTCGGATAGCCGGATGGCTTTTCCCCATTCGCCGTTTCGCTCCAACAATCCGTCCAACAACAGAAGGGCCGAATAATAGATGTCGCCTTCACGCTTCAGCTCGGGAGCGTGCAATATCTGCTCGCCATAGAATACAGCCAGCCGCGTTTTTCCCGCTTGTCCGTAAATGTTCGCCCTGATAAGGTTGGCCATTCCTTCCGTGAAGAGGCCTACCTGCTGGGCACTGTCTACCCTCGCCAATGCCTGATCGGGGTTTCTGAACATCATTTCCTGAAGTTCGCGGCGCAGCTCAAGCGCCTCCTCACTGCGGTCAGACTTGGTGCAACCCTCTATCAGAGTCACGACAGGAACCATAAGTACCAGTACTATCTTAATGGTTAATAACGGCAAGTGTTTCATTAATTGTCAAGAATAAGGTTTATTACTTTTATTCAGCGGGATTGCAGCCAGTTGTAGAGTTCCGGAGCATCGGCGGCACAAGTAGATGCCGTCTGGAAGGAATCGGTGTTCAGATTCATGACTGCACCCAGATTATACTCCATTATTGCGCCCGGCTCCCAATAATTTGAAGGCAATGCTATGGAAGCCGATGTAAATGTAGCCAGCAGTTCATCCGTAGTTCTGAGATGTACCCCGTAAGTAATGGTTACAGCAACATTGTCAGGAGTTTGCGGAAGCAGAAAGAGCAGGCCCGCATCCGTAATAAGCCTCTGGCGGTCCGCATCATTAAACTCTGTCGGAACAAGCTGACCATCCTGCTGTGAAAGAGAGTATACGGCAGTCCTGGACAGAGATCCGTCCACCTGCCACTCAAAATATGGTGATACATCCGTTGTCCGCACCTGTTTGGAACCTATTACGCCGCTCAACTGCAACGACTGCAGTTTAACTGTATAATCATTACTGAAATTACCCGGAGTGTAGTTCACCGTGTAACGGCCGAAAAAACTTACGCCGGTAAGGACGTGATGGAACTCAAGGGGGGTCTCAACATCACCGTTCAGGGGTTTTGAGCGGTCAATGAGAGGCGTGGACAGGCATAAATCCGGCATGGCAGAGAGTTCCTGGCCACCGGTGGGCGGAGTGTATGTAAATACCGGGAATCCCGTGCCGGCCTGCGCATCCGGGACTGTCAACCCTGCTATTCCCCCACCCTGTGCCGAATACGGAGCATATGCCACAAATGTGAGTGATCCGCTCACTGGCCAGTAATAGTCGGTCTGCCCCATCCACTTTCCCTGGGATTCAATGAACTTTCCGTTAACTATATTGTTGAACGTGGCTGCATCGGCATCAAACTGGCCCTGCGACGTGTAGGCGGTATAGAGGCCAAAGCTGGTCATGCCACCGGTGGTAAGGGGTGCAGCACCCTTGGTTTCAACTATGCTGCGGCTGAACACAATGGGCACACGGGCATCATCCGCCCCGCTGTCACGTAAGCATGACTGCACAGTGGCGGCACTCAGTGCTGCAGCCGTAAAGATCATTATATTTACTATACCTTTCATTATATCTGTTTAAGGGTTGGTAGCCCATGAGTCAACGCTTACCGATGCAAAAGTAATAATCAAATCCTTAAGTACGGGCGCAGCATCGGCATTTGCCGCAGGAGCAGTCTCATAATAGCCGCCCTGGGCCAGGTCAATGCTGTAAACATAGCGGAATCCGGGCTGCAGGTCAAAGCTTACAGGCCAGCAGCACCATGTATCCTCAACATAGGGCGAGCCGTCCGCCAAGTTTTCAATACTCATGTTTACAGCAATATATGAGCCCTTCAAGGGTGATCCCGCCTGGGCACCGGTGTATGTCATACCCTGGCTTGTCTCCTGCGGGATAACAATGGCCGATCCTTCCAGAACTCTTGACTGAGCACCTACAGTCGCTCCTTCAAGCAACGCTGCGTTGTCAAGGAGCTTGGTATATGCCACTCCGTCTGTTGCGGCATCGGCATTATCGCTCCAAAGGGCACGGTCCAACGTACCGGCGCCATCGGTAGAACCACCGCTGTAGGTAAATGTAGCCTCACCGTCCAGACCGGCCAGGCGCCAGCCGTTTACCGTTATCCTGAGATTGGGATTTGAGTTGGATACCTTGACCTGAACCTTTGACATGGTGTGACGGAAGTTAAGCATCTTGCCCACATCACCGTCAGCATCACGGCTGCCCGTAGAATATGCAAAGAGCAGATCCGTCTGGGCATCGGTATCGGCCAAGGGAGCAACTGTAATAGTCTTGTAATCATTGAAAGTGATACCATTGCCGGACTCAGCCTTGGGAGCATACGCATAGAAGTCCAGATTACCGCTCAAAGGCCAGTAGTATTTCCGGGCCGATGACCACACCGCATAATCAGTGGTGTAGAAATCAGTCTGGTCCATATATACAGCCGCACCTCTGAGCGCCGTCACATTGAACGACGTCAGGTTTGCCGCAGTATATAGGGTGGCCTTGGTGGGCATATCCATGACAGTGCGGAACGCTATGGGAGCATCATGCTGCCGGTCCAGAATATGGTCCTCAGAGCATGACACCGCCATCAGCGCCGCCACAACTGCCAGTATGGAACTTCTCTTAATCAAGACTGTGTATCCTTAGTTATTAAACAACGGGGATCACTTTTTTTGAATCATTCTGTAATTACGGTCCAACTGCCAGGAACTATATCATAGTTTGTTGTATCCCAAGTAGCAGACGGATTCCTGACAATTGTTCCATTGGATGCAGTTTCCATAAGCCATCCATTACAACTATTATTGTCATCAATAAACAGTGCCTTTACATAGCTTAATGATGAACACTGATAGAACATACCCCCGTAGCATCCCTCAGCCAATACTGTTGCAGGAAGTACAGGAGCCTGTGTCAAACTGCTGCATTCTCTAAACATGCCGCCATAGCAATAGTCTGCCAAATCCGTACTGGGGAGTTCCGGAGCCGTAGTCAGACTTGTACATTTAATGAACATACCATCATAACAACTTGTTGCCATTTTTGTAGCCGGGAGAACAGGAGGATTAACCAAATCATAGCACTGATAGAACATCCAATAATAACAGCTGTCCGCCAAAGTTGTAGCCGGCAGCTCAGGAGCATTCTTCAACTTGGAACAACTCATGAACATTCCGCTATAACAACTTTTAGCCATTGTCATGGCAGGAAGTGTAGGGGCGACTGAAAGATTACTGCACTCATAGAACATTCTGTAGCAACAGCTGTCAGCCAGCGTAGTGGCGGAAATCTCGGGCGCCTTGGTAAGATTGGTGCACTTGTAGAACATTTCTTCATAACAGTTGTTTACCAAAGTGGTAGCAGGTAACGCAGGGGCATTAATCAGTTTTGTACAAGCCACAAACATCTGATAATAGCAACGATCAGCGAGCACCGTAGCCGGCAATGCAGGCGCAGTCGTCATATTGCGGCAATCAGCAAACATCATAATATAGCACTGATCCTCCAGTTCTGTAGCCGGCAATGAAGGAGGAACTGTCAACCCCCAGCACCCATAGTATGTTCCGGCATAGCATCCCATGGTTAACACCTCTGACGGCATTTCAGGAGCTTTTTTCAGGCACCGGCATCCCATGAACATCTTAGCATACTGACCTGGCTTGGTCAAGGGTGCTGACGGAGATTCATAATCCGTAAGTGCACCGATACTGCCTGTGCACTCCACAGGGATATCATTAGATTGAAAATAAAAACGTTTTACATTCTGATGGGAGTCATCTATCACCTCATTATAGAATCCCATTCCTCGCAGATACAGATCCTTGTTTTCAACTCCGTCACCACCAAAAGGAATCATATCATTAAATTCCACATTATCCCAATTAACAGCATCGTACGAATACTCAAGATGAGTTTCCGTATCATTTCCAGAAACTTTAGTAACACCCAATTTCTGTTGTCCACCTACTGCGTGGAAAAGCAGGTATGGAGGGTATTTCTCAGCCATAGTTACATCCTTATTAGCCGCATCATCATCTGAAGGCTGCCATTCATCAATCTCCACATCAACAAACTTGAACTCAACATTCAAATCCTCTGAAATGGGTTCCAGTTCATCCTTGCCTTTCTCCTTGTAGCCATACTCGGCAAGGTCAATTGTGTAGATATAACGGAAACCGGGCAGCCAGTCAAAACGTACAGGCCAGCAACCCCATGTCCCGGCAGGAGCCAGCTCATTGTCTTCACCGTCAAGAGCCTGATATTGAATGGCTATGTATGCACCGTTAAGCGGATTGCTGACAGGATCTGATCCGCTGTAGGCTGTTGCCTTGGCTGCGCCTTGCGGTATCAGTATGGCAGAACCCGTGAGCATTCCCCAGCTGTTGTTTACACCAGTCACATTCCTTGTGGTTATGGTTTTGGTGTAGCTGGCAGTAAAGTTGTCATTGTTATCATGCCACATGCTGCCGCTAAGAGTATTCTGTGATCCGGATGCCGCATCATTGGTGGTTGAGGCATCATCAAACTCAAAGTATGCAGAGCCGTCAACACCGGCTATCTTCCAGCCGGTCACTTTGAAATTGACGTCCGAAAGGCTGTTCTTTACCCTAACCTGTATCTGTGACATTGTGTGACGGAAGTTCAGAGTCACACCGTTTATGGCATTCTGAACCTTATTACCTGTATTTGCGGCATAGAGAAGGTCCACCTGGCTGTCAGTATCAGCAAGAGGTACCACATCTATTCTCTTGGCACTTGAATAGGTCAGTCCATTACCGGCTTCAGCTTTAGGAGCATAGGCATAGAACTTGACATCGACACCTTTGGGCCAGTAATACTGAGTGTTTCCCGATGCCTTGTAAACATCGGAAGTACCACGCGTAAACTCCGCATTCTGGATAATGGGGGCATCATTTGAAGGATCCGGATCATCCTTCCATGCGGTTATATTGAACGCTCCAAGGGTATTGACCGTTGTACTTGTGGCACGGGTCTGACGTGCTATCTCCGTGCGGAAAAATATCTGATCGTTCTGCTTAACCTCCATTATCTCATTCTCTGAGCATGAGGCTGCAAGCATAGCTCCTGCAAAAACCATCAGTTTTGTTATTCTTTTCATAACTGTATTCTGTTTTTTATTATTCAATTGATTGATATATCAGTATTGGCACTCTCATCATCAACGGGCTGCCATGCATCAATGGTTACGTCAACGAACTTCATAGCGATGTCCATATCCTCAAGAATGGGCTCCAGAACATCAGTGCCCTTCTCTTTGTAACCCAGCTCGGCCAGATCAATGGTGTAGTTGTAGCGGAAACCCGGTTTCCAGTCAAAACGTACAGGCCAGCAGCCCCAGGTGCCTACGGCCGCAACCAAGTTGCCATCGGCATCAGATGCCTGATAGCAGATGGCAATGTAGGCTCCGTTAAGAGGGTTCTCACCGGGAGTGCTGCCGCTGTAGGCAGTAGCCTCCGGCGCAACCTGAGGTATAAGTATAGCCGATCCGTCCAGAGCGCCCCATGTAGAGTTTGTACCGGTTACGTCCACCTGACCAAACGTGTGGATGTAACTAGAATCAAAACTGTCATCATTTCCACTCCACATACTGCGTTCAACGGTGTTCTCCGAATTATGGGCAGCCGCATTGGTGCTTGACAAAGCATCATCAAACACAAACGTGGCGTTACCGTCAACACCGGCTATCTTCCAGCCGGTTACCTTGAACCGTATGTCAGCACTGCTGTTCTTGACCTTGACCTGTATCTGCGTCATTGTATGACGGAAATTGAGTGTCACGCCGGTCTGACCGTTCTGATCCTTGCTGCCGCTGTTCTTGGCAAATACCAGATCAATCTGATTACCTGCATCCAAAACCGGAGTCACGGTATATGACAGCTCACTGTTACGGACCAGCCCGTTACCCGACGCAGCCTTGGGGGCATAGGCGTAGAATATCAGACTGCCGTTCTGCGGCCAGTAGTATTTGCTGGCCGAGCAGTAACTGTCATCGCTGCAACGGTCAAAATCGGCCTGACTGATACGGGGCTGGGCCGACGTACGGTCAGCATCCTCCCTCCATGCGGTGACATTGAACGATGCCAGATTGTTGTTATCATAACTCACGGCCTTGGTCCTATGCTCCACCGCCATACGGAACTGTATGGATGATGAATCAGGCTGGAGTTCAACAATCTGATCACCCGCGCAGGATGCCGCCATTAGCATCCCCATCACCGGAATCAGTAAATAACCTTTTTTCATATTCTCATTCTTTCAAATGAAACAGGTGGTATTACTCTACAGTCCAACCATCAGGAATACCCACCTCATTATTTGTCCATGTGGCATTGGGATTCTTTTTAAACGTTCCTGTTGATGAAACGTCATTCAGCCATTGCACAAAAGGAGTACCCGTATAATCAACAAACAATGCCTTGACGTAATTCAATGATGAGCATTCGTTAAACATCATTGCATAACACATATCTGGGAGTGATTCAGCAGGTAGTTCGGGGGCAGAAATAAGATTCGTGCATTCACTAAACATCGCCGCATAACAGCCATATGTCAGTGTTGTGGCAGGTAACTCAGGTGCGGCACGCAAGCAATTACACTCTGCAAATAATCCGTAATACTGTCCAGGTATTGTCAAAACTGTGGGCGGATTATTGTAATTTGTCAGGACTCCTATGTTGCCTGTACAGTCAACCAACTGAGTCTCACTGGCAAAGCCAAATTGCTTCATCTTGGGATCATTCATATCCGTTATATCATTATAGAATCCCATGCCGCGCAAAAGCAGATCCACATTATTGGAGTTAATGTCTCCAAACTCTATGCCGTTCTCAATAATGTTATTGTTTTCGACTGCAAACAACACCTCTGACCATGTAGCGCCCTCATCAAGTGAGTACTCCAGGTTGGTTACTGTTTCTCCACCCATTACAGCGCCCACATAGAAAGTCTGAGTGCCGCCCTCTGTATGGAAGCGCAGGAAAGATTTGCCCGATCCGCCACCTGTCATTGAGATGTCATTATTGGCATCGTCATCATCTTCAGGCTGCCATGCGTCAACGGTAACATCAACAAACTTGAGTGCTATTTCAAGGTTATCTATAACAGGCTCAAGCTGCTCCTTTCCGGTCTCACTGTATCCCATCTCAGCCAAATCTATAGTATAGATATAGCGGAAACCAGGCTGCCAGTCAAAACGTACAGGCCAGCAGCCCCATGTTCCTGCGGGAGCAATTACTGTATTACTGCCGTCAACAGCCTTGTACTGGATTGCAATGTAGGCGCCGTCAAGAGGATTGTTTGCCGGATCAGAGCCTGAGTATTGATGAGCCTTGCGTGCATATTGGGGAATCAGAATAGCAGAACCGTCAAGTGTGCCCCAGGTTGTATTGACACCTGTAACACTCTTTGCGTTGAATGTCTTGCTGTAACTGGCGGTAAAGATGTCATCATTACCGCTCCACAGAGTGCGGTCAAAGGTGTTTTTGGAACCGGAAGCAGGAGTATTGGTATCAAGTGTCTTGTCATACTCAAACAAGGCCGATCCGTCCACACCGGCTATCTTCCATCCCGTTACATCAAACTTAATATCAGAACTGCTGTTCTTAACCCTTATCAGTATCTTGGACATTGCATGACGGAAATTAAGAGTAACACCGTTCATGGCATCCTGTGCCTTATTACCCACATTTGCGGCATATATCAGGTCAACCTGACTGTCTGTGTCAGATAAAGGAGTAACCTCTATTTCAGACTCATTGGTATAACTGATTCCATTGGTCGCACTTGCCTTGGGAGCATAAGCGTAAAAGTTTACATCCACATTCTTGGGCCAGTAGTATTTGGTACTACCCACCACCCTATAGGTAGTGGATGAGCCTCCGTTGCTGAATTCCACATTCTCCATGGCATATGAACCGGCAGAACCGACATATGCCGTAGCGGCGAATGAAGTGAGTGTACTGGTGGTGTAACTGGTGGCACGGGTCTGCTTTTCTATCACCGTGCGGAACTGGATGGGAAGGTCATCCTGATGACCTACAATCTCATCCTTGGAACATGATGCCAGCATTGTCAATGCCGCAATCATCACAAATGAAATTCTTTTCATATATTGTTTATTTGTTATTATTTGCATCATTGCATTGTCACATCGACATTGGCATCATTATCATTCTGAGGAAGCCAAGTATCAACCGATATATCAACAAACTTGATCTCGGCACCATCCATGACAGGTTCGGGATCATCTTTTCCGTTTTCCTTGTAACCGAACTCAGCCATATCTACCGTGTAGCAGTAACGATAGCCGGGGAACCAGTCAAAAGCAACCGGCCAGCAACCCATGGTACCGGCACTTACTATTTCATCACCTGTTGCGGCATTGACTGCGCCATACTCAATGGCTATGTAAGCACCATTAAGAGGATTGCTTGTGGGATCAGTCCCACTGTAACCTGTTGCCTTGGGAGCAGCCTGCGGAATAAGTATGGAAGACCCATCCAGTGCCACAGCTGCACTGGCACCGTTCAGTATCTTGGTTACTTCCTTACTGTAGTTAACAGTATAGGTGTCATTCCCGCTCCACATATTGCGGTTCAAGGTGTTCTGTGAACCGGAAGCTACCAAAGAGGTGTTTTCTACGTTGTCATCAAACGTAAATGTGGCACTGCCGTCAACTCCTGCAATCTTCCAGCCGGTAATGTTGAACTTAAGACTGGGCTCCGTGTTCTTTACCTTGATCTGGATCTGCGACATTGCATGACGGAAATTCAGCATTACACCACTCAGAGCATTGGCTGTTTTGTTTCCGCTGTTCTTGGCAAACAACAGGTCAATCTGATTATCAGTATTGGCAAGCGGAGTGACCGTGTATGACAACTCGCTGTTACGCACAATGCCGTTAACGTTTGAGGCTTTGGGAGCATAAGCGTAGAACTCCAGTGTAGAACCTTTAGGCCAGTAGTATTTGGTAACAGATGTGTAATTACCGTCCTGTCCTTTTTCATAGTCAACCTGATCAATGAAAGCTACATCCTGACTGCGGTCATCGCCATCCTTCCAGGCAGTCACATTGAAGGTGTTAAGAGTAGTAGCCGTTGAACTCGTGGCACGGGTCTGGCGGCTAAGCACCGTACGGAAACTGATAGGACTGTCTTGCTGCAGACCTACAATCTCATCACTGGAGCAGGCCGACATCATCAGCGCTCCGGTCATCACTGTTAAAAGTGCAATCTTTTTCATATTCAATATATTGTTTAGTTATTATTATAGTCAACCAATATCCAGCCGGCAGGAGCACCGATATTATCATTGGTACATGGCTCCTGGGCATTTTTTACAAGTGTTCCGGATGCGGCTACGCCGTCAAGCCATCCGGACATATATCTGGGATAATCGGGGTTTCCGAATGAGAACAGATACTCATAGAACGTTGCCTTGAGATACGACAGCGATGAGCACCCCTTGAACATCTCCTCATAGCATTTGTACTGCAGTTGCTTGGCATTCAGTTCCGGGGCACTTACAAGATTTGCGCAACCCCTGAACATACCCATATAGCATCCCGCTTTCAGATTTGTGGCCGGTAAGGAAGGCGCATCAATAAGACAGGAATCATTCTGGAACATGTATGCATAGCAGTAGTTGTTGAGCTCAGTCGATGACAACGCAGGAGCATTTACCAGTTTAGGACAATCGGCAAACATCATGTAACAACTCTGAGGACCGATAGTGGTTGCCTTTATGGCAGGAGCATCAACTAATGCACAGGCGCGCGAGAACATCATGGAATAGCAGTCTGTAGGCAGTTCCAGAGCCGGAAGATCCGGCACATTCTTGAGCTTAAGACATGCCCAGTACATGGAATAGTAGCAACCCTCAGCCAGTGTAGTGGCAGGCAGATCGGGCGATGTAACAAAGTCACAATTGGCAAACATATACTTGTAGCAATCCTTTGCCATCTCCATGGCAGGCAGTTGCGGGCCGGCAGTAAGACTGGTACATTCTCTGAACATTGATTCGTAGCAACCCGTTTTCAATGCAGTGGCTGGCAGTGCCGGGGCCGATGTAATACCGCTCCCATAGAACATACCTGAGTAGCAGTAATCGGCCAGCTGGGTAGAGGCAAGAACGGGAGGCACAGTCAATGATTCGCAATTGCTAAGCATGAGTATGTAACAACCTATTGCCATAGATGTTGCCGGCAGAGCCGGAGCCGATGACAGTTTTGAGCAGTCCATGAACATACTCTTATAGCATGAATCTGCCAGTTCAAGAGCCGGTAACGCCGGAGCGTCAGTAATGCTTTTGCACCCGCTGAACATTGAATCATAACAGTGGCGGGCCATAACTGCCGATGGCAGGGCGGGCGCCGAAGCCAGGTTTGAGCAACCACTGAACATTGAAGCATAACAATAATCCTGCAGTGTCTCAGCAGGAAGAACTGGTGCTTGAGTAATTCCGGTGCATCCATGGAAAAGGTCCCTGTAACAGTTTTTGGTCAGTACTGTTGATGGCAATGACGGAATCGTAGTCAGGCATGAGCAGTCATAGAACAGCCCAGCATACTGTCCGTTCTCAGTCAGAGCAGCCGTGGGGTTATTATAATCAGTAAGATAGCCTATCATGCCAGTGCATTCAACCGGCTGGTTTGAATCCTTGAAACTGAATTTTCTGATACTCTGATTATTCTTATCGGACATATCATTGCCGAATCCCTGATTTCCGCGAACAAGAACATCAGTGTTTTTGGTACCTTTCACGCCAAACTGAACACCGTTGTTCTCACCGCTCTGAAGCAGCAGGGTGTTCCAGGTCTGGCCCTCATCCAACGAGTACTCCAGGTCTGTTCCTGTGGCAGTTCCTTCAATCTTTGTCATATATAATACCTGGCTGCCGTTTTCTGTGTGGAAGCGCAGGCAAGGTCCGTCATATCTTACTGTGGGGGTTGTGTTACCCGATGAGCTGTCATGGGTGGTGACATCCGTATTCATGCCGCCCTCCGGCTGCCATGCATCCACGGTAACATCAATGAATTTCACTTCAACATTTTCAAGCACGGGATCAGGCTCACCGGATCCGTTCTCCTTATAGCCGCAACCGGCCAGGTCAATGCAGTAAGTGTATCGGTAACCGGGCTGCCAGTCAAAACCCACGGGCCAGCAGCACCACTGTTTGGGGAATACAAGCTCATTGTTTGAAGCATTATAGGCCTGCATTTCTACGGCCACATATGAGCCGTTAAGCGCGCCACCCGCATCATAGGCAGTGGCACCTGTCGTAACCTGGGGAATAAGGATGGAAGATCCGGCCAACTCACCCCAGGTGGAGTTTGTTCCGGTAACAGACTTCTGATCAGTCTGTTTAATGTAAACGGTATCCATGCCGGTATTGTCCGACCACCTGTTACGGTTCAGGGTAGCCGTATTTTCACCGTTGGTATCAAGATTGCTGTCAAAGCTGAAGGTAGCCTGGCCATCCACCTTGGCTACCTTCCAGCCCGTGACAACAAAGCGCAGTGTAGGTTCCGTATTCTTAACACTGACGCGAATCTGTGACATCACATGACGGAAATTAAGTGTTACGCCAACCGATGAGTTTGAAACCTTATTGCCGCTGTTCTTGGCAAACAGCAGGTCAATCTGACTGTCCGTATCGGCCAATGGAGCAACAGTGTAAGAGAGTTCACTGTTACGTACCAGGCCGTTTGACGAAGACTCCTTGGGAGCGTAGGCATAAAAATCCAATGTTCCGCTTGCCGGCCAGAAGTACCTGTTGACCGATGAGTAAACATTGCCGTCACCCTTAAGGTAATCAACCTGATCCATGTAGTATGAATCATTCAGTTTTGCCGTAACGTTGAATGAACTCAGATTGGAGGCAGTATAGGGCTCAGCCTTGGTCTGACGGTCCATCAGCGTACGGAACTCAATGGGAGACTCCTTCTGAACTCCCACAATATTGTCCTGAGAACATGATGCCGCCATCAGCGCTCCCATCATTACGGTCATTATAACACTCTTTCTCATAATCATGTTTATGTCAGTTAAGTTTGTCTGTCAATAGTATCAGATTCTCTCACTCGGTTACAGATTCAACCTCCCAACCGGACGGGACAATACCGTCCTCACTCCACTGGGCAGCCTGATTCTTAATGAATTTTCCTGTAGCCGATACGTTGTAAAGCCAATATGACCCGCATCCCAATGCCGCATTCTCTGTAAACAGAGCCTTGACCTTGTTCAGCGAATGGCACTCGTAGAACATCTCACTGTAACAACCTGTCTCCAAACTTAATGCACCAAGTACCGGAGCATTTGCAAGATTGGAGCACCATGCAAACATGGCACTGTAACAGTTGGAAACCATTACCGTGGCAGGCAGAGCGGGAGCCGTTACAAGACTGGTACAACTGCTGAACATATGACTGTAGCAGTCCGGACTCAGTGACGTAGCAGGCAATTCCGGAGCCACTGTCAGAGCAGAACATTCAGTGAACATCAGATAGTAACAGCTCTTGGCCAGCTTGGTAGCAGGCAACGATGCCGGTACAGAAGTCAACTGCGTACAGCCGGAAAACATCTCGGCATAACACATGTCACTTCCACTCAACGATGTGGCGGGCAACAGAGGTGCAGCCTTAAGGTTGACGCATCCCTTGAACATACCCTTGTAACAATAGGGAGTAAGAACCATAGCCGACAGTTCCGGCGCCGTAAGCAGACACTTGCAGTTTTCAAAGAGTCTTTCATACTGGCCCTCCTTAATCAGATTGGCATTGGGATTGTCATAATCATACAGTCCTCCCACCCTTCCGGAGCAGGAAACCAACTGAGCGTCATCACTGAACACAAAATGCTTGTACTCATAGACAGAGCTGCCGGCTATATAATTGAAGAATCCCTTGCCGCGGACAAGGAGATCAGCCGATCCGGTACCCAGAGCGCCAAACTCAATGCCGTTCTCATAACCGTCCACGCTGTTACCGCCGCGGAACAGCATTCCGGTCCATGTGGCACCCTCATCAAGTGAATACTCCAGATGGGTCAGCGCATCACCGGACTGAGACCTTTCCTGTACCAGGTAAAGCGTATTGGTGCCGCCTACGGTATGAAAGCGCAGATACGGTTCACTCTGACCGTATAGTATGGACAGGTCAATCTCATTACCGTTTTCAGGCTGCCAGTGGTCAACCTCCACATCAACAAACCTGACGGTAGCCTGGTTCATGACAGGCTCAGGCTCATCAGTACCCGCGGGTTTGTAACCGAACTCCGACAGGTCAACAATGTAGTTGTAGCTGAAACCGGGCTGCCAGTCAAACTTGACAGGCCAGCAGCCCCATGTTCCTGCAGGAGCCATCTCCTCAGCGTCCGATGCGTCATGAGCCTCATAACGGATGGCTATATAGGCGCCGTTAAGAGGATTATCAGGAGCATTGGAACCCTCATAGGCAGTAGCTGCCACCCGCTCCTGCGGAATCAGGATGGCCGATCCGGGCAGCTGTCCCCATGTTGAGTTGGCGCTTGTCACTGTTGCGGCTGCAAAGGCTTTGCTGTAACTATTGTTACGGCTGTCATTACCGGTCCACATGGTACGGTCCAAGGTGTTCAACGAGTTTGAAGCCAGTACACTGGTGTTAGCCAATCCATCATCAAACGTAAAGGTGGCGCTACCGTCAACACCTGCTATCATCCAGTCGGTTACATTGAAAACAAGGCTCGGGTTGGTGTTCTTGACCTTGATCTTAACCTGCGACATGGTATGACGGAAATTGAGCGTCACACCTGTAGCATTCTGTTCTTTAGTACCCGAGTTCTTGGCAAAGACCAGGTCAATCTGGTTGTCGGTGTTGTCAAGAGGGGTAACAGTGTATGACAACTCACTGTTACGGACCAGACCTGTTGCTGCCGAAGCCTTGGGAGCATAAGCATAGAACTCAAGGCTTCCCGTATGAGGCCAGAAATACTTGTTGGCCGATACATAGCTGCCATCCGTTCCAAGTTCATAATCAGCCTGGTCAATATGAGGCTGTACGGAACCATGGTCATCACCACCCTTCCATGCGGTGACATTGAAACCTGTCATACCGGTGGATAAGGAGGTTGCTTTGGTCTGACGGTCCATAACCGCACGGAACCGGATGGGCATATCCTGCTGAAGGCCCACCAACCGGTCTTCAGAACAGGATATAACCATCAGCAAAGAGGTTAGGAACAGTAAGTTTATTCTTTTCATAAACTTAGGTAGTTCTTATATAAAAATCAGGGCATAACCACATCGATAGGATACTCAATCCAATCGGGCAGCTGGGGAACAATGGTGATCATGTCGATTACAGGCTGGGGATCGGTTCCGCCACCGCTGGTTTCGTTGTAACCGCCGCCTCCCAGGTCAACGTTGTAGACATACTTGTAACCGGGATTCCATACAAAATCAACAGGCCAGCAGCACCACTGCTCAGCCTTAAGCTCATTACCGCTAGCGGCTTCAATAACATTCATCAGGATTGCAATGTAAGCACCGTTAAAAGGTGAGCCGGGAGCAGCCGATGTATAACCGGTTGCCTTGTTGACATCCTGCGGAACAAGAATCATGTTGCCTTCAAGCTGGATTGTATCAGCTGATGTGACAAGTTTCTTGTTGTCAAGAGTCTTTGAGTAGTAGTTGCCAACCTCTGCAGCTGTATTCTCTGACCAGTAGCTCTTGCTGAGAGTTACAATCTCATCAGTCGAGGTACCGCCAAAGGTGAATTTGCCGGACTTGTCCAGATAAACCATCTTCCATCCGTGCACATTGAACTTGTAGTTGGGCTGGCTGTTTCTTACCTTGACCACAATCTGTGACATTGCATGACGGAAATACAGATTAACACCGCCCTTGCCCGAAATACGGTTCTTCTCAGTATTGGCAAATACAAAATCAACCTGTTCATCAATGTCATCCTTAGGTGTAACGGTGAATGTAACATTGTCTGTAGCCACTACCTGACCGTCATTCTTGTAGTCGGTAGGACCCCAGGCATAGAAATTAACCGGAGTCTCGTCCTGAGGCCAGTAGTGGTAACCGTAACCGGATGTTGCACCCTGTCCGTCTACCCTTGCGTTACACTGAGGAATGACGACCGAGTCATTGTCAGTAGAAGCAGAAAGGCTGAACTGTCCAAGATTGAAAGCATCAACGACAGCGCCCTTGGTCATTTTACTCAATGTTGCACGTACTGAGATCAGATTTCTGTTCAACTCAGTGTTTACAACATCATTCGAACACGATACTGTCAGCATTCCAGCTGCAGCAATCAACAAAAAACTGTTTTTCTTCATAATAATTGTTTTTTGAAGTTGGTTAATAAGTTGTTTATCTGTTAATTATTTTACATTCTCACATCTATCTCCCTGGTCAGCCAATCATCCACCTGCGGACGGAAACCGCTGCCGTTTACAATAGGCTTGGGCACCTCCAGTCCGGACAGTCTGATGATTATATGTTTCTGGTCAGGCGCATTAAGTATCTGATCTGTAACATCAAATGAATATGTCCACTCCCTGCCGTCAGGCAGTTTGGCATAGACAGTCAGCGTATGGGTAGGCATTGCGGGATCATATCCGAATACGGTGAAACTGGTTGTCAGTCTGGATACGCCGTCCGAATAGAGCGGGAACGAATAATAGACCGGCTTTGACTCGACAGAACGGTCGCTCAACCTGAAACAGCTTGCCATATTGTCAAGGGTTCCGCCGAATTCGGTTGAATACTGGATGTTGACAGCGTCGCTTATTATCACGTCAATGGTCACGACGCTTATTTCCGGGAAAAATGTTATGCTGCGGCCCAACTCATCCTTGACCACCTCGATATTCCGGACAATTCCTGTCCAACATGAATCGGGTGACATTATGAAATCTTCATCGGCGTCCGACAATCCGGCTCTGGTCTCCGATGAGAACCTGCTGTTGATGTTCATACCGGACTCCATTCTGATATTTCGCGTATAAATGGAGTATTCGTCAAATGAGCGGTCATTACGGAACAGGATATTCTCTACATCGTTATTAATACAGACAAAACTGTATCTTCCGGGAACAATCTTTATTCGGCCGCCGTTCTTTCCAATCAGGTCATAGCGCTCCGGACGCATGTCGGGCTTATCCAGGTCGAACATATAAACGCTCATGCCTTCAGGGTTGGCGGTAGGAGCCTTGCTCCAGTCAAAGTTTACGGTCAATGCAACCGTCCAGTCCACATCATAAATCAGTTCTTTGTGCTCACATGACAGAGTCAGCACCAAAGCGGCCATGAACGATATGAATCTGAGGAGCTGTTTCATCTTGTCATCACGGTATTGACAGGTTTATACTTCTTTTTTCCTCCCAGGAGCCACACCAGTGACGCCTCGGCCTTGCAAGGGCCCATCCAGTTACGTCGGGCGGTATACTTCCACACATAGTAGCCCTCCTCATAGTCGTAGACCTTGTATTCGCCTCCCAGATAGCCTGCACCTATGTTCAGATCCAGGTTAAGTCTTTTGGTTATAGGTATTGACACACCGTATTCCAGACCGGCAAACCAGCTCCAGCGCTCACCCATATTGCCACGTATACCCATCTCAAAGTCATAGGTCACTATTCCTCCGTATACGCCAAAGTGCTGTCCTGTAAACGGACGGTGTTTTTTTGCAGCCCACGGATAACAGCGCAGATACGCGTCACCGCCGTAAATACGCCAATAGAATGTTGAGTTGGGATTCCACCATGCATACATCCAATCGGCTCCCACGCTGATATGCTTACCCAGTGCAAACTCAAGTCCTACGTTGGGAACCGCAAGCACATCAAGAAGCATATTATTGTGCAGGGCTACCTTAGGCTGCCGTTTTATGGAAAGATATGTGGGCACCACCAGGGTATCCGGAAGGTTGGGACTTACGGCTTTGGGATCGCTACAAGTTATGCCTGCGGGTTCAGGAAGCACCGGGCGGCGTTTGTATGTAATCCTTATGGTGGCATAACGCATGTCATAGAAAACATTCCTGAGCATATCCTCCCAGGCTTTTCCACCATACAGATTCATAAGCTGACGCTTGCGGCTGTCTGTAATCTGACCATGCTTAATAACCCAAACCGGAGTATTCCTGATTATTTTAAGAGCCTTGTCCCTGTAGTAGACATCCGATTTCTCCAATGCCTCTTCAAGCAGTTTCCAGTCAATCTCATAATCACCCGAAGTGGCGTCCACCTGAACTTGGAGCCTTTCAGTAAGATAACGGGCCGTATTAAGGGCACGCTTCATGCAAAGGTCCTGGTTGAGGGCGAAATTACCCTCAGGCGATGCCGATGATGAAGGGATTACTACAAATTCGTTAAGTTCTACGCCGGGAGTGTTGACAAGCTCGTAATACGCATTGCACAACAGTTCAAGAGTGTTTGCGTTGTCATGATATTTTGGATTCAGGACCGAACTGCCTTGCACAAAAAACACTTTCGCGCTGACGGTGTCGGGCGCAAAAGTTTTCGCTGCAGAAATTGTTTGGACTATTGATAACTCTAACAGCAACAAGGCAATTATGGAAAAAATCCTATTAGGCCTCACGTGGCTTTCGTAATATTCACAAATTTATACAAACTTATTCATATTGAAATGTTAGAAATCATATATTAACAAATTTTTTAAGCGCAAAGAATTGCACACAAAAATAGCCCTAAACGTAAATTGCTACGTTTAAGGCTATAACGTTTCCAGCGCCCTTAAGGATGCTGAAAATAATTAACATTTTAAAACGGAACGTCACCCATATTGGGATTGGAATCCAGAGGATCATCAGGTATGGGCTCTTCATTCATTTTGGATCGCTTAACGCTGGCTTTGCGGCCACCGGCAGCCGGTTCACCGCCACCGATGTTGTCAAACAGGGCCAGGTCACTGCGGAACGACAGGCGCACATCACCCACTCCACCGTTACGGTGCTTGGCGATGATGATCTCAGCTATGCCATGCAGGTCATTGTGGTTGTTATCCTCATAGATCTTATAGTACTCCGGACGGTGGATGAAACATACAATATCAGCATCCTGCTCAATGGCACCGGACTCACGCAGATCACTCAATTGCGGACGCTTGCCCTCATAGCCTTCACGGCCCTCAACGCCACGGTTCAGCTGTGACAGAGCAATGATAGGAATATCCAGCTCCTTAGCTATACCCTTAAGGTTACGGGAGATGGTGCTTATCTCCTCCTGACGGTTACCGAACCTTATTCCGCTGGCATTCATAAGCTGCAGGTAGTCAATGATTATGAGCTCAACCTGATGCTCCTGCTTAAGACGGATGGCCTTGGTACGGAACTCCGTAATGGAGAGTGACGGGGTATCATCCAGATAGATGGGAGCACTCTGCAGGGCATTGATCTTACTGTCCAGGATGCTCCACTCATAGGGAGCCAGACGTCCGTCACGCAGTTTGCTGCCCGATATCTCGCACACGCTTGATATAAGACGGTTTACGAGCTGCACGTTACTCATTTCAAGTGAGAACAGCGCTACGGGCTGCTGGTTGTTAACGGCTATGTTCTTGGCCATGGAGAGCGCGAACGCCGTCTTACCCATGGCAGGACGTGCAGCCAGGATGATAAGGTCAGATTTCTGCCAGCCCGATGTGATGTTATCCAGGTCACGGAATCCGCTGGCCAGTCCGCTCATACCCTCGGCACGCTGAGCCGCCGTACGGATACGGTTTACAGACTCCTGCAGCACAGTGTCAATGCACGCAAAATCCTTCTTTACGTTACGGTGCGCAATCTGGAACAACTTGTTCTCTGCCTCACCCAGCAGTTCGGAGATATCGGTAGTATCATCAAATGCCTGGGTCTGGATCTCACTGGTAAAGGTGATGAGCTCACGGGCCATAGCCTTCTGAGCTATGATACGTGCGTGATACTCTATATGGGCCGATGATGTGACCTTACCGGCCAGCTGGGTCACGTAGAGTGCGCCGCCGGCCTCTTCTAGAGTACCGTTGCTCTTGAGCTGCTCGGTAACGGTAAGGATATCGATAGGACGCTGATTTAGAGACAGGTTTGCAACAGCCTCATAGATGACCTGATGACGGTGATCGTAGAATGACTCCTTCTTTACTATGTCACTCACCTTGGGAAAAGCATCCTGCTCTATCATCAATGCTCCGATCACGGCCTCCTCGAGCTCAAGTGCCTGAGGCTGAAGGTGATTGAGAACTATGCCATCGGTATTTGCGCGACTGCTGCGCTGTCTTGTCCTGGAATCTGCCATATCTTATTTATTTCGGATACAAAAATAGCGGTTTGCCGACTCTATTCAGCAAACCGCTAAAAGTACTTTTCAACGCGATATTAACAGATCACGCCATTTCTCTCTGACATACGAACATACCCTCAAATAACTTCTCGGGATAATCCAAAGGCTCACGGAACAGGCCATACACAGTGGAGCCGGAGCCGGACATTGAAGCGTAGACGGCTCCCATGGAGTAGAGTTTTTGCTTGATATCGGCCAATAATGGATATTTGGCAAAAACCGTGGTCTCAAAGTCATTGAAGACGCAATCCTTCCACTCTGTTACGGGACGTTTGATTGCATCGGCAAGCGGGATTTCAGGCTGTTTTGGGGTAAGCGATGCGTATGCTTCGGCTGTGCTGACGGAGACATCGGGCTTTACCAGCAGGATGGTGTAGCCTTTGAGGGAGAGGGTTATTGGATTGAGGATCTCACCCCTACCCGTGGCTAGTGACGGTGTGTTGCTGATAAAGAATGCGCAGTCCGAACCCAGACGTGCGGCGTAACGCTCCATCATGCTCTCACGCATTCGCAGGTTGAAACGGCGGTTAAGCAGCGAGATCATGAACGCGCCGTCCGATGAACCACCGCCCAGGCCGGCGCCCGAAGGGATATGCTTGTGCAGCTTGATGTCAATTGACGGCAGGTCAAAATCCTGCTGCAGCAGCAGGTAAGCCTTGACTACCAGATTATCGGCCGCCTTGAACGGAAACTCGTTACCTGTCATCTCGAGTGAGCAGCATGGGATATCCTCCTTCTTGCGCAGCAGACGGTACGGCACGAATGCATCATCGGGCTGAACCAGGAGACCGGCCTCCAGACGTTTGATAAGCTGGGCCGGATCAAGCGGGCGCATAAGCGTTATCTCCAGCGCATCCTGCAGGAGCACCGGATAGAACACGGTCTCAATGTCGTGGTATCCGTCACTGCGTTTTGCCACGACATTAAGTCCTATGTTAATCTTTGCGTTTGGAAATGCTATCATCAGTTGTCTTTTTCAACGCCTTTTGCGGCGATACGGCCCGATGCCATGCACTCGGTAAGGGCGTTACCACCCAGACGGTTGCCGCCAAAGAATCCGCCGGTTACCTCACCTGCGGCATAGAGACCCGGTATAGCCTTGCCGTTCTCATCCAGAACACGGCGGTCCAGGTCAATCTTAAGACCACCCATTGTGTGGTGGGTTGAAGGAGCAAGCACGCGGATGGTCAGGTTGGCATCGTCAATGTTATAGGTTGACTTGTCATACTGACCGTCGGCACCACGACGTGCTGAGCCGATGATACCGGTTGCGTGACGCTTGCCTACGCCCTCGGGCTCGCGGCCGTCCATAACAGCCATATCATACTCACGGATGCTGTTCTTTACAACCTCTGCATCCAGTTTGATACCCAGTTCATCAAAGAATTCAGGCAGGGCCGATGCCTTACCGCTCCAGTCACGTCCGTTGAAGCTGTGACCGCCGCCACCGCCGCCGAATCCGCCGAATCCGCCACCAAAGCCGCCGAATCCGCCGCCGCCCATGACGTACAGATAAACACCGCGTCTGCCTTCCAGCTCAACGCCGTGCTTGAATCCGTTCAGAGAAAGAACGTCACGCTCGGAGCACTCGTCAACGTAACGCTTGCCGTCCTTGGTGCTGATGAATACTACGTTCTCCACGCCGCCGAATGCGATGGCACCGTCAGCGATATAAGCCAGAGGCATAAGCTGTGTGTAACCCTCGCCTACTGTAGCGGCACCCACTTTCTGGGCCATATCGATACCGTCACCACGCAGTGATGAGCGGTTGGTTGTACCTATGTTGGGTGACAGATACTGGCGTGACCAGTACTTGTTTGTCTTGAGAACCTTCTGGATGTTTGCGGCATATCCGCCGGTAGCAATGATCACACCCTTCTTGGCGTGTGCGGTAACCTGAGTGCCATCGGCCATCTTGGCCTTTACGCCTGTTACGCGACCGTTCTCAAATATCAGTTCATTGGCGCTGGTCTCTCTCATTACGCGGTTGTGCTTATCGGCATTGTAGACTACTGCCAGAGGAGCCATCACGTATGAACCCCAGTTGCCCTGATAACGCTCGGGATTGCCGTCACCGTCGGCATCGGCTGTACAACCGTTCATGCTGTTACCGCGATACCACAGGGCACCTACCAGCGTTGACTGGCTGTCGCTGAATCCTACGCCCATCTGCATGAGCCAAGGCTTGAGCTGCTCACCCTCAACGATAAACTGCTTTACAAGGTCATAGTCACCATAAATCCATTCATCCTTGGCTGTGTTCTGACGCAGACCTCCGTAGTATGTCTGGAAGATATGCAGGTTGGTGGTTGAGAACAGGGTGAGCTGATTCTCGGGAATACCACGTTTAAGATTTGGCTCGGCGTATGCCAGATAAGCCTTGATCTCTTTCTTAAGATCCTGCAGAACAGGCAGATACTCTGCATGTACACCGTGCTTGGAGAGTTCTACGATATCACCTGCCACGAACTCGTGATCCTTATAATAATCTGCATCAAACGGCTCCTCGCTCCAGTTATAGATAACCTTGAGGTCGTTTACACAACCAACTGTAGCGCGGACCTTATTGTGCTGCTTGCCGTCAAATCCCTTGGCGCTGGTTGCTGTGGGTTTGTTGACATCCCATACCAGACTGTGGTCAACTGACTGATATACACCGCCCGATACCAGGGTGTTACCGCCAAGTTCGGCGTTCTTCTCAATAATCAGGACTGTGCTGCCGTCCTGGGCTGCCTGTGCTGCAGCGCAAAGACCTGCACCGCCTCCACCTATGATAACCACATCCCATGTATCCTCTATGGGATCACCGGCCTCCGCCTTTACTCCGTTGTCAATGAATGCCTTACGGTTTGTAACACCGGCTTGATCGGCTGCATCCAGCACAGCCTCCTTAAGACCGAAACTTGACATTGTCGCGCCCGATACGGCATCGACATTAAGTCCGTTGGCTGCGATGAGTTTGGCAGGAAGTGTCTGCAGAGCAACATCACCCACATGAGCGGTCTCACGCTGCTGACCTACACGAATATCGGTTATACCTGTCTCGCTGAATGTGACGCGGGCCTGAACCTGACCGCCGTAACCCTTGCCGCTTCCGGTATATGTACCTGGAGTGAAACCGAGAGCTGCCTTCTTGGCGGGAACCGGTTTCTCTCCGCGTGCCTGTGCAAGAGCCAGATCTACAGCCTTCTTTACTGCGTCCGATGAATAAGTGGCGCCTGTAACGCCATCGACATCCGTACTCTGGGCCTCAACTATCCTCTTGGCGACGACAGTGTAAGGCGATGTGTACTGTGCGTAGGTATTGCCGTTATCCTTCACGGATACAGCGGCAATCTTGTGACCCTTTACGGTCACCGTAGCGGTTATTGTACTCTCAACGTTAAGGGCATCGGCACTGTACTTACCGTTAGCCAGTTGAGTTCCATCAGTCGGTGCACCGCCTCCGCAGGCAGCCACCAGCAAACTTAAAGCTGAAAAACAAACTCCAGAAATTCTCATATTTCAATTATTAAAAACATCAGAGGCCGGCAGCCACTGCGATGCCGTGGTCAACGCCACCGAATCCCATGAAGGCCAGAGCCAGCAGACCGGCGGTGATAAGCGCTATTGCCATACCCTCCATGCTCTTGGGCACATCTACACGGGCCAGTTGCTCACGGATTCCGGCAAATATTATCAGAGCCACAGCAAAACCTATTGAGGTTGCAATGGCATAAACAACTCCTGTAAGAAGTGTAGGCTCAAGACCCTGTGCGTTATATGTTGCATTTGCCACCAGGATTGATACACCCAGAATGCAGCAGTTCGTGGTAATGAGCGGAAGGAAAATACCCAGAGCCTGATAGAGTGACGGTGACACCTTCTTGAGTATCATCTCAAGCATCTGTACCAATCCTGCAATTACAAGTATGAAGAGTATTGTCTGCAGATAACCCAGGTCATACGGCTCAAGCACCCAATTCTGCAGTGAATAGGTAACTATCACGGCAACGGTAAGTACAAAAGTCACTGCCAGTCCCATTCCGGCTGCGGTATTTATCTTCTTGGAAACGCCCAGGAACGGACAGATACCCAGGAACTGGGACAGAACGATATTATTTACGAATATCGCGGATATGAAAATCAGAAAATATTCCATATTGATCAGGCTTTACGGTTCTTGATAGAGTTTACTATGGCCATAAGCAGCCCCAGAGTGATGAATGCACCGGGAGCCAGCACAAATACCAGCATGTTCATGGATGAAGGTATCACCTGTTGGCCGAACACGGAACCGCTGCCCAGCAGTTCACGTACGAATCCCAGCAGTGTAAGAGCTACCGTGAAACCTATGCCTATACCTATGCCGTCACAGATTGCAGCCAGTATGTTATTCTTGGCGGCGAATGCCTCGGCACGGCCCAGTATTATGCAGTTAACCACAATCAGAGGGATAAATATGCCCAAAGTCTTGTAAAGGTCAGGGACATAAGCCTGCATAAGCATCTGCAATGCGGTCACGAAAGATGCTATTACCACAATATAACAAGGTATTCTCACACCATCGGGAATCAGGTTCTTGAACAGTGAGATGAATGTGTTTGAGCAGATAAGCACGAACATGGTTGCCACGCCCATACCCAGACCGTTCATGGCCGATGTGGTGGTAGCCAATGTGGGGCACATACCCAAAAGGAGCACGAATGTGGGGTTCTCCTTGAATATTCCGTTTATTATAGTCTTGAAATAGTTCATAATACCGTCTCTGTTTTAGTTCTGTGATGAAGCTCCGCTCACAGCATCGGCAGCCGTATAACCGAACAACGCCTTATAGGCAGCATTGACAGCACGCAGAAATGCCTTTGACGTAATGGTAGAAGCCGTAATGGCATCCACATCACCTCCGTCCTTGCTGACCGTCATCATGTCATCACCGGGATTCATACCTATAATATTGTGGTTTCCGGGGGCAGCGGGTTTACCCAGAAGTATGTCAAGTGCAGCGGGCTGCTCCTGGACATCGGCACTCTTCTGGCGGAACCACTCATCGGCCTGAGCGCCAAGTCCGGGTGTCTCACTGTGCTCCAGGACTGTATAACCCAGTATAACGCCATCTGGATCAAAGCCCACCATTATCTTGAGGGCACCTCCGAATCCGTTCTTGTCGGTAGACTCAACAGCAGTACCGAGAAGGTTGCCGTTCCTGTCAATCACATTGTGGAACACGAATCCTTCCTGCTCTCTGGGAGACTCAACCGTAAACTCTATATCACGGTCACCCAGTATCACGCTTTTGATTCCGTTCTCAATGGCAGCATTGTTGATCTCCTCAATGGGACCGCTTGTCTCATCGTTGACCCAAGCCAGGGCACCTGCTGCCAGAACGGCAATCAGGGTGAGCACAATGGCCATGTTCGCTATGTTTGATTTCAGTTTTTTCATTTTACAGCCTCCCCGAAACGTTTAGGTTTGCACCAGTTGTTAATGAGCGGAGTAACCGCATTCATGATAAGGATGGCAAATGACATACCCTCGGGATATGAACCGAAATACCTTATCACCACTGTCAGGAATCCGATGCCTATTCCGTACCATATCATACCCTTGAATGTCATGGGCGATGTCACATAATCAGTGGCCATGAAGATAGCACCGAGCATGAGTCCGCCTGAGCAGAGATGATAAAGAGGATTCACGTAAAGCACTGGATTGATAAGCCACATGATGCCGGTAAGTACGGCAACCGTCGTTAGAATGCTGACCGGAATATGCCATGTGATGACCTTGGAGCAGAGCAGAATTATGAATCCTACAAGCAGCATCAGGGCACTCACCTCACCTATGCAACCTCCTATGTTACCTATAAACAGGTTACCCAGGCTTGGCAACTGGTCTGCAGCAGCTGTGTTGCCACCGGCTATCTGACCGATCATGTTAAGAGGTGTGGCACCTGTCTGGGCATCGATATAAGGTGCAGCGATTCCTGCAGGAACAGGCCATGAAGTCATCTTGGCCGGGAATGATATGAGCAGGAACACACGGCCCACCAGCGCCGGGTTGAACGGGTTGTTACCCAGTCCGCCGAATGCCATCTTACCTATACCTATAGCCACCAGCGCACCTATTACAATCATATAAATAGGTATGTTTGACGGAAGGTTGAATGCCAGCAGCAGACCGGTGATGGTAGCTGACAGGTCACCCAGCGTTGAAGGTCTCTTAAGAATGAACCTTGTTATGAACCACTCAAAGAAGAGACATGACAGGACTGATGTGGCTGTTACAATCAGTGCGCCCGATCCAAACACCGTGAATGAAGCAACGAGTGCAGGCATGAGGGCCCATATCACCCAGCGCATGTTCCTCTCTATGGTATCACCGCAATGTATATGAGGTGAAGTTGATATATACAGTTTCTGAGCCATAATCCTTAATTCTTAGCGTTACGTGCACGGATGATTCCGCCCACTCTGTTCTTGGCCAGACGCACCCAGTCAAGCAGAGGTCTGCGTGACGGACAGGTACTCTGACAGCAGCCGCACTCAATGCAGCTCATGATCCAGTTATCCTCGGCACACTCCCAGTCACCGGCCTTGGAAGCCGATGCCAACAGGTAAGGCTCCAGACCCATGGGGCAAGCCTGAACGCACTTGGCGCAACGGATACAGTTACGCTCCGCCTGACGGGCAGCCTCATTTTCAGGAATCATAAGAACGCCCGATGTTCCCTTAACCACTGGAGCAGTCTCATCCAGCAGCGGACGTCCCATCATAGGACCTCCCGATATCAGTTTACCTGTATCTTCCGGCATACCGCCGGCATATTCAACCAACTGACCTACCGGAGTACCCATACGAACCTTGAGGTTGCACGGATTCTTTACGCTCTTACCGGTAACAGTAACGATACGCTCTATTAGAGGCTTGTTTTTCATCACTGCCTCATAGACAGCGAACACCGTTCCTACGTTCTGTACCACACAACCCACGTTGGCGGGCAATGCGGGTGGAGGCGGAACCTGGCGACCGGTAACGGCCTCAATGAGTTGCTTTTCACCTCCCTGCGGATATTTCATCATCAGAGGCATAACCTCGATGCCGCTTACCATGGCGGTCTTGGAACGCATCAGTTCTATTGCATCGGGCTTATTGGCCTCAATGCCTATCACGGCACGGTCCAGACCAAGAGCCTTGAGTATAACCTTTATACCGATTATTATCTGGTCAGGGCACTCAAGCATGAGACGGTGATCGGCCGTAAGAAACGGCTCGCACTCGACTGCATTTATTATGAGGGTATCTATCTTGCACTCCTTAGGAGGGCAAAGCTTTACATGAGTGGGGAAACAGGCGCCACCCATACCTACTATGCCGGAGTCCTTTATGCATTCAATTATCTCTTCACGGGTCTTATGTGTCTGGAGTACCAGTTTCTCTGAACGGTCAATTGACGGTTCCCATTCGTCGCCCTCCACATCAATGAAAATGGCAGGCTTACGCAGGCCGCTTGCATCGATCACCGTATCTATCTTGGCTACCTTACCCGATACCGATGAATGGATTGCGGCCGACATGAATCCGCCCGGCTCGGCAATGCGTGTTCCTACCATCACCACATCACCTTTCTGCACACAGGGAACTGCGGGAGCACCTATGTGCTGTGAGAGCGGGAACACAGCCTGAGTGGGCAGAGCCAGAGTCTCAATCTTTCTGTCGGCAGTCAGTTTATTCGGCTCCGGGTGTACGCCACCTATCTTGAAAGTATTCATATTACTCTGCTGATTTTTGTTCTACTGAATTATCGGGAGCCTGCTCAACAACAGGAGCCTGTTCTATGACAGGTGCCTGCTCTGCAACCGGGGCCTGCTCAATGACAGGTTCCTGAGCCGGATCGGCAGGAGCTTCCTCCCTCTTGGGCGGGAAATTGACCGCCAGAATTGAATGCTGCGGGCACTCGTCCACGCACTTACGGCACAGACGGCACTTTTCAAAGTCAATGTATGCCAGGTTGTTCTCCAGTGTGATGGCATCAAATGCACAAGCCTTTACACACTTGCCGCATCCTATGCAAGCGACTTCACAAGCCTTCTTGGCAACCGGGCCCTTATCCTTGTTTACGCAACTTACATAGACGCGACGGTCCATCTTGTTGCGGTTACGCAGCTCAATGATATTACGCGGGCAAGCCTTTGCGCACTTGCCGCATGCGGTACATTTCTCCTGGTCCACAACCGGGAGTCCGGTATCGGGATCCATCTTTATGGCATCAAACGTACAGACGCTTACGCAGTCGCCGCATCCCAGACATCCAAAGAAACATCCGGTCTCACCACCGTTCATCATGTTTGCGATGGCACAGCTTTTTGCGCCGTCATAACTGAGCAGGCTGGGACGGTTTGCACAGGAACCTGAACAACGTACCACAGCCACTTTCTCTGCACCCAATTCTATGTCATGCCCGGCAATGGCCGCAATCCGGTGCATCACCTCTCTCTTACATACCGAACACTTGAGTCCGTCCATTGAGTCCTGCTTTACACAGGCCTCGGCAAAGGCGGCGCATCCGGGGAATCCGCAACCACCGCAGTTGGCGGCAGGCAGCAGTTCCAGGATCTGGCCCACACGGGGGTCTTCCTCAACCTTGAATTGTCTTGACACGACATACAGCACCAGTCCCAGTACCAAACCGGTCAATCCCAAAACAAGAACAGCAGTCAATATAAATGCCATATTATTGTTGTATTATTCTAAAATGAAGGCTATCCTTAATCCTGTTCCTAAGAACATAGAGCAGCGTGTAGTAAGGAACCAATACGGCAAAAGCGCATATCGCACCCACCTTTTCGCTGCCCGAAACGGCAATTCCCACTATCAAGGCCACCATTAAAAACAGCAAAGGCAGACCAAACGCCAGCCCCACTGCTTTCATACCAAGACTCTCCTCACCACAAACCGTCACCTCCTGTCCTACACTTAGTGCCGATGCATCCGTACAATGCACGTCCACCAGTTTCTCCTTGGACTCGGCGGCACGGCACATCCCGCGCGCATGACAACCGGAACAAGCCGACTGTTGCATAATGCGCACGACAACGGTCTGACCATCAATCATGTCCACTATGCCTTGGTGCCTGATCTCTGCTGCCATTGTATTTCCAGTACCGTTTTAACTCACAAATGTAATACTTTTCCGCGTCTCAATTGCATCAAAACGGCATTTTTTGGCAAAAACATTTTCAACAATTTAAATGGTATAAAAGATTTTTATCATACAATTTTTTTGTACCTTTGCGCCGCCATTACGAGATAGTGGCTATTCAAATCATTTATAAATTCAATAAAAACAAAAACTTATGGCAGCAAAAATCAGATTGCAGAGACGTGGCCACAAGGCTTACGCTTTCTATTCAATCGTAATTGCAGACTCCAGAGCTCCACGTGATGGAAAGTTTATTGAGAAGATTGGTACTTACAATCCTAACACCAATCCCGCTACAGTAGATTTGAATTTCGAAAGAGCCCTGTACTGGGTAAACGTAGGCGCACAGCCCACTGATACCGCACGTAACATTCTCTCACGTGAGGGTGTTTATCTTATGAAACACCTCCAGGGTGGTGTTAAGAAGGGTGCTTTTGATGAGGCAGCAGCTCAAGCTAAATTCGATGCTTGGAAGCAGGCTAAGGAGAGCGCACTCAAGGCTATCACCGTTAAGGATGAGCAGGCTAAGCGCGAGCTGAGCAAGGCTAAGCTGGAAGCTGAGAAGAAGGTTAACGAGGCTATCGCTGAGAAGGTTGCAGCCAAGAAGGCTGAGGCTAAGGCAGCTGCTGAGGCAGCAGCCGCAGAGGCAGCAGCTCAGGAGGCAGCAGCCGAGGCTACTGAGGCTCCCGCCGAGGAGGCTCCCGCAGCTGAGGAGGCTCCCGCCGAGGCTTAATCGTTTCTAAACCAACAGAAAAACTCCGACCGTAAGGCCGGAGTTTTTTTTTCAATCAAGTTTAAGGTCGCCATCCTTGATCCAGCCGGCCTTACGCATTACCGTGCCTATAATGATGGTCAGGATTGCAGGTAAAAAGATACAGATTGACAACAGAGCCATCCAATCCCCTCCGGTTATGGCCGCGCGGGTACCGGCAGTCACCTCCTGCATCCAACCGGTATAGACGCCTATCGGACCCACAAGTCCGCATGTTCCCATACCCGATGCAATGGCAGGGCCGTTCATCTCGACATGAAACAGGCAAGTGGCTATAGGACCTGTAATGGCCGATACCAGTGTGGGTGCTATCCATATTCTGGGGTTCTTGACTATGTTACCCATCTGAAGCATGCTGGTACCAAGGCCCTGTGATATGATACCGTTCCAACGGTTCTCGCGGAAACTGAGCACGGCAAATCCTACCATCTGGGCGCAGCATCCAGCAAGAGCGGCACCACCGGCCAGGCCTGTCAGGCTCAATGCAGCACATATGGCAGCAGAGCTTATAGGCAAAGTGAGAGCCATACCGACAATCACAGATACCAGGATTCCCATCAGGAAGGGCTGCTGATTGGTAGACCACATGATTATGTTACCCAGGCTGCTGGCTGCAGCACCTATGCCGGGTGCCCACCAGTATGAGAGCCCCACGCCTACTGCGATAGTCACCAGCGGTGTCACAAGAATATCTATCTTGGTTTCTTTTGATACAGCTTTACCAAACTCTGATGCAAAGAGCGTTACCACATATACAGCCAAAGGACCGCCTGCGCCACCCAACTTGTTAGCCGCGGCACCTACTGCCAGCATTGAGAACAGCACCAGATTGGGAGTGCCCAACGCATATGCTATAGATGCAGCCATAGCCGGACCCGCCATGCTCTTGGCAAATCCGCCTATATCAACCAGCCACTGCACTTCAGCCTGTTCGCCGATTGTAGCGATGATTGTACCTATCAGGAGGGACGCAAAAAGTCCCTGCGCCATTGCTCCCAGAGCGTCAACTCCGTAGCGCTTGCCAGAGATGACTATGTTCTTTCTCTCAAGAAATGATTTGAACTTTCCCATAATGGCCGCAAAGGTACAAAAAACCACGCAATGGGGTTGTTCGCCATTGCGTGGTTTTTTATAGGATCAAGTATTAATCCAGCGGAATCTCCGGATGCTGTACTGCCAGCTGCTCACCCTCCTTTGACAGGTAGAACATGTAGAGGATTACCGGCTTGTCACCACGGTTTTCACCGTGATGGATGGTGTTTACCATCTCAACTACAGCCTCACCCTCATGTACGGTTTTTTCCTTACCGTCCTGGCCGATGATGGTCAGCTCACCCTGTACCAGAATACCGTAGTTCATGACGGGATGATGGTGCCAACCCAGTTTCTGTCCGGCCGGGAACTCATACTTGACAGCCACCAGCTCAGGGCGTCCCTCAAAATAATCGGGCAGCTCCACCCCATCCCAACTCTTGTCGGTCCTGATCAGTTCAGTTGACTTGACACCTGCTACTGGCTCACCGTCCTGTGCTTTTGCATCATTACATGCTGTAACAACACCCACTGTACCGCAGATTACTACAAGGATGGCGGCAAGCATCCATCTTACACTCTTTTTCATTTAAGTCCTTTTTTATTTTGCCCGAAAGTTAGCAACATTTTGCGAATCAAGCAAAATGTGGAAAAGGGGACTGTCCCCTTTTCCACATTTTTTATCGAGTGCGGAGGGCGCGCATAGCGTTCAGGACCGCAAGGACAGTTACGCCAACATCGGCAAAGACTGCCATCCACATTGTGGCCAGGCCGGGGATTGCCAGCAGCAGAACCAGGACTTTGATTCCGATGGCAAGCCAGATGTTCTCCTTTGCTATGCGGATTGTGCGGCGGGCTATCTTTACGGCAAGCGCAATCTTGGATGGTTTGTCATCCATGAGCACCACATCGGCAGCCTCGATTGCGGCATCGGACCCAAGTGCACCCATAGCTATGCCTATGTCGGCGCGGGTAAGTACCGGAGCGTCATTTATGCCGTCGCCTACAAATGCAAGTGTTCCGTTTTTGAGAAGTTTTTCTACCTCCGATACCTTATCGGCCGGGAGCAACTGTGCATGATACTCATCCACGCCGACCTTTGCAGCCACTGCGGCAGCCACATGCTCCTGGTCACCGGTAAGCATCACGGTCTTGTTTACGCCGGCATCCTTGAGCAGTGCTATCCCGTATGACGAATCCTCCTTTATGCGGTCCGATATCACGATATGACCTGCGTACTTGCCGTCTATGGCTACCTGTATGATAGTTCCATGGTGATGGCAGGGACGCCACTCTGCACCAACCTTCTCCATCAACTTGCTGTTACCTACTGCCACACTCTTTCCGTTTACATTGGCTATGATTCCGTGACCGGCGGTCTCCTGTACATCGGTTATCACGCAGTCATCCTGCTCGTCGGGATAGGCATTACGCAGTGCCATTGCTATGGGGTGCGTGGAGTGACGCTCCACATGTGCGGCCAGGTGCAGCAGTTCATTGTCATCAATCACCTGCGGATGTACCGCTGTCACCTCAAAGACGCCTTCTGTAAGTGTTCCGGTCTTGTCAAATACCACCGTCTTTACGCCGGCCAGTTTATCTATAAGGTTGGAGCCCTTTATCAATATACCCTTGCGTGATGCGCCGCCCAGTCCGCCAAAGAATGTGAGCGGGACTGATATCACCAGCGCGCAGGGGCAGGAAACTACCAGGAACAGCAGTCCGCGGTATATCCATGTAGCCCACTCACCGGTTATCAGGCTGGGTATTACAGCAACCAGAACTGCAAGACCAACTACTATCGGAGTGTATATTCTGGCAAACTTTGTAATGAAACTCTCGCTGCGGCTCTTGCTCTCGGCTGCGTTCTCTACAAGATCAAGAATCTTTGAAACTGTGGACTCAGCAAACTCTTTTGTAGTGCGTACCTTGAGCAGTCCGTTCAGGTTTACGCAGCCGGAGAGAATCTCATCACCTTTCTGCACACTGCGCGGCATGCTCTCACCTGTAAGAGCAACAGTGTCAAGGCTTGATGTACCCTCAATAATCACACCGTCCATGGGCACCTTCTCACCCGGGCGGATAACGATTATCTCGCCCACCTTTACCATATCGGGCGTAACCTTGAATATCTCCCCGTCACGCTCCACGTTTGCGGTATCGGGCCTGATATCCATAAGGTGCGATATTGATTTGCGGCTGCGGCCCTCGGCCACCTCCTCAAACATCTCGCCTATCTGGAAGAACAGCATTACGAATACGGCCTCGGGGAACTGTGTCTCGGCACCCGGCATGAATCCTATCACCAGCGCACCTATGGTGGCTATGCTCATAAGGAAATCCTCGCTCAGCGCCTCACCCTCAAACAGAGCCTCGGCAGCCTCCTTGAGCGTATCCCAGCCCACAATCAGATAAGGCACCAGGAACAGCAGAAGATACTGCCAATCGGCCCAGTTGGTCTTGTGTTCAATGACCGATGCAGCAACAAGCAGCACCGATGCTGTGATGATCTTTACAAGACGGCCGTGGCCCTCTTCCTCCTCATGATGATGGTGCTCATGACCGTGCTCATGATGATGCTCATGACCGTGCACGTGGCAGCTCTCGCATACCTCATGCTCATGCTCGTGATGATGATGTTCGTGTATCATATAGCGTACTTTTTTTGATTTCCGCTGCAAAGGTACACGACGCCGCTTGCAACCCGGTTGCATTTTGCACTCCGCCAAAAAGCTTGAGGCTTACAGTGTTTTCTTGAGGCTCCAGTTACCCATTGTCAGGCCATTATGGGTAATCTCATACTCATGGAACACCTCATAGCCCCGTTTCGTATAGAAACTAAGGTTCTCCCGGTTGTTGGTAAACAGCACCATAGTCTTGCCTCCGCGCTGGCGAACGTAATCCTCCAGATAAGACAGGAACTGAGTGCCTATGCCTTGACCGTGAAACTGCGGATCAACCTCAATCATACTCAGGTACCATACATCGGGATTGTTCTTCTGATAATCATGGCACGGGGTACCGGCCTCCTCATCTTTTGCCAGGAAAGCATGCAGGTGCTTCCAATTGGTAAGAAAGTACATCTTCAGATAACCGCTCAGAATGAACTTGAGTACCGATGGCTGCTTGTAGCCTGGCGGCTCAAGTGACGCCTCAGCCACCATCCGGCCGTTCAAACGCGCGGTCAGCATATGCCCGCCCTTAAAGTTTCCCTTCCTGTTAATGGCCAGGAATCGGGCCAACCCTCTTTGCCGCTCCTTAAGGCCTGGGAAAAAGATGGTTATGTAGATATAATCAAAATAGGCTCTGGCGGCCAGTTCTGATGCCTCCTTAATCTCCTCCTTCTTTAATTTCTCATATTGCAGCATAGCATAATCCTTTTTCTGACACATAGATAGTCATAAAAAACGAATTCGCAAATAAAAAACGTAACTTTGCTTGTAACAGAAAACGTCATAGTCCCGTTTACCTGTCTGAAACGTTTCAATTGTTATGAACCAAAACAACTAAAACAATTATGAAAAAAGTAATAATGTTTGCAATCGTTGCTCTACTTGCAGCACCCGGCAACATAATTATGGCGCGCAAAAATACAGCCAGCACCATTATCAAGGAAACCCGCAACGAACCGTTAACCTTCTACGTTAACATCACCAACCGCCAGACCGCCAAGCGAACTTTCAAAAAATCAATGAAGAAAGCCCAAAAGGATATGCTTGATGCATACGGCGACAGTATTTCGGTCGACAGCATCATGAGTATGCTTCCGATTTCATCGTCCACTTTTAAAGTTTTGCACAGGACAAGCAGAGTCAAATGCGAAATATTGGTAGGACTTGACAATGAGATCAAGGATTTCGCAGCCGAATTGGACAAGTCGCATGATACGTACCCACAGTTTGAACTGAACAGCGCAGCGGACACGATCTACCTGGAAGGCAGGAACAAAGAAATTGCAAAAGCGTTTGCAAACATGATGCCCGAAAACAGCGGCATGGCTTTCTATTACACCAACGAGCCATTCGTACTCAGTCCCGGTGTGGTCGTAGTGACTTACTCACCCAAACGGAATGTACAGTCCATAGTTCATTTCCGTAGAAGACCGTTTAGAATTTTCTTCTGATAAATCAACCGGATGGATTCTGCAGAGTTTAAGAAACGCTATCTGAAACAGCATAAGTTGCTGTACAGGATATCCTGGTCACTGACCCAAAACGTTCAGGACGCCGAGGACCTTGTGCAGGACACCTACCTACGGCTGTGGCAGAAACGCGATATCCTGCCTCCGGAATCTGAGACCGATGCATACCTGATAACCGTTGTCAAGAACCTGTTCTATGACAGGCAGCGCAAAATGCAGATAGACACCAGGGCCGATATAGACAAAGTGTCAGATCCAGTAGATGATGACAACCCTGAAGATATGCTTGTCCAAAGCAGCGAGAACCAGCGCGTGATGAAGGCAATTGACGATTTGCCGCCGGGTGAACGCAAAATTCTGAGCATGCACGTGATAGAGAGCAAATCATACACGGAACTTGAGCAGGAGACCGGACTGAAACAAAACTACCTGAGGCAGATAGTTATGAGAGCAAAGAACAAACTGACAGACAAATTAAAAGGACATACAAATGGATAAGATTGATTACAAAGAACTGGAAAAGATTCCCGTACCCAAGGATCTGGAGAAACGTCTTTCCATGCAGATTGACATGTGGGAAAAACAGGAGAATGCCGCCCGCAGACACAATATCGTCCTGCGTCGCATTTTACCGGCTGCCGGAATAGCCGCATGCCTTGCCGCAGCTGTCCTTCTGGGTATCAGGGAACACAATAATGATATCCGCAAAACCGACGAGGCCATGGATCTGCTGTTCTATGCTTTCGAACTGGGGTCCCAGAATACGGATGATGCAATTGATTTTTTATTCTGAAAAAGAACATAAGATATGAAACATATAACACACAAACTGATAATAATGCTCTTTATGCTCATGATGGCAGGCGGAGCAAGCGCCCAGAAAGGCTTTTTCGGGAGCATATCACGTTCAAAAGGAGTTGAATACTTCTACACAGCCGGTGTCAGCCGTGGTAATCCCAACATGAATAGAGGAGTACCAAAGATCAAGGGAATCGATGCTGAGTACCTGGTAAGTCATATATCCGGCATCGAGATGGTATCGGCCACCCGTCAGGATAACGGAACAGATATGACAGAGGAACTGCAGAAGTCAGTGGTATTGACAATCCAGGAGAAGGAGTTTGAGACTATCTATCAGATAAATGACGACGACCAGGAACTGATACTCTACTTCAAGCCCGACAAATACGGAGGCGGCAATATCATAATCACCCAACAACTCAAGAAAGATCCACCCAGATTCATGGCCGTCAAATACGGTTGTTTCAACTTTGAACTGGACAAACTCTTCACCGATACCGAGTAAACTATTCTCTGGAGGAATCAGGGAGATGCTGCGCCAGGACATCGGGGTCCGGAAAGTATACGGTAAAGGCCGATGAACTGGGAAAGCGGTTAAAGAAGGGGTCGGTGGTCTCAAAGAACTCAATGGAACTGACCTTGCCGCTGGCCATCATCCCGCGGCGGTAACGGTGTATGTGGCGCTCCATGCAGGGAATCACCTTGATGCCGGTGCGGCCGTCCTTCAATACCACACGGGCTACCACGTGTTTCTTTGGCCGATTATCTACCGCCTGCTCCTGCTGCTCCGCGCTAAGACGGTGCGATACGCTGATATTACGGCCGAAACGCTCGTTTATATCGGCCATCATCCGGCGGAACAGAGCGCTGTGCCCGGGCATATCGGCCGGACTGAAAAGACCTATCCAGTAGTGGATCATCTCATGGATTATGGTATCATCAATCTCATCCTGAGGCAGATCAAACCTGCGGCTTATACGTATTTTGAAATCAGAATACTCCAACCTGCCGTTCCACTTGCGGTGCTTGCGGAAAGCACATACACCAAAGTATGTCTTGGCATTGGTTACGGATATAGGAGGTTCAGGGAGCTTACCGTCAAACATCGTGACGTTAAACTCCCTGAACTTCTGTTGGACGTATTCTATTGTCGGTATCACTCTATGGTCTCACGTTTGAGGCTCTCTATGTAGCGGTCTATGCGGCGCAGCTCATCGGGGATGCGGATGTTCTGCGGACAGTCTCGCTCGCAGCGGCGGCAGGCTATGCAGTGGTCGGCCTGACGTACTGTGGGGATTGCCTCATTGTAGGCCAGCAGATACTTGCGGCGGGCACGGGCGTAGTGCTCCTGCTCCTTGCTCTTTACATATGTGCCGGCGGTGATGTTGTCATTGTAGAACTTGAATATGCCGGGTATGTTGATGCCGTAAGGGCAAGGCATGCAGTAGTTGCAGGCGGTGCACTTTACCAGAGGATAATCCTCCATCTGGGTTGCCACATCAAGCAGGAACTTCTTCTCCTCATCATCAAGGGGTTGGAAATCAAGGAATGATTCCAGATTATCCTGCAGATGCTCCATGTAGGTCATACCGCTGAGCGCACACAGCACACGCGGGAAACTGCCGACATAACGGAATGCCCACGATGCGATAGAGCGCTCCGGCTCACGCTCCTTGAGTTTGTCGGCAATCTGTGCCGGTACGTCCGATAAGGCTCCTCCGCGTAGAGGCTCCATGATCACAATGGGAATCTCACGCTTGTCGAGCTCGGCATACAGATAATCGGCACGGGTGTTGCGGCCGTTGGGATGCTCCCAATCCACGTAGTTCATCTGAATCTGCACAAAATCCCAATGATACTTGTCATGAAGGGCCATCATCTGGTCAAAGCCATCCTTATGGCCATGGAACGAGAATCCCAGTTTGCGGATATGTCCGGCCTCACGCTCAGCCAGCAGGAACTCCATGATTCCGGTGTTCTCAAAACGGTTACGGAAATCATTGCCGTCCTGAATGGAGTGCAGCAGATAATAGTCTATATGGTCTGTCTTGAAAATCTCAAGTGAGCGGCGGTACATGGTCTGACAGCCCTCAAATGAGGAGTTACCAAAAACAGACAGCTTGGTTGCCAGGATCCACTTGTCACGCGGATGACGGTTAAGGGCCTCGGCAGTGGCGCGTTCGCTATCACCTCCCAGATATACGGGCGATGTATCAAAGTAGTTCACACCATGCTCAAGGGCATAATCCACCAGACGGTTTACCTCCTCCTGGTCTATTACCTGGCGGCCCTGCTCGTTACGTTTCTGAGGCCAGCGCATGCAACCGTAACCCAGCACACCTATGCCGGGATAGTGCTGCAGCATCTCTCCGTGCAGGTCCTTGTTTGATGTTGAGGCCTTGCCGGGATTCTTGGCGGCCTTGGGGGTGCAGGAATCAAGAGCTATAGCAGCTGCACCTGCTCCCATATATTTAAGGAATTCTCTTCTTTTCATAGTGTTCAGGCATTGTGGTGAATAGATAATCCGTCTACGGTTATGGCGCTGACAGGACGTGACGGGCAGAGATTCTCACATGCTCCGCAGCCTATGCAGCGGTCCTCGGAAACAGAAGGAATCTGCATGCGTGAGCCCTGCTTGCGTATCATACGTATGGCACCCGACGGGCAGTGGTACGAGCAGTTTCCGCAACTGTCCTTACCCTGTGCGGGAAGACACAGATCCAGGTTGACCTTAGCCACACCTATGCGGATGGTCTGTTTCTGCTCAACTGTAACCGGCTTGATGGCACCTGCCGGGCAGACCTGGCTGCAAGCGGTACATTCCGGTCGGCAATAGCCATTCTCGTAACTCATGACCGGCTGCATGAAATGCTCCAGGTCCGATGAGGGACGCAGCACACCGTTCTTGCAGGCGCTTACGCAAAGCTGACAGGCTGTACAGTGGTCATAGAAGTTCTTTACGCTACCGGCACCGAACGGAACCAGACGTTCCGAGCGCTCCGGAGACTGCTTGTCTATGACATCGGCCATACCTCCGTGCATATGGTCCTGAGCATGTGCTGCAGCACCGGCCGCAACCACAGCTGTTGTAACCAGGAATGCGCGACGGCTCTCGTCTACGGGCTTATCGGACTCAGTATCAACGGCCTTTCTGTTACAGATGCACTTGAAAGTCAACGCACTCTCCTGGCAGTTGTCAATACAGTCAAAGCAGTCCACGCAACGGCTGTAATCTATCTTGTGGTTCTTGAAATCAATGCATGATGCCTTGCAGCCGCGTGCGCACTTGCCGCAGCTTGTGCACTTGCTCTCATCAATCACGGGACGGAATATTGAGAAACGGCTCAGGAAACTGAGTGTAGTACCTACAGGGCAGACGGTGTTGCAGTATCCGCGTCCCCATATCCAGGCACATACGCTTATGATGATCAGCGTTACCAGTCCTGTTATGAGCAACTGCAATGTGACGTTGTCTGATCCTGAAGCAGCAACCGCACGTACCATACGTCCGTATGCGCTGTAAGGAGCGATGAGCGCAATGAGCATCTGACCGCTGACCACCAGAGATATGACAGAAAGCACCAGCACGCCGTATCGCACCAACTTATGCTCTGAGCGGTATTCAAAATACTTGAGGTACTTTCTGGGGGTTATCTTTTTGTCCGGATCCTGCTCCTTGGCACTCTTGATCAGGCGGATCTGCCTCTTGTGGAGTCTCTTTCCGCCTTTACGGCGTATCCACAAGACAAAATCCTGAAACACGCCCATGGGGCATATCACAGAACAATAAATACGGCCCAGCAACAGCGTAAGCACGACTATAAAAGCTATGACCGCGACATTAAGGGCCAACAGGGACGGTAGGAACTGGAGTTTGGCCATCCACCCCCACCAGTTATGACCGATGCCCAAAAACAACAGCGTTATCCCTACAAGGAACAGCACTGCCAGTAAGACTCTCGTTTTCTTTAGCATATACTGTAAGGTTAGTATTGATGATGTTACAAATATACTGATATAATTCAATACGTGAACTTAAACTCATCAAGAAACAGCGTACTGCCTTCACCACCGGTAAAGTAATCACCATAGGCACTTGATGAAGCGACGATCACCACATATCGTGGCGTGCGGTCATTGCGGTAATCGATATCAATGGTAAACTTTTCATAATCATCCATGACTCGGTCAAAAGCCACTTTACCGTATCCTATTATGCAAGTATCATTGTCAATATCCACTAAGGTCTCGGTTGCAGGATCAACCGTAAACTGTCTGTCCCAATCGGTGAGCAGTACAAACACATGACCTTTATCCAGGGTTCCTCCAAGACTGTCATACGGAGCCTTGGCTACATTGATGTCTACAGGCTTGTAACATGCATATCCTTCCAAGGTCTTGGGGCGCAAGCTGAATGGGATTCCCCATTTGAGAGTAGCACTCAAACTGCTGAACTCTATGCTGCCCATCTGACCTGTGAACACACTACCCGCAGCCAGTTTCTTGATGAACATGAACTTGACCATCTGAGTCTTGAGTTTGACAGCCCATTTTCCGGGACCGGGCACAGCCACGAACACGCTCTCAGGAACACAGGTGTATCGGCCGAGTTTGGCTGTTGAGGAATTGGCCGATCCCCAGACGTTTTTCTGTTCTCTCGATGCCCCTTCGCCGTAGCACTCATAATAACTGCCGTCCCTATACCACAGGTCAAAATCCATGTTATAGAGCTGGCCGTCCTCAGTCACGGCAGGACCTACCGGCTCCGGTTCCGGTTCACCCTCATCTTCTCTGTTAAACAGATGTTCCCAGTCAACACATGAAACTGTAATCAATGCCAGGAACAACAAAAAAATCCTTCTCATAATATCCTTTCAGAAAAATAGTGGTCTCTAAGCGGTTTGTCCACATGCTTGCCGCTTATCGTAACACTCTGTTCAAGTCTTATATCAGTAGAAGAGCTGCCCACCTTGATGATGAACTGACCGGGATCTATGTTCCATCGGCGCTCTCCGTCATTGCTGTAGTAACCGAACTGTTCCGTGTAGAGACGGATACTTACCGTCTCGTTCTCACCCGGTTCAAGTGAAACACGGCTGAATCCCTGCAGCTGGATGGGACGGATATTCTGGCTGTCTGTGGTGGGTGACAGATATATCTGGGCAATCTCATCCGATGTCACGTTACCGGTATTCTTTACGGTAAATGAAACTGTAAGAGACTCATCTTTTGTAGTTGCATCCTCAACCTTAAGGTCACTGTACTCAAACGTGGTATAGCTGAGTCCGTAACCGAACGGCCACTGTACGCGCGGATCCTTCCCGGTTGAGCGGTTATAGCAGATAGGCTCAAATAGCTCAGTATTGGGATAGCTTACAGAAAGTTTTGACGACGGAGAGATATAGCCGTACAGTATATCCGCAACGGCATGTCCGCCCTCCTCACCCGGATACCAGGCCTGGATTACGGCGGCACAACGCTCGGCAAGGCCTGATACCACCTGAGCACGGCCTCCGAACATAATCAGCACCACAGGCTTGCCGGTTTTGATGAGCTCCTCCACGAACTCCTCCTGTTTGCCGGGCAGGCGCAGTCCCATACGGTCACGGTTCTCACCGCACAGCATCACGTTCTCACCCATGGCGGCAATGATGACATCGGCCTTTGCAGCCAGGCGCAGGGCCTCTTTCTTATCGGCCACCTCACCCGATTTGACCATACGGTGCAGTATGTACCAGTCCCAGGCACGCTCATCACCGTCCTCGCGGTATTTTGTCTCCAGTTCCTCTGTCCAGTCACAACCGCGTGAGTACATTATGTTCATTCCATAAGGCTTGCGGTTGTTCATACCCTCCAGGAGTTTTACTATATGAGGCTGGTCCTGATCGGCAATATCCTCTACCCTCTTCCAGAAATATGACATGGCGGGATAGGTGTAGTCACCGCACATGGCCCAGATGGAGTTTGCGTTTGGTCCTGTAACCAGGATGTTCTTTACATCCTTGAGCGGCAGAACGCCGTTGTTCTCAAGCAGGACTATGGACTGTGACGCTATATCATATGCGGCACGACGCTCCTCGGGGGTGTCCAGGATTATGTTCTCCGTGCTGTACAGATAGGGATTCTCATCAAAGAGTCCGGCGCGCAGCTTATGACGCAGCACATCCTTCACGGCACGCTCAAAAGCCTCAGGTTTGACCAGCCCCTTATCTATGGCCTCCTGCAGATTCCGGTAATCGGACCCCTCGGGGAAATCCACATCGTTTCCGTTATTTATAGCCTCGGCTGCCTTAGCAGCGGAGCTGCTTAGACCGGGAATCTGACCTATGGCGGTATAGTCACTCACCACCATTCCGTCAAAGCCCACATACCCGCGCAGTATATCCATGAGTATCTCGCCGTTGGCTACACAGTTTGTACCATGAACGGCATGGTAACCCGGCATGACGGTCCTGCCGCCGGCCAGACGTATGATGGTCTCATGGGGCAGCAGAATCTCCTCCATCAGTTCTTTCTCATCGGCATCACCGCCGCCTCCGTAACCCAGATAATGTTTGGAGCAGGCGCCCACGCCCTTCTTGAGGTCACCCAGCTGGAGACCACGCACGAATGCCGTTCCCATTACGGCGCTCAGGTACCCGTCCTCACCGTATGACTCCTCAAGACGGTTGAAACCGGGTGTACGGCATACGTCAACCATTGGTGACAATGCCAGGATTCCACCCATCTTGCGCATCAGGGTTGCAGTCTGCTTTGTCTTGAGTTCAGCCAGGGCGGGATTGAAAGAACCGGCCTGACCTATCTGCTGCGGATAGACCGTTGCGCCAAGTGTATTGATACCGGACAGGACCTCCTCATGGAAGAGTGCCGGAATACCGGTGGGAGTATTGTTCATGAGCCAGTCCTGAATAGCTGCCACACGGTCACGCAAGTCATTGGGATCACGCGGCTGCTGCAGGGCGAACTGTGAGAAATGGCCCACTCCATATGGTATAAGCTTGCGGCACTTTGCAGTGTCAAGCTGTCCTTGAGCGTCAAACAGCTCATCCATGTACATACTCTTGAGCTGAGCTATCCGTTCCTGCTGAGGCATCCGGTCATAAAGCTGATCAACCTGCTTTTCCAATACATCTCCGTTGTTACAGGCAGTCACGGATAAGATGACTGCGAATGTTGCCATAGTCCTACAGAATGAGGCAAGACATTTTATTGAATTTCTGATCATACGGTTCACTTTGAGTACAAAAATACACTATTGATCGGTAACACAAAAAGAAGATGAAGTAAATTACACTATCTTCGCAGTTGGAATGAAACAGCCCACAATAGAGATACGCTCACTCAGCACGGGATACCGCGCCGGTAACAGGATATCGGTAGTGGCACGTGACATAAACGCCAGCCTTCAGGGCGGCGAACTCACCTGTCTGCTCGGACCCAACGGTGCCGGCAAGTCCACGCTGCTGCGTACCCTATCGGCATTCCTGCCTCCCATAAGCGGCACCATTACCATCCTGGGCCGTGACCTTAAGGACTATACGGACAAGGAACTCGCCAAGATCATAGGCGTGGTTCTTACTGAGAAGACTGACCTCAGAAACATGACCGTAGAAGACCTTGTAGGACTTGGACGCAGCCCCTACACCGGATTCTGGGGAACCCTTAACGGGCAGGACCGTGAGATAGTAAGCCAGGCCATCAGTATGGTAGGCATCACTGCGCTCAAGGACCGTATGATCCAGACCCTGAGTGACGGCGAGCGCCAGAAAGTGATGATTGCCAAGGCTCTTGCACAGCAGACTCCCGTGATATTCCTTGACGAGCCCACCGCCTTCCTTGATTTCCCCAGCAAGGTTGAGATAATGCAGCTGCTGCACCGCCTGTCACGCACTACAGGCAAGACCATATTTCTCTCTACACATGACCTTGACATGGCACTCCAGATAGCCGATACCATCTGGCTTATGGACCCCGTCAAAGGTGTATCCATAGGCTCTCCCAGGGATTTGGCCAATCAGGGAATACTTGAGGATTTCTTTGTCCGTAAAGGCATTAGATTCGACAAGGAGAACCTTCTGTTCCATATTGACAAGCTTTAACTTGTCCGGGCCGCATTTTTTCTCTACCTTTGCGGTCGAGTAACGGGATGTGTCCGTTACAAGTGTGCTTGGAACCACTATAAAAACAAGTAAAAATGTCCGATAACAAAACAATTAACGGGCGGAAGGATGTGTCCGCCATTTTCGTCGTACTGGCAGTACTGTTCTGCGTCTGCCTCATCACATCAAATCTTTTTGTGCCGCGTCTGTGGCGGGTAGGAAACACCAATCTTCAGCTCTCAGCTGCAGTTATCATCTTCCCTATCTCATACATAATCAATGACCTGCTCACTGAGGTCTACGGTTACCGCCGCGCCATGTGGGTAATCTGGATGGGATTTGCACTGAGCGCATTCGTAGCCGTGGCAGCCCATATCGTTACGATACTGCCTGCGCCCATCTACCCTGACAGCCAGGAGGTAGCCGGAAGTTTCAACCAACTGTTCGGTCTCATTCCGCGTACCACAATCGCGTCACTTATAGCATTTATCCTGGGTTCACACATGAACGCATGGGTAATGTCAAGCATGAAGATTGCCACAAAGGGCAAGGGATTCGGATGGCGTGCCATAGCATCAACCGTAGTCGGAGAGTTGTCAGACTCCATCATTTTCTATCCGCTGGCATTCCTTGGCACCATGCCCATGGCAACCATACTGTCTATCGTTCTCACACAGGTGACCGTAAAGACAGTCTATGAGATTGTAATCCTGCCCGTTACCAGCGCAATCTCACATAAGCTCAAGAAAGCCGAGGGTATAGACACCTTTGACTACGACATCAAGTACAATCCTTTCAAACTCAAAGTTTCCTGATAATGGCCGATAACAGAGAAAATGAGGGTCTCACAGCCCTTGGTCACAAGACTACATATTCAAACGAGTATAATCCCGGTGTTCTTGAGGCATTCTCAAACCAGCACCCGGAGAATGACTACTGGGTACGTTTCAACTGCCCTGAGTTCACTTCACTCTGCCCCATCACCGGACAGCCTGATTTTGCCGAGATACGTATAAGCTATATCCCTGACCAGAGAATGGTTGAGAGCAAGTCACTCAAACTCTACCTGCACAGTTACCGCAACGTGGGCAGTTTTCATGAGGATTGCGTAAACCGTATCATGAAGGACCTCATTAAACTGATGGATCCCAAATACATAGAGGTTACAGGATTCTTTGTCCCCCGCGGCGGAATATCCATCTATCCTTATGCCAACTGGGGTCGTCCCGGCACACGCTTTGAGCATCTTGCCCAGCAGCGTCTGGACAGCCACGAATAAAATTGTCATGAGTCATAATCCGCTGTTGCCGTTTCTTGTTCAGGGGCGCGTTGAGGCCGGTTGCGATGAGGCCGGACGCGGCTGTCTGGCAGGGCCTGTATATGCAGCAGCGGTCATTCTGCCCCCCGATTTCAGCAATCCTTTGCTCAATGATTCAAAGCAACTCACTGAGAAACAGCGTTATGACCTGCGTCCTGTCATAGAGCGTGAGGCCATAGCCTGGGCGGTAGGTGTGGTTGACAACAGGGAGATAGACAAGATCAATATCCTTAAGGCTTCATTTACCGCCATGCACAGGGCCATTGACCAGCTTAAGGTAAGACCGGAACATCTGCTCATAGACGGTAACCGCTTCATCCCCTATCCCGGAATCCCGCATACCACAATCGTAAAGGGTGACGGTAAGATGATGTCCATTGCGGCGGCATCAATCCTGGCCAAGACCTACCGTGACGATCTCATGAACCGTATTGCTGAGGAGTACCCCCAGTATGACTGGCTGGACAACAAGGGTTACCCCACGGCAAAACACCGCGAAGCCATACGCCAGTACGGCACCACGCCCTATCACCGCATGTCATTCAACCTGCTGGGTGACGGGCAACTCTCACTTGATCTGTTTTAACGGAACAGGCTGCAACCGTCATTGAATGCCACGGCCGTGATATCCTGCATAGATTTGTGCTCTATGCTGTTGCAATGAGAGCATCCGGGCATATAGAACAGGTATCCGTCCGTGCAAGCCAGAACGAACCTGTCCATACGGCTGTCATAAGCCAGATTCAGGGGTTGCTGTTCAAGCTCCAGAATCATCCCCTCTTCTGTATATGTCAGGCCACGTTCACTCCATATCTTTCCCGTGCCCGATGTAAATACCGCCGGCATACCGTTCCTGTAGGTGCCGGCCATGTATATGTAATTGTCCGATGCACATATCGAACAGAAACTGACTTCATCATAGAATGCGGTGTAGAGCCGGTTGAAATCCAATGAATTGAAGGATTTGAAATCCGTAGTGGTATATACCACCCCTGACTCCGTCAGGATGAATGTATTATCTTTTGTACTTGCTATGCCCGTCACATGGTCGTGAGCGTTCTGAATCTGACTGCGGCACAAACGGTTTTTCCGGCCTTTCCTATCCACTTTCATGACTTTCATGTCACCGCTCACAGCCAGCACATCTACGTCACGCACCTCAATCCCGGCTATATCCATCTTAAGGTTTACGCTGTCAATAGGATTACCGTCCATATCGGTCCATGTAAGCAGACCGTCGGCACGCGCCATCACGAACCCGTCTGCGAAAGGTTTGATATCCACGGTTATCGGAGTGATGGCAAAAGAATCGGAGGCCGTTGCCAGCCACATGATAAACATGACAGGCAACAGTCTCCAATTGATCAAATGCATCCTTGATTGCATTATCTGTTCTTTATCCTGAACCAGTCAAACCAGGCTTTGAGGGGTGCCGTCTGCTGTGCTGCCGCCATTGCCGGCCCGGCTCCACCCGGACGCATGCCCATACGCATGTTCTGCACACCGTTGCAAGCCATCACACCTGCCTTGATATCCTTGAGCATCACTTCCGTCTGAGCAGCCATGACCCAGCTCTTTCCGTCAACTGAATAGTATGCGGTGTAGATGCTGCCATCCTTCTCAAGCTTGAGACAGATAGTATTGTCCACCACTCCGGCCTCGGCCAGATTTATGCTCTGGGTACTCTTGGATGCACCGTTCTCCTCAACATAAAGCTGCAGGCTTCCGGCTGCGGGAGCGGCTGCGCCCTGCTGCTGTCCGCCTCGACGCATCGCTGCACCGGTATATACGAACTTTACAAAATGCGAGTCGTCCTGATAAGCCACCAGACCAGCGTTCTGGACACCCGTGGGCAGCGCACTGGTCTGCAGTTTGGTATCAATGGTCCAGTCACTGTTGGCACTCTGAAGCACCAGGTTGACGCCGTTATCGGAAGCGGCGGTTATATCACCTGCAGTTGCGGTAATCTCCAGACGGCCGTCAGCTACGAGCAGGTTGTCATCATCGGGACGTACCACATCCCACTGGCGTCCCAGGCTGTTGTTCTTGAACTCATCGGACACACCCTTGATGCCAAAATTCACGTAGTAACTCTCTGCATCGCCGGTTACGGGTTCATAGACCTTTACTATTGCGGTTCCGGGAACGGTGGGTGCCTGCTCTACGGCAACCTTAAGCTGTCTGGAACGTGCTGTAGCTGTAACCTTTGAAGACATCTTTCCAAGTACGCTGTACTGCTTGCGTCCAGCCTTGAACAGAGACTTGCCGGCGTTCTTGAGTGATGACAGCGACAGATCGGCATTTACCTTTACAGAGTAGCTGTCACTTACGGTCCTGCCGTTGTATGTAACGCTTACGGTAACGGTTGCTATACCGGGACCTACGGCTGTCAGCAAGCCATCGGCATTGACAGTGGCAACGGCATCATTGCTGCTCACGTACTTTATGGCAGCCTTGTCAAGACTCAGGAATGAGTCATCAGTAAGTGCCGCGGTTGTCTGGAACTGAGCGGTCTGACCTATCTCAAGTACAGACAGACGGCAGTCAGATACCACGGTCTTGAGCTGCGGAGTGAACTTGCCGTTCATGTTGGCCGATACAGTTCCGCGGATATCCTGTGATGATGAGCCTATCTCAAATACATACTTGCCTGAGTCATAAGTGATACGCTCGCTGTCCATATCCCAGAACCAGAGGTCGGCGCAGTCAATATCTATCTCCACACGGCGGGTCTGTCCGCGCGGTATGGTAACGCGCTTGAATCCCTTGAGTCGCTTGATAGGACGCTGCAGTGAAGCGGGGCTGTCCGGTGTGGTCACGTAGATCTGTACTACCTCATCACCGTCATAATCACCTGTGTTCTTAACGTTTACGCTTACGGTGATCCTGTCATCGGGAGTGATTGAACTCTTGCTTATGGTAAAGTCCGAGTACTCAAATGTGGTATAGCTCAGACCGTAACCGAACTCATATGAAACCGGCTTGGTAAAGTACCACAAGGTACGTCCGGGCTTGCCGTTCTCTGCACGCAGGGTATAGTCAGTGATAGGCGGCAGGTCCTTTACGGACTTGTACCATGTGGCGTTCAGTTTACCACCGGGAGTGACGTCACCAAACAGCACCATCGGAATGGCAGCACCCTGTGCCTGGCCGTTGTAACCGGTCCACAGAATGCCGGGAATGTTCTCAAGATTCTTGAAATCCTCAACCTCGACGCATCCCAGAGTCTGCATCACCACGATAGTATTCCTGTTCTCATTTGCCACAGCCTGTATCAGCTTGACCTGGTTGCCCGGAAGGTTCAGGGTAAGACGGTCAGCCTCCTCGGTTGCGGTATTCTCATCGGTTCCCACAAATACGATTGCAACGTCGCTCTTGCGGGCTGCTGCCAATACATCCTCAGGAATCTCATCATCCTCAGGTGCCTTATATACCAGATAGAGGGTCTGCGGGCCGTTGTAACCCAGCTTGTTCACCTTGGCCTCCATGGGGGTGCTTGCGCCGTATACGCCGCCTACACGCTTACCCGATGCACGTGTAGCCTCGATGGTGCTTATAAGGTTACCCTCGGGTGAACCCACATGCACCTCAATGATACCGCCCTCGGTAGGAATGTTTGCGCCGATGGTGATCTTCTCAACGTTAATCAGGTCGATATTCTCATATGCGGTCCATGAACCGTCATCGATTGAGCGGACCTGCTCCTCGGTTCCCATACCTGAACCCACTGTAATACCATCGGATGATGAGCTGTACTGAGTAGCATCATGACGGCTCTTGGCGCCATCGGACTTTTCAAGCTCAAACCAGGCCACATACAGCAGGTTACTCTTGCTCTTGGTGCTTCCGCCCGATGCCAGCGTAACCTCAACATCCAATCCCTTATCGGCAATGTACTTGCTTATTCCGGCATAAGGAGTGGTACGGCTTGACTGCTCAGGACGGCCTGAATACGGTCCCAACTCCACGCGATCAGCCTGCGGACCTATCAGCGCAATGCTCTTGATTCCCTCAAGGCTGATAGGCAGAGCCTTGCCGTCAGTACCGCTCACCTTCTCATTCTTGAGCAGTACCGGAGTGCGTGTAGCCACCTCAATGGCGATTGCCTGACTGCGCTCCGAGTTCACGGTGCTGGCCGGATAGTTGGCATACGGAACCTTCATGAGCGGATCGAACTCACCGGTACGCATACGTATGATGAACATATTCACCAGTGCACGGTCCATATCGGCCTCCGTGATGAGACCCTTCTCAAGTGCGCTCAGGGCGTAACGCTGATATACGCTTCCGCAGTCAGAGTCAACACCGGCCTTAAGACCTGCGGCGGTAGCCTCCTCGGCAGTCTCCACATAGTAATGTCCGGTATAGATATCCTCAATGGCGGCGCAGTCACCGGTCACATAACCCTTCATGCCGTAGGTGCGACGGGCAATGGTATCCAGATAGAGTGCGCTGGCCGATGTAGGCACGTGATTCACCGCATTGTATGATGACATGATAGACGGCAGGTTGTCCTTCTCTATCAGCTCCTTGTAGGGATAGAGATAGAACTCACGCATGTCACGGCTGTCCATATTGGAACTGCCCACATGGCGGTCAAACTCACTGTTATTGGCAAAATAGTGCTTGGCGCAGGGCACGGCCTTGATGTAATTGGGGTCACTGCCCATAAAACCGCGCACAAAACCGCTTGACATCACTGCGGCCAGATACGGATCCTCACCGTAGCTCTCACCGGTACGTCCCCAACGCGGGTCACGTATCGGCTCCACAACCGGACTCCAGAATGTCAGGCCCTTGGTACCGGTCTGGAATATGGCACGGGCCTCATCGGCTATGACCGATGCCTCCAGCTCCATCAGTTCCGGATCCCAGCTTGAGCCTAAGGCAACGCTGCCCGGGAATGACGTAGGTCCCTGCAGTCCGGCCTGTGCGTTAGCTCCTGACAGCACACCGTGCAGAGCCTCACTCCATACGTTATACTGCTTTATGCCCAGACGCGGCACTGCAGCCATATTGTTGCCCAGAAGGGCCTGTTTCTCCTCAAGGGTCAAGCGTGACACCAGGTCAACCGCACGCTCCTGAAACGAATAATTGGTGTTCTTGTAAACCGGAACACTCTCCTGCGCCATGGCAGGTGCGGCACAGAAAGAAAAAGCCGCAATGATGGTCAGTAATTGCTTTAAAGTTTTCATATACTATTGTTTAGGAATGTTCAACACTGCTTCAAACGCCGGTTTGGGTGTACGGTCACGATTAAAAAGCAACGGATAATTAGTCCGGTTGGGTATGGGATAGCCGTTTTTCCAGGACATGCCGTCATGCAGCCCCCAAATGGTCACGCGGTCTATCTTATCGCGGCGATCGTAGAAAATCTGCATCAGTTCCTTATAGCGGGCAGTAAGCTGTGCCTGGACATCATCGGGCAAACCGTTCTTGTAAGGATCCAGATATGTCTCGAACTCCTCCAACTGATAGAGGGGATCCTGCAGGGATTTGCCAATCACCTGTCCCTCCTTGGTGAGAGGGAGTACATCCACATCAAGCTCAGTTATCATTACCTTCAATCCCAGAGCGGCAAATGTGTCTATGGCAGCAGTTATGTATTCGTTCTTAGGGAAATTAAGGCCCCAGTGCGCCTGTATACCCACACCGTCAATCCTTATTCCCTCCTTTTGCAGCATCCTTATCATACGGGCTATTCCGTCACGCTTAGAAGGACGCCACACATTGAAATCGTTGTAATACAACTCCGCTTCGGGATCATACTGGTGGGCAAACTTGAACGCGAGACGGACAACTTCATCTCCGTCTCCGCCAAAAGCATTGGTCCACAATGTTTTGCGATAAGAACCATCATTATCCATGATCTCGTTAACCACATCCCAGGCATTAACCTTACCTGCAAAATGCCCAGCTACGGTCTCTATATACGAGCGCATGGTCTCAACCATCTCATCGTGGCTTTTGGGCGTACCGTCATCGTGATTGAAAAAGAAATCCGGAGTCTGGTTATGCCACACCAGAGTATGTCCCAACGCCCACATTCCGTTATCATTGGCAAACCGGACATACCGGTCTGCAGCCTGGAAATTCCAAGTATCAGGTCTGGGATGCAATACCTCGGCTTTCATGTCGTTTTCCGGCGATACCGCGTTGAACTGCTGCAGTATTATCTGCGCTGAGCGGTTGTCACGCCCGCTGACTATCTGCGAGTTAACGGCACAACCCATCTTGAACGCATCGGCATATGCGCCCTTAAGGGTTTGCTGTGCATATGCGGGCTGTAATGCCAACGCAAACGTAAGAATGGTTATAATTCTTTTCATACAGGCAATTTGGTTAGTTGGATTTTTTACTTAATGGTTTTACGAACCAGGTCAAGCAGTTTCTTTGAGGGCACGGCCTTGTCCTTGAGGGGTATCAGATACCAGTCAACTACCCATGTCAATCCCTCTCCGGGAGCCAATGACTTATACTCTCCCTGGCTCTCCAACTCTATGTATGTCTTGCCCTGATTTACATAGACCTGAATCTCGGCCTCATCGGGCGCAGGCTGTGAGGAGGTTATATCATCGAATTTCTTGATCATAAGAAGACCGTTTGAAGCGTATGCCAGCCAGCCCTTGCCATCGGCATTGATCTTGCGGTTCTGGGAGCCTGTCTCAAAGTTATACCATGATGCACCTGCTTCACCATTGAAAGGGATAAGGTTAGCGGGGGTGATGCTCTCCACCGGAGCGTCAAAGAATATCAGGCCTTCTTCATCAGCCACTACGCGGGATATTTCCCACGGTGCAACCTTGCGGGTCTCTTCACCTTTGTTTGTGATGGTATATGAGACACGTATGTATTTTCCCTTGGAGTCAGGAGTATATTGCTTGCTTATCCGGAACGGTAGTTTACGGGCCACCTGACTGGTGAGAACCAACTGTTTGGAGTCATCGGACTCAACGGTGTAGGCACCTCTGTCAAATTCGGTTACAGGAGGCCAGTTCCACTCTTTCTGAGGACTGGTCCAGAAAGTGCTGCCATACTGATTCTGCATTCGCAACTGGGAAAGCATCTCAACATCATCATACTTGTAAGACATGATTTTGCCGCCCTCCTTGGCGCTGACTTTCATTGTCACTTTGCCGGCCTTAATTTCAAAACCGTCATCCACAGAACCGCTAACTGTCTGCGCGTTGACTGCAACCGAAACGGCTAAAGCCGCTGCAATGGTCAATAATCGGTAAGTTTTCATTTGCACGTGTTTGTTTGAATATGGCAAATATAAATAATTGTGGGAAATATGACGTAATTTTGCAGCCACAATATGAGAATCTCAATCGTACAGAACGCACCTGAAAAAGGTGACTGGCAACAAAACATTGCCCATGCTGACAACCTTATCGGCAGCGGATGCGGAGCAGACATATATGTTCTGCCCGAGATGTTCGCCACCGGACAGTATATTGACCCGTCAGAGGTAGTCCAGACCATGGACGGCCCTATCGTGACATGGATGCGTGACAAGGCGTCACAGCTGAACGCGGCCGTATGCGGCACGCTTCCGGTTGCAGAGAATGGTAAAGTCTATAACCGTTTCTGCTTTGCCAAACCTGACGGCACCATTGATTATTATGACAAGCACCATCTCTTTACATACTCCGGTGAGAGCATGCACTACTCCCGCGGTGAAGGGAGGGTTGTAATAAACTTCCGCGGTCTGAGGATAATGCTGCTCATCTGCTATGACCTCAGGTTCCCCACATTCAGCCGCAACCGTGACGATTACGACGCCGTGATATATCCCGCCAACTGGCCCGATAAACGGATCCTTGCCTGGGACACCCTGCTGCGTGCCCGTGCCATAGAGAACCAGTGCTATGCCATAGGCGTGAACCGCTCAGGCAGCGATGATTTTGGTTTCTATCCCGGTCACAGTGCCATCATAACCCCCTACGGAGAAACGCTTATCCAGACCGATGAGCAACCCCAAATGATAAGCGCAGAACTTGACCTTGAAAAACTGGCCCGTTTCCGCGCCAAATTCCCCGTACTCCAAGACGCTGACCCACATGAATTCTGATAACGACAACGAACTGTTTCCCATTGTCGATGAGAATGGGAACGTATTGGGAAAGATACTGCGCGGTGAAGCCCATGACGGCCGCAAGGTTCTGCATCCCGTAGTACATCTTCACGTATTCAACTCCCGTGGTGAACTCTACCTGCAGCGCCGCCCCGACTGGAAACCCATCCAGCCCGGCAAGTGGGACACCGCCGTGGGAGGTCACATCAGCTACGGCGAAACTGTGGAGCAGGCCTTTCAGCGTGAGGTGATGGAGGAACTGGGAATAAGCGTACCCAACCCCACCCCCATGGGCCGTTACGTATTTGAAAGCAAGGTAGAGAAAGAGCTTGTCAACGTATTCCGCACCGTCTACGACGGCCCCATCCACCCCAGCCAGGATGAACTTGCCGGCGGCCGATTCTGGACCATGCAAGAAATAAAGGATGCCCTTGGAAAGGACATCCTTACACCCAACTTTGAATCGGAATTCAAACGGTTCTTTATTTGAAGCGGAACTCAATCAGCACGGGATTACCGTCGTTCTGTTTCTTGAGCTCGTCAACGATCTGTTTTGCCAGGGGTGACATCTCTGCACTCTCATCAATAACGTTGGATACGTTTGATATGATAGCAATCTGATGGTTGCCGTTGGCACCGGTAGGATCTATATCCTGCCTTATGCCGGGAATGCGCAGATGCTTGTAAACCTTGGTTCCCTTGTCATCATGAACAAAGTACAGATAACGGCTGTTTGAGCCTAAATCACCATTATAGGTAACCCTGAAGCTCACCGTCTTTCCGTCAACCATGATATTATAGGTATTGGTTGCCACAGGACCGCTTGACATCTGATTTGATATGATGGTCATGGCACGTGACAGTTCGTCCGATGTAAACTCATCCTTTTCAAATATACCTGCAATTGATGCGGGAACGTCACCGTCTCCTAATTTGAAACGATAGACATCGGTCACCTTATTGTCGTCAAATGTGACAATTCTGTTTACAAATCCGGTAAGGCATGTTGAACGGTTCTTGGGGTTGACATAGAACAGCTCAGGGTATCCGAGCATCTGTCTCTGCAGGTAACTCTCCCTATAGAGTACCGTACCTTTCTTAAGGTCACGCTCATCCCTGTCTACCAGTATCATTGACTCTTTAGGCAGGAACACCTTATCATCTGTACGCATTCTGCTTCTTTGATACTCATCATTAAAGAAGCCGTAATAAAGCATCTTATCACCAAGGTTCAGGACATTCTGAATCGCGATGTTAATAGTCTGTTTCTCCTTGAACTTGAATGTCTTTGCATCATAAGTGACCAGGTTGGAGTCATTCTCTATATAGATGGAGTTGTTGGCTGCATCATAAGAGAAATCCTCTATGAAATAGTACTCATCCTCACCTATACCCAGCTTGTCAATCGTACCGGTAAGCTTATAATTGTCAAAACGCAGGATCTTGCTGCTGTTACCGTTGCGGGCCAACATTACGCTACCCCAACTCTTAATACCGCCAATGTCATCAATCCTGCCATCAGCCTTAAGGGGATGAATCTTGAAATCGTAGGCAATCTGTGTCAGATCAGCCTCTTCAGTGATGTTACTCTCTGTAATTGTCTCGTAATCTTTGCCGGGAGCAACCTGGGCGCCCGCCATAACTGTCGAAAGTGACAGTGCAGTAAGAAGAAAGAATGGTTTTCTCATAATCATACAAGGATTTATAGTTAATAAAAAAAACAAAGGACTACCCTTAGTATTGCCAAAGGTAAAAAAGAATTCTTATAAAAATGCAAACAAAACTAATTATTTTAGTGAACCTGTTGCTCTGAATTCATCCAACTTCTTGAAACAATGGCGGTTAATTATCTCCTCAAGCGTGCGGTCAAAGTTGTGACGAACCTCTATCTCATGGTCAAACATAAAGCACTCACCGTTTTCACGCGTGTAGGGATGCCACTCCGGCAGACCATCTACGTTAGGATTGCCTGTATGGGCAAAATTAGCCCAGGACTGTGCCATACGGTCGGCAAGCAGAAGGTCTTTTTCTGACGGATTGGGCAGGTCACGACCTGCATGATGCAGGGTGTTGAAACAGAAATTGAGTTCCGCTCCATGGGCCGATATGCGGGTGAGCGGGGATTTCCATGTGAACATGTAATTGTACACCGGAGCTTTCTTTGAGGCCGATGCGGCATCGGCCGTGATGATGGTCTTGGCACGGAACAGGTTGTCTATTGAGGGCAGATCCTGCGGGATATAATCGGGCCACGCCTGGGCCAGCGCATCGGCATAGGCATCGGTCTCATCACCGAATGTTGTGCGTACGGCATCCTTGGCCTGCTCCAGAGTCATGGGGCGGTTATACTGGCCACGCTGCAACTCATTGAATGTAGTTCCTATTATTAAAGGTATGTCACTTGATATGGATGCGAAATCAGGCTGGAAAGGCTGCTGGAGCAGAACCTCGCCATCGGGTACCGGGCCAAAGCCCCACATTATGGGGGTGCCGGGCGTACGGACAAGTCCCCTTGCGGAGAGTGCACGCTGGCCGGCCTGATAGAGTTTGTCATAAGGGACATCCTTAATGCGGTCAGGCTCGCTGTGCGGAATGCCAAGTTCATCAAGTACTGCCAGACCCAGTTCCTCGGTCATGGACTTGTTGTTCACGTTCAGGATTGTGCCGCTCATGATAATTGCCTTGTGGAACAGGCCCTTGGCAGCCGGCATACACATCAGAGTGCCCACCTTTCCGCCGCCTCCGGATTCACCGAATATGGTCACGTTATCAGGATCGCCGCCAAACTTACGGATATTGTCATGCACCCACTCCAGCGCCTTTACGGCATCCATCATGCCCACGTTACCGGAGTACTTGTACTTGGGATCACCGGTGGCAGACAGGTCCAGGAATCCAACTATATTGAGACGATGGTTAAGACTCACTACCACCACATCCTTCTGTGCCAGACACATGCCCGGATTCCAGGCCGATGTACCTGAGTCAAAACCGCCTCCGTGACACCAGAACATGACAGGTTTCTTACCTTTTGTACCGGTAGTCCAGACGTTCAGCACACAGCAGTCCTCGGCACTGCCCGGCTGGATGCGGCCGCTCTGCAGTGACTGCGGTCCCCACTCCGTGCAATTCATTACTGTATCCCACTTGGCTACCGGAGCAGGAGGCATGCAGCGCTCGGCATGAGCATACGGTATACCCTTGAACGCCATGGTACCCTCTTCGTCAAATCCGCGTACCTTACCATTCGTAGTCTTTACCACAAACGGATCACTCTGGCATCCCGCCAGAACTGAAACCACTGACAACAGAAACAAAATCCTTTTCATATCCTGAAAATGTGGAATTGGGGACAGTCCCCTTTTCCACGTATTAAATTTAGCTATAACCACTTGCTTCAGCATGTGGAAAAGGGGACTGTCCCCAATTCCACATTACTGCAACTTGCGGTAATGTATTCTTTTCGGTTCTTGATAGCCTAATTGTTTGATCTTGTAGTCTTCGTACTCGCTGTAGGAGCCCTCATAAAATACCACCTTTGAGTCACCCTCGAATGAGAGGATGTGTGTGCAGATACGGTCCAGGAACCAGCGGTCATGGCTGACTACTACAGCGCAGCCTGCAAAATCCTCAAGGCCCTCCTCAAGAGCACGCAGAGTGTTTACATCGATATCGTTGGTAGGCTCATCAAGCAGCAGCACGTTGCCCTCCTCCTTGAGCGCCATAGCCAACTGCAGGCGGTTACGCTCACCACCTGACAGCACGCCGCATTTCTTCTCCTGGTCAGCACCGGTAAAGTTGAATCGGCCCAGATATGCACGCGCGTTGATGTCACGGCCGCCCATGCGTATAATCTCGTTGCCGCCGCTCACCACCTGATAGACACTCTTCTCAGGATCGATATCCTTGTGCTGCTGGTCAACGTATGCAATCTTTACGGTCTCACCTATCTCAAATGTACCTTTATCTACCTTTTCCAGTCCCATGATAAGGCGGAACAAAGTGGTCTTACCGGCACCGTTAGGGCCGATGACACCGACAATGCCGTTTGGCGGCAGTGAGAAGTTCAGGTCATCAAACAGCAGCTTGTCACCGAATGCCTTCTGTACACCCTTGGCCTCAATTACCTTGTTACCCAGACGCGGACCGTTGGGTATGAATATCTCAAGTTTCTCCTCCTTGGTCTTTACGTCCTCATTCATGAGTTTGTCATATGAGTTCAGACGGGCCTTACCCTTGGCCTGACGGGCCTTGGGAGCCATACGAACCCACTCCAACTCACGCTCCAGGGTCTTGCGGCGCTTTGAAGCCTGCTTCTCCTCCAGAGCCAGACGCTGTGACTTCTGCTCCAGCCAGCTTGAGTAGTTACCCTTCCATGGAATACCCTCACCACGGTCAAGTTCCAGGATCCAGCCGGCTACGTTGTCCAGGAAGTAACGGTCATGAGTTACGGCAATAACCGTACCTGCGTACTGGTTCAGATGCTGCTCCAGCCACTGTATGCTCTCGGCATCAAGATGGTTGGTAGGCTCATCCAGCAGCAGTATATCGGGCTGCTGCAACAACAGACGGCACAAAGCCACGCGACGGCGCTCACCACCGGACAGGACGCCTGTCTTCTGGTCTTCGGGCGGACAGCGCAGCGCATCCATCGCCTGTTCCAGACGGTTATCTATGTTCCATGCATCGGTAGCGTCAATCATATCCTGCAGTTCAGCCTGACGTGCCATAAGGGCGTCCATCTTGTCCTGATCCTCATAATACTCGGGGAGCTCGAACTTATGGTTCACCTCATCATACTCCTTAAGGGTATCATATATCTGCTGAACACCCTCCATCACAACCTCCTTGACGGTCTTGTCAGGGTCCAACTGAGGCTCCTGAGGCAGATAGCCCACACTGTAACCGGGACTGAACACAACCTGTCCCTGATAGCTCTTTTCAATACCTGCAATTATCTTGAGCAGGGTTGATTTACCGCTACCGTTAAGACCTATGATACCTATCTTGGCGCCGTAAAAGAAGCTCAGGTAAATATCCTTAAGAACCTGCTTGTTGTTCTGGAACTGCTTGCTCACCCCCACCATGGAGAAGATGATTTTCTTGTCGTCTGCTGTTGTCTGTGCCATTTTCTTGTTATTTACCGCAAAGATAAGTTATATTTGCGGTCAATCCAATTCCTAGACCGTTATGAGAAAGAGATTGTACACCATTGTCGAGCAGGGCCGCGACAAAGACTGGGTAAGTTACATCTATGATTTCATCATTCTGGCAGCCATCACCGCCAGCATCATCCCGCTCATGTTCATTGAGACCTATCCCGTCTTCAAAATCATTGAAAACGTGACCGTTGGACTCCTTTTACTCGATTACGTGCTGCGTTGGATTGTGGCCGATTACATAGTCGGCAAGGGCAAATGGTCATTCCTGCTTTATCCCATCACTCCGTGGGCAATCATAGACTTCCTGTCCATACTGCCGGGTCTGAATATATTGGGTCAGGGATTCAAGGTGCTCCGAATATCACGTCTGCTCAGGATACTCAGACTCTTCAAGTTCATACGTTACTCACAGAATATCAAGACACTGGGCAACGTAATCCGCCGCGAGAAGAAAATCCTGTTCACGGTACTGGGAATAGCTGTTTTCTACATATTCGTATCGGCCCTGGTTATGTTCAACGCCGAGCCGCATATCAATCCTGAGACCGGCCAGGCATCCTTTGAGAACTTCTTTGACGCGCTCTACTGGGCCACCGTAACCCTGACAACAGTAGGCTACGGCGACGTAACTCCCGTAACCGATATCGGCCGATTCATAAGCATGGTCTCAAGCCTATTCGGCGTTGCAATCATAGCACTCCCGTCAGGCGTCATCACCGCCGCCTATATTGAAGAGCTACGCGCTCAAAAGAAAGATTAAAACTGACTTCATTACAACTACGATAATATGAAAATGAAAAAGTCCTTTATGTACGTTTTGTTTGCAGGCATAGCCTTTGCCGCATGCGACAATGAAAAGATGAGTGATTCTGAACGGGAGCCCCGGTATGATCAGAACGGAGCCCTTATAAATCACGTCTGCATTCCTGTCAGGATTGCCGATCCGGAGTCAGGCGTCAGGTTCGGCGACGGCCGTGAGGCATATCTGTACCATGCCTCGTGGATAGCAATGGCATGCACCCCGCTCGGTGAGGACATCCCGCTTAAGCAGACTGACATATCGGCCGACAGCCTTTCATGTACGCTTACGGGTGATGTGACATTTTATCGAACTTATCTCCTGGACGATGAAATTAAATATGATCCTATAACCAGAGGTGTAGGCATCGAACCCTCAATCATGATACTATATGGCTGGAAACAGGACGACAATGGCATTGACGGACTGTACGCCGATTACACTAATCAGGACGGATCGGCCAAAAGCGCAATAGAGCACCGCTATTTAAGGATTTACACCACACTTCCCGACCTGTCTGTCAGTCATGTAATAGAGTCACGCGACACCTTGAAGTTAACGCCGGTTGATACCCGACTTGAAATAGATATGTCATTCGTTCAGGAGGACGGAACCACTCCCGCGCAGGTGACCCGGCTCAAGAAGGCTACACTCTCATCAGAGCGCGAAGGTATTTCAAACATGTATCGGGTCTATTCCAGGAATAAGGGCAGTATCACCACAATACCTGTATCATGTCAGAAGCTCTATCTGTCAATGCCATACTATGTCGACACCAGGTATGACCAAAAGGATGATGTAATGACACTCAGGGCCATTGACTGGACAACATTGGATACTTATCAGGGCACATGGACCGTTGAGGCCGATAAGTACAGAAGCGGCAATTTCAAGCAGAGTCTGGTTATGCAGAAACAGAAACTTCTGGTTATTTCCTATAATGAGACACCGGTACGTACATGCACTCCTCAGGACGGCAAGTACAACCTTTCCTATAGTGGAAACTATGCTGTATACAACAGCGGTGCGGCAGATATCATTTGCAGCGGCAGATCGAATGTGCATCTGTTCGACGCCCGTCTGGACGGCCAGTTACAACTTTCCAGCGAACATGGCGGGGGCATCATTCATTCATCCATGATATTCTCGAAATCAAGCTATATCATGAATCGCGACAAGGTTGCAATCAAGAGCACGGGTGTATTACCTATCATTATCTCTCAGGGCAGCTATCTGAAAGTCATAGGTGATATTGAGGGTAACATAGCCTTGCAGAAGAACGCCGAACTGACCATTAACGGTAATATCAACGGTATGGTAACTATGAATGCCGGCTCACGCCTGAACATCTATGGTGATGTCTCCAATACCACTTTCTATAGTCCGGACGGTGTTATCCGCCTTTATTACGATTACTCTCTCGGCTACACTAATTACGTATGCCAATGATAGCCGGTCATCATTTTTGAGTATTAAAAAAAACAGCTCAAAAGATAACAACGGAACAAAATGTTATGTACCTTTGCGGCCGATATGAGATCATTCAACGCATACTTTTATTACTTTTGGTTTACCAGACAATATGCCGGGTAATTTGTTGTATGCCTACAAATAAGAAATAACAGAGAGCCCGGACAGATATCCGGGCTTTTTTGTTGCAAACCGGAAAAGAAAGAAACAAAAACATAAAACTATGATAGCAGTACTCAAAGCAGGAGTCTCAGAGACTCAAAAGAAAAACCTTATCAACTGGCTCAAAGGCCAGGGAGTGGGCATTCACATTTCCGAGGGTCAGTTCCAGACAGTAATAGGTCTTATAGGTGATACCAGCCGTATAGACCCCGACCTGTTGAGCGGCCTTGACATAATTGAGAGCGTAACCCGCATAAGCGAGCCTTTCAAATGCGCCAACCGCCGATTCCATCCGGCCGATACCGTAGTAGAGATAGGTGAGGGTGAGAACAAGGTCAAGATTGGCGGCGGCAACTTTGTCATGATTGCAGGTCCCTGCTCTGTAGAGTCCGAGGAGCAGATTACCGATATTGCCAAGGACGTCAAGGCATCGGGCGCTACAATGCTGCGCGGCGGCGCATTCAAACCCCGCACCAGCCCGTATGATTTCCAGGGAATGGGTGCCGACGGTCTGGAACTGCTGCGCAAGGCACGTAAGGCTACCGGCCTGCCAATCGTCACCGAGATCATGAGCGAGCGTCACCTGGAACTCTTTGAGGACGTAGACATGCTTCAGGTAGGTGCACGCAACATGCAGAACTTTGAGCTGCTCAAGGCTCTGGGACGTACCCGCAAGCCTATCCTGCTCAAGCGCGGCATAGCCAGCACCATCAAGGAGTGGCTCATGAGCGCCGAGTATATCATGGCCGGCGGTAATGAGAACATCGTATTGTGCGAGCGCGGTATCCGCAGCTACGACACATACACCCGTAACGTGCTTGACCTCTCCGCCATACCGGTAGTAAAGGAACTGTCACATCTGCCCATCATAGTAGACCCCAGCCATGCCACCGGCAAGTCACGTCTGGTTCCGTCCATGTCACTGGCTGCCGCAGCCGCAGGTGCCGACGGTCTTATCATAGAGGTACACAACGACCCCATCCACGCACTCTGCGACGGTGCCCAGTCACTCACTCCCGCACAGTTTGATGAGGTTGCAAAGAAGGTAATGGCACTCAAGCAGATAATCTGATATGAGCACGGTAGCTGTTGTAGGATTGGGCCTTATTGGCGGATCACTGGCCAAGACATATCATGAGGCCGGCTGGACCGTTCTTGGTTTTGACCTTAACGAGTCAGTTAGCCGTTTTGCGGAGCTGGAGGGCACGCTCAACGGCATACTGGACAGCAATAACATAAAGCAGTGTGACCTTATACATATTGCGGTCACACCCGATGCCGCATGCCAGTGGCTCCGTGAGCACGGAAAGGAGATTGCCAAACATACCGTAGTCATTGATGACTGCGGAACCAAGCGCAAGGTCGTGGAGTGCGGCATGGAGGTAGCATCCAAATACGGATTCACATATGCCGGCGGACATCCCATGGCAGGCACGCACCTCTCAGGTTACAAGAACTCACGTGCCACCATGTTCCAGAACGCATCAATGATCATCGTTCCGCCTACTCATGATGACATAGAGTTGCTGGACCGCATAAAGAGCCTCTTGGAGCCCATGCAGCTTAAGCGTGTGGTATTCACATCGGCCGATGACCATGACCGCATGATTGCCTTCACGTCACAGCTGGCACACGTAGTGTCAAACGCCTTCATCAAGAGCCCCACAGCCCAGCAGCACAAAGGCTACAGCGCAGGCAGTTTCCGCGACCTTACACGCGTAGCCTGGCTTAACGAGAATATGTGGACAGAGCTGTTCCTTGACAACAAGGACAACCTGCTCCGTGAGATACATACCCTGATTGACAACCTCACGCAGTACGCAAGTGCCATGGAGGCCGATGACGCCGCCACACTCTGCGCACTGTTGCGTGACGGACGTATAGCAAAAGAACTTTCCGACAAATAATATGGAGACCCCTACCCGAATCACCGTCCACGCATCCGGCACCTATGACATACTGCTCCGTAAAGGAGGTCTGTCAGGCATCGGCCAGGTTGCAAAAGAGCAGTTCAAGCCCTGCAAGATTGCCATTCTGAGTGATGACAAGGTGTTCCCGCTTTACGGCAAGACCGTTACCCGTTCACTTGAAAAAGCAGGATTCACCGTAGTGAGCCACGTGATAGAGAACGGCGAGCAGAGCAAGACCCTGGACAACGTGACAGCATTCATAGGCACCATGGTCCAGGCGCAGGTAACACGCACGGATCTGGTTCTGGCTTTGGGTGGCGGTGTTGTAGGTGATATGGCGGGATTCGCCGCAGCCATCTATCTGCGTGGCATACCTTTCATCCAGGTACCAACCACCCTGCTGGCTGCAGTCGATTCATCGGTAGGCGGAAAGACAGCCGTTGACATAAGCGCCGGCAAGAACCTGGTTGGAGCGTTCCACCAGCCGGCTCTGGTATATCTGGACACCGACACGCTATCCACATTGGATCCCGACGTGCTGCGTGACGGATTCGCCGAGGTAATTAAATACGGATTCATACTTGACAGCGAGCTGGCACAGGTAATCGCCAAACCCGGCACTTTTGACCTGGAGCAGGTGATTGCCCGATGCATAAGCATAAAGCGTGACGTAGTGGAGCAGGATGAGTTTGACCGCGGAATGCGCGGCCTGCTCAACTTTGGACACACGTTCGGTCACGCCATTGAGAAACTGAGCGGATTCACCATCAGCCACGGCAGTGCTGTGGCCCGCGGAATGGTGATTGCCGCCAAGGTGGGTGCAGCATACGGTCTGCCTGACCTTACAGATGCCGTAAGCCAGGTGGTAAGAGACTACGGTTTTGACCTTTCATGTCCCTTCTCTGCTGAGCAGATGTATCAGGTAATCCTGTCGGACAAGAAACGCAGCGCCGGTGACATTACACTTGTACTGCCCGAGTCCATTGGACACTGCATACTGCAGAAAATGCCCGCCACCCAGGTTCTGGAACTGATGAAAAAGATAGGATTATGACAGTCACCACACAGGGAACACTATCAGGTACGGTACAGGTGCCGCCATCTAAATCTGTGGCGCACCGCATGCTCATCTGCGCCGCGCTGGCCAGTGAGCCCTGCACCATAGTGTGCCACAGCGTGAACCGGGACATGGAGGCAACCGCCGCATGCCTGAACGCACTGGGAGCCGATATCAGCTATGACGGAGGCGTATTCAGGGTGACACCCATATCCAAGCCCACCCGTGGCGCCACACTGGACTGCGGCGAGAGCGGATCAACCCTAAGGTTCCTGCTGCCAGTTGCAGCCGCACTGGGAGCCGATGCCGTATTCACCGGACAGGGCCGTCTGCCGGAGCGTCCCCTCTCACCCCTGTATGAGGAGATGACAGCCCACGGCGTAAAGATGTCTGCAAACGGTCACATGCCTCTCACGTGCCAGGGCACTCTGCCCGCCGGCAACTACACCATAGACGGAGGCGTATCGTCACAGTTCATCTCCGGCCTGCTTATGGCTCTGCCCCTGAGCGGCAAGGAGAGCACCATCACCATAACCGGCCATCTGGAGAGCGCATCATATATAGGATTAACCATCAATGCCCTGCGCACGTTCGGAATAAATGTTGAGGAGAAAGATAACGGTTACCGTATTCCCGCAGGCCAGAGATTTGCAACACCTGCCGCCAAGGTAGCCGTTGAGGCCGATTGGTCAGGCGCCGCATTCTGGATTGTAGCAGGCGTAGCCGGCAGCAAGAGCATTACCTGCAAGGGGCTTGACTATGAACACTCCGCCCAGGGTGACCGCCGTATCATAGATATGATGCGCCGCATGGGTGCCGATATACTCACAACCGCAGACAGCGTCACAGCACGTCCATCAGCCCTTACAGGCTGCGTCATTGACTGTGCCGATATCCCCGACCTGGTACCCGTCATGGCCGTTGCAGCCGCATCAGCCCAGGGAACTACGGTATTTGACAATATAAAGCGACTGCGCATCAAGGAGAGTGACCGCGTGGAATCCATACTCAAGATGCTGTCCGGAGCAGGCATCAGTGCCTACGCCACGGACAATACACTCTCCGTAACCGGCGGTCATGCACGCAGTTTCAGTTATGACCCCAGCAACGACCACCGTATGGCAATGGCCGCCGCCGTCCTGGCATCGGTCAGGAACATAAGCGTCACAATCACTGATGCGGAGTGCACATCCAAGTCCTACCCGGCTTTCTTTGATGATTTCAATGCGCTGGGAGGAACAGTAAACCGATAACATAATAACACTATAAAGATCTATGGACCTTACAGATTACAGAGAACAGATCAACAACATTGACGACGAGATTTGCCGCCTCTTTTCCGAGCGCATGACAGTGGTAAACCAGATTGGTGAGTTCAAACGCGAGCATGACGTACCGGTAAGCAACAGCTCACGCGAGCGCGAAGTACTGGCCAGAATATCAAAGCAACTGCCCAATGACCTTGAGGACTTCGGGCGTGTGCTTTACCGCTCAATATTTGATATCAGCAAGGCATATGAGGCCATGTACAAGGAGAAAGACTCACCACTCTACAAGGCTCTCTCAAGTCTCATCAACGCAGATCCCGAGCCGTTCCCCAAACGTGCCGTCGTAGCATGCCAGGGACGTGAGGGCGCATACTCTCAGATTGCTGCCGAGAAGCTCTTTGAGGTACCGGAGATCATGTTCAACAACACCTTTGAAGGTGTTATCCGCATGGTTACCGACGGTCTTTGCGAGTACGGCATCCTGCCCATTGAGAACTCAACCGCAGGTTCGGTAAATGAGATTTATGACCTTCTTATAAAGTATAACGTGCACATTGTACGCAGTACACGTGTCAGGGTTGACCATCAGCTGCTGGCTGCCAAGGGTGCCAAACTCAAGGACATCAAGACCATCTACTCACATCCGCAGGCCATCAACCAGTGCTCACATTATCTGAGTTCACTCAAGGGTGTAGAGATAATCCCGTTTGACAACACCGCCATGGCTGCCCAGCGAGTATCAAAGGATGCCACACGTACATCGGCCTCAATATCATCCAAGAGCTGCATTGACCTCTACAACATGGAGGTGCTGGCTACTGACATCCAGAATTTTGACAGCAACCACACCCGTTTCATCTGCATAGCCAAGGATGCCCGGATATATCCCGGCGCCAACCGCACCAGTATCATGATGGTGGTAAGCCACAAGCCCGGAACCCTGTTCAGCGTCCTCTCCAAGTTCAATGCTACAGGAGCCAACCTGGTCAAGCTTGAGAGCCGTCCCATCCCCGGCCGTGACTTTGAGTTCATGTTCTACTTTGACATTGAGCTCTCCATCTATGACAACAAGTTCGCGTCACTGATAAGTGAGCTGGACCACTGCGGCGAGCAGTTCAAATACTTTGGTACATATCAGGAAATAATTTAAACCTCTATAGGGCATGAAGAAAGTTCTTGTCATAAACGGCCCCAACCTCAATCTGTTGGGATTGCGTGAACCTGCCATATACGGCAGCCGCGACTTCAGTTCACTGCTGGCGTTCATAAAGGAGTCCGCCGCAACGCTGGGTCTTGAAGTGGAGTGTTTCCAGTCAAACCACGAGGGCGCGATAGTTGACTGCATACAGCAGGCCTACGGAGTGTTTGAGGGAATAGTGATAAATCCCGCCGCCTACACCCACACAAGTGTAGCCATACTCGATGCGCTCAAGGCAGTATCCATCCCCACCGTCGAGGTTCACATAAGCGATGTGGATTCACGTGAAGAATTCCGCCAGCGTTCATATGTATCTCTTTATGCCGAGAAGGTAATCAAGGGACACGGTTTTGACGGTTACAGAGAGGCTCTGGAGTACCTTTCTGAAAAAAATTGAAAAAAAACTGCCATAAACGCCCAACAATTCCGCAGCTTCTGCGTCTATTAGGCAAAAGAATTACTGAAAATGAGTAAAAGGTATTTGATTGCGGCACTTGTAGCATTGATTGCTATGCCCGCGTTTGCACAATCCGAAAGGTATTACGAGTATGATGAATACGGCAAGGTAGGCCGTAGCGAAGGTTGGGCCCGCCGTTTTGCACATAACTTCTATGACGGCCTTATAGGTGCGGAGTATTATGAGGTTGTCGATGATAACGGCACTACGACCAAGAAAAAATCCGGCGACAGCAAGAACAACAAGAATGTAAGCAAAAGTTACCGTTATTACGGTCCCGGCCACACCCCTGATTTTTACTTTGGCGTCAACCTGCTCTGCACAGACCAGCCGCCTACACTGGCTCCCGGCATGCCGCAGAAACCGGGCAAGGGATTCGAGTTCGGATTTGCACTTGGACAGTGGGGTTACCATATGACCAAGAATCTGGGTATCAACACCGCATTCTATCTTACACGTTCACGTTATTGGCTTGACGGCGGTCAGTACCTCAACTATGACAATGCAGGAAATCTGGTACTTGACCAGTCCGGGAAGTTAGGAGACCGCGGCGTAAAGCAGGGTTATCTGCGTTACTGGAGCCTTAGAGTCCCCTTATGTCTGGAAATCAGCTCCTCATCCAGCCGTGGACCGTTCATAGCATTCGGTCCTGAGTTGGAGTACCGTTTTGCCGACGTATCCAAGATTTCCCTTTACGGAGGTGACTCCGAGAAGATCAAGGGCATAAACGTCAATCCTCTGGGTCTGAATGCCGTTGCACGCATAGGTATCAATGACTTTGGCATAATGGCGCGTTACTCATTCACAAGCCTGTTCCTCAAAGACAGTCCGGTTGAGGTCTATCCCTTCATGATAGGAATCTCCACGTCCTTCTAGCCTGTTTGTAAAATTAAATTCATACTGGCATCCTGCCCGCTCCGGGTGGGATGCTTTTTTTGTGCGCGTAAATGCGCGTACATTGTTATCTATTTAACATTTATTTATTATTTTTGCGTCACAAACAAACCTAAAGACCAATTTGATGAAAAAAGGATGCGCAATAATTCTTACGGCAATTGCAGTTGCAATGCTGTCTATGGTACCCGCACAAGTCTACTCACAAACAAAAACAGCCAAGAAACCGGCATGGATCACCAAGGCTCCGACAGTTAAGAACACCTACATCGGCATAGCCAATGTATCCAAACGTTCCATGAATCCGGACGGTGAGACATCGGACAATGCATCCGCACAGCAGGCTTCATCCATAATCGTATCGCAGCTGTTCTTTAATGACAAATACAAGGAGAGCGGCCGCAGGGAGGCAGAGAAGAAAATCCTGGCAGCACTCCGACTGGCTGTTGACGCCAACTCCCTGTTGGGTGACCTGATACTCAGGGGCGCTTACAACGCATCATTTGACGATGTGTTCATTGAGAGGGTATTCAACACCCCGCTGCTCAAGTTTCAGGGCGAATGGGAGGATGACGAGGAGTACTGGTGCTACTACAGCATAACCGAGAAGGATTATCAGGACCGCATCACAGCCCTGGAGGACAGTATATGCAGCGAGGCAGAGACCATGTGGAAACTTGGCATGTCATATCAGCAGGACGGCTTGCTCTTTACAGCTGCCAAGACATACACCGAGGCTCTGAATCTTATACATCCACTCATCTACACCCAGCACAAGATAAAGTATGACTTTGAGAACGTGGACCTCTTTACCAGCATCTACAACAGCTACGTCCGCGTATATGACAACCTCAACATCACCTGCCCAGTAAGTGAGATCCCCGCAGTTGCCGGCGAGGGCGTTCCGGCCACATTCAAGGTTAAGGTTGACCAGAAAGGTACACCGGTTAGCAAGGTTGGCATCGTGATTGATTATGAAGGCGTAACTGACGGCACTCTCATTACCGATGAGAACGGTGAAGCCACTTTCTCCATCGTAAAAGCTACGGATGAACCGCTCCAGACCATCACCTTCTCTCTTGACAAGGACGGTCTGTACGATTTGCCCGATACATATGTATTCAAACAACTCTCCGCCAAAGCCGACAAGATAGGCACGGCCCAGACCAGCGTAAAGCTGTTTGATCCCACCAATTACATCTATATCAACGTAAGCCCGGCCGATTCCGCTACGGAGAAGACAGTCAATGAACTGATTGCATCACGCAAGGACCTGGTGATAGTTGATGACAAGAGCAAGGCCGACCTCATCCTGGACGCCGTTCCTGCCGTCAAGCTTGACCAGGAGGCCGATCCCAAGGCGAAATGGCCCATCAACAAGTATCTGGGCACACTCAACGTAACGGTCAAGGAGGCTCAGAGCGGCAATGAACTCTTCCAGTACGGAATCAAGGATTTCCAGTACCTCGCCCCCACCACCAGGACAAAAGACCAGGTTCTGCACTCATCGGCCAAGGAGATGTCACGCCAGATGACACGTGAGTTCCCCGGCAGTTTCAAACCTTTCAGCTATGACAAGCGCGGTCTTGTATGGTCAACCCTAAAATAAGCCTTCAATGAAAAGAATCGCATTCATGCTGGTCCTGCTGCTGACCGTAGCGTCTACTGACGTTGCGGCACAGATGACACGCGGCCAGCTTCTGCGTAAATACTACCAGATAACCCAGTTGCACAACAGTGGCAAGGATGCCGAGGCCATAGCCCTGTGTGAGGAGATCACATCCATGTATCCCAAGCTGCCGGACACATATCTCAGAATGGCGGAGATATACTATGAAGGCGGCGAACAGGAGATGGCGCTTGTAATGTACCGCACCTACACCAGTCTGGAGATGGATGACAAGAAGGCGGCACAGGTAGGTCCGCGAATGAAAGAGCTGGAGGAGAAACTGGGAGCCAAGAGTTTTGAGCAGCAGGAGGAGGAAGAGTTCCAAAAACTGATGGCCGAAACCGCAGCCAAGGAGCAGCAGGAAGAGCAGGCAGCTCCGGCTTTCACCACATCAGCCACATCGCTGTTTGACATTTCCGCCCTTGTGGCATCGGCCAACACCAAGGAACCTGAGCCGGAACCTTACGAAGAAGAAAACGCGCCTGATGCAGCACCCGAGCCTACAGGAGGTGAGGAAACCTCCCTGTTTGACATATCGGCAGTAGATTTCAGCAAACCGAGCCAGCCCACGGCTATGGTTCAGCCCGAACCGGAACCCGAGCCCGAGCCGGAGCCGGAGCCAGAGCCAGAGCCAGAAGAGCCGGAACCTGAGATCAGCCAGGAGATACAGAATGAGGCCGCCAACCTGATAGAGCAGGCATCGGCAACGGAAGTCAAGCCGGATTGCGCGACTCCCTATCTGTTCAGCCCCCATCCTACTGTGGTTGATGACCTGCATCTTAAGCGTGACGCCCAATATACAGCAAAGGTTACTCCCAAACGTTCATTCTCATCCAAGAGTGACCTGACCGGCAAATGGGCCTCATCGGTAGTCAGTCCGGAAAGCGGCCGTGAGTTCATAATTCTGGACATAGACCAGATGGGCAACACCATGACCGCCATACTCAGTGAGGAGTCAGGACTGTTCCTGGACAAGAGGAACGGAATGTTCAAGTCTTCATGGAACGCAGTCAAGAGCATATGGTCAAGTGACGGTGCTGATTTTGACGCATCGGAACTTAAGGGCAGCGCATCCAGGGGAGACTACTCGGAGGAGAGTTTTGACTTTACATTCTCACTCAGAAAGAAGGATAAGCCCAACGTAGCCACCATAGGACGCGATATCATGGACGGTCTTTCACTGTTCATACCGTTCGGAGCGCTGGCCAGCCGCATAGGCAGCACGCTGCTCAACTACGCCGGCCGCAAGATCTCCAATGAGAAGTTCCAGACAACCATCAACTTCTCTCTCAAAAGCGTAACCGAGAACGTATTGGCCTGCAGTTACATTGTAAGCGAGAGGCACACCACCGCCGACGGTTCGCGTGACATGGTCATTGAGGAGCGCAACTTCCATATGTTCCGTGTGCCGGATTCATACAAGCCGTACACCTACAGCAGCAACGTACAGGAGAACGCCCTGTACCGCGCCATGTACACCAAACTGGAGACAGAGGCCGAGACTGATCCCGCCAAGCTTTTCCCTCTGGCTTATATGAGTTTTTACGGAGCCGGAATGGGAAAGAAAGCCGATGAGACCGACCGCCTGTCAAAGTCTATCGTACAGATGCAGAAACTGGCCGACTCCGGATGTCTCAGGGCAAGCGCATGGCTCATTCCCGTCTATTACAACCTGTCAATAGATGAGAAGCACTACCCCATGCGCATTCAACGCAAGAAATTCCGTGAGCTGTCTGACTCCCATATGAGCAACATGCTCATGGCATCCAACCCCTATGTATACGGTCTGAACGGTGACATACTGGCCAGCGGAAACTCTGACCCTGAAGAGGTTGCCGCCGAATACGAGAAGGGCGCATCACAGGGTGACGCCTATTCTCTCTACTGTCTGGGACGCGCATACAAGGAGGGACAGTTCAAGAGCCGTGACCTGGAACAGTCACTGGAGTGCTTCAGGAAATCAGCCGATAAGGGTTATGCCGATGCATACTGGCAGATTGCCCTGGCTTACAAGAGCGGACTGGGAGTGGCATCGGACTACAACCAATACATTCACTACCTCTTCCAGGCAATCGATGCCGGATCACTAGAGGCTGTCGATGAGCTCAGCGTGGCATTCTTCTGGGGAATAGGTGTGAACCGTGACGTAGACATGGCACAGCAGGTAAGACGTCAGTATTTCTACCTTAAGAACAATATCTGGCGTGACGTACTCACACTGTACGGATTCCCAAGCATTTAACAGGTGATGAAAAGACTCGGATACATATTGTTTCTGGCACTGACGGCGCTGACACCGGCCATTCATGCACAGCAGGGTATAGAAATCAAGACCCCTGAGCGCATTGCCCGGATGCTGGAGAGCATGCCTGTAAAGGATATACCCCAGTCCGGTCAGTTCCGGTGCACGGACCTTAGCACCACCCTGCAGTTCTATACCGAATCGCTTGATGGAGTGACTGTCCAGTTGGGCGCCAGGTTGTTCTCACAGAACGTCCGCCAGGCCTATGACCCTGTGATCATCAGTTTCGTTGAGCGTCTGTGGGTGGAACTCCTGCTGCGCAAGACCACGACCTCACAGGCAAGTCTGCTTAAGGAGTACGGGGTAAGGATAGTGCTGAACGGCTACCCGCTCGGGTCCGGCAGTTTCAGACAGCTGAGTCAGGCACTTGACCTGATCAATTCAATAAACTCACTCTCCATCACCACAGGCGGCAATGAGATAGACATGCTCATGAGCGATGCAGCCGGTACCACCCTGCACATCTACATTCCGGCCAGCCGTGACCTTCTGTTCCCGTATGACAAGAAGGAGCATGAGGAGAGACTCATAACGGACCTTGTCCGCAACCGCACGCCGTACACCCGCAGCCTGCCGGAGTCTACAGACTTCACCAGGACCGATAAAGGCCTTCTGGTAACCGGCAGGGAGTGCTACATGATTGATTCACTCAGCAATGACGTCTTCTTTGATACCGGCAGACAGGTGGTATTCAGCAGGGATTATCCCGAGGAGAGTATGCGGAACCTACTGATGGGCGCCGTAAGACCCGAGCAGGTTGAGAACATCGGTCTGGACATCACTCCTCACACATATAACCGCGACATAAAGAAGTTCAGCACCTCAATGTCAAGGTTCATGGGTTACATCCAGCAGCAGGGATTCCGTCTCTACACCGGAGATGCCGGCCGTGACGGAGAAAGGTGCCAGTGCCTGCTTGTGATGTTCCACCCCGTGTACAACTACCTTCATATGCTGTCGGTAAGTTTTACCCCTAATCAGATTAACGCAAACGGAGCTGTCACCATAAAGGCTGACCTCTCCACTTTCATCCCACAACATAACATAAAGAACCTCTTTCAGGAAAAATAAGTTACGACTATGAGAATAAAGCATTTCCTATTCACGGCAGCACTTGCATTATTTGCAGTGTCAGCCCACGCACAACTGGACGTTGTCCGTTTCAACATTGAAGACGGCATATCAGATGCCACTCTCAGGGAAAGCATTGAGAACAGCGCCTCCACGCTTCTCTCTGCACTCAATTCAACCGTAATCTCAGGCAAATCAAAAGTCAAGCTTGAAAAGGAGGGTGAGCTCATGTTCACCAAGGACGGCCGCAACTGTTTGGATGAGATGTGGGCATCGAGCGCCATGATGTGCCCGGTTTCCAAGGTTACGGAGAAAGGTATCTCCATGCAGAACGGTACCGTACAGGTCCGCAACATCCCCATCACCCTACTCGCTGCCGATGAGGACAACTGCGAGCAGGAGTTGGTGCTTTGTTTCAACCAGCAGGGACAGATTGACAACATAATGATTGCACTTGAGGAGCATCGTTACCTGGATGTCATCAACGCCCAGATAAGCGTAAAGGATTTCCACCGCCGTCAGGCTATCATTGACTTTGTTGAGAATTTCCGCACCGCCTATAACCGCAAGGACATAGACTATATCAACAACGTTTTCAGTGACAACGCGCTCATCATAACCGGTAAGGTTGTCAAGATTGACAAGAAGAAACAGGACCTGACCGCTCAGTCACTCAACAACGAGCAGATCCAGTATCAGAAGTCAACAAAGGAGGAGTACATCAACAACCTTAAGAGATGTTTCAAGAACAACAGCTATATCAACCTGATATTTGATGAGATTGAGGTTATGCGTCACCCCAAACGTGATGACATATTCGGCGTGACACTCAAGCAGCACTGGAACTCGTCAAACTACTCCGATGTAGGTTACCTGTTCCTGATGATCAACTTTGAGGATGAGATGAACCCCAGCATCCAGGTACGCACATGGCAGCCCGACAAGTACAACGGCAAGCCGCTGCCTCGTGATGAAGTGTTCTCACTTGACATGTTCAGCATATGATAAAAAAAGGACAGCATATGATTAGGAAAACCAAACTGATTATTGCCATTGCACTGGCTGCAGTATGTGCCGGCGCCAATGCCCAGGACCAGCTCAAGAGTCTGGTAATCACGAATATTACCCCCAATCTGTCAGTCTACCCGTGCGGTGACCGTCATGAGGCTCAGGTAATACTCCGCTGTCAGGAGCCGTTTGACCTGGACCTCTCATCAAACGTGGACGCCAAGCTTGACCTGAGCGTCACCACCGAGGGTCCTGAGAAAGTCTACAGCATCATTTTCAAGACCAGAGAGGAGGGAACCTCATTCAAGGGCCGTCAGCTCACGGTAGTATCGGAAGGATTCAAGAAACACTATATCCCCCTGAATCTTAGCGACAAGGAGAAACTGGAGTTCATGGTATCAGACCCCTACTCCAAGCTGCGCAGCCTCTACTTCATCTCCGTAGAGGAGGGCCTGGGATATATGACTGAAGGTATGTATGAGGCTGCCATTGACAAGTTCAATGTAGCCAAGCAGTGCCCCGAGTATCCTGACATAGAGAATCATCTGGACGAGTACATTGAGAAATGTGACTCCCTGCGCAAGTGGACCGTTCAGGCTGCTCAGTACACCGACAACGAGGATTACTACAACGCGCGTCTCATATACCTCAAGATGCTGACAGAGAATCCTTCATGTACTCTTATACGTGACCTCTACACCAATGCCAATGAGAATTACACACGTGTAAGCAGGCATGACATGGAGGCCGCACAGGCCTACTTTGACACCAAACGTTATGATGAGGCCCGCGAACTCTACGAGCATGCCTTAGCACAGAACAATCCTCAGTCAGCCCTGGCTGGTACCAACCTGGCTTTCATCAAGCTCAAACGATACAAGCAGGACAATCACACCCGTTCAGTATCATACATCTATGACCCTGACTGCAACATAGGTATCATGTTTGCGGGACTTAAGCCTGATAAATCAGGAGCCTATTTCTCATTCGGTCTTGAGAAGGGTATGATTGACCTGATGTCAAACAATCTGGAGCCTGCCGCTATCGATGCCAACACATCGGTCATCATAGTTCCGGACAAACCCGCATTCCAGGCCACGGCAAGTATCGGTTGGACCCTGCGTCTGTATACGCGCCATCCCAACCAGTTCGTGCCTAAGACATGGGCCCTGTTCACCCCGTTCGGTTATGCAGGAGGCGGTTATTACTCCAAGATCAACAATCCGGATTATAATCCCAGAAGCGCCGACAGCGGTAGCGAGTTCATAGAAAGTTATCACTGGATGAACGCCCTGACACCTGAAATTGGTCTGGCAGTGCGTGTATGGCGTGTGGTATTCAGTTACCGTTATCAGTACAGATATGTAATGAACAAGGAGAAACCGGTATCTGACGAGTTAGGAAAAGCCCGTAACCTTATAGGTTTGGGATTCTGCTGGTAAATAACAGACAATGATTCAAATAAAGGAGGTCCTTACAGACAAGGACAAGAAGAGACTGTTCAGGTTCCCGATAGACCTTTACAGAAAGTGTGACTTGTACGTGCCCGTGCTCATCGGTGATGAGATGGACACATTCAATCCCAAGAAAAACGGCGCTTACAGTTATGCTGAAAGCCGTCTGTGGCTGGCTCTGCGTGACGGTAAGATTGTGGGCAGGATCGGTGCGATCCTGAACCGTGCCGCCAATGAGAAGGATAACGTAAAGCAACTCAGGTTCACCCGGTTTGACTTTATAGATGACTATGAGGTCTCAAAGGCCCTGTTTGACACGGTCATTGCATGGGCCCGTGAACTGGGAATGACTGAGTTGGTAGGGCCGCTGGGATTCTCAAACCTGGACAAGCAGGGAATGCTCGTAGACGGATTTGACCAGCTTGACATGTACATCACACTCTATAACTACCCCTATTACATAGAGCACATGAAACGTCTGGGTCTGACCAAGAAATGGGACTGGACCGAGACTAAGGTGATTGTCCCCGAACGCGTTCCGGAGAAGATGGATCAGATTGCCGATATATCCGAGAAGCGCTACGGCTACTCTATCAAGAAGTTCCGCAACATGAAGGAGGTGCGTCCGTACGTTCGCAAAGCCATGGAGATAATCAATATCGCATTTGCAAAACTGCACGGTGTGGTTCCGCTTTCTGACAAGCAGATAGACAATATGGAGCATCTGATTGCTCTGGTGGGCAGACCTGAGTATGCGCTCATGGTACAGAACCAGGCCGGCGAGCTTGTTGGATTCGGATTTATAGCTCCGTCAATCAGCCGCGGAATCCGGGCAAGCCACGGAAAACTGGGACTCATATCGGCACTTAAGGTATTGAGTGACCTTAATGACCACCGTCACATAGACTTTTATATGATTGGTGTACGTCCCGAGGACCAGAAGAAAGGTGTGGAGTGCATCATTCTGCGTGAGGGAATCAAGGCCATCCAGTCACACGGAGGCATAGATTGTCAGACCGGCCCCATGCTGGAGGACAATGCCAACGTCCAGAACATTTGGAAGCACTTTGAGCACTACACTCACCGTCGCCGCCGCTGCTGGACCTACACCATCCCAGCCATTTAAATGGCTGGCTACCATAATCCAATGCCTACGGCATTAATCTGTGCCGTTAGGCACATTATAGGGGTAGCCAGCCAATTCATTGGCTGGACATCTGTGTATTTTTATATCGCAGTAATCCTGAAGCTGAACCCGGCCGATTTCCCCGCCTCCAGGCGGTTCATGTAGTCGCGCCCCGAAATCTCCCCGTCATAACCCTGATAGTCGCAACGTCCCATCCAAGGTTCGATGCATACGAACGGTGCATCCTTTGCGGGAGGAGACCACAGGCCCCAAACCGGAGCATCCTGAGTCTCCACTGCGATATACGGAGCACAATCCTTATCGTAAAGGATAACCTGGTCTATCTGATGCTCCTCTATCACCAGCGCATCGTTATCAAACAGGCCCGATGTCAAAGGGAGCATTGCATCGGAATCCAGTTCCATCATTGAGGCACTGTCACTGCGGTATCCATCGGGAGTAAGTTGTCCGATGATAAGCTGGCTTACGGGTTCCTCTGCCTGAACCAGGCGGAAAAAGCCATGAATGGAGTCTTCCTTGCTGAAATCACGGTAGTTGAACCCCGGATGGGCGCCTATCTGATAATACATCACATCTGCCCCGGGATTCTTGATACGCCACTCCACATGAAGGGTGTTCCCGATAAGACGGTATGAGGCTTCTATACGGAACGGATAAGGATATACCTTAAGTGATTGTTCATCGGACTCAAGACAGAGAACTATACTGTCACCGTCATTGCACAGGACCTTGAAATCACGGTCACGCGCAAATCCGTGCTGAGGAAGGCTGTAGGTCATATTCCCCACCCTGTACTCTCCGTTCCAGACCTTGCCCACGATGGGAAACAGCATGGGAGCATGCCGGCCCCAGTACTCCTTTTGGGCAGTCCAGATCAGTTCTTCTCCGCTATCCCGCTTCTTAAGGCTGGTCAGTTCGGCTCCGTGCACATCTATAACGGCGCTCAGTGTTTCATTCTCAATAATCATAAGTCCTGTTTTTTATCTGGTTTTCTGCAGGAAGGCTGTCACATCACCCCTGCTCAACCGGCCGTTTACAACTCACAAATAAAGGTTCTTTCGTGAACAGAAAAATAATCATAACACTGCGAAGATAATGTTTTTTTCCAGTCCTAATGAGTATTTTTGCAATTCTGAACAGAAAAATAGAGATGGAGAGTTTCCTGCAGATAGACGGTCTTTGCAAATCATTCGGTGACAGGATCATTTTTGACAACCTGTCACTCAATATCAACCAAGGTGAGAAGGTAGGACTTATAGCACGTAACGGACAGGGTAAGAGCACCCTTCTGGACGTGATTGCCGGTCATGCCGATTACCGGAGCGGCACCATCACGTTCCGTCGTGACATCAGGACCTCATATCTGGTACAGACTCCCGTTTTCCCCAAGGGCGCAAACGTACTTACAGCCTGTTGCAGTTCTCCCGATGAAGAGAAACTGCTCCGAGCCCGTCAGCTGCTCACCAAGCTGGGAGTATCGGACATGGATAAACCCATATCAGAACTCTCCGGCGGACAAGCCAAGCGCGTTGCCCTGGCACAGGCACTCATGTCTGAGCCCGATTTCCTGATTCTGGATGAGCCCACCAACCATCTGGATGTAGAGGTCACCGAATGGCTGGAGGATTATCTCACGGCAAGCCGCCTCACCCTGCTTATGGTTACCCATGACCGCTATCTGCTGGACCGTGTGTGCAACCGCATTGTCGAGATAGATGATTTCCGCACCTACTCCTACTCAGGCAATTACAGTTACTATCTGGAGAAACGTCAGGAGCGCCTGGATGCAGAATCATCACAGCGTGAGAGTGACCTGAACCTGTACCGACGTGAACTGGACTGGATGCGCCGCATGCCGTGTGCCCGCGGAGGCAAGGCCCGATACCGCAAGGAGTCGTTCCATCAGCTCGAAGAACGCCTGCAGCACCGCCGTGACGAGCAGAACGTGGCTCTTGACGTAAAGGCATCATACATAGGCAAGAAGATATTTGATATTGAGCACCTTAACAAGGCTTTCGATGACAAGATAATCCTGAAGGATTTCAGCTATATCTTTACCCGCTACGAGAAGCTTGGCATAATTGGCGAGAACGGCGTAGGCAAATCAACGTTCCTTAAACTCCTTCTGGGCATTGAACAACCCGACAGCGGAGTAATTGAACGCGGCAGCACGCTCAGGATAGGATACTACTCACAGGGCGGTCTCTCATTCCCGGAGGATGCAAAGGTGATTGACGTGGTCACCGCCATTGCCGATCACATCCAGCTTGATGACGGACGCCGAATGTCGGCCGGACAGTTCCTGCAGAAATTCCTCTTCTCTCCCAAGACCCAGTACAGCTACGTGAGCAAGCTGAGCGGAGGTGAGCGCCGCCGTCTCTATCTGTGCACCATACTGATGCAGAGTCCCAATTTCCTGATTCTGGACGAGCCCACCAATGACCTGGATATCATGACACTCCAGGTTCTTGAGGAGTATATCGCACAATTCAAGGGCTGCGTGATAGTGGTATCCCATGATCGCTATTTCATGGACAAGATCGCCGAGCATCTGCTGGTATTTGAGGGCAACGGAAAGGTTACCAATTTCCCCTCATCATACAGCGACTACATAGAATACAAGGTGCTCAAGGAGGATGAGGAGAAGGCCCAGGCTGCCAAGTCAAAGCCGGCCGCACCTGCATCGCAGCCGTCTTCATCGGCCAATAACCGTCCCGTCAAACTCTCATTCAAGGAGAAACGTGAGATGGAGCAGATAGAGACCGAACTCCAGCAGCTGGAGCAGGAAAAGGCATCGATAGAGACAGAACTTAACAGCGGCACGCTACCGTATGACCGGCTTCAGGCCAAGTCTGCACGCGTGGGTGAAATCATAGAACGTATAGATGAGATTACCATGCGGTGGCTGGAACTGAGTGAAATCAATGACAGTTCTGCTAAGAAGTAAAGACAAAATTGCTATCTTAGCAGCCAAACCTAACCAAAATAACCCTTTATATGAAAAAGTATCTTTTGTTTTCAGTTCTCGCTGTATTATGCGTTTTCTCATACGCCCAGCGAATGAACGTATTGGAGGAGATCAAAGCCAATCCTCAGAAAGCCTACGGAACTGACTACCCTTACACTTTCGATGCCCCGGCGCTGACCAAGTCGCCCAAGGGCTACAAGCCGTTCTACATCAGCCACTATGCCCGTCACGGATCACGCTATTATTGGAACAACACTCTATATCTGGAGCTGGATACCATCTTCACCGAGGCTCATGACAAGCATCTGCTCACCCCTGACGGCGAGAAGTTCTATGAGCAGTACAAGGTGCTCTACCCCGAGTTCATGGCCGGCATGGGTGAACTTACCCGTGTAGGTTGGGACCAGCATCAGGGCATAGCACGCAAGATGTATGAGAGTTTCCCCGAGGTATTCAAAAACGGAGGAACCGTCCGTGCCATCTCATCCACTACCGGCCGATGCATCATCAGCATGAGCGCCTTCTGCCAGGCTATGGTACAGTGCAATCCCAAGATTGACATCTATGAGCAGGCATCCCGTGCCACCCTCCACGGTGTCAAGCCCGATGCCGATGAGAATCCTTATAAGACAAAGGCACCCCGCGCCAGACTGGAGATGGATATGAGCGGATTCAACCCGCAGACCGTCCAGGTGGGATCAAACGATGATATCGTAGGCCGTCTGTTCACCAGCACCGAGGGCCTTTCACGCAACTCCCGCCGTATATTCAGCAACCTCAAGAACCTGTACACATCACTGCCCAGCATCGATCATGAGGAGTTGCTTCAGGGACTCTTCTCCGATGATGAACTGACCGCCGGCTGGGAGCGCACCAACCTGAACTCATACCGCAACTGGTACAGGGACATCAACGTGATGAAACCTATTGTGGCCGATATCCTTGAGCAGGCCAAGTTGGTTATTGACGGTGATTGCCAGGACATCGCATCACTGCGTTTCGGCCACGACACCAATCTGGGACCGCTCACCATCCTGATGGGTATCAACATGCCTAAAGAGGGTGTATCGGACCCCAATCAGCTCAAGTACTACTTCCAGGATTTCCAGATAGGCAAGGCTGCAAACCTGCAGTTCATATTCTACAAGAGCAGCAAGAACCCGGAGATACTGGTAAAGTGCCTGCAGAACGGATATGAGGTGCAGCTCCCGCTTGACACCGACAACTATCCCTACTACAAGTGGACTGATTTCTACAACTACTACAGCAAGATCTGCGCTGAATAATTATAACACATCACGAATCTCTAAGAGAGAGTGGATGGTATAATCAGGGAATGTGGAGTTTGACGGCTCCACATTTCTTATGTTGAACCAGATGGTATGCAGACCGTAGGCGGTGCCGCCGCTGATATCGGCGTTGAGGGAGTCACCTATTATTACGGTCTGGTTCGGGGTGGTGCCGGGCAACTGACTGAAACAGTAGTCAAAATATTCGTGCGACGGTTTGTTGAACCCTATGTCCAAAGAGCCGAAAACACCGTCCACATACTGCATCAGCCCGGCTTTGCCCAGACGTGTGGACTGCTGCAGGTTGCTTGCATTGCTCACCACATATACCTTGTATCGGTCATGAAGATACTCCATAACCTTACGTGCTCCCGATACAGGAACATGCGTTTCCCTAAGTCCTGCTATGAAATCCAGCTCGAATGCGGGCCCATCGGCCTCAATGCCCAGGTCATGGAATATGCCGGCCCATCGGGTCTGATGAAGCTCATCAACGGTAAGGAGTCCGTCCTCAATGCGTTTCCACAGGATGATATTGCGGTTCAGAAAAAACTCAAACAGATGGTCAGAGTATTGAACGCCGTTCTTGATGCAACAGTTGCGCACATTCTCGCGGGCACACTCCTTGAAATCCAGAAGCGTGTCGTCCACATCCATGAAGACGGTGGTTATCTTATCCTTACTGAACATTTTCAAGAAGGAATGCAATCTCGTCACCCTTGCTCAGACGGCCGTTCACCACGCTTACTACGGTAACGGTTGCCTGAACGCACAGTTTCAGATCGGCCTTACGGTATATGTCCTGCTCGAATATGAACCTGGCGCCCTCGCGGTGAAGGTTAAGGCATGACAGGAACTCCTCCTGTCCGCGCAGAGGGGTCTTGTATTTTATGTTGATTTCCGATACCATTGCGTCAATGCCCTTCTCGTGCCACTGTTGGAAAGACTGTCCGCGACTCTGCAGCCATTTGTGACGCGTATATTCAAGGTAGTGCTGGTAATTGGCATTATTGACCACACCCTGCAGGTCACATTCGTAATCACGGGTCTCAAGACTGGTTGTAAAAAGATACTCTTTCATAGCACCGCGAAGTTAATGCTTTTTACTATATTTGATGCCATACACCGAAAGTTCAATCATATGGTCCAATCAATGATTAGGAAGGCCGTTCTGGCCTTATCGGCGCTGTTTGCCGTATCCGCAGCAGCGCAGAATCCGGTTCAGTATCTGTGGGGCGACCAGGGCAACGGCACCTACATCAACCCTGTTCTGAACGCCGATTATTCGGATCCCGACGTAATCCGCGTAGGTAAGAAATATTATATGGTGGCGTCCGATTTCCATTTTCTGGGAATGCAGATACTGGAGTCCGATGACCTGGTAAACTGGACCGTACTGACACAGCTCTACAGCCGGTTTGACCTGCCCGGATGGGATGATAACCGCCACTATTCGGGAGGCTCATGGGCTCCCTCCATCCGCTATCACGGCGGCCGGTTCTGGGTCTATTTCTGCACTCCCGATGAGGGTCTGTTCATGACCAGCGCCAAGAAGCCCGAAGGCCCCTGGGAGCCGCTCTGTCACGTAAAGGATGTACCCAAGTGGGAGGACCCCTGCCCCGTTTGGGATGACAAGGGCAACGCCTATCTGGGCCGAAGCGCCCACGGAGCCGGTCCCATCATTCTGCACCGCATGAGTGCCGACGGACGTGAGCTTCTGGATGATGGCGACACCATCTACACCGGACCGGTGGCCGAGGGCACCAAATTCCTGCGCAAGGACGGCTGGTATTACCTTATCATACCAGAAGGCGGTGTAGGCCAGGGCTGGCAGACGGTGCTCCGCTCCAAGGACCTGTACGGCCCGTATGAGCGCAAGGTGGTGCTGGAGCAAGGCCCCACAAACATTAACGGCCCGCATCAGGGTGCGCTGGTAGATACCCCCGAGGGCGAATGGTGGTTCTACCATTTCCAGGAGACCAACCCCATGGGCCGCGTGGTACATCTGCAGCCCGTGCACTGGGAGGACGGCTGGCCGCTTATGGGCGTTGACCTGGACGGCAACGGCATAGGCAATCCGGTAACCTCATGGACAGTCCCCAAGGTCAAGAAATCCAAAGGTCCGCACGTGCCGCAGACATCGGACTCCTTTGAAAGCAGCACCCTGAGCCCGCAGTGGCAGTTCTGCCATAACCCGCACAATGACTACTGGAGCCTTACCGAGAATCCGGGTAGGCTCACAATAAAGGGACAGCGCTCCACCAGTCTTATGATGGCGCACAACATCATCACCCAGAAGATTATGGGCTGGAAGAGCCTGATATCGGTAACGGTCGATGTAAGCCGTTTGGCCGATGCACGCGCGGGCCTGACATCGTTGGGCCAGTCATTCTACGCCATAGGAGTGACAGAACGTGACGGAAAGCTCAGCCTGTACCAGGACGGCGGCTACCGCACCACCTATATTGATGACTTTGAGGTGGGCAGCACCATCTGCCTGGCTCTTGAATACGATGCCCAGACCAACAAGTTCAGGTTCCTGGCCGGGCCTGACCGCGGTTCACTGAAACCGGTAGGCACGGAGTTCAGCCAGCGCAGCGGGTTCTGGAAAGGCACCCGCGTAGGCCTGTTCTGCTACAACACCCATGCCGATGGCGGTATGGCCCTGTTTGATGACTTTGAATACCCGATAAATAACAGATAACAATATGACAGACTTTCTTGAACTATGCAAGGCGCGCTACTCGGTGCGCTCGTTCTCGGACCGCAAGGTGGAGCCCGAGAAACTTGAAAAGATACTTGAGGCAGGGCGCGTGGCACCTACTGCCGTGAACTTTCAGCCGCAGGTGATTTATGTTCTACAGAGCCCCGATGCCGTTGCCAAGATATCCAGCGTCACACCTTATATGTTCGGTGCTCCGCAGGCTCTGCTGGTATGTTACGATGAGAACATCTGCTGGAAAAACCACAAACATGAAGTGGACGGTCACTCCGCCGGCGAGATGGACGCCACCATCGTACTCACGCACATGATGCTCCAGGCATGGGAGCTGGGCATCGGCTCATGCTGGGTATGCAGCTTTGATTTCAAGAAGACCCGTGAACTGTTCAACCTGCCGGACAACATAAAGATTGCAGCCCTGATGCCCATCGGCTATGCATCGGCCCAGGGTATCCCCTCTGACCGCCATCCCAAGCGCAAACCGCTTGAAGAAACCGTACATTACATCTAATTACTACCCATATGAGAAAAGGAATCATTACAACAATGCTGCTGAGTCTTTTTGCAGTCGCTGCACTGGCTCAGACTGACGTCAACAGCCGTGACCTGCGCGGCAAAGTGGTTTATGAGGATGATGAAGTAGTATTCCGTCAGCTTGATGACCACACCTGGATAGGCAACGGACACCGCACATACAACGAGTCGCTTTACCTGGTAGAGGGTAATGACCGCGCCGTGCTCATTGACGCCGGCACACGTATTCCCGGCCTTGACAAGATTGTAGCCGGAATTACATCCAAACCCGTCATGATGATGCTCACACACGGTCATGGAGACCATGTTGGCGGCATAGGACCGTTCCCCGAGGTATGGGTGGCTGAGGCCGATGAGAGCCTTATGCGTAACAGCCAACGCAATTACAGCGGCCAGGTCAAGTATCTCACTGACGGTCAGATGATTGATCTGGGCGGCCGTAAGCTGGAGGTGATCTTCACCCCCGGACATACATCGGGCAGTGTGACCTTCTTTGACAAGGCAAACCATTACGGATTCAGCGGCGACGCATTCGGTTCAACCAACCTGCTTGTATTCACATACCTGTCAAACGTGGTGGCATCGGCCGCAAAGGTTGAGAAATACATCAAGGAGAACGATATCAGGTTCCTGTTTCCCGGCCACTACAGCGGTAACAATCTGGAGTCTCCCCAGCGTGTGACAGACATCAGGGAGATGTGTCAGGAGGTGCTGGACGGAAAACGCCAACCCGTAAAAAGTGACGGCAACAACGGAGGCAATGACCTGATGATCGATGACAAGGGTGTCCGCATCACGTTCAGCAGCCGCAACGGTATGAAATGACACTATTTGGGACGTACCGCCCGGACAAGGACCTTTGAAGTAAAATAAGAGTATTCAACCCTGTAGTACTCCGTAAGTTTCATCTTTTGGCCATCGGCTGTAATTACAGTCGATTGTGTGGGATTATCGGAGATTCTGAGCGAACGGAATCTGGTATCATATTTTGTACGCATCAGCTCACCGGACATGTAATGGTCCTGAGTTGACCTGGAACTTCTGTAGGGCAGAAAGATGCTTCTGTCCTCATAGCCTGGTATCCTGCTTGTAACCCTCCATCCTTTCATACCGTTTACAGTATCCGTCTGCCATTGGCAGCTGTCAATAAGCTCTTGCATTTGAGCCATTGAAGGCAGTTGCCAGCAGCCACCCCATTGCTCTGAGGCAACATCAATCGAGTCCGGTTCAACACCTTTTACGGTACTTTCAGAATCAAGCAGTGCACTGGGATTACCCCACACAAAAAGGTCGCCTCGCTCATCTTCAGTTACTGAACCTACATTGCACACGGCCCAGTCAACACTCAGTCCCAGATCCACATACCTGTAGTCCGATTCCCTCTTACCGGCATTAACCACCTGAACATGATAATCACATGATGCATCTCCATAAATGGCAGTTATGGTACAGCATCCGGGTGAAACCGCAGTAATGACACCGTCCTTAACCTGCGCCACAGTTGAGTCCGATGACCTCCATCCAAGAGCGGAACGGTCTCGCACATTTCCGGGTTGGGCATGAACCTTGAGCACTATCTTCTCACCCGGTTCAATCTTAACGCTGTCACGGGAAAGGATATTGGCAATGTATGGTCTGCCAGTCTGTTCAGGCACCAGGTCACGGACCAGCCTTATGGGAAAAGCGGTATTTTCCATCTCTACTTTTATATAATCCGTAGTCAATTCATCAGGGGTAATCATAAACGGCGAATAATGACGATCCAGATCATCATTGGAGGCTACTATAATGCTGTCATTCTCATAACCGGGAGTATTACCGTATGCCACGGCATACCACACATCATCTTCCTCTCCATAATAAGCCTGCTCAAGACGGCCCATCTCCTCGACCTCCTTATATGTAGGAATCCTCCACCCTCTCTTTTCATACCATTCAAGCCACTGCAAATCATCGGCCTTGTGCATACTGCCTATCTCGTACGGAGAGGCTGCTCCTACATTGACCGTTGACCATAGCACGCTCAGACCAAGGTCCACGGAGGCAGGATCCCTGTAATCTACGGTTATTTCACAATCCGTTTTCAATGAACCGTACTCTGCGGTTATGCGGCATGAGCCGGTTCCAACCGCCATGACCTCACCGTCTTGTGATACCCGGGCTACGTTGTTATCCGATGACGTCCAGACAAACTTATTGACAGAGACGCTACGTAACGGATCGGTACTTATTTTCAGCTTCCGTTTGCTTCCCACATACAATGTATCCGTAACGGCATCTATGCCAATACTCTCCACCGGATTCTTCTTTATGGGCATTACCGGACGTACCGTCATGCCGTAGCATGAACGCAAAAACAATGCACTCGTGGCCTCAGGACTTGTCTGATTGCAAATCTTTACCTTCTTGTCACGGGAACTGTTTGTCCAGAACATGATCCGTTCACTTTCCGATACAGGCTCGTTTCCGTCCAGGCATCCGGCGGCCGGAATGAATATGGACCGATCCTCATATCCCGGTATGGGATTGGTCACTCTGGCACCATAAACACCGTCCACCGTGGTCCACTCCCAGTTACAGGCCAGTAGCTCGTCCATCTCCTCAACAGTAGGCATGCGCCATTCGCCGCCCCAGTTTGCAGCTGCAGCATCATCGGCCGCCTGCAGTCTCATGATACTGTCCGGACCAATGAGTCCATGGCTGAGATATCTTTGATACAGAGTGTTGAATGCATTGTCATAATCTGAAAAGAAGTCCTTAGGCTTGGATTCACCCCAGGCAAAATAGCATCCGTAATCCTGCGGCTTTCCCGCACCCACATTGGTGGTCGCCCACTGGACCGACAGGCCCAGGTCTACGGCTTCATGCCGTCTGTGGGCATACGGAACCTTTATACGGGCGGCATCGGCACATATTACACAGCCACACAGGAATATTAAAGTCAATAAACGTTTCATATCAGTTGTTTTTTATCCGTTACTCAAAAACCCATCCGTTTGATGTCCTTATTCTGCACCCCTGAAACCGTTTCCTGAGCGCTTCAGCCTCAGATACCGTCATATCTCCCCAAATACTGAAATTCTTAATCTCCATATTATCCATCCACTCCGGTATTACAACCTTTCCCAGAAAGCGCAGCTCCAGACGGTCCAGACGGTCAATCTTCCGGAATATCTCCGGAACCTCCTTTACGCGGAGAGAAAGGCCGTCAAAACCCTCTTCTGATCTATTCTTGAGTTCTTCAATAAGCTGCTTCTCATCCTTACCCATACGTACAAACCAACCGATCCTGGGGGTGAAAGCGTAAGTGGCGGTATCCTGCTCCATCCCCACTATTCCTGCCCACAGTTCCATCTCATACTCTTTAGTATAGTATGAAAGGGTAACGGAGTCACGGTCCAGATACAAGTATCTGAAATCAACCTTTACCATCTCCGGCAGCATGTCATGGCCGGCTGTGACCTTGGCGGGTGTGCGACCCTTCTTGTCAAACGGGAAGAACTTAAGGAACCATCCGTCAAATCTGGTAGGAGTCTCCATGCTGCAACCGCCTCCACGTAGATCTCCCGGACGGTATCTCTTTACTATGTCCATCCAGAATTCACGGTCAGGATTACCTTTTGAGGCCCTGACAAACTCCTTCAATATGGGTTCCAGTTCGTCAACCCACCAGCCCAAACCATACTTTTTAAGATTCATCGTCTTGTCCAGAACCTTCTGCCAGTCATCGGGAGTACCTTTCAGGGTGATATCAGGAATGCCGCATCCCACGTACACTACCACATAGTCAAAATAGGTCTTTACACTCTCCATAAGGGTTATCTGTGACACCATGCGTTCATTTACGCCGGTGGTGCTGAAATCAGCCTGCATCATATCGGCTATCTCAGCCTTGGTATTCTCTTTGATTTGTTCTGTAAAGCCGCCTATGACAGATACCCAATCGGCCTCTTGGGTAAGTAAATCCTGATCGGTTTCAACCACAAGTGACATCTTGCCGTCATGATCCACAATAAGGTCACGCATCAGCTCCGGGTTCTCATTCACGTAGTGTGCGAATCCCTGACTTATGAGCAGCCATATGACATCGGGCGACAACACCACAGGCCTGTGATGCGCAAATGCCTCAATCATACCTTTAAAAAAAGGATTGGAACGGAAACCGCACAGCACGTCATCGGCATAACTGGAGGTGATTATATTGAAATTGTCATTGTCATATCCCCTGTCTCTCAACATATTCTCCATTACCAAGCGGCCTGACATACTGTAATAGAGTCCTTCCGGTTGGGGCAGATTAAGGTCAACACGGAATGTAATGCTTCCGTCCTCCTTATTTATTACATCCTTACGTTTGCCCCATGCCTCAACTCCCACAGACATCATCAGTGCTGCAAGAATTCCTATGATCAGTTCCTTTTTCATATGATTCGTTTTTGTTGTTTCTGATGCAAATATCAGCATCAGGGACACTCGGGGCAAGGATTCCGCATTGCAATACCGTTGCATTGTTTTTGCAACGTTTTTGACACGCTTTTTATATATTTGCGCATTGAAATTACTAACACTTGAATCTTATGAATTTTTCCCGTATCGCTTTATTGTCCGCCCTTGTAATGGGCACACCTTCATTTGCAGCCCAGAACACTCCCGCATCAGACAGCCGCATCACATACGTGGGTCGCACACAGGCCCAGGACGGCGACGTCAGTTTTGACTGGAGCGCCACTTACGCCAAGATCTCATTCCAGGGTGATTATCTGGCCGTTCGTGCATCGGACACAAAGAAGGATTATTTCAACGTCTGGATAGACCGCGAGATGAGTGCCGATGCCGACAAGGTACTATGCATCAGTTCGGCCGACACCCTGCTCACCATTGTCAGCAGCGCCGATTTCAAGAAGGGAAAGAAACAATCCGTCCACACGGTGATAATCCAGAAACGCACAGAGGCCGATCAGGGCCGCACCACCTTCCACGAGTTCCTGACCGATAAGAACCTGGTTCAGGCACCCGCCGTCAAGGAGCGTCTCATTGAATTTATCGGTGATTCATATACCTGCGGATACGGAATTGAGAACAGCATATCGCGCAACCGCTACACCCCCGAGACTCAGAACACCTCCAAGACCTACTGCGCACTGCTGGCCCGATACTTTGATGCCGATTTCATTACGGTTTCACATTCAGGCAAGGGCATAACCCGCAACTACGATGACAGCGACCGTAACTCACGCTGGTATATGCCCGACCGATACACATGCACGTTTGACAACGCCCGTCAGCCCAAATGGGAGCCGGGAGACCTCAAGCCCGATATCACCATGATCTATCTGGGCCAGAACGATTTCTCAACCGAGCGCCAGCCCATGCGTGACCCGTTCAAGAACAACTACAAGCGTCTTATAAAGGAGATAAAGGATTATTACGGTGAGGACCACCCCATCCTGTGCGTATCGACCAAGGTTGACAAACTGCTGTTTGACTTTGTGCGCGAATGCGTCGAGGAGTGCGGCTACCGCAACGTCTATTATGACGGAATGTTCCAGGCAGTCCATCAGGACAACGACCAGGAACTTGGCGCTGACTGGCATCCAAACGAGAAGGCGCACATCAAACTGACGTACGCCCTCATTCCTTATTTCTCAACCATCACCGGCTGGGATATGCAACCCGGCAAGCCGGTTGAATGATATTATCCGATATACTTGATGATGAGGTCAGCAGCCTCCTCCTCGGTGCGGTCCTTCATTGAGATTACAAGGTCATAGTTGCGGGGGTCATATCGGCTTACACCGGTATGGCGCTTTGAATAATCATCACACAACTTGTCAACCTCATTGATCAGCTTCTCAGCCTCAGCCTTGGAGCTGACGCCCTTCTTTCTCATGACTCTCTCAATACGGGACTCCATGGGAGACTGTATCCAAACATTAAGGTGATTGGGATGGTCCTTGAATGTCACAAAGCTGCAACGTCCTACTACGACGCATGACTCGGCATCAGCAATACCTTTAAGTATCTCCTGTTCAGTCTTGAATTTCTTGTCAGTATCATTCTCCTCCTGGACTGCATAATTGGGCAGGTTGTCAAAGATGGAGACAGCAAAACCGCCACTCAGCTCGACGATCTTTTTAAGGTCCGGCCACCATGCACGTTTCTTGGATTTGAGACTCTCTATCTTCTCCTCATTCAGGCCCTCGTCCTCAACTGTCTTTAAATGAGCCTTGTCATAATAAGGTACACCAAGCTTCTTAGCCAGCAGCTTGGCCACAGTCTTTCCGCCTGAGCCTATCTCACGATTGATAGTAATGACATACTTGTTTGATAATTCCATAATATTGGCCTTTGGTATTGAACAAAAGCAAACATAAGGAAAAATTTCACATTTGTCAACGTTTAGGGCCAGAAAAATATCCCATGAGGCATAAAGTTTATCCGATATGTCCCAATTTGTGTTAATTCTCAACTCTAAATTCACAATTCCCAATTAATGAACTAACTTTGCGCCACGAATGAAAGGGGGTGCCCCACGGGGCTGAGATTATACCCTATGAACCTGATCCGGACAGTGCCGGCGGAGGGATTGGATTTCTAGTTATTGGTGTAATACCCTTTTTCATTTGGATTAATAATTAAATCTATATGAAGAAGGTATTTTTTTTGTCCTTAACCCTACTCACAAGCCTTCCAACCAAGGCCAGTGTCACTACTCTTGATTCCGATGCAGACTCGCTGCGTCTGGAACAGTTGAATGAAGTTATAATAAACGGTGTCCGTGCCCATGAAAACGAGCCGTTTGCCACAACAGAAATAAGCCGTCAGGAACTTGACAGTTACTCCAAGAGCGGCCGTGAGCTGCCGTTCCTGTTCTCACGCACCCCCGGTGTCCTGTCATGGAGCGAGAACGGAACCGGAATAGGAACCACATACATGCGCATCCGCGGCGCAGCCGATTCACGTATCAACGTAACTCTGGATGGTGTCGCCCTCAACTCACCCGAGGACCAGTGCGTATTCTGGGCCAACATGAACAGCTATGCATCTCTGCTGGGAGGTGCCCAGATCCAGCGCGGCCTGGGAACATCGACCGTAGGTGACGGTGCATTCGGCGGTTCCATCGCCCTTACAAGCAAGCTGCCCAACCCTGAAAAGAGTGCAGAAATTACCGCATCAGCAGGATCTTTCAACACAAAGCGTCTGGGCGGTTCATTCTCAACAGGAACCATTCTGAACAGCATAATACTGGACGGCGCTTTCCACATGACCCAGACTGACGGTTTCATGGACGGAACCAAAGGCAAGGCCGGCAGCTACTACGGTGGTCTTCTTTGGACACCAAATGACAACCTGATGGTACGTTACCGTAACATAGGCAACTTTGAGAACACCGGCCAGGCCTGGAACGGCGCCACAGCCGGAAATGATGACATCAGCCTTATGGACGGCTCATATATAGATAAGGACTGGAACTACAACCAGCCTACCGGAATAAAGGATTACACCGATATGGACAAGCACGGTCTCGGACAGTTCAATTCACTCTACGAGCGCCTTCAGACCGATGACAACGGAATGTTTGTAATGGACTCGGTAAGCGGAAAATACAAGACAGCACGATACGAGATGAAGGACGGTTCATTGTGGGACCGCACAACTGACAATTTCTGGCAGGACCATAACATACTCACTCTGGCCTGGAAGGTAAATGACAATCTCTCCACTTCACTCACAGCACACTACACATACGGATACGGTTACTATGAGGAGTTCCGTTACAAGAACAAGGTAAAGAAGTTCGGACTGTCAAACTCACTCAACGCAGATGGTGACCCCATCTGGACCTCACCTCTTGATCCCGCAAAGACAGTAAAGAAAACTGACTTTGTACGCAAGAAAGGCCTGGAGCAGCACACATACGGTGCCATCTGGAACACCAACTATACTCTGGGACGTCTGGATCTGCGCAGCGGTGTGTCATTCCAGCAGTTCAAGGGCAACCACTTTGGTCACATCACCTATATAAAGGATGATGCCATGAGTGACTATCTGCTCTCAAACGGCAAGTACACCTATTATAATTCCGATGCCACCAAGACGGACCTGAGCGCATACATCAAGGCCGGTTACAGCATTATAGACAACCTGCATGCCTTTACCGATGCACAGTACCGCCACGTAGGTTATTTCACTGACGGTTACAATGACAAGTACTACACGAATGCAGACGGCACAAGCTCCAAGCACATGCTTGACATCGACAAAAAGTATGATTTCATGAACGCCAAGGTTGGACTCACCTGGATAAAGGGAGGCCACAAGCTGCACGCTCTGGCAGCTACTGCAGGACGCGAGCCTGAGCGCAACAACTTTACCGATAACGGAATCTACCCCGCACCCAAGCCTGAATATATGATAGACTATGAGGCCGGTTACACCTTCCAGGGTGACATATGGAGTGCAGGAGCAAACTTCTACTTCATGGATTACAACAATCAGTTCGTTCAGACCGGAGCAAAGAGTGACATAGGTGAGAATCTTACCACCAACATCAAGAGTTCATACCGTACAGGCGTTGAACTGACAGCCGCCGTAGCTCCTCTCTCATGGTTGGAGTTTGAGGCCAACGCAGCACTCAGCAGCAACAAGGTAAAAGACTTTGACGAGGTAGTTGCCACATATGACGAATGGTGGGGACACGAGACTACCACCACCGTCCACTATGACAATTCAACACTGGCATTCTCACCCAGCGCCGTTCTGAACGGATTCGTAAACCTCAAATTCGGAAACTTCAGAGCAACCTGGCATACCGGTTATGTAAGCCGTCAGTATCTGGACAACACGGAGAACAAGGACCGTTCACTGCCCGCCTACTCACTCTCCGATCTCTCGTTCTCATACTCCATACCCAATCAAAAACTGTTCAGCCGCATGACTGTAGGTGCAGATTTCAACAACGTACTTAATGCACGTTGCGCCACAAGCGGTTGGGTATATTCAGCCATACTGGGCGATGTTCACCCGGAAAACGACCGCTACTATCAGATAGGTTTCATTCCGGCTGCACCGTTCTCAGCCCTGGCTCATATAACACTTCATTTCTAACAGACAATGCTATCCGATATCTGGTCATACATAGCCGGTCAGTTTACCGGCATGGATTTCTGGGACACCATCCAGACAGTGGGGCTCATCCTGAGCTTCTTATACCTGTGGCTTGAATTCCATCAGAAACCTCTGATGTGGATAATCAGCGCCATGTGCTCCATGATCTATGCCAGTGTATACTTTCACAGCAAGATATATGCCGATATGGGATTCAGCTGCTTTAATATCTGCATGTGCGTTTACGGTTTTATAAAATGGCTCCATAGTGACCGTAAACGCGCATCGCATGATATTACCTACCGTCATTTCCGCGGCGGGGAGTTCCTGGCCGTCCTGGGGACATCGGCCCTGATTTGGGGAGCCATTTTCTGTATTCTCAGGTTCCTCACTGATTCTCCAGTCCCAGCGCTTGACTCACTGACCACCATGCTCAACATAGTGGGCACCTGGGTGCTTGCACAGAAAATCATTGAGGTTTGGGGAATCTGGTTCCTGGTAAACGCCATTTCCATCTATATCTACTGCCGTAGAGGACTGCATCTTACCACAATCCTGCTGTACAGTTTCTACCTGGGAGCATCGGTCTACGGTTACATAAAGTGGCGCCGGCGCGGAACGCGGATATTGGAAAATTGTTGATAACTTCCACCCTTTCAATCATAGTCAGCTCGCAGGATATCAGTACCTTTGGATTCCAGAATAAAAGAACGCATAAACATGCAGCCTTATCTGGAACATACTTACCTGCAGTCCGTAGGACGCTTCAAAGAGACCGATATATACCGCCTGGAGGGTGGTCAATTCAGCAACAACTATTACATTATCAGCAATAAAGGGACACGTAATCTGCTTGCCTCACCTGAGGTGATCGGATATGATTCCTATCTTGCCATGTGCGGAGCCACCGGTGATATGCTGGGCTGGCTCAAGGAGCAGAATGCCGCACCGTCTGACGTGGACATCATGACAATCCTTCGCGGCGGACTGAACTACCCGCTCGAGGAGTGCTGCTACCGCAACGGCATACGTGTCAACAACATGGATTTCATCTCCTGTGAGCGTGTAATCCGCAACAACCAGATTACCGGTCTTGATATCCGATACACAAAACTATGCGCCCCCAAGGACATAACCCTGATGATAGGCGACATCATCGCATCAGGTGAGACCCTAGCCCGCTGCATACGCTACATAATTGCAGAATTCAAGCGTCTGGGCGGCAGTATCCGCCGCATGGTGTTCTTCACCGTAGGAGGCACCCGCGCCATTGAGCTGTTTGAGGAGCTCACCCCTGAATTCCGTTTCCACTGGCCTGAGTTTGAAGGCTTTACCTGCGTTTTCTATGAGGGTATATTCTCAGCTTATCAGGACAAGGGCGTAACCGGCATCAGCTGGCCCCAGATTGATTTCTTCTGGAAAGACGGCGTGATCTCACCCCAGTTCCGCAGCTATGTATTGTCCGATGACGACGCCCTGTTTGAAAAGTGCATCATCTATGACGGAGGCGCCCGCCGCTATGAGATACCTGACCACTATCATGAGGTTACCGAGTATTGGGAGAACATAAAGGCGGCAGCCGGCAATTTCCGTTTCAAGGATTTCCTGGATGAGAAACTGGGCTACAGCACCCCCATCAGCCGCGACAAATGGCTGGAGCTCAACCACTACCGGAATCTTGATCAGGATGAGATGGCCCGTCTTTATGACCAGGAGATGGATTTTGCAGAGAAATCATCGGACCTGGATATCCGCGTGATCGCAGAACGTCGTCTGAGCGAATTCCGCAAGGCTCTCAAGGCATACAGTACAATCAGCAAATGATTTCACATCTAAATATTTAAGATATGGCTTACAAGAAACCGGATGTAGACTTTACATCAAGCAGAGTGACTCCCGAGGGTCGCAAAAGCAATCTGAGTATGTTTATGGTAATGCTGGGATTCACATTCTTCTCAGCAAGTATGTGGGTTGGTCAGAATCTTGCTGCCGGCCTTAATTTTGGAGGATTTATCGGAGCCCTGATACTTGGAGGTATCATCCTGGGCGCTTACACCGGCACACTGGGTTATATCGGTGCAGAAACCGGTCTTACCCTTGACATGCTGGCACACCGCAGTTTCGGCCGTAAGGGTAGCTGGCTGCCCAGCGCCATGATCAGTTTCACCCAGATGGGTTGGTTCGGCGTAGGTCTGGCCATGTTTGCCATTCCTGTAGCCAAGGAACTCATGCATCTGGATGTTACTCCTGACCACATGCCCTATCAGGGTTATATCCTGGTTGCCATTGCCGGTCTTCTCATGACCGCCAGTGCATATTTCGGCATCAAGAGTCTTACCGTTGTAAGTTACGTAGCTGTTCCTCTGGTTGCCATCCTGGGTACCGTTGCCATGGTACTTGCCGTTAAGCGCGGTGACTCAACCTTCCTGGATCAGTTCGCAAATTACGGAGACGGTTCACTGGGTATCATTGCCGGAGCCGGACTAGTAGTAGGTAGTTTCGTATCGGGAGGTACCGCTACACCTAACTTTGCCCGTTTTGCCAAGAGTGCCAAGGTTGGTTGCATCGTAACCGTTATCGCCTTCTTCCTGGGCAACTCACTTATGTTCTTCTTTGGTGCCGTATCCAGCATCTATGTAGACGGTAATGACATCTTTGAGGTTATGCTTAACCTTAACCTCTTCTACATGGCTGTGATTGTACTGGGTCTCAACATCTGGACAACCAATGACAACGCCCTCTACTCATCAGGTCTGGGTCTTTCAAATATCTTTGGATGGTCCAAGAAGACCATGGTGCTTCTGGCCGGTATCATCGGAACCATTTCAGCCGTATGGCTCTACTGGAACTTCTGCAACTGGCTCAACATCCTTAACTGCACCCTGCCTCCCATCGGCGCAATCCTCATCATCAGCTACCTTATGAACCGTAAGGAGTATATGTCCGATGACGTTAAGATCAGCACCGTAAACTGGGCTTCAGTGATTGGTGTAGTTCTGGGAGCTGTCGTAGCCAACACGCTTCACTGGGGTATTCCTTCAATCAACGGTATGATTGTTGCAGGTATCTGCTATCTTGCAGGAAACTCTCTTGCCGGCAAGAAATAACACCATATACGTTTTTTGTCTAATTTTACGGCACAATAATCCTAAAACGACGGAATTATGAAGAAAACACTTTTCTTTCTGGCAGCCCTGCTGCCGCTGAGCCTCTCAGCTCAGGAAGAATCCGCGTGGACACACAGTGGCCTTACCGGTATCAACTTCTCTCAGACATCCTTCACCAATTGGAGTGAGGGTGGTGAAAACTCCATTGCAACCAACGTTTACTTCAACGGTTCTCTCAATTACAAACAGGGTAAGAGTGCCTGGGACAATGATCTGAGCGCCAACTACGGTCTCAACTACACCGATGCCACAAAATGGCGCAAGAACATTGATAATCTGAATCTCTCATCCAAATACGGACGTCAGATTTCAGACAAGCTTTACTATGCAGCTCTGCTTGATTTCAAGACCCAGATGGGTTACGGTTATGACTATTCGGGCCAGGAACGTGAGCTTATCTCCAAATTCCTCACCCCTGGTTACCTGAACCTCTCAGTCGGTATTGATTACAAGCCCAACGACCATATCAGCGCCTACTACTCACCCGTATCGGGCAAGATGACAATGGTCAATGACACCCTCTACTCCACCCGTTACGGTCTGGATGCAGGCAAGAAGACACGTTTTGAGCTTGGTTCAAGCTTCAAGGGTACTGTAAACTACAGCCTCCTCAGCGACAAGCTCACCATCAAGTCCACTCTTGACCTCTTTACTCCGTACGATGATTCATTCGGTCTGATTGATGTAAACTGGGATGTACTGGTTGGCCTGAACGTAACCAGCATGCTCACCGTGACTTTCCAGTCAACACTCAAGTATGACGATGACATCAAGACTTTTGATGACGCCGGCGTTCAGCATGGTGCCAAGGTTCAGTTCAAGGAGATTCTGGGTGTTGGTCTGAGCTATAAATTCTGATAAAGCGGTAGACAGGTCATGTGGTTGGGATTAGCTCTCTTATCGGCCCTCTTTCTGGGACTTTATGACGTAGCTAAGAAGCAATCCCTCAAGGAGAACGCGGTTATTCCCGTTCTTTGGTTCAACACACTGTTCTGCTCACTTCTTATGCTGCCGTTCACGCTCCTGTCAGCCAAGACAGGCGTGCTGAACGACAGCATTTTCTTTGTACCCACCGCCGGTTGGGAACTGCACCGCCTTCTCATGCTCAAGGCATTCATCGTGCTGGGTTCCTGGATATTCGGATACTTTGGCATGAAACACCTGCCAATCACCCTGTTCGGCCCCATCAACGCCACCCGCCCCATCATCGTTCTGCTGGGCGGTCTGCTACTGTTTGGTGAGCGCCTCAACCTCTATCAGTGGATAGGTGTAATCATCGCCGTCATCTCCTTCTACATGCTCAGCGTCAGCGGCAAGAAGGAGGGCATCTCATTTACCCGCAACAAATGGGTGTTCTGCGTCATCATGGCTACCATCCTGGGAGCCGTCAGCGCCCTCTTTGACAAGTACCTGCTGGGCCGCTTCAACAACATGTTCGTGCAGGCCTGGAGTAACTTCTACCAGCTTGCCCTAATGACGGTAATCCTCTTCACCATGTGGTGGCCCACCCGGCGTCACACCACCCCCTTCCAATGGAAGTGGCCCATCATCTTCATCGCCGTTTTCCTCACGCTCGCTGACTACGCCTACTTTGTCTCCCTGGCTCAAAGCGCATCAATGGTATCCATCGTCTCCATGATCCGCCGCAGCAGCGTGATAGTAAGCTTCCTCTGCGGAGCCCTCCTCTTCCGCGAGAAGAACCTCAAGAGCAAGGTCATTGACCTCATCCTGGTCCTCCTAGGCCTCTTCTTCCTGTTAATAGGTTCTCTGCAGTAGTCTGAGAGCAGGTTCAGTCTGTAGGAAAAAGCAGTGTGGGCCTCCGGGAGACGACGTTACGGGGCTACTGCGTGCTCCCTCCAAGGCCTAAACATCGATCGCCTCCCTTTTAGCCACCTACGGCGTCTAACGGTCGTT
>JBGUIZ010000055.1:0-3764 GCA_045113495.1 Bacteroidaceae bacterium
GCTGAACTCATAAGGAATACACCTGCCAGAGCTACGATAGCGTAAAGCTCGGGGAATACAGCCAGAATCAGAGTCTTACTGAACACGTCATGACCCTGAGCGATACCTGCAATACCGTTGGCGCAAACCTGTCCCTGACGGATAGCTGAGAACAGACCTACAATACCCAGTGCCAGACCACCGCCGAATACTGATGCAGCCTGCAGAGCAGTGATATCGGGAGTAAGAACTCCTGCCATGTTGGCGAAAATGAAGTAACCGGCAAAACCGTACAGACCCTGTGTACCGGGCAGAGCGGTGAGCACGATAAAGTTACCGAACTTGTCAACCTTCTTGAGAGCACCTACTGCTGCATTACCGGCAATTGTTACACCGTATGCGCTACCTATGCCTGCAAGGCCGATCATAAGGGCTACGCCCACAAAAGCTAATACTAAACTTGACATAATTTTGATATTTAATTAATTTTCAATTTTCAATTCTCAATTGCCTTAAACGGTTTGTATTCCGTGCCGCCGCCCGTATATCCCGAGTTCTTGAAGAACTCCACGAACGTAAGTCGCATAGGATGTACAATGGCGCCCAGGATATTCATGAATATGTTCAGCGCATGTCCTATGGCGAATATGAGCACCATCACTATGAATCCTGCTACGGGATTATCGGGTTTCATACCTACAGCCATGCTGTTGAACACGTTGGCCAGGATACCGCCGCTCAGGCCCAGAGCAAACAGACGCACGTATGAGAGCACGTCGCCCAGCAGGCCGGTTGCCATGTTGTAGGTATCCCAAAGTCCCAGACCTATGTTCAGAAGCGGGTTCTTGCCCGGGCTGTTGAGCAGGAATATCATCACAGCCGCAATGATGAGCAGGCCCATCACAACCGGGTTGCTGAAATCTATACCCGCCAGAACCGATACGCCCACCGTAATGAGCAGTATAAGCCAGCCCACAGTGCTCAGGGCATACTTGAATCCGCACTGGATGCTCAGGTTCACAGCCTTGATTCCCATACCGAACAGAATCTGTACCACACCTATGCACAGTGAAACCGTAAACATGGTGGAGTTATCGGTATAGAGTATCTCCTTCATCTTCTGGACGAACGGAATATCAAGGTCATACATGTTGAACCCAAAGAACGTGCCCGAAAGCAGTCCGCACAGCATCGTACTTGCGCCGAACAGCACCACCAGCCACTTTGAGAAGTTGGGGTTGATAAGCTGGAACAGCTTGGTGAATATGGGCAGAGCCACAATCATGAGCAGTCCGTAACCGGTATCACCCAGACAGAGTCCAAAGAACAGCATAAAGAACGGTGCAAAGAACAGCGTCAGGTCAAGCTCCTGGTAAGTGGGCAGCATATAGAGTCGGGTAAGCGGCTCAAACAGCTTGGCGAACTTATTGTTACTGAGCTGGATAGGAATATCATCATCGGGCTGCGGATCCTCCACTTCGTAGAACACGCCCTTGATATCCAGAGCCTTGCTTATGTCGGTAACCTGAGCAGCCGGGGCCCAGCCCTCAAGCAACATCAGGGAATCGGCGGCAACAGACTCACCGGTAAGACGTACGCGACTAAAGTCAATCTTGCTCTCAAGCTCGGCAATAGACTTTTCAAGCACAGGAACGCCCACCATAGCCAGATGCATCATCTTGATGGGGAAGCTTTCAATTACAGCCTGTGTCTTGGCAATCTCCTCCTCCACACGACCCAGTGACATAGCGGGCAGATGAACCTGCTCGGCATCGATATCGGGCACTACGTCCGTGTGAGTCAAGGTTATGAAGTTGACCTTCTGCTTGTCACGCAGAATCTCTACGACACCGTATTTATCGGTCCAATCGGTATTGAACGCACGTAACGGGCAGGTATAGAAACGCATCACGTAGCCGGCCTCGGTAAGACGGTCCACCTGGTGCGGATCAAAATCGCCCCACGGCAGCAGCTGGGCACGGTCACGGTTAAGAGCCTGCAGAGTCTGCTCCTGCACCACCTTATCGGCGTTGATGATCTCAAAACGCTCCATCACCTTGGCCGATGTATCAAAAACAAAGCCCTTGAATGAATCGCCGTACTTAGCCGCCTCGGGATGTCCCACAAACGGTTCCAACTCCTTGAGAGCAGCCTTTAAACGGTTCAGCTCATTGATATCATCCTGCAGCGCCGGATCCTGAAGGGCTCCCTGCTGTTTCCGTGACACATGTACCACACCCAGAGAGCGCAGATGCTCCAGGAACATGTCATATTCCTTGCTGTGTACAAGGAACACCAGTTTCTTCATTTTGGTAATCATGACTCTGCCTCCTCTTGTTTTGCGGTTTCACGCTTCTCCAAAAGCGATTTCAATATCTTCTGGCTGGACTTGGAGAGGTTCTCCTCATCCTCCATGAATCTCTTTATCTTTCTGATGGCATCCTCATAACCCGGAATCTGAACCTTCTCAAACAGGTTCACCTTCTGGGTGGTCTTTTTGCGGGCTTTCTCCAGCAGCTGCAGCTTTGCGGTGGTGAATTCCACCAGGATAGCAGCATGTGCCAGACCCTGCAGTATGTTGATGCCGTCATAGTACCATCCGGGCTGACTGAACAGGCTGAACGGAGCGACCTCAAAATCCACCTTATCCAGGATAGGGATACGTGTACCGGCAATCTTACGCACGGTCAGATGCACATCCTTTATCCTGACAAGCTCCGGATTGAACTCGTTCCACAGGGCGAACATGGATTCGTAGTGGTTTATACCCTCCTCCAGCTCACGCTCCAGCCTAACCAGGTCATCCTTGCATTTCTTGACCTCCATGCGCAGCGCGCTCTCCTTGCTCTTAATGATGGGCAGGGTTCGCGTACGCACCTTCAGCTGCTTCTCCAGCATCTGCAGCGAGGTCTTGTTATATTGGAACTTTATCGCCATTATTTCAATCAATCAAAATGTGGAATTGGGGACTGTCCCCTTTTTCACATTTTTGGCCAATATTGCTCTACTAATGCAGCCTTGATGTTAACCTCATCGGGCTTGAAGTACTTGGCAAACAGGCCCCAGGTAACATCCAGCATCTCGGTAGTATCCAGGTTCACGTCAATGGCCAGCAGTTTCTCACTGTAATCATGAGCAAACGCCAGTGTACGCTCATCATAATCAGTAAGGTCAAAACCGTTCTCAACCTTAGTCTTTGCGTTCGATGCATCCGCATACAGACGCACGGCGGCGTTCATCACCTGCGGGTGGTCGGCACGGGTCTTCTTACCGTTTACCAACTGCTTAAGACGGGAAAGTGAACGGAACGGATCCACTATAACCTTACCAATATCACTGTCACGGCGCAGGAACAGCTGACCCTCGGTGATATAACCGGTGTTATCAGGCACGGCATGTGTGATATCGCCGCCTGACAACGTTGTCACAGCGATAATAGTAATTGAACCGCCACTTGGGAACTGCACCGCCTTCTCATAGATCTTGGCCAGGTCAGAGTAAAGTGAGCCCGGCATAGAGTCCTTAGAAGGAATCTGGTCCATACGGTTCGATACAATTGCCAGTGCATCAGCGTACGATGTCATATCGCTCAACAATACCAGCACCTTCTCATTCTTCTCAACAGCAAAATACTCAGCTGCGGTAAGAGCCATATCAGGTACCAGCAGACGCTCTACTGCAGGGTCCTCAGTGGTATTCATGAAGCCGATGATTCGGTCCATGGCACCTGCATTTGAGAACACGTTCTTAAAATAGAGGTAGTCATCATTGGTCATACCCATACC
>JBGUIZ010000056.1:0-2583 GCA_045113495.1 Bacteroidaceae bacterium
AGAAGATTTGGAAGGTGTGAAAGAGCAGAATCTTGCGTTGTATCTGGAAGATTTGTTTGAGGGATTCTATCGGCTGCAGGATAAATTCAATCGAGACTGCCGGTATGATAAAGAAGAAGATATTTTGTGGAGTTAACAGCGGAGGAAAGTATGGGCAAAGATACAAAAGAATACTTCCTTATGCACAAAAACATAAGTGTGTATGATGGAAATTTCCGATGATGGCGTGTTAGGAACTGTCAAAGGCTCTTTGTACGAGCACGCTCGTATGTTTATAATAATGAGAAGACATTCTTTGACTACCTGTGACTAGAAAGGAGAACCGACGGTATGAAAAAATGGAAAAAAGTATTGGCGGAAATATGTACTGTATTGATATTTGTGACAATGCCGGGGATGAATGTGTTGGCGGATGAGATGCATGAAGAAAGTATAGCTTTGGATTCTGAGGGTACAGAACAGGATGCAGAGGATTCAGAGAAGTTAGAGGAGATTGTGCTGGCAGACGAAGAGATGGTCGGAAACGGAGCGATAACTGTTGGCGATGGCGTAACTGCAACATTTGATGCAAATACGGGAGCTGTTGAGTTTTACTCAGATGGGGGCATGCTGTGGAGCAAGTGGCTTGATAAGAGTGGACTTGATATGGCTTCAATAGAATCTATAAAAGTATCATCCGGTACAGTGTATCTTCCAACGGATTCTAGAGAAATATTTAGCTTATGCCATTATGACTGGTATACAAATAGCTATAGCTCGAATCTTAGAGAAATTGATTTGAGTAATTTTGATACCTCGAAAGTGAGGTTCATGCAGAACATGTTCAGAGGTTGCAGTAGCCTGACAAGTCTGGATTTGAGCAGTTTTAATACGTCGAATGTGGAGTACATAAAGGGCATGTTCTACGGCTGCAGCAGCCTGACAAGTCTGGATTTGAGCAGTTTTGATACGTCGAACGTAGGGGATATGAGCAGCCTGTTCGAGGGCTGTAGTAGCTTGACAAGCTTGGATCTGAGCAGTTTTAACACGTCGAATGTGAAGGGGTTGGATTACATGTTCTCTGGTTGTAGCAGCCTGACAAGTTTGGATCTGAGCAGTTTTAATACCTCGAAAGCGGAGTATATGGATAACATGTTCAGAGGCTGCAGTAGTCTGACAAGTTTGAACCTGAGTGGTTTTGATACCTCGAAAGTGGTGTATATGGATGACATGTTCAGAGACTGCAGCAACCTGATCAGTCTGGATCTGAGCAGCTTCGATATGACAATCATGTGGAGCATGGATAACATGTACGAGGGCTGTTCAGCGCTGCAGATACTTAAGACGCCAAAGAAGAGTGAAACAGGTGTTGCGCTCCCATTTATTATGTATGACGATGCAGGTAATGAGTATAAAGAATTATTTATCTTGTCAAAGAGCTTAACTCTTTCAAGAAATAAACCGGTACCAACACCTACACCTATGCCGAAGGCGACAGTTTCCGGTTTCTCTGATGTACAGGATACGGGCCATGCATATTACGATGCAATCTATTGGGCAGCCGGTGCCGGCATCACGAAAGGCTACTCGGATGGCACGTTCGGCATCAACAAGCCCTGCACGCGTGGCGAGATGATGATGTTTCTGTGGAGATATGCGGGCAAGCCGGCTCCGAAAAATGTTTCGAAGTCGCCGTTCAAGGACGTCAAGATGAATCATACATTCTATAAGGCGATTCTCTGGGGCTCCCAGAAAGGGATCACCAAGGGATATTCGGACGGCACATTCGGCATTAACAAGAACGTCAGCCGCGGTGAGTGCATGATGTTCCTGTGGAGACTCAAGGCCAAACCGGCTCCGAAGGCAGTGGCAAAGTCCCCGTTCACGGATGTCCCGAAGAACCACGTTTTCTATAACGCTATTCTCTGGGGAGCGCAGAATAAGATAACGACTGGCTATACGTCCGGCGAGAATAAAGGAAAATTTATGATCAATGATAACTGCTCACGCGGTCAGATCATGACGTTCCTTTACAGAGCTTTCTAAATACGAGTAAATTAAAGAACGTGTAAGTAAAACGGCAGGAGCTAGCTTAATGAGCAGAACCTGCCGTTTTTGGTTTGCGAGCCATGGGCGCACTCTAACGGGTGAAAGACCCGAGTACGCGTAGGTAACGACGAAGTACATAGCAGAACAGTAAGGGTGTCCACCGCAAGGCGGGTTATGCAGATATCGGCATAAGGAGGCAATATTTCGCAGTTGTTAGCGAACATCATGCTCAGCGAACTGGATAAGGAACTCGAGGCAAGGGGACTGGACTTTGTCCGGTATGCGGATGACCTGATTATCATGGTCGGGAGCAGACAGGCGGCAGACAGGGTCATAAAGAGCGTGACCCGATTCATCGAGAGAAAGCTCGGACTGAAGGTGAATGCCGAAAAGAGCAAGGTCGACAAGCCCAATGGAATCAAGTATCTCGGGTTTGGATTTTACTTTGACTCATTTGCCAAAGCTTACAAAGCCAGACCGCACCCGAAAGCAGTGGCAAAGTTCAAGGCACAGATGAAGAAACTGACATGCAGAAGCTGGGGAGTCAGTAACTCC
>JBGUIZ010000057.1:0-42396 GCA_045113495.1 Bacteroidaceae bacterium
GGTTATGAGGATGAGATGACATCGCACTGCGTGGGCTCCCTGCCTGAGCTGTTTGACGGCAACCCGCCGTTCAAGGGCCGTGGCGCCGTATCTTTTGCCATGAATGTGGCCGAGATACTGAGAACAATTAAGATGATAAATGAATTTCAATAAACAGATATGCGTGTACTGATGTTCGGCTGGGAGTTCCCCCCCCATATTCTGGGAGGTTTGGGTACCGCCAGCTTCGGATTGACAAGAGGACTAGCCAACCAGGGGAACGTGGATATCACGTTCTGCCTGCCTAAGCCATGGGGTGATGAGGACCAGAGCTTTATGAAGATTGTTGGTATGAATACCGTTCCTGTAGTGTGGCGCAACCCTGACAACAGCGTACTTAAGGAGCGTTATCCGTGGATGGACAGCGAGGACTACTACAGGTTCCGTGACCACATCTATGCGGATTTCAACAATCTGTATACCAATGACCTGGGTTGCATAGAGTTCTCGGGCCGATACCCTGATAACCTGCATGAGGAGATAAACAACTACTCGATTGTGGCCGGTGTTGTGGCACGTACCGAGCAGTTTGACATAATCCATTCACATGACTGGCTTACATATCCTGCCGGCATCCACGCCAAGCAGGTAAGCGGCAAACCTCTGGTGATACATGTACACGCCACCGATTTTGACCGCAGTCGAGGCAATGTCAATCCCACCGTTTATGCAATCGAAAAGAACGGTATGGATTATGCCGACCACATAATGTGTGTAAGTGAGCTCACCCGTCAGACCGTAATTAACAAGTACCATCAGGATCCCCGCAAAGTATCCACTATGCACAATGCAGTGGAGCCTCTGCCTGCCGATATTCAGGCCATTCAGCCCCAAAAGAAACCGCACGAGAAGGTGGTAACGTTCCTGGGCCGAATCACCATGCAGAAGGGACCCGAGTACTTTGTCGAGGCCGCCGCACTGGTGCTCAAGCGCACCCGTGACATCCGTTTCTGTATGGCCGGAAGCGGTGACATGATGAATGCCATGATTACTCTGGCAGCCGAGCGTGGCATTGCCGACCGATTCCATTTCCCGGGATTCATGAAAGGGCGTCAGGTATACGAATGTCTCAAGTCCAGTGACGTGTATATAATGCCTTCGGTATCAGAGCCTTTCGGCATTTCACCCCTTGAGGCTATGCAGTGTGAGGTTCCCACCATCATCTCCAAGCAGTCAGGCTGCGCCGAGATCCTGGACAAGTGCATCAAGGTTGACTATTGGGATATCCATGCTATGGCCGATGCCATTTACTCAATCTGCAACTATCCGGCACTCTACGAGTACCTCAAGGTTGAGGGCAAGAAGGAGGTCGATGCCATCACCTGGGATAAGGTTGGCGAGAGAATCCTGGCACGCTACAAGAAACTGCTGGGCATTAAATAATATTGAAGAATAAAAACAAATCAGCATATGAAAACAATCTGTCTGTATTTTGAGATCCATCAGATAATCCATCTCAAGAGGTTCCGCTTCTTTGATATCGGTACGGATCACTACTACTATGATGATTATGCGAATGATACAAGCATTTCAAATATTGCTGAAAATTCGTATATACCAGCATTAAAGACTCTTATAGATATGGCCCGTAAGAGTGAAGGTGCATTTAAGGTGGCTCTTTCACTGTCTGGAGTAGGTCTGGAGCAGTTGGAGCGTTACGCCCCGCAGGTGATAGACCTGTTGCAGGAACTGGCTGAGACCGGATGCTGCGAATTCATAGCAGAACCTTATTCTCATGGCCTGGCTTCGCTTGCCCCCAACGGCGAACAATCATTCCGTGAGGAGGTTAAGCGTCAGGTTGACAAGATCAACCAGCTGTTCGGTCAGAAACCAAAGATTTTCCGTAATTCAAGTCTCATTTACGATGATGAGATAGGCGGACTGGTGGCCGATATGGGATTCAAGGGAGTTCTTACAGAGGGTGCCAAGCATATTCTGGGTTGGAAAAGCCCGCACTACCTGTATCACTGCGCTATCAATCCCAACCTTAAGGTGCTGATGCGTGACTACAAACTGTCCGATGACATAAGCCTCAGGTTCTCAAACACCTCATGGGAGGCTTATCCGCTCATGGCAGACAAATATATGGATTGGATTGCTGAGAGTCCTGAGGAGGACGGCGTATTCAACATATTCATGGAGCTTTGTGCGCTTGGTATCTATCAGCCGCTCAGTTCAAATATCCTTGAATTCCTGAGTAATCTGCCGGCTGCTGCCAAGGCTCGCGGCATAGGATTCCAGACTCCATCGGAAGTAATCAAAAACCATAAGTCAGTATCGGCCATAGATGTTCCGTACCCCATGTCTTGGAACGATGAGGAGCGCGACATTAGCTGCTGGCTGGGTAACGTGATGCAGCGTGAGGCATTCAACAAACTCTATTCAATAGGTGAGCGTGTGATCCTGAGTAATGACAAGCATCTGCGTCAGGACTGGGATTACCTGCAGGCAAGCAACAATTTCCGTTTCATGACCACCAAGAACAATGCGGTGTCAATGGATCGCGGAATCTACGAATCACCATATGATGCATTCACCAACTACATGAACATTCTGGGTGATTTCCTGCAGAGAGTGAACTGGGCTATGCCTATGGATATTGATACTGAGGAACTCAACGCTTTCCAGACTACCATCAGGAACCAGGACAAGAAGATTGAGGCTCTGGAGAAGAAGGTGGCTCGCTTGAAGGCTGCTGCTGAGAAAAAATAATTTGGTGAAGTGAGCAGGGGGCCAAATAGAACCGTACCCTTTGGCCCCCTCTGGCGCCTTCAGAATTTTGATCTTATTGTCTTGATCTTGATGGGAGTGGAGCCACCGATAAGCTTGACCTGATGAAGCTTAAGGTCCAGTCTGTAGCTGAGTGCGGTGCCTCTTGAATCAAGAACCGGCGTAATAGGAATGAGCACTACCTTGTTCCATGACGGGTTGGCAGCCTCAAATGCATCATTATCGCCGTTGTTGGCCTCTTTCCAATCTTCACGCTCGCTGTAGATTTTCTCTACCATGGCTGCGATATTGGAGAAGGTGTATGTTCCGAATTTTGTGGAATAACCGGTAACGAATGATTCAACATTATCGGCTACGCTGTTTCTCTTAAAGAAGCCCTGGAGCTGGTCCTTGCGTATGAGAAGCAGATAGGTGGGGATACTGGGCTTGAACCTGTTGGACGGTGTTACGGCCGATGACAGGAGCAGCTGTGCAGAGTTGAGTACGTGTACCTCATCTCTCATGCTGTCTATGGGGAGGGTAATCTCGGTGAGAACGCCGAACGGGCTCCTGATCCATGTGCAACTGTTGTCGGCAACCTGGCTTTCAAGTCCTGTCCAGTTGATGGTCTGTATCTGAACCACCTCGCTGTTTCCGGGGAACTCGGCCATAAGTGACTCTACGTAAGGCGCGTCATCGTCATCATATGCCAAGGATTTGAAATTGACCTCCAGTACTGCATGGTCTATATAGAACATGGTGCCGTCACCCTGAGAGCAACGTATGTAGAATCCCTTGAACACGTTCTCCATGAATGCTATTGATCCTGAGAAATAGTGCTTTCTTTCAGGGTCATAGTATGATTCAAGTATGAACTGTGCAACGGAGTCGGGCAGGGGGATGGCAATGCTCGGATAGTATGAACTTTTATCACGTATGGAGTCGGAGTTCTGCAGATTCCAAGCTGATACTGTGATACTTGCGTAAGGCTCTTTATCGGTATCGCAGAATAGTGACGGGTCTGTATCGGGATAATACTTTCTCTTTACGTCAACCATCCTGTCAAGAGTGTAGATGTCTATGTTTACGGTGTTGGTTGAATCACCAAAGAAACTGGAGTAATAGAGCCTGAGATTGGCATAGAACGGTTTCTGGTTGCCTATCTGCTTTATGAACTCCTCTGGGAATGTGTGATTGCCGATGCCGTATACCGAGTCAGGGATCTCAAAACCTTCCATGCAACTGAGCTGGGTTATGAAATCAGCGTGGATAGTGGTGTTGCTGCCGCTCTCAGTAAACTGTCCCAGAATGTTTCCGGAGCCTGAGATCAGAAGCGAATCGGGTGAAAGGATTGTGCGTGATGAGGCAAAGCAGGAGTCTGCCGTAACAATCATTACGTCTCCTTCCGGAACCAGGGATTTTCCCAGACCGGATGTCTCATTGTCGCATGATATCAGAAACAGAACTGCAAGAAAACTGCAAACTGTCGTCTTGAGATTCATATCGTTTGTGTCAGAGTTTGTTGTAGAAGTCATTGATGACATCGGCAGCCATTGTGCTTGCGTCACCTTCCAGTACGGGTTTGCCCTTCTCCTTGGCATATGCAGGCAGAGATGAGTCTACTGCTGCTGAGTTGCAGATTACGCCGTCAGAGAACTCTATGGCCTTCTTCATGACCGTGTTGTAGTCAATGGGCAACTGGAATGTTCCGATGTCTCCCGGGGTCATATCCTTGGTGGGGATGATATCGGGATACTTGTCATGGAAGTTGTTCTTGAAAGCCTGGTCGTAGAGTGAGTAAACCACCTTAGAGTCACGGAATGCGGGCTCCTCCTTGTATGCGGTCTTGACGTACAGGGGGATAAGAGCTGAGAGCCAGCCGTGGCAGTGAATGATATCAGGGTTCCAGCGGAGTTTCTTTACTGTCTCCAGTACGCCGCGGGCAAAGAATATTGTGCGCTCGTCATTGTCCTCATATTCCACGCCGTCCTTGTCAGTTACCTGAAGGCGGTTCTGGAAGAAATCCTCATTGTCTATGAAATAGACCTGGATGCGGGCCGATTGTAACGATGCCACCTTTATTATAAGCGGATGGTCTGTATCATCGATGATCAGGTTCATTCCTGATAAACGGATAACCTCATGCAGCTGGTTGCGGCGTTCGTTGATGTTACCCCACTTGGGCATGAAGGTTCGGATGTCATTGCCTAACTCCTGGATGCTCTGAGGCAGCTGCCTGCAGTAATCCGCCATTGGAGACTGTCCCACAAAGGGTGAAATCTGATCAGCAATGATAAGGATTTTCTTTTCGCTCATATTACAAGTGTATGTTATGCAAAGATATAAAAAAAAAGTATGATTTTGGCAAGCAGATTGCCCGAAACTTTTGATATCCCATAAATATTCACTTATTTTGCGGACTTTTTCAACTGAATTATGATTAAGGTAATAACAACAATAAAGGAACTCAAAGAGGCTCTTGAATCCGGTCGCAAAGCCGGAAGGAGCATCGGTCTGGTACCCACAATGGGTGCGCTCCATGAGGGTCACGCATCACTTGTACGCCGTTCTGTGGCTGAGAATGACATAACCGTTGTAAGCGATTTTGTCAATCCTACACAGTTCAATGACAAGAATGACCTTAAGAACTATCCCCGTACATTGGAGGCTGACTGCCAGCTTCTGGAGAAGGTGGGTGCACAGTTTGTGTTCGCTCCCACGGTAGAGGAGATGTATCCGGAGCCCGATACCCGCACATTTGATTTCACACCTCTGGACAAGGTTATGGAGGGACCCAACCGTCCCGGCCATTTTAACGGTGTCGCTCAGATTGTAAGCAAGCTGTTCTATGCCGTTGAGCCTGACCGCGCATATTTTGGTGAGAAGGATTTCCAGCAGCTGGCCATCATCCGTGAGATGGTACGTCAGTTGAACATAAAGATAGAGATTGTGGGTTGTCCCATTGTACGTGAGGAGGACGGTATGGCACTGAGTTCACGTAACATGCTCCTGAGCAAGGCCGAGCGTAAGCTTGCCGCCAACATATCACGTGCCCTGTTTGAGAGCCGTTACTACGCACGTCATCATACTCTTGCTTCAACACGTCAGTATGTGATTGACACCATCAACTCTCATGACGGACTTGAGGTTGAGTATTATGAGATTGTCGATGGCCGCACACTGCAGCCCGTTGACAACTGGGATGCATCGGACTACATTGTTGGATGCGTTACCGTACATTGCGGCAAGGTAAGACTTATTGATAACATTAAATATAAGGAGTAATGTTACTGACTGTACTCAAATCCAAACTGCACCGCGTAAAGGTGACCGATGCCAATATCAACTATATCGGCAGCATTACTATAGACGGCAACTGGATGGATGCAGCCGGCATTATTGACGGCGAGCAGGTTCATGTGGTGGATGTCACCAACGGCGCACGTCTTGTTACTTATGTTATCCGCGGGGAGCGCGGGTCAAAGTGCATTTGCCTGAACGGCGCTGCCGCCCGTCTGGTATCTATTGGTGATACCGTTATTATTATTGCTTACGCTCAGGTTACCCCGGAGGAGGCTAAGACTTTCAAACCGACTGTAGTGATTCCGTAATCATTGAAATGATAGAATTCAAAAAGGCGCTCGAATCTAATTCGAGCGCCTTTTTTATTGTGGTTTTTTTCAGATTCCAGCCAATGAATTGGCTGGCTACCATAATCCAATGCCTATGGCATTAATCTGTGCCGTTAGGCACATAATAAGGGTAGCCAGCCATTTTAATGGCTGGATGGTTGTTACCCAAGCATTGTAAGCAGAATTCCGGCGGCAACGGCGGAGCCGATGACGCCGGCCACATTTGGCCCCATGGCGTGCATGAGCAGGAAGTTGCTGGGGTTCTCCTCCTGACCTACCTGCTGTGATACGCGGGCAGCCATAGGAACGGCTGAAACACCTGCGGATCCGATAAGCGGGTTGATCTTCTCCTTTGAGAATACGTTCATGAGCTTAGCCAGCAGGATACCGCCTGCAGTACCGCAACCGAATGCAACGATACCCATTGACAGGATCATGATGGTGCGGAAGTTCAGGAATGACTCTGCTGTTGCGGTGGCACCTACTGTGAGGCCCAGGAATATTACCACGATGTTCATGAGCTCGTTCTGCATGGTCTTGCTCAGGCGCTCAACCACGCCGCACTCCTTAGCCAGGTTACCCAGCATGAGGCAGCCTATAAGCGGGGCTGCATCGGGCAGGATAAGAGCCACGATGGCGGTGATGGCAATCGGGAAGATAATCTTCTCGGTCTTGCTTACAGGACGCAGCTGATTCATCTTGATGGCACGCTCCTTCTTGGTTGTCAGGGCACGCATGATAGGCGGCTGGATAACCGGAACCAGAGCCATGTATGAGTAAGCGGCAATGGCTATCGGGCCCAGAAGGTGGGGAGCCAGCTTTGATGTCAGGAAGATTGATGTAGGACCATCGGCACCACCTATAATACCTATTGAACCGGCCTCAGCCTCGGCAAAACCCATGGCGTTGGCAGCAAGGAATGTAAGGAAGATACCAAGCTGAGCGGCAGCACCCAGGAGCAGGCTCTTGGGGTTGGCAATCAGAGGTCCGAAATCTGTCATGGCACCTACGCCCATGAAGATGAGGCAGGGATATACACCGGCCTTTACACCTATGTACAATATATCAAGCAGACCTCCATGGCTCATGATGGCGCCATAGCTGTGATAGTAGGGACTGCTTTCGTCCAGGAATGCTGACCAAAGCTCTGAGTGGTACATCTCTGCACCGGGCAGGTTGGTAAGCAGCATACCGAATGCGATGGGGAGCAGCAGCAGCGGCTCGTATTGCTTCTTGATGGCCAGGTAGAGCAGGAAGAAACTGATAAGAAGCATCAGTCCCTGCTGCCAGGTCATGTTCATGAAGCCCATCTTACTGAAGAATTCCAGAATATCAGCCATTTCTTTACGCTTTTTGAAATGATGATTAACCCAGAACTATCAGCAGGTCATCCTGCATTACGTTCTGTCCGGCGGTTACGGCAATCTTGGTTACCTTACCGTCGCGGTCAGCCATAACGGCATTCTCCATCTTCATGCTCTCAAGTGTAAGCAGGGTGTCGCCCTTCTTTACATCCTGACCCTCAGATACGAGAACCTTGATGATTGAACCGGGCAGGGGGCTGGTTACCTTGTAGCCGGCTGCGGGAGCCTCGGCAGCCTTGGGAGCTGCGGCCTTGGGAGCGGGAGCTGCCTTGGGAGCGGGTGCTGCAGCGGGTGCGGGCTCTGCTACGGGAGCTGCGGCTACAGCCTCAGTCTCAAGCTCAAGCAGCTTGTCATCCTGCATTACGGTCTTACCGGGCTCTACGAGTACGCTCTTTACGGTACCGTCGGCCTCGGCGCATACGTTGTTCTCCATCTTCATTGATTCCATGGTCAGGAGCACATCGCCCTTCTTTACTGCCTGTCCGGCCTTTACCAGAACCTTTACTATTGATCCGGGCAGCGGTGACTTTACGGTCATTACGCCGGCGGGACGTGCTGCGGAGGTTGCTGCTGATGCAGCTGCGGGGCGGGCGGCAACTGCGGGAGCCTGCTCCTTCTCAATCTCTACCTTGTAGGTCTTGCCGTTGATGGTTACCTCGGCAAAGTTATCCTCAAGTTCATTAACGGCTGCATTGTACTGCTTGCCGTCTATTGTGAATTTGAATTCCTTCATATTACTTTTTCTATTAACGATGCAAGTTGTTCATTCCGTAGAGCTTGGAGTTCCATCCTGAGCGCTCTACTCTCTTGATATGAATCTCAGTAGGCTCTACGTCATGTACTCCGTTAAAGTACAGATGCAGTGCCATTGCGATGGCTGCCAGGTCATCATCGGCTCCGGACTGAGCCTTGGGGGCAGCGCTGACGGCGGCGGGGGCATCGGCCTTAGGGGCACTAGCCTTGGCGGGAGCCTTAACTGCACCGCTGATGACTGCACCAAGCAGCTTCAGGATGAAGATGAGGACCACCAGGAGTGCGATAACCATAAGGAAACCGAGTCCTGTCACCATCCACACATGTGACCAGTTTGCTAAAAGAATCATAGACGCTGGTTTTTAGAGTGGAATGTTGCTGTGCTTCTTGAGCGGGTTGGTGAGGCGCTTGGTCTGCAGCATCTCAAATGCGCGGACAACGCGGGCACGTGTGAACCTGGGCTCAATTACATCGTCAATATAACCGCGGTTGGCAGCCTGGTAGGGAGATGCGAACTTCTCCTTGTAAGCAGCCTCCTTCTCGGCAATGAATTTCTTCTTCTCCTCAGGATCCTCGATGGCCTTGAGAGCCTTGGCCTCGAGAACGCCAACTGCACCGCTGGCACCCATAACTGCGATCTCGGCGTTAGGCCAAGCGTAGCAGAGGTCACCGCGCAGCTGCTTGCAGCTCATTACGATGTGTGAACCACCGTATGACTTACGTACTGTTACGGTTACCTTAGGAACGGTAGCCTCACCGTAAGCGAACATCAGCTTTGCACCGTGATCTATGATACCGGCGTACTCCTGACCTGTTCCGCAAAGGAATCCGGGAACATCGACCAGGGTAAGGATCTGGATATTGAATGCGTCGCAGAAACGTACAAAACGTGCGGCCTTACGTGAAGCGTCGCAGTCAAGCACACCTGCAAGCCAGTTGGGCTGGTTGGCTATGATACCGGTTGAGCGGCCGTAGAAACGGGCAAAACCGCAGATTACGTTCTTGGCGAAATCCTTCTGAACCTCCATGAAGTCACCGTTATCCACGATTGAGTAGATGATGTTCTTCATATCGTAAGGTTTGTTGGGATCGGCCGGAACCATATCGTTCAGGGCGTCCTCCAAGCGTGCGGGATCATCGGTGCACTCAACAACGGGAGCCTCCTCCATGTTGTTCTGCGGGATGAAGCTTACCAGACGGCGAACCTCCTTGACGGCCTCCTCCTCTGTTGCAGCAACAAAGTGTGTTACACCGGACTTGGTTGCGTGAACGCGGGCACCGCCCAGTTCCTCAACGGTTACGTCCTCACCGGTAACGCTCTTTACTACCTTAGGACCGGTAATGAACATGTATGAGTTCTGCTCGGTCATCATGACAAAGTCTGTCAGGGCAGGGCTGTATACTGCACCGCCGGCGCAGGGGCCGAAAATGACTGAAATCTGGGGAATAACGCCCGATGCAAGGATGTTGCGCTCAAAAATCTCACCGTAACCGGCCAGTGCGCAGGCACCCTCCTGAATACGTGCACCACCTGAATCGTTCATGCCGATAACGGGAGCGCCCATCTTCATGGCCATATCCATGACCTTGCATATTTTCTGTGACATGGTCTCAGAGAGTGAACCGCCGATAACGGTTGCATCCTGTGCGAATACGAATACCAGACGGCCGTCAATTGTACCTGAACCAACGGCAACGCCGTCACCCAGGAATACTTTCTTCTCCATACCGAAGTCTGTGCAACGGTGTGTCAGGAACATGTCCACCTCCTCAAATGATCCCTCGTCAAGAAGCATGTTTATACGCTCGCGGGCAGTGTAGCTGCCTTTTGCGTGGTGCTTCTCAATCGCTTTCTCGCCGCCTCCGGCCATTGCCTCGGCGCGCTTGTCTACCAGCTTCTGAAGCTTGCTGTTTTCCATTTCTCTATTATTGTGTTTATTTGGGTTGTTCACAAATCTCAGTCAGCACTCCGCATGTTGATTTGGGGTGCAGGAAAGCAATCATGAGGTTCTCGGCGCCCTTACGTGGCTTGAGGTCGATGAGCTGCAGACCGGCAGCCTCAGCCTCCTTAAGAGCCTCTTCAACACTATCAACATTGAATGCAACGTGGTGTATGCCGCCTCTACCTCCGTTCTTCTCAATGAACTTGGCAATGGTTGACTCGGGGCAGGTGGGCTCCAGGAGTTCTATCTTGGTCTGTCCAACCTTGAAGAAAGCAGTCTTGACCTTCTGGTCTGCAACCTCCTCAATGCTGTAGCACTTACTGCCTGTCAAAAACTCAAAGAACGGCATAGTTGCCTCAAGAGAGGTCACTGCTATACCCAGATGTTCAATGTGTGATGGTTTCATAATTCTCTAGTAATTATAGTTAGTACTTGTTTAGATGATTGCTTGCCTTTGTCACTGTCTGTTAATAGGGTACAAAAATACAAATTATACCTTATAATAAAAACGAAAACATTCTTAAAAAGCACACAAGGAAACAGTCCACCCCTGCACCTTAGGGAACTGTAGCGCGTGTAGGGCCATTTCCTTCCCTAAGGTGAGGCGGAAATACGCTTTCTCGCGGGTTACCCCCTGACCTTAGGGAGCTAGAACGCAGGTGCGGGACATTTCTTCCCTAAGGTGTGGGGCCAAAGGGGGTGGGGCTAGAACTTAATCTTGTTGAACTTCTTGACACCCTCGTAAGTGGGAGGGGTCTTGATGAGGGGACTGTAGCTTACCAGCATGACCCAGCCGTAGCAGCGGCTGAACATGATCTCTATCCAATCGGTGGCGTATATTTTGGCTGCAATGTACTCGTTTGTCATGGGGGCGTCACCGTGAAGCTCGTCTAGTTCCCTGAGCAGAACCAGCATTTTACTTATGCACGCCTTGTCTTTCTCATAATAGGGTCTTACCTTGGCGATCCAGCGTTCCGTGATGCTTCGGTTGTAACTCTGAACCTGCTCCAGTTCGGCCTTACGTCCCTCTATGAACCATGAGGGGGCCTTTTTTGGTCTCTCTTTAAGAACACGCTCCACCAGCGGGGCATCCATCCGGTCAATCTCCTGACACTGGTCCGATGCAAACCACTCCTGACACAACTGCTTGCGCATCGGAGCCATCTTGTCAAAGAATGCCTTCTCAGATGCCTGGGCGCTCTCCAGCACAAAGTCAATATATCCGGGATCGGACAGGGTGTAGACGTTTATCCTGTCGGACATCTGCTTGGATGCGGGTTCATAGATTGCCATCATCCTTTTGTAGATCAGGTCATTGTACTGCTGTGCTTTGGGATCAAAGTGCAGGACCGAGTCATACGGGAGTCCCTTGGCGGCCCTTTTTGCGTTGTCCATCTGCGCCTTGGCAATGGAATCCTTGGCGGCATTCACTGCGTCATGCGGTTCGTGCAGCTCCACGGCCAATGCAATGGCTGCCATCCTGTTCAGGAAATCAGTCATCTTCTCCCTGGTGTCTATCTCCGAGACGTCGGGGAAATCGGGCAAATTCTCAAGTGCCTCATCGTAGCTGTTAAGTTTTTGTGCGTCAATAAGATACTTGTTGTTTTTCTTGCTAAGGTCTATGCTTGTCTCAACAAAATCGTAATCCGTCTCGGCGTAACCGCCCAGATTCATCGCGTAGGTGCGTTCCTCCTTGGGAATGAAAAATGGTTTGTTACCACCCGTCTGGGCCGATGCGCAAAACGGTGCAATAAATAATATCAGGTATAGTATGCGTCTCATATCCGTCCGGTTTTAATAGTTTACACAAATTGCAGGCACGACACCTGTCCCGATGCCCTTTACGCTGCACTCATCCAGGCCTGCGTCCGCGGTGACACCCTGAACAGCCTGGGCTATCTTGGGCTGATTTCGGTAATAACCCGGTATAAGGGCGGTGCGCAGGTACCATCCGGAGTTGGCGGATCCTGAAGGATGTGATATTCCGTTGGCTCTGCAGAAATCGGTCTTGGGTCTGGCCAATGCTTTATAGGTTGTAATCTGGTCCAACCATGTGTACGCCTCGCCGCGGTTAAGGTAATCCATGAAATTGTCCTTGGTAACCTTGGGCGGAATCTCCTTGAATCCGTAGTCGCTGCGGGTAGCCTCAGTCTGGCTCAGTATAAAGACTTTGTCCTTTGTATCGGCCGATATAAATGTGGGGAAGGTGTAGCGTTTGTGATCCTGTCCAGCCTCGTAATACTGCTGGCCGGTGTAGATCTTGAACTCCTTGTCTGTCATATCCTGCCGTATGTTGCCGGTGCTCTTGAGGCTGTTGTCAACCGTTGTAACGGCTATCGCGGCCTGCATATCGGACGTGAATGCGGTCTGGAGGAATCCTGCGCCAACGAACTCATTGTCAACAGCCTGGTTGCCGTCATCATCACCCTTTATGTAGGAGATTCCGTTCAGGAAGGCGCGCAGACGGCTATGCTCGTAGTTGTTGTGATGTATGTAAGTGCCGTCGTCCTTGTGGCGGATGTTCTTGTCAAGTTTAAAGTAAATCTGGTAGCCGTCTATGTTCTCCAGCTTGCTGGCATCCTTGTCACAGTCATAGAATGACATGTTGGTGAGGATGCTTTCGGCCAGCAGCAGTTTCTTGCCGCTGCCGTTGTAGTTGTTTGTCACCACGCGCCATTTTATGGGCTCCACCTTGAAATAGAGTATCTTGTTGGCGCTTACGCGGGTGCCGTCCGTGTATCGGTAGCCATCGGGGCCCTCATAGCCGCTGGAATAGGTTGACTTGAGCTTTATATACCATTCTCCGTCGCTGCCGCGGAAATAGGTGTGTGCGCCCACTTTGATGGATTTGGATTCATCGATGGTTACGGATTCGGCCTTGATGGTCTGGGGCCAGTCGCCGAACAGCACATAGGTGCCTGTGGTTCCGGCTGATCCATCGGTCCCGGCGGGCAGAACCGTGTAAGGCGTTACTTTGAATCCGTTGGCTGACAGCTCCCGCGATGTGGATGCGGCTGCAATGGGTGTCGCTACAACTGATGCTGATGTCTGGGCCGATGAGGTCTGCTGAGTCCGGGTGGTCTGGGCTGTAGTTGTCTGGGCCTGAGGCTGTGTGCCCGCGGCTGCCCATGCTGAATCAGCGTTCGCAAAACCCGCCGCAAGTTGCGTGTTCATCTCATCTATCGCCTGCGACAGCGATGAAAGTGCGGAACAACCTATACACCAGATAATAATAACCGATGCTGCCACCGCGGCAGCCAATCTGTTCTTGATTTTCATTATAAAAGGACTATTTGAGTGCAAAAATAGAAAATTGGCACAATAGAGACGCTCCCCAAGGGACTATTTCTGATACATGCTGTCAGACTCTTGTCGCATGCACCTTAGGGAGTCAGAACGCAAGTGCGGGACATTTCTTCCCTAAGGTGAGGGGGCGGACTTTGCTGTGTGCTTTGCTTACTGTGTGCTTTTGTGTATATTTGTGTCGGTATGATAATTGATTCATCAAACAGAGTGTTGAGTATATTCAGTGAACTCAACAGGATTCCGCGCCCGTCGCATCATGAGGGGCGTGTGGCCGATTATCTGTGCGGGTTTGCGCGGCGTCTGAATCTGGAATATGAGCGGGATGCGCAGAATTGCGTCGTGATACGCAAACCGGCCACTCCGGGTTATGAGGCATCGGAACCGATAGTTCTGCTCAACCATATGGATATGGTTTGCGTAGGAATGAATGATCCGATGAATGATCCCGTGCAGGCGTATGTGGAGGATGGCTGGATGCGGGCGCGCGGTACTTCACTAGGTGCCGATAACGGCATCGGGCTGTCCATGGCTCTTGCGGTGCTGGAGAGTGATTCTATCGCGCACCCGGCTCTGGAGGTGATGACCACTACCAATGAGGAGGACGGTATGTCCGGGGCAGCACAGTTGTCACGTGATTTTATCCGTGGGCGTAAGGTGATAAACCTGGACTCGGAGGATTATGATACCATCACGACCGGTGCTGCGGGTGCTTGCCTGCAGTTTCACCGTATTCCTTTTACGCGCAAGCCGGCTGCCCGCGGGCGATGGTACCGGATCAGTCTGGAGGGCGGATTGGGCGGTCACTCGGGCGTGGACATAAACAAGGGACGTTGCAGTGCCGTGACCGCTGCATGTGAGCTGTTAGCGGAGGCTGGCAGGGAGTGTGTGTTTGATGTGGCTTCCGTACGTATAGGTGAGGCTAATGCTTCAATTGCGTCATCGGGCCAGATAGTGATATGCGTGTATTCCGGCCGGTTGGAGACGGCGGTTGATGATACCAACAGGTGGTTGCGGACTAATTTTGCAAAGAGTGATCCCGGCATGCGTTGCGTCATGAGCGGCTGTGAACCGTGCGGGGATGTGATTGACAGGCAGACTTTTACCGGTCTGATGGATTGTCTGAGGCAGATTCCTCAGGGGGTGGTCTGTATGAGCGATACCATGCAGGATACGGTTGAGACATCGAACAATATAGGGCGTATCGAGACCAATGACGATTGTATTTTTGTTTCAACTCACACCCGCAGTTTTATTGATGCCGATATGGAACGGCTCAGCAGGGAGATTGCCGGGCGGTTTGCATCGGTAGGGGCTGTATCGGAGAGGGTGATGACCGCGCCTGCGTGGCAGGAGGACCGACAGTCGGGGTTCCTGCAGCTTACCAGCGATACCTTTTATGATGTGCTGGGCTGGCGGCCGCGAATGGTGTCTATGCATTTTGTGCTTGAGGCGGGATTTTTTGTTCAGCATTATCCGGGCATACAGATCGCTAGTATCGGCCCCCGAATTGTGGAGCCTCATTCTGCAAACGAGCGTGTTGAACTCAAAACAGTTCAGGATATTTGGATGGTTCTTGTGGAACTGCTCAAACGGTTGAAATAGCTTTTTGCTATCTTTACAGCCTGAAACCACGTTAACCGATGTCATCTGATATTACCATAATCAAAGGCGATTTCAGCACAGAGCTGCCTCTGCCGCTGGCTCCCGGAATCCGGGCGGGCTTTCCGAGTCCTGCTCAGGATTATCTGCATGATACTCTGGATTTTAACAATGATATGATACATCATCCGGAGGCCACGTTCTACTCGCGCGTTGACGGTGATTCCATGCGTGATGCGGGAATCCTGCCGGGTGATATTGCGGTGATAGACCGAAGCCTTGATCCGCGTGACGGAGACATCATCGTGGCTTACATTGACGGTGAGTTTACCATAAAACGTCTGGATCTTACCCACCGTTCCGAGGGTTACATTGAACTGCATCCCGCAAACCCCGCCTATAGTACCATACGCATAGACAATCCCGATGAATTCCGCGTGTGGGGTGTAATCATCTGGACTATCCACAACTGGCGCAACTATTAATCCTGCTGCGATGTACGGTATTATTGACTGTGACAACTGTTACGTCTCATGTGAGCGTGTGTTCCGTCCTGACCTGGAGGGAAAGCCGGTGGTGGTGCTCAGCAATAATGACGGTTGTGTGGTGGCCCGGTCATCGGAAGCAAAAGCTCTGGGTATCAAGGCCGGAATGCCTTATTTTAAGCTTCAGGAACAGTTTCCCGATGAGAAAATTGCAGTATTCTCATCCAATTATGAGCTTTACGCGGAGCTTACGGGGCGGGTAGTGGAGATTATAAGACAGGAGGCTCCGGATTACTTCCGATACAGCATCGATGAGTGCTTTGTCTATCTGGACGGCATGGAGGGCATCAACCTGAAAGAGTGGGGCGAGAACCTGCATCGGCGAATCATGAAGAGTGTGGGGATGCCCGTGAGCGTGGGCATCGGCCCTAACAAGACACTTGCCAAGATGGCCAGCCACTTTGCCAAGAAGCACCCCGGTTACCGCCATTGCTGCATGATTGATACCGATGAAAAACGTGTCAAGGCGCTTAAACTGTTTCCGATAGATGATGTGTGGGGCATAGGGCGCCGATACACGGCCCGCCTGAAGGAGTACGGCGTGAATACCGCATATGATTTTGCCGGACACACTCAGGGTTGGCTCCGAACCACCTTCCATAATATTGTGATTGAGCGTACCTGGCGTGAACTGAACGGTGATGATTGCATCCCCAATGAAGAGCTGGCTGCCAAGAAGAGCATCTGCACCAGCCGCTCGTTTCCTGAGATGATCACAGATTTGCAGGAGCTCAGGACTCATGTGAGCAACTATGCGGCCCGATGTGCACAGAAGCTCCGTCAGCAGGGTAGTGTGGCGGGTATTGTAAGCATATTCCTGAGTACCAATCCGTTCCGTGAGGACCTGCCGCAATGCTGGAGCTCCGCCGAACAGCGTCTCATTACGCCTACATCGGCCACAACGACTATCGTGCAGACGGCCGCAACGCTCCTGGAGCAGCTATACCGCAAGGGATATCAGTACAAGCGGGCAGGGGTGATAGTGATGGGAGTAGGGCCCAAGAGTCCCATCCAGCAGGACCTGTTTGACCATAACGCGGAGCAGTTCCAGAGGATGAAACGTCTGGATGAGGTGGTTGACCGCATAAACCGCCTGCAAGGCAGTGAAACCATCGTGCTGGGGGCTCAGCAATATACATCGAGGGATAAAGAGGGCAATGCTACTGGTAAGGCTCAAGTCTTTGCCAACGCGATAAAGCATGATTTCCGGAGCGGGAACCCTACTACCCGGTGGAGTGATATTATCCGGCTGAAGTAGAGTGGAGGGAGCCAAAGGGGCCAAATAGAACCATCCCCTTTGGCTCCCTCTCCCTACTCGTAGCTATCCTGAATGACATTCAACAGCATCCTGTGTCGAATGGTCTCTTTCAGATCTATAACCGCTCCCATGAGAACATCGGATTGGATTTCAAGGCGGACATATCGGATTTTCATTCCATCTGATATTGCCTGGTCTATATAATCATTAAGATTCTCCACACGGATTATTTCAGACGTGGACTCACTTTTGAAAACATCCTGACCGTTCTCATTATCATACAATACTGTAGAGACGCTTAACCAGGCAGGATTCTCATAAACCCTGATACGCAGATCCTTATTGACCGTGTTGACCTCGGCCTGTTTGAGACTGATGGCGGCTGACCTTACTTCAGTGAAAATGAGGTTGCCTTCACCATCATATGATTTGGGTTGAGCCTCACTTATTTTCATAGGATACATGCCACGTGCAAAGGACTGCTCGTTCTCGGAACAGTGGTCGTAATCCTTACCGTATTTGCCGATGCACAATTCATCGCGCAGTTCATTATATGCCTTCTGCAACTCATACCTTACATCACCCCAAACAGCAGCTGATGAAGCACGGTCATACTGTAATGAGAATACATGTTTTATCGTGGTCTGAATAGTTCCAAACCCTTCCATATCATAATCTTCTATAACAGGGAGTTTGGGGTCATTATCAGGATTCTTAATGAACTGTTTGGCAAGGTCCTTGAGCTCATCAACAGATACCACTCTTGCCATTATTCCGTTTTTGACATATATGTCATTCAGTTTGTTGATCTGTATGGTCATGACGTTCCTTTGGCGTATGAACATCTCATTCTTTTTCTCCGCGTCACTTCTTAATTCGTCAGTTATCACCTCATCATCTTCTATGACCCTTATGTACTCGGCACGAGTTACAGCAGCAGGAGGTGGAGGGACAGTCCTTGGAGAAACAGAAGAAACAGAAGAAACAGAAGAGCCAGAAGAACTATAATCCAACATAGGTTCTGGTAACCTGTATCTCATTTCAACTTTACCCGATGAGAAACGCAGATCGTCATCAAGGTTAACGGCCTTTTCTGTACGGGCAAACAGGATAGAAGTGATTCCCAGTGTGGGAATCAGGATAAGCAGCCACATGAGGCGGCTTTTCCCGGTTTGGTTCTTGTTCAACATAATGATTCTCTTTTTAATGTTAAGATTGAACGAACTGGCAAGTGCATAGGCCTCTGCACCTACTGTCCGCATTATCAATAGTTTCTGATAGTCTCCATTACGTATTCCGTGACGGTTTATCACTTCATGGTCTGCTTCATATTCATGTACTATCTTTATCTCCTGAAGCACGAGCCAGCAAACGGGATTAAAGATTGTGCAGCCCAGAAGGAATACCAGGTCTGCGGAATGCATCAGTTTTACATGTGAGTACTCGTGTCTGAGGCTGGCGCGGCGTGCAAATCCGTTTTCGGAATCGGATATCACGATGTAGTTCATCCAACTGAACGGGCCGAACACCTCATGGTGTGTGACCAGCCAGACGGTGCGGCTTATGCGGCGACGCGGTTTCCCCCTAAGGAAACATCTGGCTCTGATTATGCTTCGGGCCCAACCTATCATAAGCATCAGTACATAACCGGAATACATGCAGACAAGGATAACAGCCCATAGGCTGGGAGCAGTAGCTGGTTGAGCTGTGACGGGTTGTCCATCGGACTCAATGAAATCAATCCGGGGCTCATTGGTCAGTACAAATGTGCCTGACAGTTCCTGGGCAAACTCTGTGTCAGATATAGCCATGCTGCTGACAACAGGCGTTTTCTCAGGAATTGAGATATGAACAAGGGGGAGAAGAGCCGAGAGCACGGTCGCTCCCAGCAGGTAGAACCGGTTGAACCGGTAGAACGTGGTTCCGCTGAATACCGCCTTGTAGATGGTGAGCAGAACTATCAGGGCAAACGCCCATTCCATTATATATAATACCAGACGTCCCATATCACTTTGCGTTTTCGGCCATGCGGATAAGATCCTTAAGGTCATCGATGCTCACTTCCTGCTGCTGAACCAGGCAGGATATGAAATCCTTGTATGAGCCGTTGAAGAATCGGGTTACGCTCTCCTTATTCATCATCTCCACATACTTGTCACGATCCATTGCGGCTTCATAGAGAAAGAAACGCGCTCCCAGTTCCCTGTGCTTTATCATTCCGTTTATCTCCAGGCGGCGCACAAAAGTGGTAAGCGTGTTGAAGTTGGGCTGGGGCTCCGGCATCTTGGCCAGGAGATCCCTCATTGAGAGTGCTCCGTTGTCCCAAAGCACGTTCATGATTGCAAGTTCTTTATCGGTCAGTTTCTTCATATACAATGGTTTGTTTTAGGGTTCCGATGCAAATAAATTACATTTTGTAAAAACAACAAAACATTTTGACAATTATTTACACTTTTGTTGTAAATATAAACATACACGTGGGGCAAAAGGGTGCCAAAGGGGAAAGTCAACCGCCCCCTTTGGCCCCCTTTTGCTCCCTTTTCATATCTTTGCAGTATGAAAAAAGGGCGTTCATCTTCTGCTTTAAAACTGGTTCTGCTGATTATCTGCAGCGTAATTATATTGTGGTGCAAGACTCCGTCGCATACCGTAGGGGCGGGGATTGACAAACTGGAGATACCCGCTTATTCCGATGCCTCTTACAAGCAGCATCTGGTATATGAAGGGTTTGAATTGGTGCTCAACGAGCACATGCTCATCCCCGAATGGGTGGCGTATGAGCTTACAGACCAGGAGGTTGACGGAACCAATCCCAGATCCAACCATTTCAGGACCGATCCCAATTTCAACGGGGCTCAGGCCGATGACAACGACTACCGTAACTCAGGTTGGGACCGTGGCCATATGGCCCCTGCGGCTGATATGAAACTGACCGAGCAGATGATGCGCGAGAGCTTTTATTTCACCAATATCTGCCCCCAGAACCACAACCTCAACAGCGGTGACTGGAAGTCCCTGGAGGAACTGGTTCGCGACTGCGCAACCCGATACTCAAAAGTCTATGTCACCTGCGGACCGATTGTGACGGACAATACATATGGTAAAATAGGTGCAAACCAGGTGACCGTTCCCGATGCATTCTATAAGGTGCTCCTGGTGGAAACGGGCATCGGATATCAATCCATCGGATTCATTATGGAGAATAAAGCAGGTCATAAGCCACTTACGACTTATGTATTATCGGTCGATGAAGTGGAGTCCCGCACTGGTCTTGACTTTTTCCCTGCTCTGCCCGATGACATGGAATCAGGCATCGAATCTACATTCAATCTTTCCGTCTGGAATCTGGAATAGCGCAGAGGGGCCAAAGGGTGCCAAATAGAAGGTTTAGCTCGACGGCCCGAAGGGGAACCAACGGTCGACGGCCGAAGGGTAAGTCAAAGTCAACCGTCCCCTTTGGCCCCCCTGCTAATGTGTCGCGATGATGCGGAAATTAAGCTGGCGCCCGGTCAGGTAGTTGGGAACAGCGTATTGGGTATTCTGGATGTCGGTAATCCAGTAGTAGGAGTTGACGTTGTTTATGCCCAGCAGGTTGAGGCAGTCCACACCGGCCCAGATATCCTTGAACACTCCGCTCTTTCCGTAAACATGGGGGTGCTTGCTGTAATCAAACACCTTATAAGAGAGGCCGATATCAACGCGCTTGTAGGCGGGAGCACGGAATACCTGTTTCTCGCGGCCGCTGTGGGTGGGGCCGAAAGGCAGACCATCGGACAGAGTGCAGCGCAGCGACATCTTCCAACTTTCACGGCGTGGGAAATAATCAGTAAAGTACAGAGAGAGGTTATAGAGCTGGTCCGTAGGACGAGGCAGCCACTTGCCTGCAATCTGCTCACGAGTGCTCATAAGTGAGAATGTGAGCCAGGACGCGGTGCCGGGCACAAACTCTCCGTAGAGTTTCATATCTATTCCGGCGGCATAGCCGTGAGCACAGTTCTCACCGTAATAGACTATCCTTACATTGTCCAGGTTGTATGGGATAAGACGGTCCAGTTTCTTGTAGTAAATCTCCGTGGTGAACTTGAACGGACGGTTCCATACCAGGAAATCATAATCACCGCCAAGCACAAACTGCACGGACCGTTGAGACTTGATATCCCTGTTCAGGTTAACCACATACACGCCTCCGGCATTCACGGTGTCCTTGATCTCCTTGTAGAATGGCGTCTGATAATAGACCCCGGCCTGGAAACGGAATGTGAAATCCTCATTTGCTGCAGGCGTAAAGCCTATCATGAGTCGGGGACTGAACGTGAGTTCCTTGTTCCAACTCCACCAAGACGTCCTCACCCCGGCGTTTACGGTAAACAATCCGGCGCCGGTCGAAAATTTGTAGGTATCCTGAATGAAAGCCGATGCCTTACTGTTGGAGATCCCGTGCTCAGACTTGAGTGAGTAAATCATCTCCATAGGGCCGGTTTGAGTATAGGGCAAGGTGTATCCGGCCGAGTCACGCATCTCCCATTCGCGCATATGGTCATCGACCGATTCATGTCTGTACTCCAAGCCCCAGTTGATACTGCCCAGACGTTCAGTCCTGTGGGTGGCTTTAAAAGATGCAGTATAAACCGTAGACTTAAGGCGGTTACGAGCATGCTGCATGAAAGAGCCTACCGCCAGGCTGTTGCCGGCGCTGCTCTCGTCAAGCCAATACTGGCTCAGTATGTCAAAAGACTCGCTCTCACGGCTCTCAAATGCAGAGAGATTGAACCGATACACGGTATTCTCCTCCATCCGTTTTATGTCAAGCGCTCCGAAAAGGGTGTTGAACCGGTCTTTTTCCCATCCCTCATAATAGACTCTGAAAGTGTGGGGATTCTCTGAGGTTCCGAATGACGTGTTCCGGTCCGTGGGGCGGAAATTATAGTTGTTCACTGCGGCATTGCCTATAAGGCCGATGTCCCATTTCTTGTTGGGAGTCCAACTCAGATACGCCTGATAATCAGTAAATGAGGGGTCGTATTCGCCTTTGGTGTCAAGCGTTCCAAGGAGATAACTGGTGGTCTTGTATCGGACGCTACCGGAGAAACTGATCTTTTCATTTCCGGCTCCTACGTATGCGCTGGCTCCCAGAAGGCTGGCGGTAAGGACCGATTCCAGCTTGCGAGGTTTGCGGTAGGTAATATCCAGGACCGATGACATCTTGTCGCCGTATGCCACACTGAACCCGCCGGTTGAGAAACTGATGGATTCCACCATATCGGGGTTGATAAAGCTCAGGCCCTCCTGCTGTCCTGCACGCACCAGCAGCGGACGCAGGATCTCGGTTCCGTTCACATAGACGCTGTTCTCATCAAAGTTGCCGCCACGAACGTTGTATTGGCTGCTCAGTTCGTTGTGACTGCTTACACCGGCCTGGGTTGATATGATGGATTCTACCGATCCGCCGTTTGCATCGGCATTGAATCGGATTCCGTCTGCGTTTATGTCCTGCATTCCGTCGCTGCGTCGGCGGGTGGAACTGACATCAACGTTCTCCAAAGTGTAGTTTGTGGTGGGCAGCAGCATATCAAGGCGTATGGTATCCTGAGATGCTATGAATGTGTGACGGCGCGTCTCATGACCCAGCATGCGGAATACGAACGTCAGGGTATCGGACGATGTATTCAAAGAGATAGAATACTCACCCTTAAGGTTTGTCATGGAAGAGTGGAACGTATGCTCCTCATTCACCGTAGCCAGCTCCACCGGCTCTCCAGCTTCATCGAACACCCGCCCGTGCACATACACGCGCCGCGCCTGCACAGGCAGAGCCATGCTGACAGTCAAAACAAGGTACGCCATTGTTCGTACCTGAAGGAATCTGGGCCGTATGTGTTTCATTCATTGTTTTAAACGAAAAAAACGCCGCGAACGTATATTCGCGGCGTACTAAATACAATGATATTGTTTATAATTGACTGTTACTCTCCGTAAACACGTGTTGTGTGATTAATAAGAACACCACCAAATACAAGCTGGTCAATATACTCAACCTGTGTAACATTTTTAATAGAAGCTTTTTCAGCAGCTTTCTGAATGTTGTTACCATCAGCGTTCAATGATATAACACCGCAAATGATAGTGCTCTTTGTTTCACCTACCTTGGAACCGATAGGGGTATTGGAGGCAAGTGCAGCTCCGCTGTTAATAGTTGCACAACTGGCCAGTGCGATTACTGAAAATAAAGCAGATACAGTCAGTTTAAGGATGTTTTTCTTCATAACTTTTTGAATTTTAGGTTAATAATTCGGTCCTTTTATTTTTACTATTTGGTCCTTTTCTGTTGATTGATAAGGCAAATATAAGCAATAATTTCATAATAATTACTCTTTTTAACAAAATGCAGTCAGGTCATATGTTTTTATTGACAATCCATCACAATGTCCCTTCAAAAATTGAATTATGGATTAAGCCACTAGTGAGAATTAATTATTATTTTTGCCGCATATAGTTCAAAACCAATATTGTTATGAAGAGAGTTGCCTTGCGCGTTATTCTGTTTTTTGTTTGCATGATTTGCAGTGTTTGCGGTTATTGTCAGGAGAGTATGCGGGATTCAGTCTTTCTGATGGATAAGACGGTGATAACCGGTTCTGTCCTTGAGACAACGCCCCAAGTAAAGGTGTTAAGTAATGTCGATTACGGTCATGTCTATACATATGAGACTGAAGATGTTGTCAAGATAATAAAGGACGGAGAGGTGGTCCTGAACAAAGAAATGAGATATGTGGGGCGTAAATCCGGTTTTCTGGCTGGAGCTTTGAATTTTTATTTTCCGGGGCTTGGATACTTTTACCTGAACCAGCCCAGGAAAGCTTTGACTCATATCGGAATATTGCTTGGTTCAGGACTACTTATATCGACAGGATATATTAACAATAACACGATTCTGGGCGGTGCATGCATGATGTTGGGCATAGCCGGACTTGGATACAGCTATTGCTTCACTGTAGTTGACGGCGTCAGGACTGCCAGGCAAATCAATAAGCATAACGGCTATATCATAAAGAATCTCGCTAAAGTAGATCTGGGTGTGGCTCCGTTGGTTACATATTCGCCGTCAGTTCCTTCTTTAGGTCTTACCGATAACTTTGGCGCCGGACTTGGGTTCAGACTCTCGTTCTGAGGGGGCCAGAGGGGGCCAAAGGGGCGGTTGACTTTCCCCTTCGGGCCGTCGAGCTAAACCTTCTTTTTGGCTCCAGCCAATGAATTGGCTGGCTACCATAATCCAATGCCTACGGCATTATCTGTGCCGTTAGGTACATAATAAGGGTAGCCAGCTATTTTAAATGGCTGGAGCCAAAAAGAACCGCCTCCTTTGGCCCCCTCTGCAGGAAAAACTTAGTATATTCGCATCAAAATATTGAAACATGGAAAAATTCAGCGATCTTATAGCGAATAGGCGCAGCATGCGCAAGTTTACCGCCCAGAAACTGACGGAGGAGCAGAAACGCACCATTTTGCGGGCGGCGCTCATATCACCTACAGCCAAGAATAACCGCGGGTGGGAGTTTGTGACGGTTGAGGACCCGGCAATGCTGGAGGCTCTCTCCAAGTGCCGTGCCATGGGATCAGGATTCCTGGCCGATGCCGCATTTGCCGTTGTGGTGCTGGGTGATCCGTCCAAGACAGACTGCTGGATTGAGGATTGCGCCATTGCTGCCATTGATATGCAGATGCAGGCCGAGGATCTGGGTCTGGGCAGTTGCTGGTGCCATATGCGTGGCCGTGCCGATGCCGACGGCAAGACAACCAAGCAGACTCTGATGGAGTTGCTGGGCGTGCCGGAGCAGTACGAGCCGGTTTGCATCATAGGCGTGGGCTACAAGGATATGGAGCGCAAGCCTTATGAGGATGACAAGATTGAGTGGACCAAGGTTCATCAGGGCAAATTCTAAAGGATGAGGATAGCGCTGATAGGATCAGGCCGGGTGGCATCATGCATGGGACCCCGACTTAAGGAGGCCGGGCATACCATAGCAGGTGTATACAGCCGTACCCTACAGAATGCGCAGCAGCTTGCAACGGTGCTGGGTGCCACTGCCACAGACAGTTTTGAGAAGTTGCCCGATGCCGATATCTACCTGACCATGCTCACGGATGACGCTCTCACCAGCCTTGCTCCTGCCTTAGTAAAGGGTAGGGAGGCGGCTCTTTTTGTTCACACCGCCGGAAGCGTATCGGTCGATGTATGGAGAGAGGCCGGGGCGGCGCGATACGGAGTGATGTATGCCATGCAGACATTCTCCAAGGGCGCAGTCATTGACTGGCCGCAGGTGCCGGTGTTTGTGGAGGGTAGTTCCGCCGCCGAGCAGGAAACCATAACGTCACTGGCTCATGATTTGTCCGATAACGTATCGGCCCTGAGCTCAAAAGGACGCAAGAAACTGCATATAGCGGCTGTATTTGCCAGCAATTTCAGCAACCGCATGTACGCCATAAGTGAGCGGATCCTAAAAACAGAGGGCGTGCCGTTCAACGTGATGCTGCCGCTGGTGCGTGAGACCGCCCGAAAGGTGGAGTGCATGAGTCCGCAGGATGCACAGACCGGACCGGCCGTTCGCGGAGACCGCAAGGTGATTGATGAACATCTGCAGTTGCTTAAGGATTATCCGGAGTACGCAGAGCTATACAGACTTATTTCTATTGACATAAACCATAACCTGAAATGATAAATTACGACCTTAACTCTATCCGTGCCCTGATTTTTGATGTGGACGGCGTGCTGAGCAAACCCATAATGCCCCTGTCACCTACAGGTGATCCGGTACGTACCGTTAACGTGAAGGACGGATACGCCATGCAGCTGGCAGTAAAGATGGGCCTGCACCTGTGTATCATAACCGGTGCCCGTGTGGAGGAGGTGCGCAAGCGCTATGAGGGACTTGGAATCAAGGATGTCTACATCTGCTCAAGTGTCAAGATAAATGACTTCAATCACTTTGTAGAGAAATACGGACTCAAGCATGAGGAGATTCTCTATATGGGCGATGATATTCCGGACTGGCAGGTTATGAGTCTGTGCGGACTGCCCTGCTGTCCCGCCGATGCATGCCAGGAGATACAGTCTGTATGTAAGTATATTTCACCTTATAAAGGAGGTGAGGGCTGTGCCCGTGACGTGCTTGAGCAGGTGCTCAAGGTGCAGGGCAAGTGGATGAAGGATGAACACGCTTTCGGCTGGTAAGATGGAGTTGCCCTACAAGATAATACTGGCATCAAACTCACCCCGCCGCCGCGAACTTCTGGGCGGACTGGGAATAGATTTCACGGTCAAGGTGATAAGCGGCATCGATGAATCATGGCCCCGTGACCTGAAAGGTGAGGAGATACCGCTCTATATATCGCGTGAGAAAGCGGAGCCATACAAGGCACTGATCAAACCCGATGAGCTGGTAATCACAGCCGATACCATAGTCTACGTGGACGGAGAGGTGCTTGGCAAGCCCAGGGACAAGGCCGATGCAGAGCGTATGCTGCACCTGATATCGGGCCGATGGCATGAAGTGATAACGGGTGTGACGCTTATGACTGCCGCACGCGAACACAGCTTTGCCGTCACCACCAGAGTCAAGTTTGCCAACCTTACGGACAGTGAGATAAACAGCTACGTGGAGAGCGGGCTGCCTATGGACAAGGCCGGCGCATACGGCATCCAGGAGTGGATAGGATATGTGGGAGTGGAGGCCATTGAAGGCAGTTACTTCAATGTGGTGGGCCTGCCCGTGCAACGTCTCTACCGCGAACTCAAAATCTTTTGCAATCAATAACCAAATCAAATAGTCTTATGAAAACTAAATCACTTTTACTGACCTTGGGTGTCATGACATGTGGGCAGCTGTTTGCGCAGAACCCTATTGTCAGCACAATGTTTACGCCTGACCCTGCACCGTTTGTATATGGTGACAAGGTCTATCTCTTTACTGATCATGATGAGGACGGCCGCAACCGTGACTTCAATATGAAGGACTGGGCGCTGTTCAGCACTGAGGATATGGTCAACTGGACCTATCTGGGAATACAGGTCAATACATCAATATTCAAGTGGGCCCGCCAGGGACAGCGCGCCTGGGCTTGTCAGGGCGTGGAGCGCAACGGCAAGTGGTACTGGTACGTATGCTGCAACAAGGCTACCGGCGGTGACGCTCTGGCTGTTGCCGTGGCCGATGATCCGCAGGGACCCTGGACCGATGGCGTAGGAGGCCCGCTGGCCGAGGGATTCGGATTCATAGACCCCACCGTCTTTATTGATGATGACGGCCGTGCTTACCTGTTCTGGGGCAACAAGGGTCTCTGGTACGGTGAGCTGAACGATGATATGGTATCATTCAAGAACGGCTGGCAGGAGGTGCCCGGCTATCATGATCCCGAGTGTTTTGGTGAGCTCCAGTCAAAGATGAACTGGGCCAAGGGCCAGAACGAGATGATGACCCAGTATGAGGAGGGTCCGTGGATCATGAAACGTAACGGAACATATATCCTGTCATATCCGGCAGGCGGCGTGCCCGAGCATATGGCATACTCCACCGCTCCCACAATTAACGGCCCCTGGACATACCGTGGACGTATCATGGATGAGGCAGAGAACAGCTTTACCATACACGGCGGTAACATCACATTCAAGGGACGTGACTTTATGTTCTATCATAACGGCGGTCTGCCCGGTGGCGGCGGTTACAACCGCTCTGCCTGCGTGGAGGAGTTCAAGTGGAATGAGGATGGTACGTTCCCGTTCATACCGCAGACAAAGGAGGGTGTGGTAACTCCCGTAAAGAATCTGGACCCCTACAAACGTGTTGAGGCTGAGACTCAGGCTGAGTCCCGTGGTCTCAAGGTTGACCATCGCGGCGGCAAGGAGCATTTTGTGACCGAAATAAATGACGGTGACTGGATACGCGTACGCTCAGTTGACTTCAAGGATTGCGGTCAGAAAGCCGTGGTTGTCGTAGTTGGTGAGCAGAAGGGCAAGGGTACCATTGAGTTCTATACTGACAATATGGAGGGTGAGCCGTTCTGCAAGGTTCCCGTCAATACCGATAATGCCGGATTCCGCACCGCAGCTTTCACATATCTTATCAATACCGATGTTACCGGAGTTCATGACGTATATATCAAGTTCAGTTGTGAGACTCCGGAGCCTTTCACCTTTGACTGGTGGCAGTTCAACGCGAATGCCAACATGCCTATCATACAGACCCGATTCACGGCCGATCCCGCCCCCGTGGTGATTGACGGTAAGGTTTACCTGTACACCACACATGATGAGGACGGTGCCCGCGGTTTCCAGATGTTTGACTGGCTGCTTTATACATCGGAAGATATGGTGAACTGGCAGGATTATGGTCCGGTGGCATCACTTGATGATTTCAAGTACTATGACGGCAAGAACGGCGCATGGGCCGAGCAGGTTGTCCAGGCCAACGGCGAATACTATATGTACTGCCCCATTCACGGACATGGTATAGGCGTGCTCAGGTCTGATTATCCCTACGGCCCGTTCCGTGACGCTCTGGGTGAGCCTCTGGTGTGGCAGAAAGAGAACTGGGATGACATTGACCCCACCGTTTGGATTGATGATGACGGTCAGGCTTACATGTACTGGGGTAACCCCAACCTCTATTCCGTGAAACTGGGTAAGGACATGATTTCACTGGCTGGTCCCATCATCAAACATCCCAAGATAGAGGATTATCAGGAGGGACCTTGGTTCTGGAAACATGACGGTCATTACTATATGGCGTTTGCATCGACCTGCTGCCCCGAGGGTATAGGTTATGCCATGAGTGACGGTCCCGAAGGCCCATGGGAGTACAAGGGTCATATCATGGACCATACGGTTCGTACCCGCGGAAACCATCCCGGTATCATTGACTACAAGGGCCGCAGCTATGTATTCGGCCTTAACTATGACATAATGCACCTTAAGACTTTTGCTCATGCCGAGCAGCGTTCGGTTTCAGTGGCTGAGATGCATTACAATGAGGACGGCACCATTCAGGAGGTTCCCTATTTTCTGGACGGAAAACTGGAGCAGCTCAAGACTTTTGATCCTTACAGACGTGTCGAGGCCGAGACCATGGCATGGGGCTACGGACTCAAGACCACCCGTTTTGAGGAAGGCCTGCTGGACGAGTATGGCAGACCGCTCCCCAACCTCTATGTGCATGATATTGACAACGGCGAGTATATTCTGGTGCGTGGCGTTGATTTCGGCAGAAAGGGAGCCAAGAAGATTATGGCGTCAGTAGGATCGGACGGATTGGGTTGCATTGAGGTGCATCTGGACAGTCCGGACAGTCCGGCTGTAGCCGTGATACCCATCACCGCAACCGGCGGTCAGTTTGAATACAAGATATTTACAGAAAGATTCAAGCGCCGCATACGCGGTACCCATGACCTCTATCTGGTATTCACCGGAGCGGAAAAAGACATGTTCACCTTTGACTGGTGGAAGATGAAATGATTGCCACGCTTACCTCATACAACAGATAGATGGGGAGGGTGACGATGGTGAGTGTGAATATATCAGTTGTAGGAGTTATTACTGCCGCTATGACCATAATGATCACTATGGCGTGGCGGCGGTATTTTTTCATGAAACCGGCATTTATTATTCCCAGTTTGCTCAGGAACCAGGCCAGGACGGGCAGCTCAAAGAGTATGCCCATGAGCAGGGTCAGGGTCACGAGCATGTCCGTGTAGGACTCCAGGGTTATGATATTGGGAATATCCTCACTTACCTGATAGGTGCCCAGGAAACGGAACGCCAGCGGGAATATGATGATGTAATCCAGTATTATGCCTGCCATGAACAGTATGTATGACCACACCACGACTTTTGTGGAACTGCGTAGTTCATTCTGATGCAGGGCGGGACTGATGAACCCGAACAGCATGTACAGGGTGTAGGGCATGATTACGATCAGGCTTACGTAGAATGCCATTTTCATGTGAATCATGAACTGGGCGGTGAGGGTGGTGCTGAACAGCTCTACGTTGAAATCCTGCAGTCCGGTGGCGTCAAATCCCATTGCTCCGGCCGCGCTGCCTATCCATCGGTAGAGAATGAAATCAGGACTGCTTGGAGCCAGAATCAGTCTGAACAGAGGCTCCTTGAAACAGAATGCGGCTATGAATCCCGCCAAGGCAACGGCCAGGATGCGCAGGATGACTCCTCTCAGGACCTCCAGATGGTCCCAGAAGGTCATCGGCTTTTCATCGGGAGAAGCCATGACGGGTAGTAGGGGTTACTTGGATTGGGGTTCTGAGTCTTTTGCAGACTCCTCATTGGGCTCGTCGGGAGTGTTGATCTCTTTTTCTACATCCTTCATGCCCTCCTTGAAACTCTTGACGCCCTTACCTACGCTTTTCATGAGGTCCGGAATGCGCTTGGCACCGAACAGAAGCACTATTACAAAGACTATGAGAATTATCTCACCGGTTCCAAGGCCGAGTAAAAGCGGATAAAGTTTCATTGCGTTTGGTCTTAATGTGTTGTGCGAAAGTAATCATATTTGCGGAATATGGCGGCAGAACCTGTGGCTTTTTTTGTGCGACCGTCTTTATTTGAGGCTGTACGGATTGTAGATGCCGCGGAAATTGACTAATATTGCACTCTATTATAATACAGGAGAAACAAATGGATAGAGGCGATTTTTTTATTACCGGAATTCAGCAGATAGGAGTTGGTACCACATCGGTTTATGACTCATGGAAATGGTTCATTGAGATGTTCGGCGTTGACATCAGGGTTCTTGAGGATGATACCGTAGCGGAACGTATGCTTCCGTATACCGGCGGTCAGGCACAGAAACGTCACGCTGCCATTGCCGTGAGCCTTCAGGGCGGCGGCGGATTTGAGATATGGCAGTACTCCGAGCGTAAGCCCAAGCCGGTGGATTTCCAGGTACAGGTAGGTGACCTGGGCATATTCTGCGCCAAGGTGAAATGCCGTAATACCGAGAGTGCACACAAGTATGTATCGGCCCGCTGGGACAAGGTAAGCCCCATCGTGACCGCCCCCGACGGCAGTAAGACATTCTACATCACAGACCCTGAAGGCAACTGGTTCCAGGCAGTTCAGGATGATTACCTGCTTCTGGATGAGGGTAAGGAGTTTGGCGGAATGATTGGCTGCATGATTGGTGTGACCGATATCGATAAGGCCCGCAAGGTATACTCAGACATACTGGGTTATGACAATGTCGTTTATGATAAGGAGGGCAGTTTTGAAGACCTGAGCCCGCTTGCAGGTGGTGACGGCAGTTTCCGTAGGGTGCTGCTCAAGTGGTCCAAGCCCAATAGCGGCGCGTTCTCACCCATATTCCCCAGCGGATGCATTGAGCTGGTAAAGTGCAATGACCGTGAGCCCCGCAAGATATTCGAGGGCCGTTACTGGGGTGATCCCGGTTTCATCCAGATATGCTTTGACGTGACAGGCATGGATAATCTGGCCAAGTGGTGTGCAGAGAACGGTCATCCGTTCACAGTTGACAGCTGCCCCGACGGCAAGGTGTTCAACATGGGTGACGCATCGGGCCGATTCACATACATTGAGGACCCCGACGGCACACTGATTGAGTTCGTGGAGACCTACCGCATATCAGTAGCCAAGAAGCTGGGCTGGTACATCAGTCTGGTTAAACGCGACCGCTGCAAGCCGCTGTCAAAGCTGCTGTTCCGTGCCATGAAGATGAACCGCAAGAAGTTTTGAAACACAAGTGCCCTATGGCACAAACCAAATAGCTTATGGGAAATCTAATTGATATAATCAAGTCCGATGTACGGTACGAGGAGTCTCTCAAGGCCTGCATGAACTGCGGTATCTGCACCGCTATCTGCCCGGCCGCTGAGTTCTATGACTATGACCCGCGCCGTATCTGTGATACAGTACAGCGTGGCGATGAGGAGCAGGTGGAGACACTGCTCCGTTCCGACACCATCTGGTACTGCGGACAGTGCATGTCATGCAAGCCCCGTTGCCCGCGCGGCAATGTACCGGGTGCAGTGATCAACATACTGCGCAAGGTGTCACAGGAGATGGGCTATTACAAAGAGAGCCACATGGGTCGGCAGCAGGTTGACCTGATGGCCGGCATAGGTGACAACATCCTTAACATAGGTTACTGCGTACATCCCGATGTGGTATTCCCCGAGAAACACCCCGAGCAGGGCCCTGTATGGGAGTGGTACATAAAGAACATCAAAGCCGTAGCTCCAAAGTTCGGTGCAAATTACCACGGTGAGGGTGCCGGCGCACTGCGTACCATAAACCCTGAGACTATGGAGGAGCTGCGCAACATATTCCGTGTAACGGGAGGTATGGATTTCCACGACACTATTCTAAACGGACCGCGCAATGAATAAGTTCGGATTTGCCATAAAGACTCCACGTTCGGAGAATATGGACAGCGTATCGCTTGAGCGTTTCCACAAGCTGCAGGAGCGTGTCCCCTCTTTCAAGCGCTGTTTTCAGTGCGGATGCTGCAGTGCCACATGCTCTGCACGCCAGTTCACTGATTTCAGCATACGCCGCATACACACATCGTTCCGCCGTGGTGAGTATGAGGGTCTGGATGAGGCTCTTAAGAAATGTATGCTGTGCGGTAAGTGCACACTGGTTTGTCCGCGTGGCGTGAATCTGCGCTCGCTCATTATCAACATGCGTCAGATACTTGACGAAAAAGAGTAAGAGAGATGAAGATACACGCATATCCATATAATGACTTTGTGATTCCGTTCCTGATAGGAACCATACTGCTGTTCTCCATCATCATATACAAGTATGTACGCTGGATAAAGAGATTCAGCCCGGAGCAGCGTAAGACAATCAGGAAGAACTGGTACTCATGGAAGATAATACCCGCTATCTGGGAGATGATACGCGAGGGTCTGCTCCATGTACGCATTCTCAAGAAGAACCTGCTGCTTGGAATAATGCACCAGGCATATGCTCTGGGATGGTTTCTGCTGATTCTGGTGGGTGCCATTGAGAGCCGTGACGCATTCTACACCATGCAGCATGAGCAGTCTATTGAGATGGTCCATGAGCTGGAGAACCAGAACGGATGGTACATCTACAACACCGGTGAGAACAAGGATCCGGAGTACCTGAACCAACGCCGTTACCGCGTTGAGACTGAGGACGGCATAGCCCGAATCCATTATCACAGGCCCTTCTACGTAGGTATATTCTACCGTTATTTTGTACATAAGGCACCGGCATCATTCCGCCAGCATGAGGCTTATGCCAACCTGATGGATGCACTGCTGCTCTATGTATTCCTGGGCCTTACCATGGCTATCATAAAGATATTCTGGTCAAAGGTACTGGGCATGCGCCGTACCACCAAGCATACCATCGTGGACAGGTTCTCCAAGTTCTCACTCTGGATGATATTTCCGTTGCGTCTGCTTGCCGAGTCTGTCACGGCATGTCTGCACGGCAACGGCGGATTCTTTACGCAGGCGGTGGGTAACCTGTTTGACCCCATGATTGTCCGCGGCATGGAGACATCGCTCTGGATGTTCTACTCACTCATGCTGGGTGTATTCTTCGTAACCATGCCGTTCACCCGTTACATGCATATCTTTACCGAGCTCCTGCTCATATACTTCCGTAAGATTGGAGTCAAGGAGGAGACCGGCAAGACAGGCTACACCTACTTTGAGCTGAACGCCTGCTCACGCTGCGGTGTCTGCATATCGGGCTGCCCCATGGATAAGGTGCTTGAGAACCATGACATTCAGTCTGTATATCTTATCCGCAGCATCCGTAACCAGGAGCGTGGCAGCCGCATAAGGATGATAGCCGATAACTGTCTTATGTGTGACCGATGCACGGTAGACTGCCCTGTGGGCATAGACCTGAGCGCCATTCGCCGCATGAGCCGAGACAAGGGTACTCTGGATACATCGGACAACTACACCTACCTGGCCAAGAAACAGATCCCGTTCAACGCCATAGGACGTGTGGCATATTTTGGAGGTTGCATGTCACATCTTACTCCCGGCATAACAGAGTCTATGGAGAAGATATTCACTGCCGCCGACCAGAAATACTGGTACATGGACAAGCTGAGCACCATATGCTGCGGACGTCCGTTGCAGCAGCAGGGATTCGTGAACCAGGCCGCTGACCTTAGAAAGAAGAACAGTGACATGATAGAGAAATCCGGTGCAACGATGCTGGTTACATCATGCCCCATCTGCTATCAGTCATTCACCAAGGAGTATGACCTTAAGATTCCTGTCATGCACCATACCGAGTATATCGATATGCTCATCAAACAGGGTCGCATCAAGGTACGCCATGATGACCGCAAGGTATCATACCATGATCCCTGTGAGCTGGGTCGCGGATGTGGCATCTATGATGAGCCGCGTAACGTACTCGGTGCCGTGACCAACCTGCAGAAAACACGTTTCCAGCGTGAAAAGAGTGTATGCTGCGGATTCAATCTGGGCAATACCAAGCTCAGCATTGAGGAGCAGACCAAGATAAGGAACGCATCACTTGCCAACCTGACCAGCAAGCCGGTGGATGCAATAGCCACCGCATGCCCCATGTGTAAGAAAGCGTTCCAGCATGCCACAAATGATTATCCTGTGAAGGATGTAGCTGAGATTGTGGCAGAAAACCTGATAAACTGATTGAACTATGGCAAACCGTTTTTGGAACGAGTATCAGAAGACAATAGCTGATGACCACTACTTCTACGAGCGTAGTTGTATACGTCAGACCTTCTTTCCCGGATCGGAGACAGCATTCCTGCGTATGCTCCGTGAAGAGCTGAACAAGGATATCTTTGATGATTTCCGTCAGCACACCTGCACCGGCATAGGCTACCACACCGATGTCGTACCTCTGGAGACCACCATGACTGTTGTAGCCCGTCTGTTCTCACTTATGACAGAGCACGGCTATGAGAACTACGTGCCCTCATGCGTCACATCGTTCGGCGTATTCACTGAGATGGTACATACATGGCAGGAGCGTCCGGATCTGCTTGAGAAGACACGTGAGAACCTGTACAAGGCCTGCAAACGTGAGTTCAATTTGCCCAAAAACATAGCACATCCGTCAGATGTGATATACCATTTCCGCTTTGAGCTGGCCGAGAAGATGAAATACCGTCTGGTGAACCGTTTTACCGGCAAGCCCCTTAAAGTGGTGGAGCACATTGGCTGTCACTATGCCAAGATATTCCCCGATAAGGGTGTGGGCAAGGCCGAGTTCCCCTACGTTCTGGCCGGCATGATTGAGGCCTGGGGCGGTGAGGTTGTGGATTATCCCGAGCGCCGTCACTGCTGCGGATTCGGATTCCGCCAGTATCTGGTACAGGAGAACCGCGGCTACTCCGTATCCAACACCAAGAAGAAGCTGGAGTCCATGGAGCCGTATGAGCCTGATTTCATCGTGTCCAACTGCCCCGGCTGCTCCATGTTCCTGGACCGCTGGCAATATACAATAGCTGAGATGGAGCATAAGACATATGACCGCGAAGGATACGGCATACCCGTGCTCACATATGAGGAGATGGCCGGCCTGCTGCTGGGTTATGACCCGTGGGAGCTGGGCCTTCAGATACATCAGGTACAGGCAGAGCGTCTGCTTGACAAGATAGGCATACCTTATAACCCAAAAGACAAATACAAATCGGCCGACGGCAAGATACTGCGTGCCCCTGAGAAGCCCGAGAACCTTTTAGTGTAATTGATTATGAAGAAAGTTGCAATCATAGGAGCCGGCCCTGCCGGTATAGAGGCCGCATCAGTATTGGCCAGAAACGGTATTCAGGTGACTCTTTTTGAGAGGTCCGATACCCCGCTCAAGAACCTTCAGGACAAGGCATTCCTGTTCCCCAATTTCCAGGGTGCACAGGAGATCGTTGATGACCTGAGCGGCAAGCTGCTGTCAGATGATATCATATCGGCCTTTGGCGTGGAGATAACAGAGCTGAGCTGGCACGGCACAGAGTGGAAACTGACCGACAGCAAAGGCCAGACATATATTGCCGATGCAGTGCTGATAGCCACCGGCTATCAGGTGTTTGACGCCCACCGCAAGGAGGAGCTTGGCTACGGTATATATAAAGGTGTAATCACATCGCTCGATATGGAGCAGATGATCAAGCACGGCAAGATACTGAACGCCAACGGTGATGAGCCCCAGCGTATCACGTTCCTGCAGTGCGTGGGTTCACGTGATGAGAAGAGCGGCAACAACTACTGCTCCAAGATATGCTGCGTGACAGCCGTAAAGCAGGCCATTGAGGTACGCAAGCAGCTGCCCAAGTGTGAGGCATCAGTATTCTACATGGACCTGCGTATGTGGGGCCAGGGATTTGAGGAGATGTATCGCACGGCTCAGGAGAAATACGGCGTAAGCTTTGTACGCGGCCGTATATCGGAGGCTGCCGCCACCTTTGACGGACGTGTGCAGCTTAAGAGTGAGGACACACTGATGGGACTGCCCCTTAAGATGACCACCGATCTGCTGGTACTGATGGTTGGCATGGAGGCATCATGCGGCACCAAGGCTCTGGGTAAGAACTGCGGCATTGACGGTGAGTATGGATTCATCAAGACCGTAAACCCGCATCTCTATGATAATGAGACCGGCAAGCCCGGCCTGTTTGCCGCCGGAACATGCAAGAGACCTATGTCTGTGTGGGACTCTGTGAATGATGCCCGGGCGGCGGCATTAGCCATCAAGGATTATGTGGACAGCTTGCCACAATAAATGATGACAATAAAAAAAGACCGGCGCTTGCCGGTCTTTTTTTATTTATGTGTTGGTTCTTACTTCTCGATCCAGCCGATAACTTCACCCTTGTTGACGAGTGATCCGTGCTCCTTCTCAACTGATACCAGATGGCAGTCGTAGGGAGCGGTGGCGTTGTCGATGAATGTGTTGCCGCTGGCCTGGATGCCGACCATCCAGTCACCCTTCTTGTACTGCTTGCCGAAGGGAGGATTGGTTGACTGATCCATGTAATCCAGATCCCAGATTACGCGACCGCTGACAGCAGCCTCGATGGGCTCTGCATCGGGATGCAGGATGGCACGCTTATCGGCAGCGGTGAAGTGCTTGACGGGTGCACCTGCGGTGCCGGCCTGAGCCTTCTCCATACGCTCCATAAGGTCCTTGTTGAACTGATCCTTGGCCTGGCCGCTCTTGTACTCGCGGTACTGCTTCTCATGCATGGCGAACTCAAAGAGCTCCTCATCATCCTGGCCGCGGTCCCAACCGTTCTCCTCCATCTCCTTGATGAAGCGGGGCAGGTCATTGGGATAGAGAACCTGAGGATCATCGGTATAGAACTCCTTACCCTGCTCCTTGGCCAGCTGAATGATCTCGGGAGCCAGCTCGCCGGGCAGCTTTCCTGACTTGCCGAGAACCATACCCCACATGGCGGGATCCATACGGGTGAAGGGCTTCTCATCCATTGACTTTGAGTAGAGGTTCATAAGGGCTGCGTTCTTTACGTACTGGCTGAACGGGGTAACCAGGCAGGGAGTACCCAGCATAGGCCATATGCGCTGTACTTCATCAAAGAGCTCAACAAGCAGCTCATCCTCTGAGAGCTCCTTCTCACCCTTCTTTTTGAGGTTGGCGTTGATGGCAGCGTGCATACCCTTAAGGTCAGCCATAAGTGAACCCATCATACCGCCGGGCAGGCCGCAACCTACCAGCAGTGAACTCATGATTGAGTTCTTGGGATCGATCCAGTAGCCCAGGAAGTCATCCATGAAGCTCTGAGTGAGTGAACGTGCCTCCATGTAAGCCTTCATGTTGATATCCTTAACCAGGAATCCGGCATCCTTAAGCATGGCCTGGATGGTGATTACGTCCGGATGAACCTTACCCCATGACAGAGGCTCCATGGCTACGTCCAGTACATCGGCACCGGCTCTTGCAACCTCAAGCATTGAAGCTACTGCAAATCCGGGACCGTTGTGGCCGTGGTACTGTATGATGATATCGGGATGTTTCTCCTTGATGGCGCGAACGATGGTGCCCAGCATAGCGGGACGACCGATACCGGCCATATCCTTGAGGCAGATCTCCTGTGCGCCGCCCTCGATGAGCTGCTCAGCCAGGTTAATGTAGTACTCGGCAGTGTGTACCTTGGAGTAGGTGATACACATGGTTGCCTGAGCGGTCATGCCGGCTGCCTTTGCCCACTTGATTGAGGGAATGATGTTACGCGGATCGTTAAGACCGCAGAAAATACGTGTGATGTCAACACCCTGAGCGTGCTTTACCTTATACATGAGCTGACGTACATCGGCAGGAACGGGGTTCATGCGCAGTGCGTTCAGACCACGGTCAAGCATGTGGGTCTTGATGCCTACTTCATTGAAAGGCTTGGTGAATGTACGGACTGCCTGGTTGGGGTTCTCACCGTACAGAAGGTTTACCTGCTCCATTGCACCGCCGTTAGTCTCAACGCGGTCAAAGCAACCCATATCGATGATTACCGGCGCAATCTTGGCCAGCTGGTCTTTACGGGGAACATACTTGCCTGATGACTGCCACATGTCACGGTACACAAGACTGAATTGAATCTCTTTTTTCATGCTGTTTATGTGTTTTTAATTATTTACATCGGATCTATTGTGCGGGCTATCCTGGCGCACAGACCTGGGAAGAAACGCTTGATGTAGACCATAAGCAGTTCCTTACGTCCAACCAGGACTTCACGTTTTTTCTTATACACGGCCTTGACTATCTTACGGGCAGCCTGCTCGGGAGTGCAACCTCCGGCCTGTCCGGCATCCATCTTGGCGTGCTGCTTTCCGTCTTTCTCCAACGCATAGAATGATATGCGGGTCTGTACACGTCCGGGACATACCAGAGTTACGCGGATGTTATCCTTGTAATACTCTGCCTGGACTGTCTCAAAAAATCCGTACAGGGCATGTTTGGATGAGCTGTATGCGCAACGCAGCGGGAATCCGAACCGTCCGTTGATGCTCGTGGTGGCAACCAGCTGGCCGCCTCCGCGCTCAATCATCTTGGGCAGGATCACCTTGGTCATGATAACGGGTGCGAACCAGTTTATGTCCATGACCTTGTTTATAACACGCATCTCAGTCTCACAGGTGGTGCCGCGCTGGCTTATGCCGGCATTGTTGTAGAATACGTCTATGTATCCGTAAACCTGCCATGCCTGCTCGGCCAGTTCTGCCACCTCATCCTTACGGGAGAGGTCAAAGGGCAGGGGACGGGCATCAGGGGCACCCAACTCCTTGCAGCGTGCGGCAACCTTTTCCAAGAGGTCTGCCTCAAGCGCAGTGAGTATGAGCTTGGCACCTTCACGGGCAAACTCATATGCGGTTGCCTCACCAATACCTGATGAAGAGCCTGTTATCCAAACTACCTTGTCGGCGAATTTATTCATTTGCAATCGTCTATTGCTTTCTTAAACCAAAGGGCACGCTCTGAGCCCTCACCGGTGTTGAGCAGGATCAAATCTCCGCTCTTGAGCTTTTTCTCCTCAAGTGCCTTGAAGAATCCGGCTATACATACTACCGATGCAGGTCCCATGTATATGCCCTGTGCGTCCTTGACCATACGGCCGTAACGCTCCAGACCCTCCTCCTTTACGCGGATGAATGATCCGCCGCTGTTCTTTACGATAGGACCTACCAGCGGATACATTCCGGGAGTTCCGGCAGTAAGGATGGAAATCTTTGTCTGCGGAACCACGGTGGGGAAGTGCTTGTTCCAGCCCTGCGGGAAATTGTTCTCATTTGCCCATTCCCAGGCCTGAACCATCGGGTCACAGGTGTCCTGCTGAACCAGAAGCATACGCGGCATCTTGTACTGCGGATATGCATCGGCAATCTCACGCATTCCTTTCTCAAATGCGATGGGGCTTGTGCCGCCTGCAACTGCCTGCATGTATACATCGGGGATACGGCCCAGCTGGCGCATGCACTCAAAGACAAGTGTCTTCTTGGCTTCAACGCGAATGGGGTCGATGTTTCCGGCCGATATCATCACGTTCTGATTCTTGTGGAAATCAGCAGCCTCGGCCTTGGCCTGACCGTAACCGCCCTCAGATACCTGGAGGTTCTGACCGGTGGCGCGGATGGCCTGCTGGGTCTCCTGATACATATCGTGCGGAGCGAATACGTCAAACTTGACGCCTGCCTTGGCCAGATATGTTGCATATGCGGTGGCCGCATTGCCGGTCGATGCCAGGCAATACTCCTTTACGCCGTGTTTCTTGAACAGCGTTGCTGCCAGTGATGCGGCAATATCCTTGAATGTGCCGCTGCCTCCGTTCAGGTCATTACGGGCAACCACAACCTTGCAGTCAATGCCGTAATTGTCCTTTGCGTATCGGCTCAGGAACTCCCACTCCTCGATTGGTACTGCACCCTCACCGCAGGTTACCTGCTCATCGGCCTCATCAAGGGGCAGGAAGGGCAGGTAGTGGTATAGGTTGTCTACCTTCTGACCGGGTTTGCAGAGTTCATCCAGCTGGCGGTAATCAGAGCTGTAGACTACCTCTGCGTGATTGCTTCCGCACTCACACAGCTGGTCCTGACTGAACCAAGCGGCAAAATCTCCTATTACCTTGCCGCACTTCTTGCAGACAAGCTGGTATTTCATCCTCTCTTTATCTGAGCACGCTTGAATACGTTCATATCCTGGATGGGGCCCTCATAGTAACCGGCCTTGAGCTTCTTCTGTACATCCTTGAATACCTCGATGGTACGCTTAACATGATCCAGAGTATGTGAAGCGGTAGGAATGATACGCAGCATGAGCTGGCCCTTGGGGATAACGGGATATGTAACGATCGAGCAGAAGATTCCGTAGTTCTCACGCAGGTCAACAACAACGTTGGTACCCTCGTTGATACCACCCTCAAAGAATACGGGTGTTACAGGTGACTCGGTTACGCCGATGTTGAAGCCCTCTGACTTGAGGCCGCCCTGCAGAGCGTTTACAACCTCCCACAGATGCTCGCGGTACTCGGGGTGAGCCTTGATCAGGTCCAGACGCTTCTGGTTACCGATAACCAGAGGCAGGGGCAGTGACTTTGCGTAGATCTGTGAACGCATGTTGCACTTGAGGTGGTCGATGATCTCAGGCTCTGAGCTTACTACACCACCGATTGATGCCATACTCTTGGCGAATGCATCGAATATTACATCGATCTCATCGATTACGCCGTAGTGCTCGGCGGTACCGCGACCGTGTGCACCCATTGTACCGAAACCGTGTGCATCGTCGATAAGTATGCGGAACGGATATTTCTTCTTGAGTTCTACGATGTCTGCGAGATGACCCAGGTCACCGGCCATACCGAACACACCCTCGGTGATAACCAGAACGCCGCCGCCCTGCTCATCGGCCAGCTTGCAGGCATGGTTGAGCTGCTTCTCCAGGCTCTCCATGTTGTTGTGCTGGAAAGCGAAACGCTTGGCAAGGCTCAGACGCATACCGTCCAGGATGCAGGCGTGGCTCTCTGAGTCGTAAACGATAACGTCCTTACGGCTGGTCAGAACGTCGATGATTGAGATCATGCCCTGATAACCGAAGTTGAGGCAGAGACCTGCCTTCTTGCCTACGAACTCTGAGAAGTCATTCTCAAACTTGATGTGATAATCAGTATTACCTGACATCATGCGGGCACCCATAGGAGCACCGAGACCAAACTTGGCGGCTGCCTCTGCATCGGCCTTTCTTACCTCGGGGTGGTTAGCCAGACCCAGGTAGTTGTTAAGGCTCCAGTTCAGCACGGGCTTGCCGTTGAACTCCATCTCAGGACCGATCTCACCTACCAGACGGGGGAACATGAAGTAACCGTCGCCGATTCCCTGATACTGTCCGAGCGGGCCCGGAGTCTCTTTGATTCTCTCAAAAATGTCTTTAATCATACTGAAAATCTTTATTTATGTTTATTATATACAATTTAATACCTGCTATCAGAAACTGATACGCTTAAACTCCGCGAAATTACGAAATATCATTGGTTCTCTATTATAAAATAAGTTATAATTCTGCATAATGTGAAATTGGGGACAGTCCCCTTTTCCACATACTTATTTGTAGAGATGTGAATTGCTTCCTCGGGACTAAGGGTTGAGGGGAGGCGACGTTACGGGGCTACTGCGTGCTCCCTCCAAGGCCTAAACATCGATCGCCTCCCTTTTAGCCACCTACGGCGTCTAACGGTCGTT
>JBGUIZ010000058.1:0-17251 GCA_045113495.1 Bacteroidaceae bacterium
GTATTCTCTCGTCTTGTGGACTGCGCGCGGAAAGAAATATCCCTCACACATAACCAGCATCTGGAGTGAGAATATGAGTACGCTGAAGCTGTTTACGTAGAGCAATGCCTCCGGATCACCAATCTGAACCAGGTACGGAATCTCAAACACCTGCATGAGATAGATCACACCTACTGAACGCTGCGCCGGGAATAACTCATGGAACTGCTCCCTGTAGGCTTTCGGACGGTAAAACCATTTAAGTATCCAGCCGTACAGGTTGGTTACTATGAATGTCAGGTTAGCGGTAAACAGAATCAGATATATAGTCCTCTCATTCATCTAATTCTCAATTTTCAATTCTCAATTTCCTCTTGTAGCAGTCTTTCTTATCACAGATACCGCAAGAATATGGCAGATATCGGACATCGGGCCCCACCCCGATTACACCACTCACTGATTTCATGGGCAGCATCAGGCAAGAGTCCGTGAGTTCAATGCCGCAGGGTTTGGGTTCACCGAACAGGCTGAACAGTGCCGGTTGGGCCGATACGTGCCAGCCGCAATAACCGGGGCTGAAGCGGTTGGTGCGCTTGAATCCTGACGGGTCAATCTCTTTCTGCAACACGGTCTCCATGTAATCGGCCACGCTCTCTACTATCTGGCTGCCTACACAGTCCATTGCGTAGGTCTGGAACATGTCGTCACGACGCTTTACGGCATCGGACCACTGGAAATAGCCGTTTCCGACGGTTGCTACAAATACGGCAAACTTCTGGGCTCCGCGCAGCTGGCGACAGATTATCTTGCCTGCATCAAACGCTACGGAGCCCTGTGGTCCCTGTAACGTGAGCTGCGTCATATCCTCAGATAGGCTGCCGTCAAGCAGGATATACTTGAACTGTGGGCGCAGGAACTGATATGACTCGCGCAGCAGGAATTCAACGGCACGACGGGTCTCAGCGTCAGCCTCGCTGTCCTTGTACCCCATAAAGGAATAGACCTCCTTTAAGGGTATCTCCAGACGGTTCATGCTGAGCTGCTCCCAGGCCATCGTTCACTTTGATTCGTTAAACAGGAAGTTGCGGAAATCTGCGTAGTCTTTGCTAAGTTCCACGCTCTGCTTGGTGCCCTTCATAAAGGCCTGCAGGCGGGCGGGAATCTCAACGTCACCGCCGGTAATGGCATCCACCTTCTCCTTGAATTTGGCGGGGTGTGCGGTCTCCAGGAACACACCGTACTCACCGGGCTGCAACTGCTCCTTGAGTGCACGGTAGCCGCAGGTTCCGTGCGGGTCAAGCAGGTAACCGGTGCGATTGTAGCACTCCTTAAGGGTCTCCTTGATCTGCTCATCGGTATAAGTTGCACCGCCTATATGGCCCGCAATATCCTTGTGTGAGCCACCGTAAAGGGCAAGCACACGCGCAAAGTTGCTGGGATCACCCACATCCATAGCGTTGGCCAGAGTCTGGACTGATGGTTTGGGGCTGTAAACACCGCTCTTAAGATAATTGTAGAATATGTCATTGGCGTTGTTGGCGGCAATGAAACGCTTTACGGGCAGTCCCATGAACCAACCGAACAGGCCGGCTGTGATGTTACCGAAGTTTCCGCTGGGCACGCAGATGACCAGGTTATCGGCCTTGCCCAGACGATTCATCTGAGCGTAGGCGTTAAAGTAGTAGAATGCCTGCGGCAGGAATCGGGCCACGTTGATTGAGTTGGCCGATGTCAGCTTCATGCGCTGGTTCAGTTCTGCATCCATAAAGGCGTTCTTGACCAGAGCCTGGCAGTCATCAAACACACCGTCTATCTCAACGGCGGTGATGTTGCGGCCCAGAGTGGTGAACTGGCACTCCTGGATGGGGCTCACCTTGCCTTTGGGATAGAGCACATACACGTGTACGCCCTCAACGCCCAGGAATCCGTTGGCAACGGCGCTTCCGGTATCGCCCGATGTGGCCACCAGCACATTGACCAGCTGTTTCTCCTCCTTGTTGAAGTATCCCAGCAGGCGGGCCATAAAACGTGCGCCTACATCCTTGAATGCAAGCGTGGGACCGTGGAACAACTCCAGTGAGTAGATGTTATCCTCAACCTTGACTACGGGAGTCTCAAAAGCCAGTGTGTCATAGACAATGCGCTTAAGGTCATCGGCGGGGATATCCTCGCCAAAGAATGCCTTGGCAACCTCAAATGACATCTCCTGGAATGTCATCTTGTCTATGTTCTCAAAGAACTCCTTGTCCAGCTTGTTAAGGCGCTCAGGCATGTAGAGACCGCGGTCAGGAGCAAGTCCGCGAACCACTGCGTCACGCAGGGTCACATCATCGGACTTATGGTTTGTGCTGTAGTATTTCATTTAAATCTTTATTTCAATGATAGGAATATCTTGGTAAACTCAGTGCCCTCAATGTTGCCGTAGCCGCCCTGCTTGCAAGACTCCTCGTCAAAAGCAGTCACGCCGTCAGCCTCCATTCCCGGGGCATAGATAAGGAACGGAATGGGGTCCGATGTGTGCGTGCGGTGTGCACAAGGCGTCGGGTGGTCAGGCAGCACTGCAATGGCTACCGGCTCACTCCATTTGCTTACCTCCTCATAGATGGGCCCTATCAGGCGGCTGTCCAGATCCTCAACGGTGCGGTTCTTAAGGGTAAAGTTACCCTCGTGACCGGCCTCATCGGGGGCCTCAACGTGCACATATACAAAGTCATCGGTCTTAAGGGCATCGATGGCAGCCTGTGCCTTGCCCTCATAATTGGTATCAAAAAGGCCTGTTGCGCCCTCCACGTCAATAACCTTCATGCCGGCGTAATGACCTATTCCTTTGATAAGATCCACGGCCGATATCACCGAGCTCTTGCGGACATTGGGATAGAGCTCACTGAGGGGCTGCATTGACGGACGGTAACCGGGTGACCAGGGCCAGATGCTGTTGGCGGGGTCCTTACCCTCAGCTACGCGCTTAAGGTTTACGGGGTGCTTGGACAGGATATCCTGTGAACGCAGAATAAGGTCGTTCAAAAGGTCAGCTGTTGGCTGAGCCTCAGGTGTGGCAGCCTTGATCATGAGGTCGCGGAACGGCTGTCCCGGGACATCGTGAGGCGGGGTGCAGATAAGCTCCTTGCGGCCGCCGTCTATTACCAGCAGATGGCGGTACTGGATTCCGGTATGGAAATGAACGCGGTCTGAACCGAGTTCCTTGTCAAGAGCCTTGATAAGCTCATCGGCCTCAGGGGTTGTAATGTGACCGGCTGAGTGGTTCTTGATAAGGCCGTCCTGGATGCAGATGATGTTGCAGCGCATACCCATCTGTCCGGGTTTTATGTCAACGCCTATGTTGGCGGCCTCGAGCACGCCACGGCCCTCGAATGACTTGGTAACGTCATAGCCCATGACGGTCATGTTGGCCACCTCACTGCCGGGGTGGAAACCGTCGGGCACGGTTTTGAGCATGCCGGTGCGGCCTTTGCGCGCAAGCATGTCCATATAGGGTTTACGGGCATTCTGGAGTATGGTCTTTCCGCCAAACTCCTTGACTGGCCAGTCGGCCATTCCATCGCCCAGTATGATAATGTACTTCATATCTTATGGTCTCTTTTTCCCTCTCTTTTCATCGTCCCTCGGTCAAAATGGCCCCCATTGTTCCCTCCAGAACGATAAAAACAGAGGAAAAAATAGGCCATAATCTACCTAGAGATGGAAACATTATCAGTTTTTAAATATTAGCTATACTCATGATATCGGCAAATACACCTGCTGCGGTAACGGCGGCGCCTGCTCCGTATCCCTGAATCATCATGGGATACTCCTTGTAACGCTCCGTGGTGAGCAGTATGATGTTGTTGCTGCCCTGCAGGTTGTAGAACGGGTGGTACTTGTCAACCTCGGCCAGCGATATGCTTGCCTTGCCGTCCTCCAGGCGGGCCACAAAACGCATGCGCTTGCCATCCTTCTCCACACGTGCACGGCGCTGCTCAAACTCAGCATCCAGTCCGGGTAGTTTCTTCCAGAACTCATCGATAGTTCCGTCAAACAGTTCCTGCGGGATAAAGAGTGAACTCTCCACATCGCTCTGCTCGATGGCGTAACCGCTCTCACGGGCCAGGATGACCAGCTTGCGCAGCACGTCCTTGCCGCACAGGTCAATGCGCGGATCGGGCTCGCTGTAACCCTTCTCCTTGGCCAGGCGGATGGTCTCGCTAAGCGGGCAGTCAGCACTCAGGGTGCTGAATATGAAGTTGAGCGTACCGCTTACCACAGCCTCAATCTTGAGTATGCGGTCACCGCTGTTTATCAGGTCATTGATTGTATTGATGATTGGCAGTCCGGCACCTACGTTGGTCTCAAACAGGTATTTCACGCCACGGCGGCGGGCAGTCTGCTTGAGAGCCTGGTATTTCTCATACTCAGATGATGCGGCAATCTTATTGGCTGCCACAACTGATATGTTATGATCCAGGAAATCCTGATAGAGTCCGGCTACATCGGCACTGGCGGTGCAATCCACAAACACAGAGTTGAATATGTTCATGCCGATGACCTCATCATGCAGCTTCTGTATGTTGCTTGCGGGAGCCTTGTCCAGCTGCTCGCGGTAGTTATCCAGGCTGATGCCCTCACGGCAGAACAGCGCCTTGCTGCCACGTGCTATGCCTACCACGTTGAGCTTGAGGCCGCGCTCCTGCATCAGCTTCTCACGCTGGCCGCGTATCTGCTCCAGCAGGCTGTTGCCCACGGTTCCAACACCGCAGATGAACAGATTGAGCACCTGATACTCGGACAGGAAGAATGAGTCATGGATAACATTCAGTGACTTGCGCAGCGAACTCTTCTGTACCACAAATGATATATTGGTCTCTGATGCACCCTGGGCGCAGGCAATAACGTTGATACCGTTGCGGCCCAGAACGCTGAACAGCTTACCGGCAATACCGGGACTGCGTTTCATGTTCTCGCCCACAATGGCTATGGTTGCCAGGTCCATCTCGGCCGATATGGGGAAGATGGCACCCAGGGCAATCTCCTTGCTGAACTCCTGGTTCAGGAGCTCGCAGGCGGGTGCGGCATCCTCATTGCGTACGCCGATAGACGTACTGTTCTCAGACGATGCCTGTGATACCAGGAACACGCTGATACCGTTCTCAGCCAGTGTCTTGAATATGCGGTAGTTCACACCTATGACGCCTACCATACCAAGACCGCGCATGGTTATGAGTGCGGTATCGCTTATGCTTGATATACCCTTGATGGCCTTGGTTCCGGCGGGGAGCTCGTTAACGATCTCTGTGCCGCGGGCCGTGGGGTTGAAGGTGTTCTTGATCAGTATGGGTATGTTCTTCTGGCACACCGGATAGATGGTGGGGGGATAGACCACCTTGGCGCCGAAGTTGCAGAGCTCCATTGCCTCCACGTAGCTCAGCTCGTCAATGGTGTAGGCGGTTGATATCACGCGGGGATCGGCCGTCATGAATCCGTCCACATCGGTCCATATCTCCAGCACGCTGGCATCGAGTGCAGCGGCCAGGAGTGATGCGGTGTAGTCTGAACCGCCTCGGCCCAGGTTGGTGACCTCGGCCGTCTGGGCATCGGACGAAATGAATCCGGGTGCCAGGGCCTTGACCTTCTCCTTACCCGACTTCTTGAACAGAGGCTGGAAAGTCTCGCGGATGAGACGGTAGGTAAGGTCGCTGTCTATGGTGTGTGTGGTAGTCTTGTGTTCTGTCTTTATGAACTGGCGGGAGTCATACAACTTGATATCGTCTATAAGCTGGGCCACTATCTGTGATGACAGGCGCTCGCCGTAGCTTACTATGATATCCATAGTCTTCTCTGACAGGTCATGCAGCAGGTAGAGTCCCTGCATGATCTCCTTGAGTTCACCGAACAGGCCGTGCACGCCGTCAAGCGCGGCGGCTCTGCGCTGCGGGATGATCACGTCACTTATCATGTTCTCATGACGGGTGAGCATGGCCTCCATCTCGGCCTCATACTGACGGTCGCCGCCAGCAGCCATACGGGCTGTGGCAATAAGCCTGTCAGTGATTCCGCCAAGTGCCGAAACCACTACTATCACATCATCCTTCTGTGACTCAACAATCTGTTTCAGGTTGGTGATGCTCTCCTTGGATCCCACGGACGAGCCACCGAATTTTAGTACTTTCACAGCAAAACTTTTTTTCCGACTGCAAAAGTACTCTTTTTCCCGCAAAATCACAACGCACGTACCTCTTATTGCACTTTTTACTCAATAGTGATTATTTCACCCCCCGACCTCCCCCCCCCCACCTTAGGGAGCTGTACCGCCCGTAGAGCCGTTTTCATCCCTAAGGTAAGCGGAAAATACGCTTTCTCGCGGGCTACCCCCTCACCTTAGGGAGCCACAACGCACGTAGAGCCATTTTCATCCCTAACGTGAGCGGAAAATACGCTTTCTCGCGGACTACCCCCTCACCTTAGGGAGCTGTACCGCCCGTAGAGCCATTTTCATCCCTAAGGTAAGCGGAAAATACGCTTTCTCGCGGGCTACCCCCTCACCTTAGGGATCCACAACGCACGTACCGCCATTTTCATCCCTAAGGTAAGCTTGAAATACGCTTTCTCGCGGGCTACCCCCTCACCTTAGGGAACTGTACCGCCCGTAGAGCCATTTTCATCCCTAACGTGAGCGGAAAATACGCTTTCTCGCGGGCTACCCCCTCACCTTAGGGAGCTGTACCGCCCGTAGAGCCATTTTCATCCCTAACGTGAGCTGGAAATACGCTTTCTCGCGGGCTACCCCCTCACCTTAGGGAGCCACAACGCACGTACCGCCATTTTCATCCCTAACGTGAGCGGAAAATACGCTTTCTCGCGGGCTACCCCCCTCACCTTAGGGAACTGTACCGCACGTAGAGCCATTTTCATCCCTAACGTGCAGCAGGAAACAAGAAATTGATTACTTTTGTGTGAACCAATCCAACCCATGCAGGGTCATCCAACTAACTAACAATCACTAGCAAGAATATGAAGAACCTGTACTTACAACCCAAACTGGCAATCATCACACTGCTGATTGCAGCAAGCACCATTACAACCGCCAGCGCCCAGAACCGCAGGCCCCAAACCACCTACAAGACTGAGCGCGACATCCCGTACAGAACAACAGACCAGGGTGAATACGCCCGCGAGCGCTGCCTGCTGGACATCTATTATCCCGAGAACGTGAAGGATTTCCCTACCGTGGTATGGTTCCACGGAGGCGGCATCGAGGGAGGCAATAAGGAGATACCCGCCGCACTCCAGAACAGCGGAATGGCGGTTATCGGAGCTGGATACCGTCTGCTTCCCAAAGCCACCGTCCAGGAGGCCATTGACGATGCTGCGGCCGCAGTCGCATGGGCGTTCCGGGAGATTGAAAAATACGGTGGAAACACCCAAAAGATATTCCTGGCCGGTCACTCCGCCGGCGGTTACCTGCTTGACATGGTAGTACTGGACAAGCATTATCTGGAAAAATACGGAATCGATGCCGACCGCATTGCAGGAGCGTTCCCGTACAGTGCACAGGTGATCACCCACTATAACGTCCGCAAGCAGACGGGCATCGGCCCCCTACAGCCGCGAATTGATGACACCGCCCCGCTCTATCACGTTCGCAAACTGCCCATGCCCATGCTCATTCTGTCAGGCGACCGCGAGCTGGAACTTTACGGCCGATATGAGGAGCAGGCCTATTTTTACCGCATGATGAAACTCAACGGCTGCGAGCAGGTCTATCTGTATGAGTTCGATGGGCACGACCACAACAACATGCCCGGTCCGGCCCACACCGTAACCAAACGCTTCATCCAGGCCATCGCCAACGGCCGCCCTCTTCCCGAACGATAAGGGGGCCAAGGTTCTATTTGGCCCCTTTGGCTCCATTACTTGCAGAGCTGCCGGGCCGCAAGCACCAAAAACATATAGTGCGACGAACCGCCGCCCAGGACGTACTCGGTCTGTTGCCAAAGATATGGCCAGGTGAGCAGTTCCGGGAAATCGGGACGGATCATTGCGGTACCCGATATCACGCCGCCCGGAATGTAACTCCAGTCAGCACGGTTCAGGCCGTAACCGACTGTGGCCGATTGCGCACCCACGCCCGATGCAAACGAAGCCTGGTTGCTGCCGGGATGGCATCCCAACACAAAGTTCAGGGCGCTCAGCATAGGCTTGATGTCAAATATCTCGGGATAGGCCGATACCAGGAAGTACTGCTGATAACCGAACGACTGTATATCCCAGCCTGCACCCCAGATTGAGGGCTGGTAAGGAACGCCATAAGGAGTGGCCTGAGCCTGACGCTGAATGCCGGCAGGTACGTTCTTGAGTGCAGCCTCAAAGGCATCCTTCCAAGCCTTAGCCTCCTTGTCACGCTTAAGAGTTCCGAACTTCTTGGCCACGCGGCACAGATACCACGCATTTCGCTGTATACCGCGAACTATATTCTCCTGACGCTCAATAAGATAATCGCGGTAAACCTTTTCATCGGTAGCCAGATAAAGTTCGGCTGCAAGCTGAGTCATATCGGTGGCACGCATACCACGTCCGGCAGACTGAGCCTGCTCTGCAATCTCGTTGTAAATTGCCGTTGCAAAGTCCAGACAGTGAGTTGCCAAAGTGTCATTGAACCCCTTGAGCACACGGTATGAAGCGGCCATTCCCGCTGCGGCCGATACGGCACGTCCGGGGTTATTCTCAGTGAATATCCATCGGTCATCATCATTGCCAATCTCACCGTCGGTCATTGCGGCGGCATCGCCCAGCAGCACATACTGGCGCAGGCTGTTGCAGATGATTCCGCGGTACGGACGGCCCAGTGCCAGCCATGAGTTGATTACGGTAAGAGCACCGTTCTCAACCTGCTGCAGCATATCGTTCTTGCCATCTGGCTGATGAATCTCACAAACGCGGTTCACCTGATCAATCGATGTTACGTCAATATCAGGCCTGAATGCCTCGTAGGCCAGAGCCAGAATGTATGACTCACCCGCCTGCGACTCAATTCTGAGGTCAAAATCACCGGCATCATGCCAGCCGCCGATGTTCACGCCGGGCACTTTCTGCAACGGCTCGTACGTGGACAGTCCGGGACGCTGGTCATAACCGTCAATATGGTTGTAGGCAGGAGCCATCAGAGCGTCGTCCATGTGGCAGGCATCGTGCCAGACCTTATACTTCTCATTGACTCGCATATGACACATCTGAACCGGCAGGAAATACTCAATCACCGGCTGCCAAACGCCGCGGTCAAATATCTCGCTAGAGATACCGAACACAGGCGATTCGCTTCCATCATACTTGAGTTGGTACAGCCCCTCCTCCTTTACATCACTGAAATCCACGTGCAGATAGTTGTAACGCAGGAATGCACCCCACTCCGTGGGAACTATGTCCTTAACCTTGACCGGCCCCTGGTCTGATATGCGGTAAAGTGCGCAACTCTTAGATGTGGTATTCTGAGCGCGTGCATCGAGCTCAATCACAGCCAGTTTCTGCTGGGCGGGCAGATAACCCACCTGCGATGTTTGTATCACGGGCTTGTACATCCAATCCTCGGTTACTGCAGGCTTGATGAGCCACTTGACGGCACCCTTGGTTGCACCTGCCGGAACCTCCGAACGCAGCACGAACCAGCCGTTGTTGTGATTCATACGGCCGTCATACAGTTTAAGGTCACTCTCGCCCAGGCTCTCAACCGTAAGGCGGCACAGGTTGTCATCGGGACGTGACGTGAACTTGCGGCCAACTGCGTACGGGGTGGCGATGATGTCATCGGCCCTGACGGGATTGAACACTGCGGGATCACCCAGGAAATGGTCACGGTCTATCTTTGAGCCGCGCCCGGTATGGAAATCACCTATATGCTCCAGATTGCTGCTGGGGGTATCTACAGGACCATTGGGCTGCTGCGGATAGATGCCGGATTTGCCGTCCATGATCCAGGGCTTGCCAAACAGTATGCCAGGGAAGAACTCAAAATTGAATCCCACCTTGCCCAGGAACTCCTCAGGTACGGGACTTTCCAAATCTACAGTAACCATCACGCCATCCTCAACACCCTCCACGCGTACCGAGTAACGCAGCTGCAGGTCGGGATAAAGCATGGGATTGAAACCGGTCTCGTGTTTTGAAGAATCGGGATAACTCAGACTCGTGGTGATGGAGTTGCCGTCAACCGTGCGTCGGCCCTGCTTAGGAAGCGGCTGCCACTGTCCGGGTGTAGCCTCCAGACGGATGTCACCGTTGGTTGCAATTCGCACACCGTTCATGATGACGCACACGCCGGCCTGATGACCCTCAGGATAGGTATCCTGGAAAGCCATTATGTTCACACCCGATTTCTCAAAATAGCCGCGCTCTCCAATCTTGAAAGCATCAGCAAAACTCTGTGTAAAAGGAATCAAAGCCAATACGGCCCAAACGGCAATTCTTCTCATAACGAATAAGGTTAGTAAGTTACTTTTTGCAAATATAATAAATTTCCGTTTCGCCAAGTGTCCCACGCTCACCCCCGCGAGAATACGCTCTTACGCGGGTAACTGTGGGACACACCCTCATACAGCAGGTGTGTAACACAAAGAACCCCTCTACAACGCTTGTGGAGGGGTCCTTTGTGTTACACTTTGGCGGAATTACCCGAAGAGCTGCTTGAATGCTTCCTCGACTTTGCTAACCGGAACTACCTCGATGCCAGCTTTCTTGGTGTTGAGGCCGTGGGTGTTGGCCGATGGGATTATGATGCGCTCGAATCCCAGTTTTGCAGCCTCCGATATGCGCTGCTCTATGCGGCTCACGGGGCGGATTTCGCCCGACAGACCCACCTCACCCGTCATGCAGACGGTGCGATCAATTGCGATGTCCAGACTGCTGGACAGAATGGCGCTGATCACGGCAAGGTCAATCGCGGGATCGCTCACCTTGAGGCCGCCTGCAATGTTCAGGAACACATCCTTCTGCCCCAGCTTGAACCCCACACGTTTCTCCAGCACGGCCAGCAGCATATTCATGCGGCGGACATCAAAGCCGATGGCACTGCGCTGAGGAGTACCGTAAACCGCGGTGCTGGCCAGCGCCTGAACCTCAATCAGGAAGGGTCTTACACCCTCAATTGTGCAGGCAATGGATACGCCGCTCATGCCCTGATGGCTGTCCGTAAGCAGCAGTTCACTGGGATTGCTCACCTGCCTGAGCCCATCCTCACGCATCTCATAGATACCCAACTCGGCAGTACTTCCAAAGCGGTTCTTGATGGGACGCAGTATGCGGTACAGGTAGTGCTGGTCACCCTCAAACTGCAACACAGCATCAACAATATGCTCCAGAATCTTAGGTCCGGCAATCGTTCCGTCCTTGGTAATATGTCCTATCAGCAGCACCGGCGTCCCACTCTCCTTTGCAAACTTGAGCAGTGAAGCGGCGCACTCACGCACCTGCGTAATGCTTCCGGCCGATGAATCCACATACTCGCTGCTTATGGTCTGAATGGAGTCAATCACCACCAGTTCCGGCTTCTGTTTCTTTATCTGTTCGTAGATATTCTCAAGCGATGTTTCGCACAGAACAAGCAGATTATCACTCAGTTGACTACCACCGCCGGCCGATGCCAGACGCTCTGCACGCATCTTGATCTGGCGAGCACTCTCCTCGCCCGATACGTACAGCACCTTAAGGTCCTCCAGATGCATCACGGTCTGCAGCGTCAGGGTGGATTTGCCTATTCCCGGCTCACCTCCCAGCAAGACCAGAGATCCCTGAACCAACCCACCACCAAGCACGCGGTTCAGTTCATCATCATGCATATCAATGCGCGGATAATCAGAGCTTTGTATCTCACCCAGCGTATGTGGTTTGCTGTCATCGGTCTTGCCCGATGCCTCCTTCCTGGCAGTAGCGGTAGCGTTCTGTGAGGCCGATGCCTTAACGGTAATCTCCTTCATGGTGTTCCATCGGCCGCAAGAAGGGCACTTGCCGCTCCACTTAGGCGAGTCAAACCCGCACTCGGTGCATACAAAAACGGTCTTGTCCTTTATTGTTGCCATACCTTAAGAAGCCTTTTTTGACATTTTGCTCCACCACACTATTCCGTAGATGGAGTTCATAATGTAGAATACGTATTGAACTACCATGATGGGCGCGAACTGCACGCCGCGGGTGGCGGCAATAGCCCACATCACCAGATTGGCGCCGTTCACCACAATCCACATAAACCACTGCTCTATGAATGCGAACGTCAGCAGGAACTGAGCGCCCACGGCTACGGTCATTGCGAGTGCATCGGACACCGGCTGAGGGTCATCGGTCTTAAGAAGCAGGCGGCTTATGCCCCAGACTGCAGCAGCACTAAGCACAATAAGCAATGCTCTCTGAGACCAGCTCATCCATCGGGTCTTGATACCCTCGTGGCCGCCGCCCAGAGCACGTTTGCGCCACTGCGCCCAACCGATGAACTGCATCGGCACATTATAGAGCAGGAAAAGCGCCGCATTGGCGTAAAGCCCGCTGCGCAAAGCCATATATCCTTGAATGCAAGAACCCAGGAATCCGAACAGGAAGTTCAGGACGCTGCCCTTGACACCAAAAATCACGCAAAGCACGCTACACGTTCCGGCAATGAAACTAAGTGCGTTGAAATTGCCCTTGAGCACGCTCACCGCAACGCTAACCGAGATGAATCCCAGTATCAGGAACCAGTCCCACCACGTAAACCTAGGTATCTCTATCTTTTTCATAATGCTGCGAAGATACAAAATAGTACAAAAGGGCGCTCGGCCCGAAGGGACGCTTTTACAAAGCGAAGCGACTAAAAGACTGTCCCCAATTGTATCATTTTGCCATCAACAAATTAAAACGTCTCATGGAGTCACCCTCACCGGATGGCGTCTGCTCCTCTTTTACGCGTTTATACTCCTCGCGTGCCTTGACAAGCTGCTGCTGGTATTCATCGGTACACACAATATTGGCAAACATGGCCGATGACAGGAGCAACGAAGCATCGATATCGCTTTTCCAATGATGGCCGCATACCACACGGTTAAGGGCATAATACTGGGCACGAAGCATAATCTCAGATGTATGCTCCGGAACAACAGTACAGAGCGCCAAAGCAAATGCATAACCGCGTGTAGCATGGCCCGACGGATAACTGAATGATTCGCCCTTACTTGCATCGTTATCTGGATTCAACGACGGTTCTTCAAAAGTTACAAACGGGCGGATGCGCTGGTACTCATCCTTAATAGTTGAGTTTGCCTTGTTGGCATCGCTGGCGGCTCGCTCGCACAGGCGGATAATCTCCGGGGTGGTCCTCCTGCTCAAAGTGATTCCTATGATATCCTCACCGAATACCTTGTACAGTGAAGCGCCTTCATCGGACAAAGCCTGTTCACTGAGTTCCTGGTTAGCACGTTTATCACGTCCCCACTTATAGTAGTAAACATCATTTGCATATGCACCATCGGTTGATGACGGTGGCGGCAGGATGAAAGCATAATCCTTGGGACGAGTTTCATCAGTAAGATATCCCGCAGGCAGGAACTGCCCCCAAATGTTTACTGAAACCAAGACAGCAATCGCTGTAAAAAAGAGCTTTTTCATATTCTATGTCTTTATTTCTCCTTCTTTGACCATGTAACGGCACGGTTTATGAAATCCAGGAAGGGTTTGGTTGTTTTGAAGAGGGCGGCTACTCGCTCCGCAAGCCCCGGAGCCAGGATGAAATCGTCATCCGGCATATAGGCTATGCAGAAACGTTTGAGACGATAATAGTCCGAGTCTGGCGTATCGGCAGGGAATCCGGCCGGCACCTTCTTCAGTGCTCCTTCAAAATCCAGCTCAAACCCCGGAGCGGCCTGGGCCAAAATCTTACGGAACCCGCCGTCACTCATCTCAATATCCTCGCGCAGGATTGCCAGTACCTTGGGGTCACACCAGTAATCACCTGCGGCAAGCATATGCGTCCCCTCCCAACTCTCCTTGGCCGATGCACTCACCTGGAAATAGTATCCGCTGTAGGGTGACTTCTTTCCGCCCGGGCAGATGTAGACGCCCATGTGGGTCTTGTACGGGGATTTATCGGCCGAAAACCTAACGTCGCGGTATATCCTGTAGGTTATATCGTTCAGCTGCAAATCACCGATGGCCGGGTCAAACTTACGGATCTGAGCAAGCAGCTCCAGCGCAAAAGCATCGAACCGCTCCTTTGCCTGCTTGTACTCATCCTTGTGCGCCATGAACCACTCGCGGTTGTTGTTGGCGCTCAGCTCCTTAAGGAACTTGAGAATCTCTTTCATTCCTTGTACTTTTCAAAATGATACTTTTCCCTCATCTCAGCCTGTTTTTCAGGGGTCTGATGTGTAAAATACTGCTTCCAGCCCGGGCAGAAATTGATATGCCAGCGCCAGAAACGTCCCATCAAGGACTTGGGATTCCTATCATAATGCGGGCGGAACTTACAGTTCTCGCAAGGATATTGTGCCATATTTTCAATATTGAGGTTAATACTGCAAATGTAATTGTTTTGCTAATTTTGCAGGCAGATATGATTAAGGAATTACAACTCAGGGTTGAGCCGCAGTTTGCTTATAACGAGCAGGTGCTCAAGGAGACTGTTTCAAGGCAGTGCGGGCTTGATGTGCGCACAATTACGGCTGTGAGAACGCTTAAGAAGAGCATCGACGCACGCCAGCGCACCATTTTTGTAAACCTGACCCTGAGGGTATTCATCAACGAGCAGCCGCCCAGGGATGAGTTCACGCGAATAGAATATCAGCCCGTTGACGGCAAGCCCACAGTCGTAGTGGTGGGCGCCGGCCCCGGCGGACTCTTTGCAGCACTTCACCTGATTGAGCTTGGTTTACGGCCGATAGTTCTGGAGCGCGGTAAGAACGTGCACGACCGCAAGGTGGACATAGCCGCAATCAGCCGCACCCACAAGATTGACCCCGAATCCAACTACAGCTTCGGTGAGGGCGGTGCGGGAGCATACTCCGACGGTAAGCTCTACACCCGAAGCAAGAAACGCGGCAGCACCGACCGCATCCTGAACATATTCTGTCAGCACGGCGCAAGCCCCACGATATTGTCCGATGCGCACCCGCATATCGGCACGGACCGTCTGCCGCGCGTGATTGAGAACATCCGCAACACCATTATAAACTGTGGAGGCGAGGTTCATTTTGAGACCCTGATGACCAGTTTCATTCTGCAGGGCAACCGCGTGATTGGCGTGAATGCCACACATGCCGGGCAGCAGTGCACCTTTATGGGTCCCGTGATACTGGCAACAGGCCACAGCGCACGTGATGTATATAGGTATTTTGCCCAGTCCGGATTCAATATCGAGGCGAAGGCTCTTGCCGTTGGATGCCGTCTGGAGCATCCTTCGCAGCTTATCGACAGCATACAATACCATAACCGTGCAGGACGCGGCAAATATCTGCCTGCCGCTGAGTACAGTTTTGTGACTCAGGTTAACGGACGCGGAGTCTACAGTTTCTGCATGTGCCCGGGAGGATTCGTTGTTCCGGCCGCATCGGGCCCGCAGCAGATTGTGGTCAACGGCATGTCACCCTCCAACCGAGGCTCCCGCTGGAGCAACTCCGGAATGGTGGTAGAGACCCGTATAGAGGATATCGCGCAGTCAGACGCTGACATGAAAGATCCGCTCGTAATAATGCGTTTCCAGGAACAGTTGGAGCGTGACTGCTGGCAGGCCGGCAATATGCGTCAGACCGCTCCCGCCCAGCGAATGGCCGACTTTGTGAACGGCCGCCTGAGCTATGACCTTCCCGAATCTTCATACTCGCCCGGACTCATATCGTCCCCGCTCCATTTCTGGATGCCCAAGTTCGTCACGGAGCGCCTCAAGCAGGGATTCCTGCAGTTCGGCAAGAGCAGTCACGGCTTCCTTACCAACGATGCGGTAATGATTGCCGTCGAGACCCGCACATCATCACCCGTCCGAATAGTCCGCGACAACGAAACCCTCCAGCACATCGGTCTGGAAGGCCTCTTCCCCTGCGGCGAGGGAGCCGGTTACGCCGGCGGCATAGTCTCCTCAGCCATAGACGGCGAGCGCTGCGCCGAATCGGCCGCCCGATTCGCCACATCGGCACTTTAATTAGCCACATATTGAGATTTCGCTTATCCTGCGCCACGCGCGGAAGGCTACATTTGCACCCGTTATTGAAATGACACGAAATGAAATTCAACAATGCAAATGTGCTTATCACCGGTGGAGCATCGGGCATAGGCAGAATCATGAGCCGCATAGCTCTTGAGAAAGGTGCAGCAAGACTTATAATCTGGGATATCAACGCTCAGAACATCGAGGTTGTAAAGAATGAGCTTGCCGATCTTGGCAACGTTAGCGGCTACATGGTGGATGTATCGGATAAGGCAATAGTAGAAGAGGCATACGCCGCCACCGTTGCTGATTGCGGTCCGGTAGACATTTTGATACAGTGCGCCGGAATTGTAACCAGCAATGCCACTTTCGACAAGCTCACAACCACGGACATAGAGCGCACCATGATGATCAACGCCATCGCTCCTATGAACGTAGCTCACATTATGTTGCCCGATATGATAGCACGAAACAAGGGCCACATTTGCAACATAGCATCGGCCGCCGGCATGCTCTCCATGCCCAAGATGAGCGTCTACTCCGCCAGCAAGTGGAGCGTGATAGGCTGGTCCGACTCGGTCCGCATAGAGCTGGCCAAGATGAAGTCAAAAGTGCGTTTCACCACCGTTGCACCCTACTTTATCAACACCGGCATGTTTGACGGCGTTTCATCGCCCATTTTCCCCATACTTGACCCTGAAAACACCGCCCGCAAGATAATCCGTGCCATTGAGCGTAACAGGGATTTCCGCGGCACTCCTTTCGGCTTCCATTTTATCAGATTCTGGCAAGCAGTCCTGCCGGTATGCTTGTTTGATTTTGTATTTGGCACTATCTTTGGAATCTATCACACAATGGACCACTTTACCGGAAGGAAAAAATGACGATCGAGAACACCCCGAAAGAACGGATTGAAGCCATCATCGCTTCGCAGAAAGAGTATTTCAAAACAGGAGCCACGCTGCCCGTAAAGTTCCGCAAGGAGCAGCTGCGCCGACTGCAGAAGGCCATCGTCAAGTATGAGCCCAAGCTGGCCGATGCCCTCTGGACCGATCTGCACAAATCGTACCAGGAAGCCTATCTGACCGAGATAGGCCTGGTCAAGGCAGAGATAAGGGATCATCT
>JBGUIZ010000059.1:0-16252 GCA_045113495.1 Bacteroidaceae bacterium
GGTACAGACCTTGAGTGCGGTAAGGCATTCATGTCACTCGTAGGTGGTCTGGAGAAGGGTAGCATCAGCGAGGCCGATATCGACGTAGCCCTTCGCCGCGTGCTTAAGGGTCGTTTTGAACTTGGTATGTTTGATCCCGCCGAGATGCTGCCTTGGGCAAATCTTGGTGAGGACGTAATAAGCAGCGAGAAGAATGACGAGCTTGCAGTTGAGGCTGCACGTCAGTCAATGGTACTGCTCAAGAACAACGGCATCCTGCCTCTTGACAAGAACATCAAGAAGCTGGCTGTTGTAGGTCCTAACGCCGATGACAAGAGCATGATGAACGGTGAGTACGGCGGCAGCCCCACCGAGGAGCACACCCGCACTCTGCTGGACGGTATCAAGAAGTTCTTCCCCAACACAGAGATCATCTACGACAAGGCTTGCGAGATCCGCAACGAGTATTACACCACTTACTATACCCAGGACATCAACGGTGGCAAGGGTCTTAAGGGTGAGTTCTTCAAGAACACCAACTTCAGCGGCACTCCCGCTGTTACCGGTAACTACACTGAGGTTAACTTCAGCAACTTTGGTGCCTACAACTTTGTTGAGGGTCTGGATCAGACTGATAACATATCGGCCCGTCTTACCGGTAAGCTGGTTGCTCCTTTCAGCGGCGACATGAACTACAACATCAGCTCAGACAACGGTTACAAGCTCTATGTAAACGGTCGTCTGGTTGAGGAGGCTAAGGGCGGCCAGGGCGGTCGCGGCGGCTTTGGCGGATTCGGCGGCGGCTTTGGCGGCTTTGGTGGTCGTGGCGGCATGCAGCAGATGAAGTCATTCAAGGTTACCAAGGGTCAGACCTATGATATCAAGATTGAGTACACTCACGCTACAGGAAACTTTGCACGTCTGAACGCTCAGTTCTGTGTACAGAAGATTGCCGAGTTCACAGATCTGGCTGACAAGCTGGTTGCCCAGAACGTTGACGCAATCATCATCATCGGCGGTATCACTCCTTCTATGGAGGGTGAGGGCGGCGATAAGCCCGATATCGAGATTCCTGCAGTTCAGCAGCGTCTTATCCGTGCCATGCACGCTACCGGCAAGCCCACCATCTTTGTTGACTGCGCAGGCTCATGCATGGGATTCGGCTCACTTGAGGATCAGTTTGACGCTCTCATCCAGGCTTGGTATCCCGGTCAGGGTGGTGCCCAGGCTCTCGCTGAGATCCTGAACGGAGACTGCAACCCCAGCGCCAAGCTGCCTGTTACATTCTACAAGTCTACCGATCAGCTGCCTGAGTTCACTGACTACTCAATGGAGGGACGTACCTACCGTTACTTCAAGGGCGAGCCTCTCTATCCGTTCGGATACGGTCTGAGCTACACCTCTTATAAGTATGGTGAGGCATCGATCTCAAAGAACTCAATGAAGAAGAGCGGCAGTGTTACCATCACCATCCCCGTTACCAATACCGGTGACCGTGAGGGTACTGAGATCGTTCAGGTTTACGTAAAGAGTCTTGACAACCCCGCTGCTCCTATCAAGGGCCTGCAGGGATTCCAGCGCGTAACCCTCAAGGCAGGTGAGACCGGCAACGCCGTTATCACACTGACCGGCAAGTCATTCCAGTACTATGACGAGAAGATTGATGAGGTTTCAACCTTCAGCGGCAAGTACAAACTTCTGTACGGTTCTTCATCGGACGATAAGGATCTGCAGTCAATTGACTTCGAGGTTCTCTGATCCTCTGTTAACAACTAATTATTTAGGTTAAAGTCCCGCACAATTGCAGAAATTGTGCGGGATTTTCTTGTTTTCGGGTTCTTGAGAAGCTTTCTTTGCTGTGACAACTAAAACATTAGTTGATATATGAAAGCATTGACTGACAAGGAACAGATGGTTATGAGCGTGCTCTGGGAGCACCGTCATTGCAGCGTTGATGACGTGGTAGGTTTCCTGCCCGAACCTAAACCGGCCTACAATACGGTACTCACATTCCTGCGCATTCTTGAAAAGAAGGAGTTCATCTCTTATGAGGAGAGCGGCCGCAAGCATATCTATTATCCGCTGGTGGAGAAGGGTGAGTACACCCGATGGACACTGACCGAACTCAAGGAGCGTCTCTTTGACGGTTCCGCCCGCTCAATGGTGAACACCTTTATCCGGGAATCAGGCCTTACCGATTCCGATGTACGTGAACTTATTAGTATGTTGAACGAACTTGAAACCTCAGAGTCATGATTTACCTTATTATTTCAACGATATCGCTGGCCATGATGGTAGCAGTTTACCGTCTGGTTCTCAGCAACAGTGCAGACCATAGGTTCAACCGTTTTGTGTTGCTCACATCGCTCGCGCTTGCCGCTCTGCTCCCGCTGGTTCATTTTGATATGCGGAAAGCTGAGCAGACAGGTGTAGTGAATAATATATTAGACGAAATATCCGTGTTTGCATCGGGCCCATCGGCCCAAATCAGTCAGCCTGAGCTTCAGACTCATCTGGGACTTGTGGATTGGCTCTGGATAATCTATATGACCGGAGTTGTCATATGCCTTATCAGAGTGGTTATAGGAATAATCCGGTCTGAGATGATCTGTCGCTCTCGTGGCTGTACTCTTGAGGACGGGTCGCATCTGGTCATTACTGACCGCAACTGCTCTCCTTTCAGCTGGCGTAACACGATCGTAATGTCACGACGCGACTATGAGAACAGCGCGGATGTGATTATCACCCATGAACTTGCCCATATCCACCTTCATCATACGGCCGATATGATAATTGCCCAGATATTCTGTGCCATGCAGTGGTTCAACCCTGCAGCGTGGATGCTCAAGCACAGCCTTATTGAGGTGCATGAATTTGAGGCCGATGCCACCGTGCTGGGGATGGGTGTGGATGTTAAGAGATATCAGATTTGTTTGCTGCGTTCTGCGCTTCAAGGGCGCTATGCGGTAACTGTAAATAGTTTCGCAGATTGTTTCACCAAAAAACGTATTGTTATGCTTAAAAAGAGTTATTCAAGTCCGTGGGTACGCCTAAGAGCGTTACTCATCGTGCCCGTAGTGGCATTCACGATTCTCCTCTCATCGAGCGTAAAGGCTGAGGAGGTTGACAACGGCCAGATGCCTGGAGTTGGAGTAAATAAGGAGGGAGTTCTTACCGTTAACGGCAAGGAGATAGGAAAGAAACCGGTTGATGAGCAGAATGCTGAAGATACCGCTCCGATGCCTGAGGTCAATAAATCAATTACGGAGGAATTGAAAGTTGATGAGGCAAAAACCCCCGATGAAGATGAGGCTTTCGTGGTTATTGAGAATATGCCTGAGTTCCCGGGTGGTACGATAGGTATGTTGGGATATCTTACAGCTAACATCAAGTATCCGGCTGAATGCCGTGAGAAAAACATTCAGGGACGTGTTCTGGTATCTTTCGTTATTGATAAGGACGGCTCCATTGTTGAACCGGAGGTAGTCAAGAGCGTAGATCCTCTGTTGGATGCCGAGGCTCTGAGGGTTGTAAATGCCATGCCGGCATGGACTCCGGGAATGCAGAAAGGCAAGCCTGTAAGGGTTAAGTATACTGTTCCTATCAACTTCCGTCTCAGAGAGGATCAGCCGGCTGAGTGAGGAAAGGGGGGTATTTGAAGACGTACTGACCTTTGCCTAGAGTGGATTTTCCAAAGTTGATGGCATTCTTGGGGCAGCGGTGATAGCAGCTCATGCAATTTGTGCAATGGCCGTTCCAGTGGGGGCGGTCATTTTGCATTGTGATGTTCTGGAGCGGGCAGTTCTTGGCACAGATGCCGCAACCGATGCATGCGTCCGATACGGTGAACTTGCGGTCGGTTATGAGAAGGCCGTAGAACAGGGGCTTGAGAATGTTTGATTTAAGGAATGACGAGCCTCCTTTGAGCTTGTCAAAGTTGCCGGTGGTGCGCTGCTGTATCAGTTTTACGGTTTCCTCCAGCTGTGCTTTTGTGCCGTTTATCTTGCGCTCTGCGTTCTCAGGGGTGTCCAGCTCAAAACCCGGCAGGTTGATGTAGGTCTCGGGCATCTGGAATGAGAAGAATGCATCAAGCGTGAGACCCTGCTTGCGGAGGTCTTTCTTAAGGTGCTCAAAGGTGAGTCCTGTCTGGTCACCGCAGGTGCAGGCTGCGAATATATATGACGGACGGCCGATAATCTTAGCTCTGCGCAGGAAATCCGATACCAGGCGCGGAACTGACCAGGAATAGACAGGGAATACTATACCTAGGATTTCACCCTCCTGGAACCGGAGCGGCGTGTTGTTGCGGGCAGCTTCCGGGATGAACACCTTGTTGCTGTCACCAAGCTTGGCCGATAACTGATCAGCCACAAAACGGCTGTTGCCGCATCCTGAGTACCAGAGTATCATATTACAAAATCCATTTTTATATCATTCTCATCGGTAGGGACCGACGGGAGTTTCTGACAGTCAAAGCATACGCCGGCCTTGATTGCATGGGGCAGCTGGGGTAGCAGGCGGTCATAGAATCCGCGGCCTCGGCCCATGCGGTTGCCCTGGGCATCGAATGCACGGCCCGGAACCAATATGAGTGTTATGGGACTCAGGTCCGATACCTGCTCGCCGTCAGGCTCAGGGATTCCGAACTGCTCGCCCTGTTTCAGCGTGCCGTCATAGCGTTTTACTATCAGGTCATCACCTTGTATAGAGGGCAGATAGAATCGCTTTCCGGCGGCGGTCCAACGGTCTATGAATGCGGGGGTCTGTACCTCATCATCCATTGACCAGTATGCCAGTATGTCGGTTGCATTTATAAAAGCCTCATTTTGTTCCAGACTCTCCCATACTGCTGCTGACTGAGCGGCTTTCTGATCAGGATTCATTACAGAAATGAGGCGCTTGATGCGCTGGCGGGTCTGCCGCTTGTCATCATGCATAGCCTGCATGCTGTATTCGCAGCCGCAGTAGCGCTGGTTGTAGAAATCCTGCTCCTTAATGATCTGTGAGCGGCGTTCCTGCAGGCCTCCCTGACGCCAGTTTTTGTCCCAGAAGGTAAGTCCCGGGAAATGTGCGGCTGCCCACTGACCGGCCTCAACTATCTGGTCGTGGCGTTTCCATCGGCTTGAATCAAGAGTGGATGTAAAGGTGCTGAATCCGTGCTGGGATGCATATCGGGCGGCACTCAGCAGACGCATCTTAAAGCACTCAAGGCAGCGTGAACCGCGCTCAGGCTCGTTCTCCAAGCCTTTTACACAGCACTGCCAGGTCTGATGGTCATAGTCGGCGTCGACTATCTCAAGACCCAGGCTCTGTGCATATCGGGTGCACTCCTGCTTGCGCACCAGGTACTCCTCAAAGGGGTATATGTTGGGGTTGCAGTAGTAGATGGTGGGCTTGTATCCGTTAGCCAGCATCCACTCTATGATGGCTCCGCTGCATGGCGCACAGCAGGTATGTAGCAGAATCTTCTCCATTATTTCTGCTTTTTGGCGCATTCGGGGCAGACGCCCTTGGCCATGTAGTTTACACTCTCCACCTGATAGCCGTCAGGGTAGGTGATTGCGGGTATGGGAGTATCCTCCAGACAGAATGTGCGGTGGCACACCTCGCAATGGAAATGTACGTGACGGTCGTCATCGGTCTCACCGGTGGCGTGGCAGAGCTCGTAGCGCACACCCTCGCAGCCGTCATCAATCTGGTGCAGCAGATGGTTCTCATTGAAAAGGGTCAGGGTGCGGAATATGCCGGACTTATCGATAGAATCTATCTTATCCTCAAGTTCGGCCATAGTGACGGGGCGGTGACAGTCAGCCAGCGCCTTTAACACCAGCAACCTGTTGGCTGTTGGCTTTATTCCGTGCTCCTCTAATATCTTTTCAAATTCTTCCATCAGTCTACCAGGCAGGCGTCAAGTTCTTTCTTAATGTAGGCCTTATCCAGATTCTGGCCGATGAATACCAGCTTCTGCATGCGGTCACCGTACTGCTCGTCCCAGTCGGCGGCCAGAGTGGGGTCAGAACGCAGCATGTTGGCCAGCTGGTTCTCAGGCATGGTGGCGTACCACTGTCCGGCATTCTTAAGGCTCATCTGCTTGCCGGCCTGCTCAAACAGGTAGCAGATGTCAAACTCATCAGTAAAATAGCACATACCCTTGGTGCGGATGACACCCTTGGGCCATTTCTTTGATACGAACCAGTCAAAACGGTTCAGGTCCATGGGGCGGCGTGCATAATATACATAGGTGCCGATTCCATACTCCTCAACCTCACCGCCTTCATGGTCATGATGGTGGTGGTGATGGTGCTCGTGGTCATGATGATGCTCATGCTCATGCTCGTGATGGTGCTCATGCTCATCATGATCGTCATCGTCATCATCATCATGGTGGTGATGTTCGTGCTCGTCATCATCGTCATCTTGATGCTCAAGTTCTGATCCGCGTTTCTCAATCTCCTGGATCCAGGTGGCGCTGGTGGCCACGCGCTCAAAATCAAACGCACCGGTGTTGAGTATGTTGTCCAGCTCTATGTCACCGTAGTCGCACTCTAGTATGCGGGCGCGGGGCTGCAGGGCGCGAACCACCTTGCGTATACGGAGCAGTTCCTCGGCACTTACCTCCGATGCCTTGTTCAGCAGCACTATATTGCAGAACTCAATCTGCTGGATAACCAGGTTCTCCAGGTCCTCCTCGCCGATGTTCTTCTTGACCAGGTCATCACCGCAACCGAACTCGTCACGGATGCGCAGGGCATCGACCACGGTTACGATGCAATCCAGCTGGGGTACGCCGTCCTTGGTGTACTTGGCCTCCATGCGGGGGATGGACTCTATGGTCTGGGCAATTGGGCCGGGCTCGCAGATGCCGCTAGCCTCAATCACGATGTAGTCAAAACGGTGCAGCGCGATGATCTGGTGCAACTGCTCCACAAGGTCCATCTTGAGGGTGCAGCATATGCAGCCGTTCTGCAGGGCAACCAGACTGTCATCATTCATGCCTACCACGCCGCCTTGCTGTATAAGGCTGGCATCGATATTGACTTCACCTATATCATTTACAATTACTGCGAACTTTATGCCCTTGCTGTTGGTCAGAATCCTGTTCAGAAGGGTTGTCTTACCGCTGCCCAGATAACCGGTGAGCAGCAGGACCGGAGTTTTTTGAGTCATATTTCCTAGAATATATAATCCAACGTCATATAGAGACCGTAGTCACCGTCTCTTTTATCAAAAGGTATGCCAAACGCAACGGTCGGAATGAAATTGTAGTCAATTACCAGCTGGGCGCTGATGCCGGCGCTCATATGGAGCTCACGGGCTTTGTCAAGCAGTGATGAGCGATACGTGTCATAGTCAGTCGCTGCCACATTGTCACGGATGGCCAGCTGCTCTGCCTGCTTCTCAAAACGGAAAGGCTCCAGTATCATACCTGCGTCCATGAACGGGGTTATTACACCGAATACCCTGCGCCCCAGCAGGTTCATGTCTAAGGCACGGGTGCGCAATTCAAAATTTCCCCACAGATAATCGCTGCCCACAACCCTGTTGTAGAGGATTCCTCTCAGCGTGGTTGAGCCTCCCAGACCGTCGGACGGCTTGAAGTAGATTATGTATGGCTGGGTGTAGAATGCGGGATGTCCGGCAAAGGTTCCCTGATATGCCATGTTGTAAGCCAGGACACATTTCTCTGATCCCAGACTGATGTACTGGCGGAAATGGGCGGCCAGCTTGAGGTGGTCATTCCCGGTCTCGAATATATCGGGCGCAAAAGAGACGTTTACATCGGCATAGATACCGCGGGTGGGGGTGGACTCTATGTCGCGGGTGTCATACTTGAGACCAACCACAAACTCCATCACGTCACCTCCATGTGCCTCGGAATCCTCAATGAGTCCCATCTGCCTGTACTCACGGAACAGGGTGTTGTCCGGGTCATATCCCTCCCAGTTCAGTTCCCTTATCCAGTAATGCCAGTAGGAGAACTTGGCTGTCCAGTCCAGATGTGATGAAAAACCGCCCTCAAACTCAAGCCTGGTGTTGAGGAATTTACGGTCATAGCTGTAGTAGGCAATCCCGTTATCATGGTTGCAGTTCAGGTCGCGGTCATAGTCATGTACGGCTCCGTTGTATCCGTAGAACCAGTAGAGCGGATTGTCATCAAAAAAGACCTTGGCCGATGTACGGACTCCGGGTATGAGATACTTGGAATCGTAATGGAACATGTAGAAACTGGCATGCTTGGAGTAGGTGAGAGCCTCCAGACAGAGACGGTGCTTGTAGTTGGGGTAGAGACCGCCGTAATAGCTTATGTCCAGAAAACCTCCGGCCATGAGACCAAAGTCCGAATCATATGCCAGAGCCGGTACGGGATTGACGGACCAACCGTCCTTTACAGTGGTGTTATCGCTGTCTTGAGCTGATGCTAGGGTGAATGCCAGACACAGGAGCAGTATGGACAGACGCAGGGCACGCATGGATCAGAATAGGTAGTTGAATCCGATGTTGGTCCATAGGCCTGTTCCGTCATTCTTGTCAAACGGTTTGCCGCCCTCAAAAGAGATGATCATGTTGTGGTTCATGATCAGTTTGAGTCCAAGTCCTGCTGTGTAATGTGCCCTGTACTCGTCACCGCTATAGAGACCCGGATACTGTTTCTGCTCCTCCAGACGGTAAGCCTGCAGTATCTTGCCGGCGTCAAAGAAGGGGTTGGTGGCAATCTGCCAGTTCTGGTTTATCAGCTTAAAGTCAAATATCCTCCAGCGAAGCTCCATATTGAGCAAAAAGAATCCGTTGCCAAGTACGCCGTTCCTGTTAAGACCACGTACCGATGCGTTTCCGCCCAGACCTTCAGTGTACATCTTGCGGAAGAACATGCTGTTGATGTTGTTGACAAAGTAGAAGGGTATCTCACCCCACAGATTGGCCTGTACCAGCGCACGGTAGGCAAAGGTAAGACGATCCTTGTATACCGGCAGGAACTGGCTTATGCTCAGGTGCATTCCCAGGTTGCTGTAACCGTTGCCGTCAATGATATCGGGGCTGTATACAAGTGACAGCTCCACGTTCTCACCTCTTGTGGGATCGCTGTCATGGTCACGTGAGTCATAAATGAGACCGGCGCGGAGCTGGGTCACGTTACCTCCGTCCATCTCATTCTCATGGATAAGGTCAGACATGAGCGGCAGGTATGTCTCGTAAAGGGTAAGCTGATTGTCATACTCCTTAAGTGATACGCGGTCTGTGGTGATATGGTAGAATGCAAGACCGGCTGCTGCGCTCAGGTTACCCGATATGGTCTTGCGGGCGCTCACCACGGTGCGGAACTGGTTACGGGACATCAGGTTGTAGCCGGATTTGGCATCGTCCCTGACAGCGGTAGGGTCAGTCCAGCCTATGAAATCAGGATCATACTTGCTGGCATATCCGTTATATCCGTAGAATCCGAACTTGGGTGCATTGAAATATGTAATGTCAAAGAACAGCTTGCCGTCCTGAATAAGGTTCTTGAATTCACCGTATGAGCGCAGTACGCTTGAACCTTTTGTATAGGTCGATGCCTCCAGGTTTATCTTGTAATTGTACTGAGGGTAGGCGGAGCCGTCTCCGTAATTGAATATGTCACTGCATATTCCGTACTGGAAACCCAGGTCCGAATCAAATCCTACGACAGGGAGTATACCGATGTTCCAACCGGTCTTGACAATCTCCTCTGCACTCAATGAAGACAACGGCAGTAGGAATGCTGCTAGTAACAGAGCTGCTTTTTTCATGTTTATAGGGAAAGGTTATTTGTCTTTCTTGTTCTTGACCTTCTTGCTTATGAGGTCGTAGCTGATGGTGACACCCGCTCCGGTGGGACCACCCCAGCGGAATACCATGTTTCTCCTGATGAAGAGGCTGGGAGCGTCATACCATTCGTAGTAATACTTGCCGGCAAACGGTGAACCTGCATCATAGGGATCGTAGAATGACATGTAAAGTCCGCCTTTGACAAAGAGTTCAAGCTTCCACCTGGTATCGGGCTTGCTGCCCAGAGGCATTACGTAACCGTAACCCAGTCCGCCGCCGAATCCTTCACCCTGATATCCGTGGCCTATCTTGCGGTCAAAGCAAAAGTCATAGTAGTTGGCACCGATGTAAGCCGACAGGTAGTGGCCGGAATGGCGTGATGCTTTCTTGAAATAACGGCGGGCCTCCAACTGCAGGTTCAGGCACTGCAGGTACTGGTGTCTGCTGGGAATGGAGTGCCACGGGAACTCATACTCCAACAGCCAGGTCCATCGGCCGTTCTCAGTTGGATAGAGCTCGGCCTCTATGTTGTAAATAGGTGCCCATCCCATATCTCTGGTAAAGAATGCGTCATAGAGCAGGTTGGTCTTTACCGATATGAACGGACGCTTGCGGAGTTCCGGTTTGGGCTCAATGGGCTGCGGGACATAATTCAGGAATGAATCAGGTCTGATTGCAGGCTCCTGGACGGATATGCCCTCGGCCTCCTGCCAGAACGCAGGCTCCGGTTCAACCATATGCAGGATGTAGATACCTGAGTTACGGATCACCGGGTAATAGTACTTGGTGAGGTAGGCGTATACATTGCCTGTCTTGGGGTTGCTGCCCAGAGTATTCTTGAGTCTGGCCTTCTTGGTGGCCACGCTCAGTTCATCGGAATCAATTATCTCCAGGATCTTGTTGCGGGTCTCCTCCTCAAGGTTGGGATCCTGGGCCACGTATCGGGAGAGGTTCTCCCATGACTCGGTGACCTTGTTCATTGAGATTCGGTCCCTGAGATCGGGGAATACGCGGTACATGTAGTCCATCATGACCTTTGAACGGTGCTCGGTCAGCCAGGTGTTGCGTTCCAGGCTACCTTCAGGTGATGACTGCGATATGATTTCTATAGCGGTGATGTTCTCAATGCCCAGCGAGTCTATCACCCTGTCCAGATGGAGCAGTGACAAACCGTTGTCCATGTATGAGATGTCAAGGTCCGCCTTGTTGAGCTTGAAGTGGATTTCTGTGTAGTCAGTGGCTACGTACATGCTGTCGGATTCGGGCTTGGGCATAATCCTCTTTACCACGGTGTCTCCCACCTGCAGCAGGTTGTCGGACATGGAGTGCAATTCGGCATGTACCGGCATGGCCATTATGGCTAGAAGCGCCGAAATGACTGTGGATATGTGTCTGACTATTGTCCTTTTGAAACCCATCACGTGTACGTGTGTGCGTATGAGTCGCAAAGTTAACAATTTTTCTAATAAGTTGATTAATGATTTTTCTAACTTCGCCGTCCAAAAAGTAACTTAAGGTTGTCTGAAAGGATGGATGCAAATAATCAGAGAATCGCTACCGGATTGAAACTGAGGTTGATAATTCTGGTTTTTCTGCAATATGCGGTGTGGGGAGCGTATCTCATTTCCATAGGAAGATATCTTGCACAAATAGGTTTGGGCAGTCAGATCAAGTGGTTTTTTGCTGCAAACGGCATAGTTTCACTCTTTATGCCGGCGCTTGTGGGAATCATTGCGGACCGATATATCCAGGCTCAGAGAACCCTCTCCATCTGCCATCTCATTGCCGGTGGTTTCATGCTTGCGGCCGGCTTGTATTGCAGCGGGGCCGATAAGGTGGAATTCGCTTCACTTTTCCCGCTTTACGGTATGAGCATACTGTTTTTCATGCCCACCGTGGCGCTTACCAATTCCGTCTCCTACAGCGTGATTGCACAGGCCGGAGGTGACCCGGCAAAGGATTATCCTCCCATACGTCTTTTTGGTACCCTGGGCTTTATCTGCAGCATGCTCGCGGTCAACTTCATAGGGTTTGGCGGGGTGCATATGCAGGACTCCTGGAGTCAACTTGTTTTGTCAGGATTTTTATCAATTATTCTGAGCCTTTACGCACTCTCTCTGCCGCAGTGCCCAACCGCAATGAAAGGTGCCGGCCGGAGCGTGCGTGATGCATTGGGACTGAATGCGTTCAGCCTGTTTAAGGTCAAGCATATGGCGGTCTTCTTCATGTTCTGCATACTGATGGGAACGGCCCTCCAGATCACCAACGGATATGCCAATACTTTTTTGGGCTCATTCGCATCGAATCCCGCTTATGCCCATACGTTCGCGGTGAAAAACTCCAATGCCCTGCTGGCGCTGTCGCAGGTATCGGAAATGCTCTGTTTCCTGCTGGTTCCGTTCTGCCTTAAGAGATACGGAATCAAAATAGTGATGATCATGTCAATGATAGCCTGGATACACAGGTTCGCCCTGTTTGCCGTGGGTACTCCCGATATACCCGGCGTGCTCCTCTTTATACTGAGCTGTATACTGTACGGCATTGCGTTTGACTTCTATAACATAGCAGGTTCAATTTATGTTGAGCAGAACGTGGACAAGAGCATGAGAGCCGGAGCGCAAGGTCTTTTCATGATGATGTCAAACGGTGTGGGTGCAACCATCGGTCTGATGGGTGCCGGAGCGGTTATGGATAAGTTCGTGTTCAAGGCGGCTGTCCAGAACTGGAGTGCGGCGTGGTTTATCTTTGCATGTTACATGCTGGTGGTTACCATATTGTTCTGCATATTCTTTAAGAGCCCAAAGAAAGAATAACACAATAATACTATGTCTTTGATCAGTTTGGTTTTGCTGGTCTCGGGTTATCTGATAGCGGGACCGGATTCAGTTTTGTACAATAATACCGATGAGATTGAGGTGACAGCCTCCAGAATCAGGACTCCGCTGCCCAAGGCGTCCAGGATAATAGGCGTAATGACACAGGAGCAGATAAACTCCTATCCTGTGCAGTCAATCAATGATATCCTCAAGTATGCGGTGGGCGTTGACGTGCGTCAGCGTGGACCGATGGGCGCTCAGACCGATGTGGGTGTGCGCGGAGGCAACTTTGAGCAGGTGGCGATCCTTCTGGACGGTATCAATATATGTGACCCGCAGACCGGACACAACTCGTTTGACTTTCCGGTTGACATGAGTGATATAGACCATATTGAGGTGCTGGAGGGACCGGCCGGACGTGCATTCGGCTCCTCTTCACTGATGGGTGCAATCAATATCGTTACCAAGAGTGCCGCGCGGACGCAGGGCTCATTCCATGCCGAGGCGGGCAGTTGGGGATACGCGGCTACGGGTGCCAGGGTAGATGCGGTAAAGGGCGGCTGGAACAACATGCTATCTGCGAATTATGGCCGCAGTGACGGATACAGCCGTAGCAAGGCGGGCAGTCTCAATGCCGATATGGAGTACAAAAAGGCGTTTTACAAGGGCGGCTACAACGATGATGATGTCCGTGTGGACTGGCATGCCGGCGTGAGCGTAAAGGATTGGGGCAGCAACACCTTCTATTCGGCCAAATATGACAATCAGTTTGAACATACGGTAAAGACATACTCTGCGGTGCAGGGTGAGAACAAGGCGGGCCGGGTGCATATCCATCCCAGTGCATGGTGGAACCATAATGAGGACCGTTTTGAGCTGATCCGCGGCAGTGAGGATGCTGTAAAGTATAATTACCATCGGTCCGATGTGGTGGGCGTAGGGTTCAACAGCTGGTTTGACTGGTGCCTGGGACGTACGGCATTCGGAGCTGAACTTAAGAATGAGAATCTGGTGAGCGGAAACCTGGGTGAAACGTTATCGGAAGTAAAACATATACCGGGTACTGACAGGGATTACACCTTGGGCCTGAACCGTACCAACATCAGTTTCGTGCTGGAGCATAACCTTAACGTACGCTGGTTCTCCATGAGTGCCGGCGTGGTGGGAACACGTAACTCCTGGAACGGAATGGACATGCGCCTCTATCCGGGTGTGGATATGAGTGCCAAGGTGGGTGAGAACGTAAAGCTGTTCGCATCATACAACACCTCACTGCGCCTGCCGTCGGTTACCGAACTCTACTACAGCGTGGGCGGATATAAGGCCGACAAGCATCTCAAGCCGGAGGAACTGCGCTCCGTGGACCTGGGTGTGAAGTATGCTGATTACAATGGAGTGGAGTTGTCGGCAATGGTGTATTACAACCGATGCTCGGACATGATTGACTGGATAATGGACCTTAGCCTTGATGAGCCGGAGAGACACTGGGAGTCAGTGAACTTTACAAAGGTTGAGTCCGTGGGTGCGGAATTATCGGCCAATGTCAATCTGGAGACCTTGTGGCAGGGACAGCATCTGCTCAAGTCATTCAATTTTGCTTACAACTACATCAGTCAGGAGAAGATGGATGTTCCCAACATACAGAGCCGCAGCACTCTGGAGTACCTTAGACATAAGGCTGTGGCCGGCCTGCGTTTCAACCTGATGCCGGGTCTGGAACTGGGTCTTGACTGGAGGTATCAGGACCGTGAGGGTACTTATACCGATGTGAACGGAACGGTTACTCCGTACGAGCCTTATTATGTACTGGATTCCAGGATACAGTGGTCTGCAAACCGGTACAAGGTGTATCTGGAGGCTAATAACCTCACAGACAGGAGCTATGTGGATTACGGATGCGTGCCTCAACCCGGTCTTTGGGTCATCGGAGGTATAAGCATCGACCTCTTTTAGGGATTAAAGGGACCGGCTGTCCAGCCTGGTCAGTATGGTGCGGTAATAGGCGGGTGTGACGGTGATGGTCTTGCCCGACGGATGGTCTAGCGTGATTGTAAGGTGTCCGCGTTCCTTGCCGTATCGGGCTATCTTGGCGGTGTTGACCAGGAATGATCGTCGGCATCGGACTATATTGGTTCCTTCCAGGTCCTCCTCAATCTTCTGGGTACTGCAGCGCAGCAGGTAGCTTGAGAGTTTGCCTTCCAGGTTATAGAATATCTGGACGTAATTGTCCTGTGACTCAATGTAGAATATTGATTCCTCGCTGAGTGACATCTTGTGCTTGCCCTGGCTGTCGCGGAACTGAATGAGGCGGTGGGCGGACTCCATGGTCTCACGCTTGTGGGTTACCTTGAAGAGTTCCAACTCCTCCTTCTTGGCCTGGTACTGGGCGTAGAACCATATGATGGTGTAGGGGATGGCAAGGATGAGCATCACGCATGAGGGTATGCGTATGAGCAGCTGGGGCAGTTCTCGTGAAAGTCCCAGCTTGAACGTTACGGTGAAGAGATAATATTCCGTTGCTATGAGCAGGAATTCAGCTACATGCCACATGAGGAAACGGCGCACCGTTATGGAGTGGAGGTTGCTGATGTTGGAGAGCAAAAGCTTGCTGATTATGAGCGTGGGGACGGCCACAAAGTAGAACAGGATGGTGACGCAGGTCTGGGTCCATGTCTTGAAGCCGAACCAGGTGGTGTTGGAGAACGGCTGGTAGAGAGCCATGAACACCATGGAGAAGAGTGCCACAAAGAGGACGGCCCGCAGTAGGAACCGCTTTTGCAGCATCAGTTTGGGTACCGTATTGTCTGTACTTTTTGTCATCAGACCGCGAAGATACACAAAAGGAGCCAAAGGGGACGGTTCTATTTGGCCTCTTTTTTTCGGAGGGTGCCAAATAGAACCGTCCCCTTTGGCTCCCTTTGGCTCCTTTTTCTTATCTTTGCAGACGAAATAATATCAGTATGCAAAAGATAATAATACTTGATTTCGGTTCACAGACCACGCAGCTTATCGGACGCAGAGTGAGAGAGATGGATACATTCTGCGAGATACTGCCTTACAACAAGTTCCCTGAGAATGATCCCGATGTAATCGGCGTCATCCTGAGCGGTTCACCTCTCAGCGTTTATGCATCGGACGCATTCCGTCCGGACCTTTCCGGTATCATAGGCAAGTACCCGGTGCTTGGCATATGCTACGGCGCACAGTTGCTGAGCTATACCTACGGCGGCAAGGTGGAGCAGGCCGGCACCCGTGAGTACGGTCGTGCAAACCTGGGCTTCATTGAAGACGGTTGTCCCCTGTTCAAGGGATTTGACAAGGGTTCACAGGTGTGGATGAGTCACGGAGACTCAATCACCGCCATCCCGGAGGGTTATCATGTAACCGCATCTACAGAAAGCGTGAAGTTTGCCGCATTTGAGTGCACAAGCAAGCGCGTATGGGGCGTTCAGTTCCACCCGGAGGTTGAGCATTCGCTCCAGGGCCGTCTGCTGCTTGAGAACTTTGTGATGGGTATCTGCGGAAGCCGCAGGGAGTGGACATCGGATTCATTCATAGAGAAGACCGTAGGCGAACTCAAGGCAGAGCTTGGCAATGACAAGGTCGTGCTTGGACTGAGCGGCGGTGTTGACTCATCGGTCGCTGCCGTGCTGCTCAACAAGGCCATCGGC
>JBGUIZ010000060.1:0-73705 GCA_045113495.1 Bacteroidaceae bacterium
TTACCCTCCTGAACCAGAGCCTTGAAGGCGGGCAGGTAGGTCTCCCACAGGTCACGCATTGAAACCACTGCATCATAACGGTGACGCTGGCTCTCAGGACCGCTGTGAACTGCATAGTGCTTGGCGCATGCATGGGTCTTGTAATACTTCTTGTCATTGCCCTGCATACCCTTTACGTTGGCAACACCCAGAACGCTCATGTGGTAAGGATCCTCACCGTAAGCCTCCTGACCGCGGCCCCAGCGAGGATCACGGAAGATGTTTACATTGGGGCACCAGAATGTCAGTTCAGGGTTACCGGGAACGTAGTTGGCACCCATCTGTACATTGAAGATGTCATGATTTGAACGGTTCCAGTTGGCACGTGCCTCATCTGATACTGCACTGAACACATCATATACCAGCTGCTCATTGAATGAAGCACCCATACCTATAGGCTGAGGGAATACGGTATAGCCACCCTGACGTACGCCATGGCAAGCCTCTGACCACCAGTTGTATGAAGGTATACCCAGACGGTCTACCGATACGGACTTGTTCATGATAAGGCCCACCTTCTCCTCAGGAGTAAGCAGAGACATAAGGTTATCAACTCGTTTGTCAACTTTGAGTTTGGGATTCTGGAAAGGATACTCGTACTTTCCACCGCTGCATGAGAGCATGAATGCTGCTGCAGCCAAGGCAATTATGCCTGAAATTCTTTTCATAAGTTATTAATTGAATGTATTCGGATTTGTCCTCCTTAAAAAAGCGACGCAAGATACACAAAAAAGCTTTAAAAAAGGAGCATCCGCTTACCTTTTGTAAATAAAAGCAGCGGATGCCCATTTTTATGCAATCAATATGCAGGAGCAGTCACTATTTATCAATGTTTACGGTTTTATAGATGGTACCTGTAGAACCGTCCGAATAATTCACATTGGCCTTGATTACATTCTTACCCTTAACCAATGTGGCCATTCCATTGGGACATACCTGGCCATTCACACTCCATTCCACGCCCTTTCTTGGAGTACAACCGTACGTAAGAGTGAGTTCAAAACTCTCATCCGCAACCACATTGTCAGGTATAATTATCAGTGGATCATAGGTTACACCGCAAACCACACCTTCCATAACAGAATTCATACTATAATCAGGCGAAACCGGCATCCATGTATCGTCAGAATTCTTAATGTAGAGCCTGAACAGGTCTGTAAGTTCCGGAGTGACATTCAGTACATCATTATCTGTTATAAAATAATAATAATTACCGTCTGCCGGGCCCATTATTACCGGAGTAAACCAGCCCTCTTGCTTAACCGTACCGTCAATTCCTTCAAGACATATCTTTAACTCCCTGGCCACATCATGAGGCGCCATATTCTTAAGTGTAGATATTATAAAATACAGGTCCGAACCCTTGGTAATATCATCAACTTTCATTCCATCTGATACGAATGGAGTCATACCGTAACTATTATCTTTTTCGGCAAATATAATATCAGGGGCATTTCCCAGATCCACATTGGCTGTATCCGGAGCAATACCGATAACAGCGCCATGATAATAGGAGAATGTGGATATTGATCCTTTAGGGTGCATGTATTCAAGTGAATAGAAACCGTTTCCATCATATTCGCCCCATCCCCAGTTGAAATGCAGTCTATTTCCAGCCGTCTCATAACCGTCACAAACAAATGCATGACCGCCTTCTCCATCTGATGCCCGGTAAATAGCCAGACGGTCATTGTCAATCTCATTTCTAAATAAAGAGAACCACTCCGTCAATTCAAATGACGATCTGTCAACAGCAGTCATGGACTCAGAACAGTACATATGGTCAATTAACGCCTTGGCAATTAAACCAAGACTTGAAGCTGAACCTTCCTCATAGGAATAATCCATTTCAACCATAACACCACAGTCATGCATCAGCTGGGCCACCTGATGCTTATTCTCATCAGTCCAGTGATTTTTGGGATCCTCACCATCACTCATAGGCATATTATCCCAGTCATAATAGTGATTGTCTATTGAATATGACGGAACATATGCATTAAAATAATCATCCCTGTAACCACCTATTACTCCCTTTCCATGAGCCGGCCATTTATTGTGACGCAGTACTATTGCCATAGCAGTAGCTACGCACCCGGTAGCAGCATGTTTGTTTTCACCTGTCGCAACCGGACAGTAGATATTGTACGGTTCAAGCTGATACCACAAGGCAGTCTCTATAACCTTGCTTTCTGTTCTTTCCGGACTGTAACCACCCAGCAGTCTTTCCCATTCGGCCTTAACATCATCTGTAGCCTTCAAGTCATTGTCACGTACCTCATCTATGCATTCAGAAATATCGTCCATCCAACATTTCAGGTTTGCGGGCATGTCTTCAGTACTGAAACTGCCGGTTTCTGAGTAAGCGATTATGGGCTTTACCCTATCATCGGCCGCAACTATAACCCAGCCTCCGCCGGGTTTGTTGCATACATAATAATCAGGATACTGCGCACGTCCGTTACGTCCGGCAGACATTGAGGCTCCAGTATTTTCCGGAAGCGGCATATCATCCGCTCCCAGCATACTGCCTGCGCACAGTGCAGCCATCTCAGGTGTAACAACCCCCGCATTCACATACCCTGTAAGAATAAGGGCCGACAGTAATATCACAAGAGTCTTTCTCATAAAGCCAGAACCAAACCAATATTATTTGACCTGTCAACCAGCCAGGCCGTATTATCAATAACTCTCACACACTCCATCTGCAGGTTGGCGCCCTTTATGTCACTGTTACCCATGGCATTGAAAGCAACCGTGTATACATGACCGCCTACGGGGCCCGATACACAGTCATATATAAAGAACACATGTGAAACGCCGTTATGCATATCTGTCACCTGCATGCTGCGCCCCATACTTGGTGAAAGACGTACTGAGTACTGCAGATCACTATAGTCCATACAATAAGCCGCAGTGTCAACTCCGGACAGGTCATACAGTCCATACACATCCTGTCTGGTGAATGCATCGCCGCTATACGCTTTCTCAAAAGTGCTGAATACATTGCTGTCATACACCATGATATATATATCACTGCCCGAACGTACCGGGAAGCCAATAATATCACCGCTGACACCTTCGGCCAGACGGATATCTACATCCGGGCATACAATATTCATCTCCACTCCATCCTGCTCACAGACAGCCATGTCATTTATGAATGATTTCTTTACTGTCACGTTCTTGAACTCCATACGCCTGTACTCCAGTTTATCGATATTATCTGCCAAATCGGCAAAAGATCCCTGGGTAAGAGGCAGCACATCCGTCTTGCCTACCGTAGCATACTCGGTCAGGAAGTTGGATATATGGAATTCGTTCTCCGACGGTTTCTCCATCAAACCAAGCACCGGTCCTGAAATAGTATTTCCCACCTTCAATGATGCATCATAAGCCCACACGAACACAGCCTTGGATGTATCCTCAAGCACGACTCCGTAAACATCAGGATTTGAATTATCTACAGCTGTAACTGTCACCTTATTGAGATATGCATAAAAGAAGTTGTTGTCATCAGGATCAGGCTCCACGTCCTTAAGACCGGCCAGATCGATATACTCAAAAGGTACAGGACCAGACGGAGCACCGCTTGATTCCCATATGTTCATGCTGACTCCTGACAATGGAAGTATATTGGCTTCCGGCATATTTGCATCCAACTGGACATCAAACCGGATAATCCTGCCGGGATACACATGACAGTAATTATCATAAGTGACCGATATTGTCTTTCCGGATTCCAAAGTGGCAATGAAAACAGGAGTGACATCCTGCGGAAAGTATATAAACATGAATGAATTCTCATCATATTCCATACGCAGGGGAGTGATTATATGGTTCGCTCCGGTTGCAGAGATGGTGCCGGTAACGAAATTGAGCCTTCCCATACTCATGAACCCATGGACTTTCAGTTCCTTTATCCTCTCACCGGTACGGTTGTCAAATGTAACTGTCATCGCAGTCATGGCGTGCTCCAGTTTCATTGTCACGTTTGATGTACCGGGATCGGCCGATGCAGTGGAAACAAGATAATTTGCGGAAAGCATCTTCTCTACGGTGCTCTGGTCTGAAGGAACGGTTACCGATACAAAATCCTGACCGGAGTAAGAAGCGTCATACGGTGCATACGCAAAGAATCTTGATGCGCGCGACTGGTCAAAGCCCCACCTCACCTCACGGTCCGGCGTAGCATAACCATTTTCTGAAACTGTCATCGGCACATTGTCGGCCCCTATCGGATTATCAACAAACAAGCCCAGTCTGAGATTCTGAACAAGGTCAGTCCTGCCGTTCACTCCGTAAACCTTAACGTTCATGGGAGCTCCGTATTTGGGCTTATCGTCGTCACAGCCACACACTACCAGTGCGCAGCAGATGCCTAAAACTAACTTGAAAAAACGTGAACTATAAATCATAATTATGCAAAGTTATATCAAAAATCGGACTGTCTGTTTTTTTTACACTAACAAAATCACAGATCATGCGTCATTCTGATGTCAATAGTCCACAGTACAAAAGAATGTTAATCCTACCTGAAAGCCATTGCGGTTCCAAACAAACGACATACTTTTGCGGTGTACTAATAAACTAAGACACTAAACAAAGGTTACAAACAACAAGATTCAATATGCTGATAGAGCTTAAAGACATCAACAAGACTTATGACAACGGACAGCCGCTGCACGTACTCAAAGGCATCAATCTGGGTATAGAGCGTGGAGAGTTCGTATCTATCATGGGAGCATCCGGATCAGGAAAGTCCACACTGCTTAATATATTGGGTATACTGGACAACTATGACACCGGCTATTACCATCTGAACGGCAATCTGATCAAGAATCTCTCCGAGCGTCAGGCAGCCGACTATCGCAACCGCATGATTGGATTCATATTCCAGTCATTCAATCTCATCTCCTTCAAGACTGCAGTAGAGAATGTGGAACTGCCTCTTTTCTACCAGGGTATCGGGCGCCGTCAGAGGCATCAGATGGCTATGGAATATCTGGACAGACTGGGACTCAAGGAGTGGGCCAACCACTACCCCAACGAGATGTCAGGTGGTCAGAAACAGCGCGTAGCCATCGCCCGCGCCCTTATCACACGTCCAGAGATAATCCTGGCCGATGAACCCACCGGAGCGCTTGACTCAAAGACATCGGTCGAGGTCATGGAGCTGCTGAGCCGCCTTAACCGTGAGGAGGGAATCACCATCGTGGTGGTGACCCATGAGAGCGGCGTGGCCAACTGCACCAACCGTATCATACATATAAAGGACGGTATCATAGGACAGATTGAGGACAACACACAGCACAACGCCTCTCAGTTTGGAACAAAAACCATCATGAAGTAAAAGCCATGCATGACCTTATAACCGAAATATGGGAGAGCGTGAGGCGCAACAAACTGCGCACCGGCCTTACCGGATTCTCAGTAGCATGGGGAATCTTCATGATCATAGTGCTGCTGGGTGCCGGAAACGGACTGATGAACTCATTCAACCAGGACAGTGAGGGCTTTGCCACCAACACAATGAGCATACGCCCCAGTGTCACATCCAAGCCCTATCAGGGATTAAAGAAAGGACGCCAGATGCAGCTCAACGAGCAGGACCTCAACCTGCTTGCACGCCAGTTCCCCGATGTCATAGACCAGGTTACCACATCAGTGTCACGCAGCGGATTTACCTTGAGCTATAAAAAGAAGAACGTAACCGGCATGAACATGAGCGGAACATTCCCCGGCCATGCCACCATGCACCATCTCAAGATGATTTCCGGACGTTTCATAAACAATCTGGATATTGCCCATAAGCGTAAGGTCATAGTCATTACACATCTCACAGCCAGGAATTTCCTGGAGGGTGGCACCAACTACGCTTCACTGTTGGGCAAGAAGATAAAGGTGGGCAACCTGGTATTCACCATAGTAGGTGTACGTCATGCCGAGGAGAACCAGAATGACCGCGAACTCTATATACCGTTCACTACCGCCAAGACCATATTCGGCATGAACAATGACCTGGATGTGATCTCATTCACTTTCCACGGACTGGAATCAGAGCAGTCAAACGAGGCCTTTGAGAAACGTATCAAGCAGATGCTCAACAGCCGTCATAAGGCAGCCCCCGATGATGAGAGTTCATACTGGATCAACAACCGTTTCACCCAGAACCTACAGATGGAGAAGGGCCGCAAGATACTCAATACCGGACTCTGGATAGTAGGACTCTTTACCCTACTGGGCGGAGTGGTAGGAGTAAGCAACATCATGCTTATTACGGTAAAGGAGCGCACGCATGAGTTCGGCATCCGTAAGGCCATCGGCGCCAGACCCGGCAACATAACCAAGCTGATAATAGCTGAGAGCGTTGCCATCACAGCCCTGTTCGGTTATATCGGAATGGTACTGGGCATGATTGCATGCGTAATAATGGACCACACCGTAGGACAGGAGAGCATGGACGTGTTCGGCCAGAGCATCCGCCTGCTCATCAACCCCACGGTAGGTCTGAATGAGGCCATCAAATCAACAGTGCTGCTGGTGATTGCAGGAACAGTCGCAGGACTTTTCCCCGCAGTCAAGGCAGCTCGCGTAAGACCTATTGAAGCACTTAGAGCAGACTGATTATGAGATTCGATATAGATTCATTCAAAGAGACGGCCGATTCACTCACCAGGAACCGTCGCCGTTCAATACTCACCGGATTCGGAGTATTCTGGGGACTGTTCATGCTGCTCTTCATGATAGGCGGCGGACAGGGAATAAAGGGCGAGCTTGAGAAGAATTTCGGCGGATTCGCCTCAAACACCATCATTCTCATCTCATCCAACACTTCCAAGCCCTACAAAGGACTCCCCGAGGGACGTTACTGGGAACTCAACCGCACGGACATAGAGCGTCTGCGCCTTATGGTCCCTGAACTGGATGTAATATCACCCATGATAAGCGGATGGGGCAACACCGTAGAGTACGGCAGCAACACATGCTCCGGAGCCATCAAGGGCGTGAGCGCCGACTACTGCAAGATAGAGCAGCCCAAGATCCGTTACGGCCGATACATCAACGAGACAGACATTCAGATGCAGCGCAAGGTCTGCGTAATAGGAAAGCGTATCTATAAGGAGCTCTTCCCTGAAGGCGGTGACCCCTGCGGCAAGTTCATCAAAACCGGTGACCTCTACCTGAGAATCGTAGGTGTGGATTTCAACACCAGCAACATAAGCATAAACAGCAGTTCAAACGAGTCTGTGGTCATCCCTGAGACACTGGCAGCCACGCTCTATAACCGCGGCAACAACGTTGACATACTCTGCCTTACCGCCAAGGGAGGTATCCACACCAGCACGCTTGAACCGCGTATCCGCTCCATCATAGCCCGTCAGCACAAATTTGCGCCCCATGACAACGAGGCCATGATGATACTCAACACAGAGGAGATATTCCTTATAGTTGACAACCTGTTCCGCGGACTCAATTTCCTTATATGGCTGGTGGGTCTGGGAACCCTGCTTGCCGGATGCATCGGAGTAAGCAACATCATGATGGTCACGGTAAAGGAGCGTACCACGGAGATTGGAATACGTCGCGCCATAGGAGCCATGCCGGGTGAAATTCTCTCACAGATCATCACGGAGAGTGTAGCCCTGACACTTGCAGCCGGAAGCGCCGGAATAGTGTTTGCCGTATTCCTGCTCAACATATTTGAGAAAGCATCTACTGATGGCTCCTCCTTCCAGATATCATTCAACACGGCAATCCTGGCAGCATTGCTGCTGGCAGTACTGGGAGCCTTGGCCGGACTTGCCCCCGCCCTGCGTGCCATGGCCGTAAAGCCGGTAGACGCTATGAGAGATGAATAACAGATTACAAGAAAGAAAACAAATAGAGATACAGATATGAAAAAAGTTATCAAGTACATCGTATTAGCACTTATCCTGATAGTGTTTGTAGGAACATTCGTATTCCTCCACAAGAATTCACAGCCCGAGGAGATACGTTACCAGCAGTTTGCAGCATCCAGAAATGACATCTCACGCACCACAGTGCTCACCGGCAAGATCGTACCGCGCAACGAGGTCAACATCAAGCCCCAGATCAACGGAATCATTGCCGAACTCTTCAAGGAGGCTGGCCAGACAGTCCAGAAGGGTGAGGTCATAGCACGTCTTACCGTTATTCCCGATATGAATTCACTCTCTGCCGCCCAGAGCCGCGTACGCCTGTCAGAGATCAACCTCAAGCAGGCCCAGACCAACTTTGAGCGTGAGAAAGCCCTCTATGAGAAGAACCTGGTAAGCGCCGAGGAGTTTGAAAAGGTAGAGCAGGCACTCAATCAGGCAAAGGAGGAGTATGCCGCATCACAGGAGTCACTTGAGGTGATACGTGACGGTGTCTCATCCAAGAACGCCACCTCAAGCTCTACACTCATCCGCTCCACCATCACCGGTCTCATACTGGATATCCCCGTAAAGGTGGGTAACTCCGTAATCCAGGCCAACACCATGAATGACGGCACCACGGTTGCCACAGTGGCCAACATGAGTGACCTGATATTCGAGGGTCAGATTGATGAGACAGAGGTAGGCTCCCTCTATGAAGGCATGCCCCTCACCATCACCATCGGCGCCCTCAGTGACTACACTTTCGATGCCAATCTGGAGTACATATCTCCAAAGGCCGTTGAGAACAACGGAGCCAACCAGTTCAAGGTAAAGGCAGCCGTAAAGGTGGATCCCGGCCACACCATACGTTCCGGTTACAGCGCCAACGCCCAGATAGAACTTGAAAAGATCCAGGACGTGCTGAGCGTACCCGAGAGCGCCATCGAATTCATCAAGGATGAGCCCTACGTTTATGTAAAGAATGAGGACAGCACCTACAGCCAGACCAAGGTAACCACCGGTCTCAGTGATGGAGTCAACATAGAGATCCGTAATGGCCTGACCGAGGGCGATGTGGTTCGCGGTCCCCGCATGATAGAAGATGTAGAAGAAAAGTAACTCTAAGACCTGTCAGTCATGAAAGCAACAGCAATAGCAGCGTCAATGATCCTGGCAACCACCATGGCTCATGCCGGCCAGGCCTGGACACTTGACCAATGCATAGATTACGCTATAGAGAACAATATCCAAGTCCGCCAGAGCGGCCTGAGCGCCAGTCAGAAAGGCATCGAACTCAACTCCGCCAACGGTAACCGTCTGCCCGGAGTCCAGGCAAGCGCATCACAGGGATGGTCATTCGGACGCAGTATCACTTCCGATAACACCTACGCCAACACCAATACCGCCAACACCTCATTCAGTATCGGTGCCGATATGACCCTGTTTGCCGGCAACCGCATAAACGGCAACATAAAGGTGGCCCAGCTGAGTCTTGAGGCAGCAAAAAGTGACCTGGAGCGTATCAAGGACGATATCCGCGTCCAGGTGGCACAGGCATTCATCCAGATAGTCTACAACCGCAGCATCCTGGATGTGGCACGTAATCAGGTTTCCATAGACTCCATGCAGGTGGAGCGTCTCAGCGCCCTTGCACAGATAGGTAAGGCCAGCAACGCCGAGGTAGCGTCACAGAACGCCACCCTGGCCCAGAGCCGCCTCTCCGTGACCCAGGCCCAGAACAACCTGAACCTCTCCATACTCACCCTCACCCAGCTCCTGGAACTCCCCTCACCCGATGGCTTTGACATAGTCCAGCCCGGAACTGACCGTTTTGAGTTCACCATCCCTGACAGCCCCGAGGAGATTTACGCCCAGGCCCTGGATATCAAACCCTCCATAAAGAGTGAGCAGCTGCGTCTGGAGCAGGCCGGCCAGAATGTACAGGTAGCCAAGAGCGGCTACTTCCCCACCCTGTCACTCAGTGCAGGTGCCGGCACCAACTACTACTCAAGCTCCAAGATGAAAGGTGATCCTTTTGACACCCAGCTCAAGAACAATTTCAGCCCGCACATAGGACTGAACTTGAGCATCCCCATATTCTCACGGAACAACAACCGCAACAACGTACGTTCAGCCAAACTCAGCCAGATGAACCAGGAGATGCAGCTGGACAACGTAAAGAAGACACTTTACAAAGAGATACAGAAGGCTTACTACAACGCCGTCGCCTCCAAGAGCCGCTATGAAAGCAGCGAGCTGGTCCAGGCCAGCGCCCAGGAGTCATTTGACCTGGTTCAGGCCAAATATGAGGGCGGCAAAGCCAGCATAACAGAGTTCAACGAGTCCAAGAACCGCCTGGTATCAGCCCAGGCCGACATGCTCAAGTACCGTTACGAGTACCTCTTCAACACCGCCCTGCTGGAGTTCTACCGCAACAGCACCTTTGAACTCTAACCCCATCCAATCCGATCCCAAATTTATTTGAGATATTAAGACAATAGTTTAGTAATTCTGGGGTGGCGCCGCCTGCTGAAGGTCGCGCCACTTTTTATGTATGAATAAAGGTTAATAAATAGGTTAAGCCAATTTATTAATCTTTATTAATTCTGCTTATAGAGTATCTCTGACGTATCCAATACTCCTTTTATGAAAGTGTCGTGGCGGACATAACCCACGCCTTTGCAATACCAGGTAAGATTCCGGACGTCACGGTTGTGTCCGGGTCCTTTCTCTATCCTCCTCTCTTCCAGGACGATACAGTCAAATATCCCTGCGGGGACGGAGATTTTCTCACGCCTCAGGACCTTGCGGTCATAGGCCTTGACTACATAATTGAGTATGCCAAGCCGGACATTCACCACAACAGGAGCAAGAGTGTCACCGGGTTCCAGATTTGAAGGAATTACCGTCATAGGTCCGGTGGCAGTGGCATTCATACCGGTCCGGGCTTTCATGTATGATGCGATTGCCAGTCCCATATCGGCCCTGACATTATCTTTATCGTCCAAAATCATCTGCTCCAGGGCCGGACCTTTGTATAGCTGTTTGCCGTTACTCTTAAGGAAAGTGCTTGATGTCGAGATTTTGCGCATCGGGCCTGTTTGGGTCACCTCCGTAACGGTCATTATATGACGCCAGCAGAATTTGCCGTCACTGTATTTGCGCACATATTCCAGCGATGCGTTCTCACGGTCACAGCAATAGCCCTGCGCGTTCACCTTAACGCACCCTACCGTAATCAACAGAAATACAAGAAATAGTCTCCTAAACATATGCACACCTTGGTTTTGCAAAAATAAACGTTTTACATAATAAATGCTAAAAAATATAACTACTTTTGCGGCAACTAACTATTTACAAAATTATGAAGAAATCACTCCTTTTATTCATCATTGCTGCATTGTTTGCTGTCCCTTCCAATGCACAGTTCCTTAACCGTCTCACTGACAAGGCTATGAAAGCCGCCGAGAAAGGCGTGACCAAAGCCGTTGAGAAATCGGTAGAGAAGACTACAGAGAAAGCAACTGAGAAAATACTTGGTAGTGCCGAGAAGGCAGTTGAGAAAGAGGCCGACAAGGCTGCCGATGCCGCCGCACAAGCTGCAACCAACGCCACTCAGGCTTATACAAACTCCATCATTGAATCCTCTAATCAGATCAATGCTGCCGCCAATGAGCTTAACAGCACCGCCGATCCCACACGCGTTGGAAACGGCCGTCTGGAAAATGGAGCAGACCTGAGCGGTCTTATGGGTTCATACATGACTCTTATGGGTGTTGAGGCTCCCAAATATGAAGACAAAGGCGATGAGGTGCTCCTGACCTGGAATTACGTTGGTTTCCGTTTGGAGTGGCTGGCCAAGTTCAAGGGTGACGAGTGCTCAGAATCCAAGATGAATTACATTTTCCAGACAGAAGAACTGGCTACACAGTTCTATCGTGATCATCTGGAGGACCTTGAAGAGCAGGACCGCAAATATCTGTCAGTTGACGGCAAGACCGTAACAATGAACAACACCACCGAATATCAGGGCAAAGATAAGATTGCCATCAAGGCCGAGATGCAGCAGATTGTTCTTGGCATGGGTGGAAAACTTGAATAAAGCTATTTGATCAGGACACAGGCTCCACCACCAGGTGCGAGCCTGATTTTTATTGTCGATTTTTTAGTTACGCTGATGTCACTGATGGTCTCAAAAGTCTCGCGGTTGGTGCGGTAATGGGTGTCGTCGGCATCGGTATTGATGGTTGCCGTGAACTTGCCCTTGCCCAGGAAGTTTAAAGGAATCTCAATCTCACGCTCATCCTCATTGGTTGCGGCGCCTATGAGCCACTCTCCGTCCTTGTTCTGGCGTGCCATTACGATATACTCGCCTATCTCACCGGCCAGCGTGATACTCTCCTGCCAGGGCTGCTTCTCGGCGCTGAGGAACTCCAGCAGTGACGGATACTTCTTGTAGTACTCTGGGATATCGGGGATTACAGTTGCACCTGACCATGTAATCATTGTACGTGCAATCTCACCGGTTACAGTACTGGGAACCTCCTGGTTGTTATCCTTACGTGTGGTTCGGCCCTGATGCAGTTCCAGGAATCCGTTGTTCTGGTCTATGGGGCCTGCCACCATATTTACAAAGGCCGATGTCACAAAAGTCTTGGGTTGGAATATCTGGCGACCGTCCAGCTGTGCCTTGCAGTACTCGCGAGTAACGGCGTTGGGATACGTGCGCATCTGTCCGAACGGATGCACGGGATAGTCATGATAGTCAACCATAAGGTGATGTTTGGCACAGAGAGCCGTAATCTCCTGGGTCTTGCGGTTCTTCTCCTGCGGATTACCGTTCATAAAGCCGTACTTTACGCCGCTTGCACCCCACTCCTCATATTGAGCCAGAGTCTCCTCAATCGGGTAGTTCGTGCCGGCCACATCATTCAGATAGAGCCAGACGCCCACACCCTTGTCCTTACCGTATTTGATTATGCGCTGAACATCGCGGGCCTTATCGCCCTTGGTAGGATCAGAATCCTTCTCAAACTCCGGACCGTACCAGTTGGCATCGAGCACCAGACCCTGGAAACCTTGCTCCGATGCAAAATCAATCATCTTGACCCAAGACTCATAATTCATGCCATAGTGATAACCCTCCCAGACTGCACCGTCAATACGCCAGTCCCAAAGGTACACGCCCGGACGCACCCAGCTGAAATCACCCTCCGGCTCCGGATTAAGCAGTTCTATCAGGTGTGAATCCACCAGATCACCGGGAGTCTTGCCAATCATCAGAACACGCCACGCACCTGTGAATTCATCATCGACCGCAGGCGGCAGCACACTCTTTTCAGAAATAAGGCTCATTTTGGTTGAACCACTCTCAGAACGCAGTCGCATAGGCCATCCTTCGGCACTCAGATCCGCCTCATGAAGTCCCATGTAAAGGTCATCGGCAGCCTTGATAATCATAACCGGCAAACGCTCACCATTAGCTTCAGAGAGCTTTTCGGGACCGATATTATGCCTTTCTCCATTATAGTACCACGCGGTGTAATCTTCTGCAAAACTGAACTCGGTATGCTCGTAAAGATTTGAATCCTCATCTTTGGTGGTTCTGACAGGCTTCATCCTGAAAGCCACACCATCATTATACACACGCACTTCTATTGAGAATACGCATGCCGGTGTTGATGCAACCGCAATCTGGAATGTGCGTGAGTTGTAAACATCCTTAACCACAGAACGTTTGCCCCATAGCGGTTTCCATACCTCCTTAACCTTCTCCTCTTTCGATAAAGAGATCAATGAAGCCACATCACATACATTATCCAAGCTGTGAGTGTAACCCACTGCAGACCAGTCAACGACAGTCTTTCCGTCAACCGTTATCTTATACCCAAGATATGACAGAATTCCACGCCCAAGGCTGAAACATATCCTGTTATCAGGTGATTTTACCTCAAAACTCTCATTCTGAGCACCGACCCGGCAAAGGAATGAAACTGCAAACGCAGCAAGCAAAAGGATTCTTTTCATAAAAATCAGATTAAACTCCCCAAAGATACAAAAAAGGTGACAAAGGGCGACGCAAAGGGGTCGTTTCGTCTTGCGTCACTTGACGCATTGGGGTCGTTTAACTTTGCGGCGTTTTATTTAACTTTGCGGCGTTTTATGGAGGTAACCAATCTGCTAGACATTCATACGCGCGGGGAATTGTATCGCTGGTATGAGAAGAATCACGACAAAGTGAGTGATTTCTGGCTGCGCATAAACCGGGCGGAGGCCGATTGCCCCGGTGTTGTCCGATACGTAGATGCCGTCGAGGTGGCGCTCTGTTTTGGCTGGATTGACAGCACCATGAAGCGGATCGATGACGGCAAACCCATACAGCATTTCACCCCGCGCCGCAGGCGCAGCAACTGGTGCGAGCAGAATCTGGAGCGCTGCAGGCGGCTTGTTCGGCTTGGAGAAATGACCCCCGCCGGACTGGCTGTAGCACCTGATTTGGACCCCGCGCTGTTTGTCTTTGAAGACTGGTTGCTCAATGCCATCAGGGCCGATAAGCAAGCGTGGATGCATTGGCAGTCATTCCCCGAAACCTACAAACGCATAAAAGCCGACCGGATCCAGCACTATCAGCACACCAACCGCCCCGAGTACGCCCAAAAGACTCTGGAAAAACTGATACAAGACACCCACAACGGCAAACTCCAGTCCGGCTGGAATGATTTTGGCCGGCTAAAGTGACGCAAAGTGACGCAAAAGGAACATTTTTTATCTTTGCACCCAATATGAAACACATACAATACAGAACAAAAGGAACCTGCTCACTAATGATAGACGTAGTGGCCAGTGATGACGATGTAATCCAGCAGGTAGCGTTCCTGGGCGGCTGCAACGGCAACCTTCAGGGCATAAGCCGCCTGGTAGCCGGCCAAAAGATAGATGACGTAATAGCCCGCCTCAACGGAATAGACTGCGGCGGCAAAGGCACCTCCTGCCCCGACCAGCTCTGCCGCGCCCTGGAGCAGCTCAAAGCACAGTAAAAAGTGCACGGGAGCCCGGCCCAGCTGCATCAAGCTTAATGCTTACCAAACGGATCAAGCACCCGGAAACCGCCCGATGCCCCATCATAGTGCCTGAAAGTAGGCGGATTGGTAGCCAAGTCATAGTAATCCAGATTCTCAATCTCCACACTGAAATAAGCCAGATCCTGAGCTCTGCTGTAAAGCCGCTTCAGAATCTCATTGCCGCGGTAAATCCGCTCCTGCGTATCCGCATCATCCACAAACCGTGCGCACCCGCTAATACGGACCGATACATCCCCCCTGAACGCCAGAATCTCCACCGCCGGATTCCCCTGCAGCTCCGCATAAACCCGCTTGTGCGGCCCAGTAGCAAACAACAGCCTGCCACTCTCAATACCCATCACCTGGAACACCCTAACCTTAGGCTTCCCATCCTCACCCACCGTGGCCAGCGCCAGGTCCCGGTTCTTCCATATAAAATCCAGAATCTCTTTCATATGCTTGGTTTTGGGGCAAATTAAATGATTTTTGGCCGATGCTCAAAATGCAAAATACGGAATCACAGGAATGGAATAAAATACAGCAATTGCAAAGAAAATGACCAAAAAGGTTGTAACGGCACAACCATTTTGGCACTTTTTCTCTATAAAAACTCATATTGATGCAATTAGTTCTTGCATATGTGACATGATGGGCATGGCATCCTTTTTGTTATTGTTCTAAATAAATGCCTAATTATGAGTGAAACCAGATTGGTTTCTTACAACCCCAATCCTTTATATATGCGCATATATGGCAAAAAGCCAAAAAGAAATGAATATCATGATTGGAGAGAAGTTCGTGCATATCTTGATTTAGGAGGCGATTGTTTCGATTCCGTCTATCTAGGATTAAATATAACCGACAAAGCCAAAACAAAAATAATCGAGGTAGCACGATTGTGCAACCCCGATATAAAGATCTATCAGATGACTATGGACCCTAATGCCTTGCGGCTCAAAGAAGAACTGATATATTGAAGATTTGATCGTAAGTTAATTCTAACAAAGCTAGTATTTTCATTAATAACACCATTTGAATTCGATTCTGCTATTTTTTATTTTATCTATATATTGGTATTTAAGAGAAAAAATAGTAACTATGTACCTCATTCCCATAATGTGAACTTATAGGAATCGCAAGTGTAACTTATGAAACCTGAAGAAAAGTCAAGAGTCAAGATTGACCAGATGTTTGAAGATGCTGGCTGGACGGTGGTAGATAGGGACTATTATACTCCCACTCTATCAGCAGCAGCTATACGGGAAGGACTATTACAAGGCAACCGTGAGGCTGATTACTTCCTTTTTATCAACGGCAAAGCTGTTGGTGTGCTAGAAGCAAAAAGAAAAGAGGTTGATGTCACCAAAGATAAAGTGCGTGATCAAGCTATTATGTATGCGCGAGGAGTACCAGAATGCTACCAAGCATATTCACGCCCACTACCCTTAATCTACCAATCAAACGGAGATTATACATTCTATCGTGATTTCCGTGATAAAGACGGTGATCTTATAGAGTTGAACCGCATACATACGCCAAAAGAGATTGTTAAGATGCTTGGCATACTTGACCCATATGCAGGTTTACCAACTCTGAAAAAAAAGGGACTACGTGATTGCCAATATGAAGCTATCGCAGAACTGGAAGCTAGTTTCCGGACTGGTTTGAACCGCGCTCTAATTGTGTTGGCTACAGGTGCAGGAAAAACATATACTGCTTGTCTGGCTTCATACCGATTCTTGGCCTACACTTCAATGAAACGCATACTATTCCTTGTTGACCGAAACAATCTTGGAAAACAGGCTGAAGGAGAGTTCGGGATGTTTAGGTTAACTGAAAACGGTGACCCATTTAACACCATCTATACAGTAAACCGTTTAAAATCATCAAAGATACCTACAGACAGCAATGTTGTCATCTCTACCATTCAACGATTATACTCCCTCCTAACAGGACAAGAAATAGTTGATAATGATGATGACGATGAAGATACTGCGACCAGTGAAGTTCAGTTGAACGGCAAGATGATGCTGCCACCAGATTTCTTTGACCTGATTATCATTGACGAATGCCACCGCTCAATATATGGAAACTGGAAGAAAGTACTTGAATATTTCAGCACAGCTAAACTCATTGGTTTAACAGCTACTCCAGTACCTGAAACGAAAGCATTCTTTAACAACAACATAGTTGTAAACTACACTCTGGAGCAATCAATAATTGATGGAGTAAATGTAGACAGCCGTATTTACCGCATTAAGACTGTAGCCACTGAAAATGGAGGCGCTATACTTAAAGGCGATAAGCTGAAAAGGGAAACACGATATACCGGTAAGGTTGAAACAATACGCAACGAGGAAACCAAGAACTATACTAAGGAAGAACTAAACCGAAGCATAATAAATCCGGCTCAAATAAAGCTGGTACTTGAAACATATCGTGATGCCGTATATTCGGAAATGTTCACTGACCCGCAGCGCGATCCAAATATGGATTATCTGCCTAAGACACTGATATTTGCCCTGAACGAAATACACGCCAACAACATTGTGCAAATCGCTAAGGAGGTATTCGGTCGTTCTGAGAACGATAATAAGTTCGTACAAAAGATCACATACTCTTCAGGCGATAGCAATGAACTGATAAGACAATTCCGGAATGACAAAGAATTCCGCATAGCCGTTACTTGCACTCTGGTAGCTACGGGTACTGATGTTAAACCGCTTGAAGTGTTGATCTTTATGCGCGATGTAGCATCAGAGCCGCTTTATATACAGATGAAGGGGCGCGGAGTACGCACAATTGGTGATGACCAACTGCGTAATGTAACACCCAATGCTTTCAGCAAGGATTGTTTCTTCCTTGTTGATGCAGTAGGCGTTACAGAAAGTCATAAAATAACGCCAGAGCCTGGAGAGGAACCCACCCAAACCATCACTCTAAAACGTTTACTGGAATTGCTGACACATGGCAATGTAAATGATGACTACTTGAGGCTTATTGCTTCAAGGCTAGCACGCATTTACAACAAATGTACGTCAAAACAACGTGAGGAGTTCCAGAAACTGGCCCATAGCGGTATGCGAGAAATTGCGACTGCTATTTTTAAAGCTTTTGAGAAGGAATCACTTCCACCATATGAGAACATTGAAGAGCCGAATTTGGAACGCAAAGGATTAGTCGCCCCACTTACTCACCATCCTGAGGCCAGACAGTACCTTCTTATTCTTGCTGCAGGTTTTATTGAAACATTGATGCCAGGTGAAGACAACCTGATCTCTAAGGGTTTCTCACAGGAAGAGGCAATTGGAGTTACGTCTGCTTTTGAAGCGTATTGCGATGAACACCAGGACGAGATTGAAGCTCTGCGTATGATTTACAACAATAATGGAGAGCCTCTCACATACGCTTCACTGAAGGATTTAGAAAACAAACTTAAACTAGCCAACAGTAAGTTCCAAGCCTCCAGATTGTGGAATTGTTATACAATTGTAAACCCACAAACTGTAAAAAAGCATACCACCAAGGAAGAAAAAGAAGCTCTCACTAATATCATCCAATTAGTACGATTTGCGAATCATCAAATTGAGCTTTTAGAAAGTCTTTATCCTTCTGCTCAACAGCGTTTCAACCTGTGGTATGGACAGGTGCAGCGCAGTGTGACGGAATCTCAGATTACCATTATTCGTCAGATTGTAGATTACATAGCCTCAAATGGCGCTTGTACCATAAAGGATATTATGGATGATGACAGGACACAGGCTGCACAACTTATCAAAGCATTTGGCGGAAAGACTCAGGCTGATGAAGCTCTCATATCACTCTCAAAGTTCTTACTATACAGAAAACCTGCTTAACACAACATGGCAACAAATAAAGAAACATCACTCACAAAGAAAGTATGGACGCTGGCCACCACCCTATCAGGACAAGGCATAGGCTTTACAGACTACATCACACAACTTACATATCTCCTTTTCCTGAAGATGGATGATGAGAACGTGGAAACCTTTGGCGAAGATTCAGCTATTCCGGAAGGTTACCGATGGAAAGACCTAATTGAGTTGGATGGTCTTGATCTTATCAATCAATATGAGGAAACGCTCAAAAAGTTATCAGAAGAGGAAAATCTTATTGGAACTATCTTTGTAAAGGCACAGAATAAGATTGATAAGCCCGTATATCTACGCAAAGTTATTACCCTGATTGATGAAGAGCAATGGCTGGTGATGGACGGCGATGTAAAAGGTGCCATTTATGAGAGCATTCTTGAGAAGAATGGACAAGATAAGAAGAGCGGTGCAGGCCAGTACTTCACGCCCCGTTCTTTGATTTCTGCAATGGTTGATGTAACAAGACCACAAATAGGTGAAACCATATGCGATCCTGCATGCGGTACTGGTGGATTCTTACTGGCTGCATACGACTATATGAAGAATCAGTCACAAGACAAAGAAAAACGCGATTTCCTGCGTGAAAAAGCATTGACCGGTTATGACAATACAGCCCTAGTTGTTACCTTGGCTTCAATGAATCTTTATCTACACGGCATTGGAACTAATCGCAGTCCTATTCTCTGTGAGGACTCTCTGGAGAAACAGCCTCAAAAGCTAGTGGATGTGATTCTTGCAAATCCCCCATTCGGCACACGACCTGCCGGCAGTGTTGATATTGACCGACCGGATTTCTATGTAGAAACAAAGAACAACCAGCTAAACTTTCTGCAGCACATAATGGTAATGCTAAAGAATACAGGACGTGCAGCAGTCGTGCTCCCCGACAATGTATTATTTGAAGGTGGCGCCGGTGAAATAATTCGTAAAGAACTACTCAAAAATTATAATCTACATACTATTCTGAGATTACCCACTGGCATTTTCTATGCTCAGGGTGTTAAGGCTAATGTGCTCTTCTTCAAGAAGGGAGAGCCTACAAAAGAGGTGTGGTTCTACGATTACCGTACAGGAATCAAGCATACTCTAGCTACCAAACCTATGATGCGCAACCATCTTGATGATTTTGTTGCTTGCTATAGTGCCGATGACATAAGCCAACGTAAGGAAACCTTCAGCACAGAGAATCCCAATGGTCGTTGGCGTAAATATCAAGTATCAGAGTTACTAAAGCGTGACAAGACTAGTCTTGATATATCCTGGATTAAGCAGACCGATGATGATGACGATATGTCATTGGCAGACTTGATAGGTACCATACAGCAAAAGAGTGATAACATAAGCAAGGCTGTTGCCAAGCTTCGGGAGTTAATGAAAAATATTGAGGAATAATACATGGAGAATCTGGATTTACTAGTAAAAGAGCTCTGTAAATTACCTGACGAAACTGGCTGGGTAGAGTTTAAGCATAACAATGATGAACCCCATATGATTGGTAAGGATATCAGTGCTTTGGCAAACAGCGCGGTCCTTACAGATCGTTCTCATGCCTATATGATTTGGGGCATCGATAACAATACTCATGACATCATAGGAACTAATGTACGTCTTAAGCAAACAAAAAAAGGTGCTCAAGAATTAGAGAACTGGCTAAGATATCTTCTTTCTAGTAATGCGGATTTTGAATTTCAGGCTGTAGATATTGACGGAAAGCATATTGAAATAATTATTATAGCCAAGGCGCAAGGTGTTCCTGTCACCTTTGAGAAGATTGATTATATCAGATCAGGCAGTTATACAAAAAAACTAAATGAGTTTCCAGTATTACAGGCACAATTATGGGACAAATTGCGCCATGAACAATTTGAAGACACCTATGCAATTATAGATCTCCAATTACAACAGGTTCTTCAATTGTTAGATTGTGATTCATATTTTGAGACACTTCAGATTCCTCTTCCGACTGATTTTGCAGGCTATTCCCATTATCTTGAAGAAGAAGGTATTATTCAGAAACAGGACAATGGTTTATATGCCATTACCAACTTAGGAGCGATATTATTTGCCAAGAAACTATCAAATTTCTCAAGATTAGGCCGAAAAGCCATCAGGATAGTACAATATGAAGACAATAGCCGTCTTACGATTCTAAAAGAGGAGACATTAACAGAAGGATATGCTATCAGTTTGGAGAAAGCCGTTAAATATGTGAACACATTACTCCCCTCTAAAGAGGATATTAACGCTGTACAAAGAACGACAAAAAGCACATTCCCCTTGCCTGCTATAAGAGAGGCTATTGCGAATGCAATCATACATCAGGACTTCTTTATTTCAGGTACTGGCCCAGTTATTGAAATCTTCACCAACCGTGTTGAAATTACAAATCCTGGTGCTCCGTTAGTAGAAATAATGAGAATCGTTGATAACCCTCCAAAATCCAGGAACGAAAAACTGGCTTCACTCATGCGCCGACTCCGAATGTGTGAAGAACTTGGCCGTGGATGGGACAGGATGGTTATCAGCTGTGAAATGCAACGGCTGCCTGCGCCACGCATACAACTCTATCAAGATTCCACTAAGGTTTCATTGTTCTCTCATTACGAGTTCGCAAATATTTCAATGGAAGACAAACTCTGGTCAACATACTTGCATGCCTGTGTGAGATATGTTGAAGGTGATGCATTGACAAACAGTTCACTTAGAGAAAGATTTGGGTTGAATTCAACTGCAGCTGGGAGTATCTCAAGATTGATAAAGGAGGCTACAGAAAAGAAATGGATAAAACCACTTGATCCAAACACAGCACGCCGTTATATGAAATATATTCCAACGTGGGCTTAATTTGCCTGTAATTTGCTAAACCAAGATGAGCTATAAGGATATCGCCTGATTATAAGAAAGTTACAATATGTTTTTAATTTGCTTGTAATTTGCCGGGCCAAGAATAGCTACCAGAATATTACCTAGTAATCAACAAGTTACATTCTTAGTTTAATTTGCTTGTAATTTGCCAAACGAAAAATGGACACAAAGAAATTACGTCAAAAGATACTTGATCTTGCAATACGCGGTAAGCTTGTACCACAGGATCCTAATGACGAGCCTGCATCAGTCTTGCTAGAGCGCATCCGTGCAGAGAAAGAACGCTTAATCAAAGAAGGAAAGATTAAACGCAGCAAACAGTCAGCTTCCGATACGCCCCATTATGAGAATGTGCCGTTTGAGATTCCGAGCGGGTGGTGTTGGTGCAAGCTAGATGACTTGGCTTTTTATAAAAAAGGACCATTTGGAAGTAGTCTTACTAAATCAATGTTTATGCCAGATTCTTCGAGTTCCTATAAAGTTTATGAACAGAAGAATGCCATAAACAAGGATGCGACGTTGGGACACTATTTTATAGACGAATCCAAGTTTGAAGAACTCAAAGGATTTGCTGTTCAACCAGATGATATTATTGTCAGTTGTGCAGGGACGATTGGGGAAACATATGTGCTGCCACAAAATATCAGAGAAGGTATCATTAACCAAGCCCTAATGATTATCAGACTTTTTAATAAGTCTATTTCTGATTTTTATTTACTCTACTTTGATTTTATTCTTAAAAGTGAGGCTTCCCAGGAGAGTAAGGGTACTGCAATTAAGAATATTCCACCTTTTGACATTCTAAAGAATTTCTTCATACCATTACCGCCAATAGAGGAACAGAAAAGAATTATTGAAGAAGTCTCATATTTGCTATCATTCGCTGATGCTATAGATAATGAAGAGTCTGATATTAGAGACCTAATTACAAGAACGAAATCGAAGATTCTTGACCTTGCTATTCACGGAAAACTAGTGCCACAAGATCCTAATGACGAACCAGCCATAGAACTCCTGAAGCGCATCAATCCCAAGTTTACTCCTTGTGATAACGCGCATTATGAGAATTTGCCAAATGGTTGGGCATCTATTGAACTAGGAAAGATATGCCAATTATCAGACGGCGAGCCATTGGATAACAATGAAATGCCATATCTTGATGTTAAAGCCATGCGCACAGGGCTATTTGTATTCAAGAATAGTGGTAGATATGTTGAACCAAATACAATGGTGATTCTTGTTGATGGGGAGAACTCTGGCGAGGTTTTTAGGACAGACAGGAGTGGTTATCAGGGAAGTACCATGAAAGTACTAAATATAGATCGTGATATGAATGAGGCTTTTGTACTTCAGTTTATCAAACTATATCAAAAGTCACTTAAAGAAAACAAAGTAGGTTCAGCTATTCCTCATTTGAATAAGAAAATGTTCCGCGAATTAATAATACCGATACCACCAAGAAGAGAACAGCAAAGAATTGTTGATGCTTTAACGCAATACAACAACGTTTTAGACAATATAAGTGCCAATCTATAATTCGGCACTTATACTATCTAATAACTTATAAAGATCATTTATTTTATTGATAATCCGGTTCTGTTCTTCACATGGTGGTATAAGAATAGGTAGTTTAGAGTATTCTGAAATCCAATAACGCTTATGAGTATCACCTATCAGTCTTGTGATACTCATGAATTGGCAGACATATTGTATGTTGATACCCTCTTTTACATGAAGTATTTTCATGGCAGATGATTTTACTTTGAATGGAAAATCTACATATTTGGAATCTGTAGTGAAATCATCAAAGATAATGACCGGCAGATTTGAACAAATCCCTTGTTTTTCATCTGTGTAGCCGATAATAAAAGACTTTCCTGCAGTTAAAACAGGTGTCTTGAAGCGTGGGCTATAATCTGTTGACTGTACAATATAGGCTTGTGGCTGCTCGTAATCCACTATTTCCTCTAACCTACAAACTGTCCATCCTTCTGGCAAATTCTCATAATGCGCGTTAGGTTGAACATATATTGTTGCTGTTTAATCTCTAAACAGCAATAAAATGGTAACACAATTTGAACAGTTTCTTGACAAGTCAGACTTGGCCAAGAATACCGTAACATCGTATGTGTGGGCGGTAAGATTCTTCCTTACGACTTATGAGGAAGTAAACAAGAAGAACCTTTTGGCATACAAAGGGTACCTTATGGAGAACTTCAAACCACAGACCGTTAATCTGCGACTTCAAGGTATCAACAAGTATCTGGAGTTTATCAAGCAGGACAAACAGAAAATGAAGTTTGTTAAGGTACAGCAGAAGAACTTTCTGGAGAATGTTATTAGTAATGAAGATTACAAATTCTTGAAAACAAGGCTAAAACATGATGGCTATGAGGAATGGTATTATGTGGTTTGGTTTATGGCAGCAACAGGAGCACGTGTTAGTGAACTACTACAAATTAAAGCAGAACATGTGTCTGCAGGACACCTTGATATCTATAGTAAAGGAGGTAAGTTGCGCCGCCTTTACATCCCCAGGACCTTACAGAAAGAAGCGCAACTATGGCTTGAGAGGAATGGTGTATCCAGTGGCTACATATTTCTTAATCGATACGGTGAGCGAATCACAACACGTGGTATCGCTATTCAGTTGAAACATTTTGCAGACAAATATGGTTTGAATCGTGAGGTTGTCTATCCACACTCTTTCCGCCACCGCTTTGCCAAGAACTTCTTAGAAAAGTTCAATGATATTGCTCTGCTTGCTGATTTGATGGGACATGAAAGCATCGAGACAACGCGAATCTATCTGCGCCGTACTGCTACTGAGCAACGCCAGATTGTGGACAAAGTGGTAACCTGGTAAGAGAAAATCCATAGGGGTTAAACCTCTATGGATTTCTGTATTTCATCAAGAACCGCAAAGAGTTCTTCGATTTTTGATACGATACGTTTTTGTTCTTTATAAGGAGGAAGTGGAACTACTAATTTATCCAATAAGCCAGAAGATAAACCTTGTAATCCTATTCCTTTTCCTTGTATCCAGTCCTTCCATTTATACAGCATAAGGACATACAAATATAGTGTCTGGTCAACCTCTTGCTTTGCCCTTAACCTGTGGATGTGATTCTGAATACAAATATTATAGTCATAGTTCCAGATAGCTGCACGCCCAATATCGCCACCTTCACAAACTAGTAAGTCTCCCTTTGATATAGTACATTTTTCCATTTCAGTGTCTTTGAAATACATCTGCTTTACTTCAGTAAAGTCAAAACTATTCCAATATACATTTGATGTTGTAAGGTACGGCTGGATAGTTCCTTCGTGTGTATCAGATTTATTAAGTGCCTTACCAGTGTTATGCTGAAAAAGGGTACCTAGTGTAGTCCAGCACCAACATTCTGGCAGTTGGTTGGTATCATGCGCGTTATCACAAGGTTCAAACTTTGGATTGATACGCTTTAATAATTCAATAGCTGGCTCATCATTTGGATCTTGTTGTACAAGTTTGCCGTGGATAGCAAGGTCAAGAATCTTGGACTTTACTTGTGTAATGGATGTCTGCAATTCTTCTTTAGCTGATTTTAACTGGTTAATTAGCGAGAACCATTTCTCTACAGCTGCAATTATACGGTGTTGTTCTGTCAAAGGTGGAAGTGGAAATAGCATTATTTCTAAGCTATATTTAGGCAATCCTTCTCGACCGCTTCCTGACAAGATCATCTTTGATGCGAAATAATCTGAAATGATAAATAGATGTAAATATGCTGGTAAAACGTCAATAGTTCTCAGAATACAAACATGCTGGCTGACATTTCCTTTACGAAATGTTTTTGGCACTATAGCGCATCGACCAAGAGAACCGCCTGTTATATTGAGGAGCAAATCTTCAGCTTGAACTTCCGTGCCAATCATTGATTTGTTAACTTCATCTGATATATATTTTATATCATCGTAAACGAGCCCATCATTGTAAACATTTTGAGAGCGGAAAAATGGAATACCATCTTTTGCATAGTTACTGCCTCGTGGCGTGCTTCCTGAACCTATTTTTGAGCAAATATCATTTATCGTTGTCCATTCCCAATTCTCTGGCAGCTCAAAAGGCACTTCATTCTCATAATGGGGCGTATCGGAAGAATTCCCAAATAATTAGTAATGGGATTATCTGTAGGAGTTTTATTTATCTTTGCGTATGGTTCATCCTTTGGAAAAGGGGACTGTCCCCTTTTCCACATTTTGAGTACTTTTGCAGCATGACTGATTCAGAGTTATACAAAGAGTTGGGCGAGCTGACCAAAAGCAAAGAGAGGTGGGAGGAAAACATCCCCTACGTTTCGTCACTACTATCATCCGGATCCGATAAGATTAAGGCAAAAGCGCTTTGGATGCTTGGTGAGATGGGACTGGCATTTCCTGACATCATCAGGGAGTTTGTTCCGCGGGTTGCATCGTTTTTATCCGACACTGATTCACTTCTGCGTGAGCGCGCCGTGAACGCCATCGGGCGCATTGGACGCGGATGTTATGAAACTATTGAGCCGTATTGGCAGGATCTGTTCCGATTTGCGAATGATGATGAGGCAAACGTCAGGTTAGCGTTCATATGGGCATCGGAAAACATTGCCACAAATACGCCAGACCCATATATGGATTATATGCCGATATTTGCGGAGCTGCTTAATGACAGTATTGATAAGGTCAGGATGGAAGCTCCGGAGATATTCCGTGTGCTTGGCAAACGCCGGCCGGATTTTGTCAAGCCATATCTGGAACTGTTGCAAAAAATTGCAGACACTGACCAAAACAGAGTTGTAAAGATCCATTGTCTTGGCGCTATCCGCGCTACAAAGCTAAGTTAGTATGGCACTACCCAAATACATTATGTGGAAAAGGGGACTGTCCCCTTTTCCACATTTTTTGCAACCCGGTTGCGCGGGCATCGGCCTAATTTTGCTGCCAGAATAAGCAATTGGAATGATTATGGCAGACAAAATCAAAAAAACGTACAAGTTCAGCAAGAAGTTTTATGACGATGCGCTCACGCAGAGCAAATGGTGGAGCCGGTTGTATTTCAGGCTGCTCTGGGGTGGCACCAACGACAACGAGATTGCGCGCAGGGTGCTTGACTGGATCCCCGATGACTTTGACGGCAAGCTGCTCGATGTGCCCGTGGGTACCGCTGTCTTTACGGCCGATAAATACGAGCGCATGACAAAGGCGCAGATAACAGGTCTGGATTACAGCACGGATATGCTGGAGCGGGCTCAGGAGCGGTTGAGCGAGGCCGGAATCAGTAACGTAAAACTGATGCAGGGTGACGTTGGTGCCCTACCCTTTGACGACGGCACGTTTGATACGGTGCTCTGCATGAACGGCCTGCACGTGTTCCCCGACAAGAGCCGGGCATATGCCGAGATAAGGCGCACCCTTAAGAAAGGCGGCGAGCTGCTGGCCTGCTTCTACATTGCCGGTCAGCTCAAGCGCGCCGATTGGCTGGCCCGCACCGTCATGGCCCGCATGGGATGGTTCACACCGCCCTTTGACACAGCCGATGACGTTCGCCGCCGCCTGGCTCCCTACTACGACATCCAGGAATTCTACACCGACGGCGCCATGCTCTACTTCCGCGCCAGAAAAATGTGAAAAAGGGGACTGTCCCCTTTTCCACATTTTGTACTTTTGCAAAAGATATGAAACAGATCATTATTTACGCAAGCCTGCACGGGGCCGCCAAACGTTACGCCGAGCGGCTGGCTCAGATCACTGGCATCGAGGCCAGGAACTTCAAGGAAGCCAAGGACATAGCGCAGTTTGAGCGCATCATTTACGTGGGCGCCATCTACGCCGGCGGAATCATGGGCCTTAAGAAGACGGCTCAAGGATTCAGAGCCGGCCAGGAGGTAATCATCGCCACTGTCGGCATGACCGATCCCACTGACCCCGTATTCGTGCGCTACATCAGGAGCGCCATCCGTCAACTTGTATCGGCCGATATCTGTAACGACGACAGGATATTCCACCTGCGTGGCGCCATCGACTACGCCAAGCTGGGCCTGGGACATCGGATCCTGATGAAATTGATGTACTCCCAAGCCATAAAGACTCCCGATGACAAGCTGACGGCCGAAGCTCGTGCCATTAAGGAAACCTACGGCCAAGCTGTTGATTTTGTAAACTTTGACGCCCTAAAGCCTGTGATTGAGCTAGCCAAAGGAAATGATTAACAAATCCGCAGTGTGGAAAAGGGGAAGGTTTAGCTCGACGAAGTCACTGTCCCCTTTTCCACATTTTCCACATCAGGTTAAACTATGAACGTACTTATCATAAACGGAAGCCCCCGTAAGAAGGGCCTTGTATCACAGATGCTGGATATAATGCGCTGTGAGGCAGAGAATCGCGGTGACCGCGTGGAGACCGTGTTTACTAATGACCTCAACGTAAAACCCTGCATAGGCTGCATGGTATGCCGCACCAAGAACCAGTGCGTGCTTGGTGAGGATGATTCACAGCGCGTTATAAAGCTCATGCAGGAGGCCGATGCCGTCATAATGGGCGCACCCTGTTACTGGGGCAACATTCCGGGCCAGATGAAACTGTTGTTTGACCGTATGGTATACGGCATGATGCGCGACACCCCACGTTTCCCGGAGCCGCTCCTAAAGGGCAAGAAATGCATTCTGCTGAGCACCTGCACCACTCCATGGCCTTGGAACGTATGGTTCAAGCAGTCTCGCGGTGCCATTCGCGCCATGCGTGAGATATGCCGATACGCGGGTTTCAAGATCGTCAAGACCATAGACCGCGGCGGTACTGTAATGCACCCACAACTGACCGATAAAGACAAGGTCAACTGCCGCAAAGCAATTTCGCTAATTAAATAACACTCAATAGATTATGGTAAAGCACATTATTCTCTGGACATTGAATCCGGAGTTATCGGAAGTAGAGAAAAAGGCCGTTAAGGCCGGTATCAAGGAGGGTCTTGAGGGACTGGTTGGAAAGGTTCCCGGACTGATTGACGTCAAGGTACAGATTGACGGCCGATTAGATTCATCAAATGCCGATGTCATGCTGGACAGCACCCTGGAGAACTATGACGCCCTCAAGGCCTATGCCAAGCATCCCGCCCACGTAGCCGTTGCCGACACCAAAGTCCGCCCCTACACTGTCCAGCGCAGCTGTCTGGATTTTGAAATGTGAAAAAGGGGACTGTCCCCTTTTCCACTTAAAAAACGTTAACGTACACGTACGCGCGCAGTAAAAAGGTGTCAATTCAGTAAATTTGTGGTTCTAATAAGAAACCACTTCAATTCAACATGAATAAGACAACCAAACGTGTGCTTATTGCCTTAATAGTGATAGGCCTTGCTGTATGGGGCATTATCAGTTTCAAACCTAAGAAAAACAGTGATATTCCTGCCGGACCGATGCCCGGAGCCATGGGAGGCCCTGCAGCAGCACTGGGTCGCGGCGGCCAAACCTTACTGGTGCGTCACGTGATCATGCAGCCCACAGAACTCGTGGACGGAATCAACATCAGCGGCAGCCTCATCCCAAATGAGGAGGTAAACCTCTCTTTCGAGACATCGGGCAAGATTACCGATATATTCTTTGAAGAGGGCAGTAAAGTACGTAAAGGTCAGGTTCTGGCCAAGATCAACGACGCCCCCCTGCAGGCCCAGCTCAAGAAGCTTGAGGCCCAGTATCAGTCAACCGAGGACCGTCTGGCCCGCCAGAAAGCGCTCTACGAGAAGGAGGCCGTAAGTAAGGAGGCATACCAGGAAGCCGAGGCCAACTTCAACAAACTGCAGGCCGATATAGAAGAGTGCCGCGCCAAGCTGGACCAGACTGAGCTCAAGGCTCCGTTTGACGGAATCATAGGTCTGCGTCAGGTGAGCGTAGGTGCCTATGCTTCACCCAGCATAAACGTAGCCACACTTACCAACACAGAGAAACTCAAGGTTGAGTTCGCCATCCCGGAGCGTTACGCCGGCGTGCTGCAGAACGGCGCCAAGCTGACCTTCACGGTCGAGGGCATTGACGAGGTATTCCCCGCACAGGTATACGCCACCAACTCCAAGGTTGACCAGGGCACCCGCACCTATCTGGTTCGTGCCATCTACGACAACGTAGGCGGCAAGCTGGTTCCCGGCCGATACGTAAGCGTAACCCTGAACACCCGCACATTCGATAACGCCCTGGCTGTCCCCAGCGAGGCAATCATATCTGAAATGGGTATTGACAAGGTGTTCCTCTACAAGGCCGGCAAGGCCATCCCGCAGGAGATCACCAAAGGTCTGCGTACCGATGCCATGGTACAGGTGCTGAGCGGCCTGAATGTAGGCGACACCGTAATCACCAGCGGCACCATGCAGCTGCGTACCGGAATGAGGGTTGAACTCAAATAATCCCGCCGCACCCATGAACATCTCTGAACTTAGTATCAGGCGCCCGGTACTTGCAACAGTGCTGGTGCTCATAATAATACTGTTCGGTATCGTTGGTTACACCAGCCTTGGTGTCCGCGAGTACCCGTCGGTAGATAACCCCATCATATCGGTATCGGCCTCCTACCCCGGAGCCAACGCCGAGGTTATTGAGAATCAGATCACAGAGCCGCTGGAGCAGCAGATCAACGGTATCCCCGGTATCCGCTCGCTCTCATCGGTCAGCCAGTACGGAAGCAGCCGCATCACCGTAGAGTTTGAGCTCTCCGTAGACCTTGAGACCGCCGCCAACGACGTGCGTGACAAGGTATCGCGCGCCCAGCGAATGCTGCCTCGTGACTGCGATCCCCCCACCGTATCCAAGGCCGATGCCGACGCCATGCCAATCCTCATGGTTGCCCTCCACTCCGATAAGCGCTCGCTGCTGGAGCTGAGTGAGCTGGCCGACCTTGTGGTAAAGGAGCAGCTCCAGACCATCCAGGACGTAAGCTCCGTAATGATCTGGGGTGAGAAGCGTTACTGCATGCGCCTGTGGCTGGACCCCGTCAAGATGTCCGGTTACGGCATCACCCCAATGGACGTAAAGAACGCCCTTGACAAGGAGAACGTGGAGCTGCCGTCAGGTACCATTGAGGGTAACACCACCGAGCTTGAAATCCGCACCCTGGGCCAGATGCACACCACCGAGGAGTTCAACAACCTGGTCATAAAGCATGACGGCACCAAGGTAATCCGATTCAGTGACGTAGGCCAGGCCGAGCTCAGCCCGCGCGACATAAAGAGTTACATGAAGATGAACGGCATTCCCATGGTGGGTGTGGCAGTCACCCCGCAGCCGGGCGCCAACCACATCAACATTGCCAACGCCGTTTATGACCGCATGAAACTGATGGAGAAGGACCTCCCCGAGGACGTGGGTTACGAGTACGGATTTGACAACACCCGATTCATCCGCGCCAGTATCAATGAGGTAAAGACCACCCTCTACGAGGCATTCATACTGGTTATCTTCATCATTTTCCTGTTCCTGCGTGACTGGCGTGTAACCCTTATCCCCTGCCTTGTAATCCCGGTTTCAATCGTGGGTTCATTCTTTGTGATGTACATGCTGGGGTTCAGTATCAACGTGCTCTCAATGCTTGCCGTGGTGCTGTCGGTAGGACTTGTGGTCGATGACGCCATCGTTATGACCGAAAACATCTACAACCGCATTGAGAAAGGCATGACCCCGCTGCAGGCCGGCATAGACGGCTCGCGTGAGATTCTCTTTGCCATCATATCGACCTCAATCACACTGCTCTGCGTATTCGTTCCTATCGTATTCATGCAGGGCCAGACGGGCCGTCTGTTCCGTGAGTTTGCGTTCGTGATTGCAGGCGCCGTGGTGATCTCCACATTCGCCGCCCTCACCTTCACCCCCATGCTCTCCACCAAGATCCTGGTGCGCCGTGAAAAGAAAAACGCCTTCTACGCATGGTCAGAGCCCTTCTTTGACGGCCTGAACAAATATTACAGCAAGAGTCTGGAGTTCATCCTCAGGAACCGATGGATAACCGTTGCCACCATGGTCCTGGCACTGGGATTCGCCGCATGGATGTGGATCAAGACCCCGTCCGAGATGGCGCCTATGGAGGACCGTTCACAGGTAACCGTCCGCACTCAGGGCCCCGAGGGCGTAACCTACGAGTACATGCGTGACTACACCGAGCGCATAAATGACGTTGTCGATTCAATCATGCCCGATGCCAAGTTCGTTACCGCACGAGTATCATCGGGCGGCGGTAATATTCAGATTACCCTTAAGGACATAAATGAGCGCAGCTACTCGCAGATGGAGGTGTTTGAGAAATTGAGCGCCGCAGTCCGTCGTGAGAACGATGCCCGCTCATTCGTGCAGCAGCAGTCGTCATTTGCAGGCGGCCGTGGCGGAATGCCGGTACGTTACGTACTGCAGGCCACCAACATCGAGAAACTGCAGGATGTACTGCCCACATTCCTGGCCCGTGTAAATGAGAACCCCGCCTTCCAGATGGCCGATGCAGACCTTAAGTTCTCCAAGCCCGAGGTCCGCATATCGATCAACCGTGAGAAGGCCAACCTGCTGGGCGTAAGCACCCGTGATATCGCGCAGACACTGCAGTGGGGCTTGAGCGGCCAGCGAATGGGCTACCTCTACATGAACGGAAAGCAGTACGATATAATCGGTGAGATAAACCGCCAGCAGCGTAACACCACCCAGGCGCTCAAGTCCATCTACATGCGCAGCGGTGGCGGCAGCATGATACAGATGGAGAACCTTGTAGACCTCAAGGAGGATATCGCACCCCCGCGTCTGTACCGTTACAACAGGTTCGTATCGGCCACCATATCGGCCGGACTGGGTAAGGGCTACACCCTTGGTCAGGCGCTCGATGAGATGGACAAGATTGCCAAGGAGACTCTGGATGACACCTTCCGAACCGCACTTACCGGTGAGTCAAAGGATTTCCGCGAGAGCTCCAACAGCCTGCTGTTCGCATTCGGTCTGGCTCTGCTGCTTATCTACCTGATCCTGGCTGCCCAGTTCGAGAGCTTCAAGGATCCGCTTATCGTAATGATCACCGTGCCTCTGGCTGTGTTCGGAGCACTGGTATTCCTGCGCGGAGGCGGTCAGACCATGAACATCTTCAGTGAGATAGGTATCATCATGCTCATAGGACTTGTGGCCAAGAACGGTATCCTGATCGTGGAGTTTGCAAACCAGAAGCAGGAGGCCGGAATTGACAAGTTCATTGCCATCCGTGACGCATCAATACAGCGTCTCAGACCTATCCTCATGACCAGTACATCAACCATGCTGGGTCTGCTGCCGCTTATGTTCGCACACGGTGAGGGCAGCGCCGGACGTGTGGCTATGGGTACAGCCGTTGTAGGCGGTATGCTCATCTCCACATTCTTTACCATGTATATTGTTCCGGCCATATACAGCTACATTTCAACTGACCGTAAAACCCGCAAGAAAAAGGAATGAAACCACATAGAATAACACTGGCTATTGCAGCCTTGTCTGTCAGTCTGGCATCACAGGCTCAGATCATGACTCTTAAGGATTGCCTTGAGAAAGGCATCAGTGACAGTTATCAGATAAGACTGGTCAGCATCTCTGAGGAGAAAGCCGCCAACAATGACTCATGGCTTTATGCCGGCGGTTCACCTACGGTCAGCGCCACTGGCAGTTACTCCGGATCACTCTCCAGCAATGACGCCACGCTCGCTTCCAATGGTTCATCGGTCTCCAACCGCGATGTGTTGGACCACACTGTCAGCGCCCAGATACGTGCCGATTGGACTCTTTTTGACGGATTCAGCATACAGGCCACCCGCAGCCGTCTGGATGAGCTCCACAACCAGAGCACCATACAGACCCGCATCACCATTGAGGATTACATAGCCAGCCTTACCACCGAGTACTACAACCTGGTAAAGCAGACCATCCACCTCAAGAATCTGGATTATGCCACATCACTCTCACGCGAGCGTCTGCGCATAACCAGCGAGCGTTATGACATGGGCGGAAATTCACGTCTGGACTATCAGCAGGCCCAGGTCTACTTCAATGCCGACAGCGCCAAGAGCCTTAAGCAGCATGAGTCGCTGGCATCGGCCAACATCCGTATAAACAGGCTCATGTCAAACCAGGACCTGCGTACCGAGCATGTTGCTGCCGATACCGCAATCACCCTGCTTTCAGGACTTGATTACGAGTCGCTCTATGAGGATATGATGAAAACCAACGCCTCACTGCTGCGTGCCGAGAGCAACCGTACGCTGGCACAGCTGGACCGCCGCACCGTTCAGGCCAGAAACTATCCGTATCTTAAGGTGAACGCATCATACGGCGTATCGCATAACATCTACGGCAACAGCACCTACACAGAGCGCACCAACTGGGGACCGTCATTCGGCGCAACCATGGGCATAAACCTGGTTACAGGCAAGCAGCGTGTACAGGAGCGTAACGCCCGTCTGGATGAACTCACGGCCGATATCACCATCGATCAGCTGGAACTGCAGCTCCGCGCCAACCTGGATGATTTCTGGCAGGCTTACCAGAACAACCTGATGCTGCTGGAACTGCAGGAGCAGAACCTCAAAGCCGCCCAGGAGACAATGGAGATTGCCCAGGAGCGTTACCTGCTGGGTAACTTATCAGGACTTGAGATGCGTGAGGCCCAGAAATCCCTCCTGGATGCCGAGGAGAGCCTCCTCCAAGCCCAATACGACACCAAAGTCTGCGAGATCTCCCTCCTCCAGATCAGCGGCCGCATCACCCAATATCTGGAATAACCCAGCCGTTAAAACGGCTGGCTACCCCTATTATGTGCCTAAAGGCACAGATTAATGCCGTAGGCATTGGATAAGGGTAGCCAGCCAATTCATTGGTTGGACATAACGGCGTTCCGCCGTTACCCGGCCTGGAAGGCCGGCAAGCGAACGGAGTGAGCGCGTTTGCGAAGCAAACTAAAAAAAGGGGCGCAAAAAATTGCGTCCCTTTTTAATACTGTTTTAGAAATTTACTTTGCAGCTGCGAGTGAAGCCTTACGGAACTCCTTCATCAGCTTCTCAAGCTCCAGAGATGCCTTACGTGCACGTGTACCGGCAGCCTTGTTACCCTTCTCAATCTGTGAATTTGCGTCCTTAGCAAATGCTGCGTAAAGCTCAGCAGCCTCTTTCAAAATCTTCTCCATAGTTGTTTGTTATTGAAATGATTATGATAAAATAAAATCCATACTGACGCAAAAATAATACTAAATCCGTTTGTTGCAAAGATTCAGGCTTCTTTTTTTAAAAAAAATGTCAAAAATTTCTATACAATGGGTAAAACGGGTAAAAATCGGCCCTGCAGCACCCTATAGGCACACTCTCTTGTTAAATCATTACCCATAGTCCAATAATACCGAACGGCCTGGGACATTATCGGCAAAAATGACTATTTTTGTGCTGTATATTAAATAAGGTACACTTATGAAAAAAATAATACTGACAATTACAGCCATTCTCGTATCAGTTTTCTCATTCGCCAAGGAGCAGGATGAACTCAACCCCAAATACGGCAAGGGCGCAGTCACTACCGATGAAAACGGCAACGTAGTCTTTACCCAGTCATTCAACATCCCGGAGGGCATGACCGAGGACCAGTGCTACACTCTCCTCATGAACTGGGCCAAGGGACGTTTTGCAATCCCCTACGCACATGACGGACGTATCCTGAATGAGGATGCCTCCACCCGCCGTTTCATATTCCACGTTGAGCAGACCATAGTATTCAAGCGCACGGCAATCGTAGCCGATGAATCAAAAATATCCTACAACTTCTCCGTTGCCGTAAAGAACGGCGTCTTCACTATGAAGATGACCGATATCAACTACCGCTATGAGGAGGGACGTGAAGGAGGCGGCCAGAGATTCAGCGCCGAGGAGTGGATCACTGACAAGGAGGCATACAACCGCAAGGGAACCAAGTTCCTCAAGAGCACCGGAAAATTCCGCGTCAAGACCATAGACCTTAAGGACCAGCTGTTCCAGAAGGCAGTTGACGCAATATCAGACAATATCTGAACCTGATGTCCCGTAAAGAGCTCTACGACATACTGGGTGTGGATGAGACCGCATCGGATTCTCAGATAAAGGAGGCTTACAATCGTCTTATTGCTGAGAACCCTGACGATGCGCGCATCACTGAGGCATACACCGTATTGTCCGATATGGACAGCCGCGCCGCATATGACGTGACCGGCAAGATACGCACAGCACCCCGCCGCAAGCCCCGCGCCGGAAACTCCGACAACATCCAGAAGGCCCGATACGCGCTCAACACCCTGTTCCTGGCCGGTGCGGCAGTCACCACCATCCTGTTCATACTGCAATGGAGCGGATCTTTAGGTTCCACTCCCTTTTATATTGCCTGCGTAATTTCACTGATTATCAAGGTTGCCGAATATATACTCAGACTCATTCCGTAAGATGTCCGCAAAAACACCGTTTAAGTATCTCTGCCCGTTACTGTTTACAGCACTGCTGTTTGTCATGCAGACGCTTGACGCACAGAGTACGCTCTCACAGAATCAGGACGGTTTTTTTGGCGAGACCATGGACGGTTTCATGAACGTGGAACCCGGCAAGGACTCTACAGTCGTGGAGCGCACCGTATCCAAGGACTATTACCAGTGGGTCATCAATACCAAAACCGGACTGCCTGATATCATTGAGCCCGATACACTCCACCACTCATTCCATAACGTACACCTTACCGAGGGCATGTACGGCACATACAGTCATCTGGGCAATATGGGTTCTCCCCGTCTGTCACGTCTGTGGTTTGAGCGTGAGACTCCCAAGGATTTCATCTTTGACGCCCCCTATGACTTCTGGATCAAGGATGCGCCCGATTTCCGGTTTACCGATGCCAAGTCACCTCACGTAAGCATTGACTACTACAAAGGAGGAAACCGCCGTACGGGTGAGGAACGCATCAAGGGCTATTTTGCCGCCAATTTCAACAAGAAGGTGGGCATAGGCTTTGACATGGATTACCTGTTGGGACGCGGCCGATACACGAGCCAGTCCACATCAATGTTTGACGCCAGGGTCTACGCATACTACCGCGGCGACATCTATCATATCTATGCAAGCGTCAACAGGGATGAGATAAAGGTTGCCGAGAACGGCGGCATCCAGGATAAAAGATACGTTACCAATCCGGAGGCAATGGCCGAGGGCCGCAAGCAATACTCACCCGAGGATATGCCTTTCCGTCTCTACTACAACTGGAACAACATTAAGCGCGCACAGGCTCTGGTAAACCAGGAGCTCACCATAAAGACCACCACATACCGCACCGACAGCATAGGCGATACGGTCTACACGTTCAGGCGTGACATTGAATTCGGAAAGGTGGCCCACACCTTTGAGATGGGACAGTTGCGCAGGAGGTATATCTTCCACCAGCTCCCCGAGGGTTATTACACCAAGTCGTTCCTTAAGAATGACTCCGTGGACTGGATGAAAAACTTCTACGTATCCAACACCCTGTCGCTCTCACTACTTGAGGGCTCCACCAAATGGGCGCTGGCCGGTCTCTCAGCATACGCACGTTATGATTTCCGCAGTTTCTCCATGCCCGATACACTACCGGCAGGAACGGAATTCATGCGCCGTTACACAGAAGGAGACTTTACGGTCGGGGGTATGATAGAAAAAAGCCAGGGTGACAACCTCACTTTCCGTGCAGCCGTTGAGACCTGCCTGCTGGGAGCCAACCTGGGAGACTTCAGCGTATCGGGCCAGATGCAGCTCAAGTACCCGGTATTCGGCAAGGAGGCCAGCATAGGAGCTCATGCAGACCTGTCAGGTACCAACTCCCCGTTCTTCTATGCCAGCTACCACTCCACCCACGCATGGTGGGACAGCGATTTCAATAAAGAGATACGCACCAGGTTCGGCGGATCTATTGACTGGGAAATGACCGGCACGCATCTGCAGCTTGACGTGGAGAACGTGGCCAACTACGTATACCTTAAGAATGACGGCGGCGTTTACGTGAATGCCGATAATGTACGACAGCCGTCTTATGAGATATCGGCCGCACAATATAACGGTTCCATCCAGATCCTGAGCGCATCGCTGCAGCAGAATTTCAAGCTGGGCCCGCTCCATTGGGACAACAACATAACATACCAGCTGTCAGGTAACAAAAAAATCATCCCTCTGCCCGACCTGAACATCTTCTCGGACCTCTATTTCAAGTTCGTATACTACAAGAGACTGAGCATGGAAGTTGGTGCCAACGCACTCTTCTTTACCAAATATGACGCACCCGGATACTGCCCTGCAATAGGCATGTACCATCTGCAGAGTGACTCTTTCATACAGCAGGTGGGAGGTTATCCGCTCGTTACGGGATATGTGAACTGCAATATGCGCGGCGTGCGTTTCTACGTCATTTACTATCATGCCAATGACGGAGTGATGGGCAACCGCGATTCATTCATCGTTCCGGGTTATCCTGCCAATCCGGGCATGCTCAAGTTCGGTCTCAGCTGGACTTTCTACGATTAAACAATAGCTTTTCCTGATAACGAGATGATAAGATGGGGGTTTATAGGATGCGGTGAGGTGACCGAGAAAAAGAGCGGTCCCGCATTTGCCAAAGCCGACGGTTCGGCAATTGAGGCCGTGATGAGCCGTGACAAGGCCAAAGCCCGTTCATATGCTGAAAGGCACAACATAAAGAAATGGTATACCGATGCCATGGACCTTATTGAAGATCCCAATGTAGATGCCGTATACATAGCCACCCCACCCTCATCACATGCCACATATGCAGTCATGAGCATGAAAGCCGGCAAGCCGGTCTACATAGAGAAGCCCATGGCCCAGAGCTATGACGAGTGCATGAGGATAAACCGCATATCACGTGAGACCGGCGTCCCCTGCTTTGTAGCTTATTACCGCCGATACCTGCCCTATTTCCTCAAGGTCAAGGAACTCATACCCCAGATAGGCAAGCTCATCAACGTTCAGATCAGGTTTGCACAGCCGCCCAAGGAGTTGGATTACAACAGCACCAACCTGCCCTGGCGTGTCATCCCCGATATATCGGGAGGCGGATATTTCTATGACCTGGCCCCGCATCAGATTGATATGGTACAGGAACTGTGCGGCTGCATAATCGATGCCTACGGACTCTGCAGCAACCGCGCCGGTCTCTATCAGGCCGAGGATACCGTAAGCGCCTGTTTCAAGTTTGAGAACGGGCTGGTAGGTTCCGGTTCATGGTGTTTTGTGGCCGATGAATCCGCCAAGGAGGACCGCATAGAGCTTATAGGAGACAATGGAATGATCTGCTTCTCAATATTCACGTTCCAGCCCATCGCTCTGCATGACAGCACCGGTCGTCATGAATTTGACATACCCAATCCCGAGCATGTGCAGTTCCCGCTGGTCCAGGCTGTGGTTGACCATCTTAACGGCAAGTCCGTATGCACCTGTGACGGCATAAGCGCCACCCCCACCAACTGGGTGATGGACCGTATCCTGAACAAATTCTAAAAAAGAATTCCGGCCGGTCACCAAGACCAGCCGGAATCCACCTAACTATCTCAAATTCAGAAATTCCAACCTACTGTAAACAGTACCTTGTCTGTCTTGTAGTTGTAGTTAACATCAAAATCCTCTATATATTCACCTGGGTTGAACACGCTGCTTCTTACTCCGTGTACATATGCCATGTCAAAATAGAACTGCGTTCCGTCGCTATCAGGAGCTGAGCAGTAGCCCAGTCCGCAAGTGTAGTACTTTCTCTTACCAGGACGGTCCAGCTGGAAGTCCATACGTCCGTCATTGAACTCTGTATCGGTCAGATAGACTCCGGATCTGTCATTGAACATAGGTTGTGTATAGTTGTAACCGGCACGGATTGAAAAGTTTCCTACATTCTGCTCCACACCCATCTTGAAAGTCGAGAAGTCCTGATAGTCAATTGCACCCTGGCTGTTCACCTTGGTATTGCCTATGGAGATTGATGAACGCTGGGTATAGTGCTGCTCATACTCTATTCCAAAGGCTGTCTTGCCAACGGTCAAGCCTGCACTCAGATTGATTGACCAGGGTGATGAGAACTTGTAATCAACCGAGCGCTCTTCACGCGGAGGGTTACCGTTTCCGTCCAGGAAACTCTCACCTCTGTAAGCATACAGGTAATCCACATAATCAAGTCTCTGCTTGAACATGGTGGGAGTCTTTACTGCCAGACCCAGACGCAGTCCGGGAACGGGACGGAATATCATACCTACGGCCATGTTCCAACCTGAACCCTCGGCAGTATTCATCTTGTCTACGCTGGTAGAGTCAATCCATCCGGCACTGGGAGAGAGAATACCACGGTCCTCAGGTTCAGCCTTCTCATAAGAAGGAAGGTAATCATAGTAGTCACCTTCTGACCATGTATCGGTAGAGAGGATACCTACGGTCCATCCCAGATAGAAAACGTCAGAGAAGTTATATGACAGGTTGAAATCAAAAGAGTTGACCTTGTTACGCTGATGGTCTATATACTCACGGTACCTCACGTCATTCCCGTTATCTACGTAGAACTTGTCATAATAGTCCATGTATCGGTCCATATTCTGAAGCTTACGGTAAGAGAAACCAAAGTTCAGGTAGCTGTCATCGCCTTCATTTCCGGAAAGGATGAATGATATATTGTCAAATCCTACGCCCAGGTCTGATTTTGTATTGTTTGAGTAGTACGTTACGTAACCGCTCTGGCCTCTGTGCGATGCATCATACAGCGGATCAATAGTATTTGAGGTTCCAAAGAACGATATGGACGCATTGAAATCGCTGTTACGATACGTTCCTATGCCGGCAGGGTTATGGCTGATGACCGATGCGTCACTACCCAGAGCGCTCATGGCACCACCCATACCTACATAACGCGCTGTTCCGTTAAGCTCTTCTTCATAGAGCTTGGCTGCATCGAATGATGTCTGTGCGCTGACTGCCGCAAAGCTTGACAAGGATATGAGGAGCATTGCTAATCTGTTGGTTTTCATATTATTAAGTTTTTAAGTTTTACAAATTAGGGTGTAATTATCGCTTATCATGAACTTCTTAGCTCACCGGATCATCTTCTGGATGATGCGCCCGAACTACGTGAGCTGGAGGCTCCTGAGCTTCTGGATGCTCCTGATGAGCTGGGTGCGCTGTAGCTGCGGCTGGGGCTTGAGCTCATGCTGCTTGAACTCATGCTGCTTGAACTACGGCTTGAGCTTGAACTTGAGCTGCTGGAACTGCGGCTTGAGCTTGCGCTGCTGGAACTGCGGCTTGAGCTGCTTGAACTGCTGGAGCTGCGTGATGAGCTTACACTGCTTGAACTGCGGCTGTTACTTGAACTTACGCTGCGTGTATTTGAAGAACTGCTGTTGGCGCTGCGTGAGTTGGCAGTTGCACTCTCCCTGGTTCCGGTGCTGCGTGATGTTCCGGTGCTGCTGCCGTTATTGGCACTTGCACTGCGGCTGGGGCTGGTGCTGCTCGGACGATCATAAGTAGTACCTGACTGAGTTGATCTGGAGGCACTTGTTGCTGATCTTGAAGAGCTTGAGCGACTGTTTGTAGCAGGTGCCACATTTCTTACAGCCTGATTACCGCTTGACTGGGCAGTACTGCGTGAGTTTGTCGTAGCGCTGCGTGAATTGGTGGTTGCACTGCGTGAGTTGGCAGTACTTTCGCTGCGTGAAGCTGAGGTCGTTGTGCTGCGTGACGGTGCAGCTGTCGCACTGCGTGAAGCTGTTGTCGCTGCACTGCGTGATGCTGCGGTAGTAGCGCTGCGTGATGCAGTCACGCCGTTTGAGTTGCGGCCGCCGCCACGGCTTGAGCCTCGGCTAGCAGTATAAGATGCGGTACGCTCCGATGAACGGCTCAGGTTCCTGTCCCATCCTCCGTAATTGACCCTGCGGTTGGGCACGTAGCTGGCAACCCTGCGGTCAACGGTTGAGTAAGACCTGTAGTAGTATGAACCGTAGTAATACGGGGCATGGTAATGATGATAGCCGTAATACCATGAATCATAATACCAGGGATCATAGTACCAAGTATCATAGTACCAGGGATCATAGTAATATGTGTGTGAGTATAACCAGTAACGGTCATCAAAGAAACGGTCCCAATATATCACATCCCAGATAATGTCATCAACCAGTGAGAAGTACGGACGGCCGTTGTAACGGAAACGGTACAGACGACGGGTCAGATAATAATCCTCAACTGCATCATTGTAACCCTCGGCATACGAACCGTCATCAACATCTACATATACATACTTCTCTGAATCCTTTTTCTTGTCAAGGACATAGATAGTGTCATGAATATATACAGTAGGTACGTCATCCAGTATGGATCCGTCCTCATACTGTATCTGACTGGTTCCATAAGTATAACGGCGGTTATACTCATCGGGATCACGGTCTACTATGATCTTGGGGGTGGTGGTTATGACCGGAGCCACCTGGGCAGGCTCAACATAAGCGGGCTCAACCTGAGCGGGCTCAACATAAGCCTGGTTTATATAAGAAGGTGTACGCGTCACAACCGCACTGTTGGTTGTAGACGAACTTGATGACTTTCCGCTTTTACCGGATGAGTACAAGTCGTTTCTCTGCGCACCGGCTGTCATTGTGACTGCCATCAATGCCATAAACAATACTGACTTTTTCATAACCGTATAGTTTTTGTGGTTTCTTTCCACCACAAAAATAATTCGGTTATTATACCCGGAATCCGGAAAATCCCTACTTGTTTAGGGGAAAAACCCTATTTGTTACTTCAGGCGTATGGCGTTGAAATCGGACTCAGTGCCACGGAACACATTAAAATCCGCGTATCCGTCTATTCCAGCCACACTTGCATGGTCAGTAAACTGCCATAACCGCCACGGCTTGTCCGTACCCGGACGGGCAACATAGTAGTGAGCCACCCAGAAAGGATAGCTGTCAAACTCCGCATTATAAAGATGGCGTTTGCGGAACTTGGATGATGCATATATGATAGGTTTGGCACCATAATGAGTCTCAAGTGCCTTTAGGAAAACCAGCAGCTCACGCTGCAGTTCATCCGATGAACGTCCCGAGCGTTCCACATCCACCACCGGAACAAAATCACCTTTTGCGAGTTTCACCGTATTAATATAGTTCTCAGCCTGTTTCTGAGGTGATGCCATGGGACTATAGAAATGGTATACGCCGCATACGAATCCGGCATCGCGTGCACGGCGGATGTTATCGGCATAATCAGGATCGGTGAATGAACTGCCCTCGGTAGCCTTCATGATGACGAACCTGATGGGATTCTCTACCGATGCCTGTGCAACCATATCCCAATCAATACTACCCTGGTGGTGAGAGATGTCTATTCCATAGCACAGGAATCCGGACGGCAGGCATACTCCGTACTCGCGGGTTCCGCTGCAGGGACGCAGCCTATACAGATAAGGTCTTAAGAACAGGAAATAGGCACCGGCCGATATCAACGCAATCAGAATGAACGTAACGGTCCAGTGCAGCCAATCGGGCATAATATAAGAAGAGGGCTTCCGTCCTTTCTTTCTGGGAACGGGAACCCTTTTCTTCTTTTTGCCTTTAGCCTTTGGCATATCGATTGCAAAAAGCACACAAAGGGGAAGGTTCAGCTCGACGAAGTCACTGCCTCCTTTGTGTGCTTTTTATTACTTGTGCTCCAGCTGGAGAGTCTTGGTAGGCTGGTCACAGACCTCGGTGGGACCGAAGTACTGGATAGGACCGGGATATACAAAGCAGGTCTCGCGGGCCCACTCGTCACGATGCTTTGCGAACTCCTTGAAAGGAGCACCGTCCAACTCAACAAGAGCCTTGCGGATAACGGGCTTCATCTCACCGTTACGCTTCTCCATGTTCATCATCATGGTGATAGGAATACCACCGGCAATCCACTGGTCAGCAGGAGCTACAGTGTTCTTGATTGATGACATGTAACCGGTCTTGCCGGCAGCGATCAGCATTGATGCGTTGTAACCAAGGCTGTAGCAGTAGTCAGCGTCAAAGTTTGACGGAGCGGCGCAACGGCCCTCGTAACCGCAGAAGTGGTGCTGGGTTGAGTACTTACCCTGATACTTGCCCTCCTTCTTCCATGCAGCAAGCTTGGCGCCTACCATATCAGCAAGGAGCTGCTCAGTCTCGATGAGTGATACCTGTACGTTTCCGTGCGGGTCACGCTCCAGAGCAAGCTGACGGCTTACGCTCTCAGGCAGGCTCTTGAAAATAGCGGCGTTGGCAGCAGAAAGCTTACCAACAATGTACTGGATCTTCTGGTCAGCGGCAACGGTATCGAACTCAGCCTGGTTGGCAGCAAGTACGTCGTTGAGCTCAGCGATAAGCTTCTTGATGGCGGGGATGAACTCGATCAGGCCCTCGGGAACCAGAACGGTACCGAAGTTGAGGCCACGGGCAGCGCGGTCAACAACAACCTGAGCGATATAAGTTACAATGTCATCCAGAGTCTGGTTCTTGGCCTCAACCTCCTCACCGATAAGAGTGATGTTAGGCTGAGTCTGCAGAGCGCACTCCAGAGTAACATGGCTCGCTGAACGTCCCATCAGCTTGATGAAATGCCAGTACTTGCGTGCAGAGTTGCAGTCACGCTCAATGTTACCGATAATCTCTGAGTAAACCTTTGTAGCGGTATCGAAACCGAATGAGGTCTCTATCTCTGAGTTCTTGAGGTCACCGTCGATGGTCTTGGGGCAACCGATAACCTGAACACCTGCGCCGATAGCCTTGTAGTACTCGGCCAGAACGCATGCGTTGGTGTTTGAATCATCACCACCGATGATTACAAGAGCCTTGATATCCAGCTCCTTGAGGATCTCCAGACCCTTGTCGAACTGGTCTTTCTTCTCCAGCTTGGTACGGCCTGAACCGATGATATCAAAGCCGCCGGTGTTGCGGTACTCGTCGATGATATCGGCAGTGAGCTCCATGTAGTTGTGGTCAACCAGACCGCCGGGGCCAAGGATGAAACCGTAGAGCTTGTTGGCGGGGTTGAGTTTCTTGAGACCGTCAAACAGACCTGCTATGACATTGTGTCCGCCGGGAGCCTGACCACCAGACAGGATAACACCTGCATTCAGGGTCTTGTTGGCAACAGAACCCTCAGTGGGCTCAAACTTAAGATACGGCATACCGTATGTGTTGGGGAAGAGCTTCTTAACCTCCTCCTGATCGGCAACTGACTGTGTGGGAGCACCCTCTACAGTCTTCAAAGCACCGCGAAGAGCCTTGGGAAGTTTGGGCTGGTAAGCGGCGCGTGCAATCTGTAATGCGCTTTTTGTACTCATTTGGTTTATATATGTATTTAGATACCTATCATAAAATAAGGATGCGCAAATTTCGTCAAAAATGCGCATCCCTGCAATATTTGGTTTACAAAAAAAGCACAGTGTGCTGTCAGAACCTGTACATGAGAGATAAGTTGTAGTCAACAGGCAGGGCCGGACCCAAGAACCACTCCCAAAGACTGTGGTCCTCCTTATCGGGAGTACCGTATGTACCCTTGACTACCAGATGACTGTCAATACCCCAGTGTGAGTTCTTTTTGAACCAGCCCTGGAATCCCAGTCCTACGCCGCCGGATACAGCATACTCCCAATTGGATTTCTCGTTACCGGCCTTTTCCCACTCGTTATGATCCTTGGGGAACTCATAGGTCTGACCTGCAGCAACGGCTGCATTGTAGGCATCTCTTCTGCGCTTTCTCTCCTCAAGTGATACCTTGCTGGAGAATACGTCAAATGACTCCCTGAATATACCGAAATTGGCCTTGGCAACCAGATAAAAACCTCTGTCGGGCTTTTTTCCCATATAGAAACGTCCCTCAGGACCTATTACCACTCCGGTGTAACGGCGGTCCCAACGCACCTCATGTGTCTCACCGTCCATCTGAACCTCACCGTACATACGTCCGGGGCTGTGTGACCAGTCCACAGCATAGTGATCACCGAACAGGACTACGTCCTTGGGGCCCTCTGCCTGACTGGGAAACTGTGTAGAGAAGTCACTGCGGTTTATAAGATAAGCCCTTGCATATACACCGTAAGTGAAACGGGTGCCGGTATAATGTTCCCACTCTATCTCAGGACAGAGTATTGCGAGTGACGATACATCAACCTTGAAAGAGTTGGCGAACTTATCATAACCATCACTCTTTACGGGTTTGATTGCCTGGACGGCACCTGCTGCAAGAGCTGCCAGAACTATTGTAAGAACTGTTTTTTTCATGCCTATAAGTATTATTCACCCCGCTAAGGTATGCATTTGAGTTTGAATTCACAAATTTTAATTACCTTTGCACGACTTTTTTACCAAACCACATCTAAGGACAGAATGCATTACTGTTTTATTATCAACAATGAGCCCAGCAAGGCAGGAAATGCCGATAAGATCCAGGCTCAGATTGACAAGATCGACACACCGCTTGATTATCAGATCTACAAGACAACCGCACAAAAGACCGCAACAGAGTTTGTAAAGGAGTATTGTGCAGAGAATCCCGACAAGGAGACATGCTTTGTGGCATGCGGCGGAGACGGTACCATCAACGAGGTGGCATCGGGCATGGTCGGAGCGCAGAACAAGCATCTTGCAGTTCTGGCCTACGGAAGCGGAAACGATTTCATAAAGTATTATGAGGGTAAGGATTTTCTCAGCGTTGAGAATCTGGTAAACGGTACCGCACACAAGATTGACATCCTTAAGGTCAACAATGACTATTCAATAAACGTCTGCAACTTCGGATTCGACTCCGTAGTGGCATCGACCGCAAACAAACTGAGCCGCAAGGGCAACAAGAACCCCTACCGCTGGGGTATCGTAAAGGCCATTTTCTGCGGCCGATTCAACCGCATTCAGGTTAAGGCCGATGGTGAGGATCTCAACCCCGGCAAGCGCATGCTGCTGTGCACGCTCGGCAACAACAACCACGTGGGCGGCGAGTTCTTCTGCTCACCCCGCGCCAAGAATGACGACGGTCTGATTGAGGTATGCTACTGCAAGACCACCACTCTGATGGGTTTCCTGGGTATGCTCAAGGTCTATACCCTGGGTAACCATCTGGATGACCCCAAGGTGAGCAAGCACTTCATCTACCGCCAGTCCAAGACCGTAGATGTACACTCCGACAAGCAGATAGAACTCTGTCTGGACGGTGAGATGCTGGCCGGTAACGATTTCCACATTGAAATTATACCCAACGCCATCAGTTTCATAATTCCAAATTAATGCTTATCTTCGCGTAAACATTAAAACGCACAACTATGGCAAGTCGCAGACAACTCAAGAAAGACATCAGTTATGTAATCGGTGACATATTCACCGAGTGTCTGGTATACAAGGAGTTGGTTCCCGGAACCAACAAGGATGAGGCAGAGAAGATAATCGTTGACCTGCTCAGGATAGACAACGAATTCATCACCCGCATCAACCACACCGAGCCGGGTAACGCCAAGCAGTACTACAAAGCTCTCATCAAGGACTTCCAGGCCAATATATCAAGTGTAATTGACCGGCTTGTCAAGCTCAAGGAGACCAAGGAAACCAAGAAGAAAAAGGGTTGATTCCCCGTTTCTGAACCCCTGACATGTTCCGGCGCGCTAGAGTAATCATGGCGGCGCTGTCCGTCATATTGTCCGTCAGTCTACAAGCACAGACGGACAATGCTACTATACGCGCACGCGTTAAGGATCATTTTGAAAAGTACCAGGGAGAGTTTGACCTCAAGACCCTTAAGGTTGAGCGTACAGACATAAGCCGTAACGGCCGCCGCCTGGACATCTACCTGAACCAGAATTTCAGTTACCAGCTGTTCCGTCACGAACTGGTGGATTCCATCTATAAGGACCTCAGGAGTGACCTCCCTTCAGATATCCGCCGATACAGCATAGGCATCCACACCGGCGGCAAGACAATTGAGAGACTTATTCCCAACTGGGCAAGGCATACCATCAGCCAGAAAAACCTCTGGAACGAGACTTTCTATGACGGCAAGCCATGGGTTGAGAACGAGAGCCGCATCTACACCCCCAGGAAAGGTCTTGCCAACATTCATATGGCGGTAACCCCCAGCCACGGTCTCTATTATGACAATGAGGACAGCCTGTGGGAGTGGCAACGCCCGCCGCTGTACTGCACCCGAGAGGACCTGCTCACCCAGTCATTCGCCTACCCCTACCTGATTCCCATGCTTGAGAACGCCGGAGCCGTTGTCTACACCGCCCGTGAGCGTGACTGGCAGGTGAACGGCGTAATCGTAAAAAACGGCAGGGACGGCTACCGTGAAGACGGCGTATGGTCAGAATGCATAACCGGCGGATTTTCAGCCGATTCCGTTCGCATACTCCCCGACTCCATCCCAGTCACTACCCGCAGGGCCCAGACAGGAAACGGTCCCGGAATACCCATGTCCACGGCATTCTGGATTCCCGATATCCCCGAGGATGGAGATTATGCCGTCTACGTAACCTACCAGACTGACTCCACAAGCATTGATGATGCCCGATATATAGTATTCCATACCGGAGGCTCCACCACGTTCCGCGTAAACCAGCAGATGGGAGGCGGCACATGGGTCTATCTGGGCACTTTCCATTTCAGGAAAGGTCAGAGCCCTCAGGGCATGGTGAGCCTTGACAACAGCAGCCAGATGCACGGCACAGTCAATGCCGATGCCGTAAGGTTTGGCGGCGGTACTACCACTGAGATACGTGAAGGCCTGGAACTCACCGCCCCGCGTTACAATATGGGTGCCCGATACTACACCAGGTTTGCCGGTGCGCCGGACAGCATATTCAGCAAATATGACGGCACCGATGATTACCGTGAGGATATCTGGACACGCCCCTACATGGCCAACTGGTTATCGGGCGGATCAATTTTCAATAAGGCCAATCCCGGACTGGGAGTGCCCCTGGAACTCTATTTTGCGCTCCATACCGATGCAGGTTACACATACGGAGATACCATTTACGGCTCTCTGGGTATCTGTACCACGGATTTTGCAGACGGTCTGCTGGGCGAAGGGCATACCCGCGACGTGAGCCGTGACCTTACTGACATGATTCTTACCGGTCTGCGCGCAGACCTGGAGCCTGCCATAGGACGTAAGTGGATCCACCGCGGAATATGGGACAAGAACTACTGTGAGAGCCGCGAGCCGCAGATACTATCCATGCTGCTGGAGCTGCTGTCACATCAGAATTTCCGTGACGTAAGCCTGGCGCTCAATCCCAATTTCAGGTTTACGGCTTCACGTTCCATTTACAAGTCACTGCTCAGGTACGTGAATTTCATGCATGACCGCAGTTATGTGGTCCAGCCGCTGCCGGTTGACCATTTCAGCATCAGCATGTACGGCAGGAACGCATTCACCCTGTCATGGCGTGCCGTTACCGATACGCTCGAGCCCACCGCCGTACCGGGAGGATACATAGTCTATACCGCAGTTGATGACAACGGATTTGACGGCGGCACATTTACACGTGACAACATATTCCGGTTTGTTCCGGAGCAGGACCATATGTACCGTTTCCGCGTGACAGCGGTCAATGAGGGCGGTGAGAGCATGCCGTCAGAGACGCTGGCCGGTTATATCGCCTCCCAGAGTGAAGGCACCGCGCTCATAGTAAACGGATTCCAGCGCCTGAGCGGCCCCGAAGCCATTCAGACAGACAGCACTCAAGGTTTTGACATGTTGTCCGATCCGGGCGTCCAATACATGTACTCCCCCATCTACAGCGGATACCAGCAGATATTCGCACTGGACTCTATAGACTCTGAGGAGGAGGTTTCATTGGGTATGGGAGACGAGACTCTGAACGGAGCGCTTCTGGCCGGCAACACATTCAACTACCCTGAGGTTCACGGACGCAGCATTGCTGCAGCCGGATGGTCATTCGTATCATGCAGCCGTGAAGCCGTCCAGGACGGAATCATAAACCTATCGGACTACAAGGTGGTGGACCTGATCCTGGGTCTGCAGAAACGCTCTGCACAAGACACCATCTGCCATAAGGACTACTCCACTTTCCCGCCCGTACTGCAACGCAAGATAAAGGATTACCTTAACCGTGGCGGAGCCCTGATGTGCAGCGGTTCATATGTGGGTGCCGATATGATATCGGACCTCAGTGACGAGCAGTTTGCCGCCCAGGTCCTGCATTACCGTTGGGAGGGACCGCTACCCAAGCGCACTGCCAACCAGATAAAGGGAATGAGAAGCAGAGCCACCATAAGACGTACCTCAAGTTTTGAGGGTTACGGTCTGGTCAAGCCCGATGTGCTCTCTCCGGTAGGTTCTGCAACCACCCAATTCAAATACACGGACACCGGTCTCACCGCAGGTGTGGGATACAGGGACCGCTCATGCGCCACACTTGTAATGGGATTCCCGCTGGAGAGCGTGGAGCAACCTAAAGAGCGTGACCGCATAATGAAATCTGCTTTAAAATATTTGACTGACAAATAAAACGAACAGTTATGTACAACATTCAGGCAAATGAATCCGGAACACGCAGCATCAACGTGTCCGATGATAATCTGGCAACCATCCGCCGTTATTCACTTTTGCAGTATCTGGTAGACAGCAACGGTATCATTACCGAGCAGTCACTTGATAAGCTCAAACTCACGGTACGTTCACTGCTCACCACCCCGCAGGGATCAGACAAGGAACTGCTTGACCTCTGCATTGACGTGATTTATCACCGCGACATGAAGGCATTTGGACTCAAGAACCTGATTGCCCTCTTTGAGAAGTGGAACTCTGAGAACCCTGAGCCCGCACCCGCAGAGTAACCATGCCTCAGTGGCTGCCTACAACCAAAAAGGAGTGTGAGCGTCTGGGCTGGGACCAGCTGGACGTGATACTTTTTAGCGGCGACGCCTACGTGGACCATCCATCGTTCGGCAGCGCCGTGATAGGTCGTGTGCTTGAGTCACACGGCTACAAGGTTGCCATAATTCCGCAGCCCAACTGGCAGGATGACCTGCGCGATTTCAAGAAACTGGGGGCTCCGCGATTGTTCTTCGGCGTATCGGCCGGAGCCATGGACTCCATGGTAAACCGATACACTGCCGGCAAGCGCCTGCGCTCCGAGGATGCCTACACCCCCGACGGCCGCCACACCGGACGCCCCGAGTACCCCTCCATAGTCTACACCAAGGCACTCAAGAAACTCTTCCCTGATGTACCTGTGGTACTGGGAGGCATTGAGGCTTCGCTGCGCCGTTTCACCCACTATGACTATTGGCAGGACAAGCTTCTGCCCAATATCCTGGAACTGAGCGGTGCCGATTTCCTGACCTACGGCATGGGCGAGAAGGTGACCATTGCCCTGGCCGATGCATTCAGCGAGGGCCGCATAGAGGATATCAAGTCTATACCTCAGGTGGCGTTCCTGAGCGAGGAGGTTCCCGGTGGCATAACTGACCAGGACAAGGTGCTGGCATCACATGAGCAGTGTCTTGCCGACAAGCGCAGCCAGGCCGCCAATTTCCGCATCATTGAGGAGGAGTCAAACATGATTCTGGCCCACCGTATCATACAGCCCACAGGCAACCGGTACGTTGTGGTCAACCCACCCTATCCGCCGCTTACCACACAGGAGCTGGATGCCGTATATGACCTGCCCTACACCCGTCTGCCCCATCCGCGATACAACGGCAAGCGCATCCCGGCATATGAGATGATACGCCACTCGGTAACCATACACCGCGGCTGTTACGGCGGCTGCTCGTTCTGCACTATATCGGCCCATCAGGGCAAGCAGATAGTGAGCCGCAGCAAGGAGAGTATCCTCAAGGAGCTGCGCAAGATTACTGAGATGGAGGATTTCAAAGGGTACATATCGGACCTGGGAGGCCCGTCGGCCAACATGTACGGCACAGGCGGCCGCAACAAGGAGCTCTGCGCCAAGTGCAAACGCCCCACATGCCTCACGCCCAAGGTCTGTCCCAACCTGGGCACTGACCTGACCGCCCTTACCGCACTCTACAAGGCTGCCGATAAGGTCCCCGGCATAAAGAAGACCTGCATAGGCAGCGGTATCCGTTATGACATCCTGCAGTACCGCGACCCTGATGTCAAGGCCGATAAGTCCCATCTGGAGTATGCCCGTGAACTCATAAGCCGCCATGTGAGCGGACGCCTCAAGGTGGCACCTGAGCACACATCGGACTCAGTACTCGCACTCATGCGCAAGCCGTCATTCATGCAGTTTGAGCAGTTCAAGAAAACTTTTGACAAAGTGAACCAGGAGTGCGGTCTGCGCCAGCAGCTTATCCCCTACTTTATAAGCAGCCACCCCGGCTGCACCGAGGAGGATATGGCACAGCTGGCCATAATCACCAAACGCCTCAATTTCAAGCTGGAGCAGATTCAGGATTTCACGCCCACTCCCATGACGCTGAGTACCGAGATATTCTACACCGGCATCAACCCCTACACCATGCAGCCTGTCTATACGGCACGCACGGAGCGTGACAAGCAGGCACAGCGTCAGTTCTTTTTCTGGTATGACCCGGCACAGCGTCACCGCCTCATTTCCGAGCTGCGCCGCATAGGACGCCCCGACCTCATCTCAAAGCTATTCTGAAAAAAGTACTCATTGCCCTTTTTAACTTTCAGGGTTGCCTCTTATATTCTTTACGACAACCCCGAAAGGTAAACAATTTACAAAATAAGGACAATGAAAAAAATTATGATGGCTGCAGCTCTGATCGCAGCAGTATGCGTTTCAGCAAACGCCAAGAAGAAAGAGGTTAAAGAGGTTCTGTTCGGTGTAAAATCCGGCGTTATTACCGTATCATCAGATATGGGCGATATGCCCGATTTCTCTGCTATGGGAGGTGGCGGTCTGGCCGCATTCGGTGACAGCACATTCCTCAACATGATGAACAACTTCAACTCCGGTGATATGAGAGAGCAGATCTATTTTGACGACTACGGAAAGAAGACTGCCAGAATAAGCGTATACGGAGAGAACATCACACGTACTATATCAATAGGTGACTCCACATACACCATCAACGAGAAGGAGAATACCGCAACCGTAATGCCCATATTCGGCGGCGGACGTAGCGGCCGTGGCGGCGGATTCGGTGGTTTCAGCATGGGCGGTGCCCAGATAGGACAGCTTGGTCAGATTGACTGGCTGAACCTGGACAAGAAGACCATTCGCCGTAACAAGATCAAGGAACTGGGTGAGGAGCAGGTTGCAGGCGTTACCTGCAAGAAGTACTCAATGAGCCCCAGCAACCAGATGGGATTCAGCCAGAACATCACAGTTTGCGTATATGAGGGAATTCCTCTGTCAACCGTAACTGAGAGTGACTGGGCAACCACAAGCCAGACTGCAGTAAGTTTCTCTGCCGAGGATGTTGAGCCTGACTTCTTTGTACTCCCCAAGGGCTGCAAGGTAAGTGAGATGAACATGGGCGGTTTCGGAGGCGGCGACTTCATGATGATGGGCGGCGACTTCGGCGGCGGATTCGGTGGCGGATTCGGCGGCGGTGGATTCGGCGGCGGTTTCGGCGGATTCTAAAAAAAGATAACCATTTACCTACCAATTCATACTTGAGAGAAAGACAGGGCGACCGTTGGGCCGCCCTGTCATTTTATATACTGTTGTCAGCAGAGTACTACTTGACAAGTATCTTCTCTGCAACAACGGTTCCGTCACTCAGGGTAATCCTGCGAATTACCACCTCACCGGCCTTAGGAGCGGTTATCTGTATACCGCCCAGGCTGAAGTACTGTACATCTGTCTCCTCATCTGATGCATCGGCAAATGTTATCAGACCTGCCAGTTTTGCCTTCTGGTCAGAAACAGCCTTTGCGTAATCGTATGCAGCATCGGCTCCGCGCAGACGCAGTACAAAGTATCTGAAGTCAACCTCACTGCTACTGCTGCCCGATGTCTGGGCTGCTGTCACCTTAAGAGAGTCGTCAACCATGACTGAGTCTATACCTACCTCCTTATAACCGTTCAGCTTGCTCAGCGTGATGGTTACATCGGCAGAATCAGACTTGGCTGCAAAGGTTACGTTAGATGTGTTGTTGTGGACATATGCTCCTACCCAGTATAATGCGTGGGGGAGTTCTGCAATCTGTGTAGACAGAGTACCCTTACTTGATGAGCCGCATCTTACACCTCCTGCAAATACATGACCCTCGGCCTCCCAATCAATATTGGTCACATCAATCCTGGACTTGGTAGGATACCAGGTTCCGCTTGAATAGGTAAGAGTCCAATCCGGGAATGCGGTTGTATTGGTACCTCTCTTGATTCTCCACTTTCCGCTGCTGTTCTGCTCCATATCCCTGTCAACCAGTGCCTCGTTATAGAGGTAATAGTTAGGCATAAGAGCACTTACGTCAAGATTATCCAGGAGTTTGAGGTCATCTTCATCGGCCTCCTGATATATCTTGAGTATCTCAAGTATAGCTGCGGTACGGAGAATGGTCTCAAGATCATCATCCTTAGCCAGCAGTGAATATACCTTATCCTTTACTCCGGCCTTGTCTCCGCCAAAGTCATAACCCAGTGTATCGGCCAGGGCAAACAGCTCTTTAGCCTGTCTGGTGTAGGCATCAACAGCATCTACCTTGAATACGTAGGTGTTGATTGATTCGCACAGACGGTCATATTGAGCCTGATACTCATCATCGGCCGTTCCAATCTGGTCAAACCTGCTGGACTCACCGTATACGTTCTCCAGTTCACCGAACTCCGGATAATCCCTGTGGGCATCCTTGGCAACTGTCAGTTCCTTGGCAGTCTCAAGTTTCTCAGCATACTTGTCCATCAACTCCAGACGGGCGTCAAGAGCAGCCATTGCATCCTTATATGCCTGAATGGCGGCGTTGATCTCATCATTGGTATTCTCAGGGCACTCAAAGTCAAAGTTACCATCAAACATATTTGAAAGAGCAATGTATGCAGCCAGATTCACCATACCAAGAGTATCGTGCTCAAACTCTGACAATTTAGCGTCAACATCATCCTCTGTACTGTAGAACAGGTCAACTACACTTATACGCTCACTCATCTGAGCCATACAATCATTCACATGAGCTACCACTGAGTCATATTTGCTGGGATAATTACCCTTGTAGGCATTACCCTCCTCAATTACGGTTGACAATGCATTATAGGCATCACCCTGATACTCATCTGCAACTGCCGCATCAAGCATATCTGTAGCCGCTGCAACTGCATCGCAAAGTTTCTTTACATACGGGGTTGAGAGATTGGCCTCACCCATGCTGCTGATAAAGAAGTTGCCGATGAACACACCGTAGTCATCGCCGGCAGTGATTCTCCACTCAAACATGTAGTCTCCGGCGCTGGGTACCAGGAATGTGTACTCAAATGTCTCGACATCATCGGGCCATTTTCCGGTATTGACATCCTTTACACTCTTCTTGGCAACCTTAACCTGCGGATCTATAGCGCCAAGCAGGGTTTTCTCCAGTTTCTCAAGTACGGCAAATCCCTTATCATCACCGTCTTCCAGATCACTGTTGGGCTTAGGATAGAAATAGAGTTCTGCAGGATATCCCACTCTATCCCATGCCGCAGCCTTGAACTTAATGGAGTAACCTCCAGCCTTGGTAAAGTTAATGATGGTGTAGATATTACCTGTAGGACCTTCCTGATTACTCTTGGTAACCAGATAATAACCGCAGTTATCCATATCCATAGCATCATAATCCAACGCATACAGACGTATCTTGGCGGATCCGGCCTTGGTTCCATCACCCTTCTTGAACTCTGTATCGGCATCATGTACATAGGTACTTGTAGGATTGGCACCCTTCAACTCACCCTTGGTGATTTCACTCAGCCAGTCGGAGATGAAATAGGGCACACTCTCATTGACGGTTGTACTGAAATCTCCAAAATGGTAGTTCAAGGTGACGTTCTTGCCGTAATCGGTACCTGAGGCCTTAAGATTCAGGAACTCAAACGTGTAGTCACCCACCAGGTCTCCGTTAGTTGTAATGTCACTCTCGGAACGGGCGAACGTAGCAGTGGTAGCCGTAGCATCCTTTACTTTCCAGATCTCCTTGAAACCGGCCTTGGTTACGCGAAGGAATGCATATTCCGACAGTTCACCCTTGTCATCATAGAGAATGAGTCGTGACATGCCCACGGTTATCTCATTAATGCTGTTAAGACCGAATGAACCGTTCTCATAGGGATATGATACCATAACGGGCGGCAGCTGGGTTACCGGGGTAATCTTATTGCCGTTCTTATCTTTAGCTATATACGGGTTGGGAGTAGACAACTCATTGGTAAAGTCATGAACCTTCTTACCTGCATTCACCCATACGGTATCAAGAGGCATAGGATAGGTCTTGCCTGTATATTTAAGGCACAGCTTGTCATCGTCAACCGGATTGGTAAAGCTTACAAGTACTGAATCATAGACAGAGAAAGGATTCATGTAATAACGGCCATCATAATACGTATCCTTGGACCACATGTACATGTAACCGTCATCATGATACTCGGCCGACTCTATCTCAATATTGACCCACTCATCTCTCTTGGACATATAACCATATACAGAGAAGTATTCACCCGGCAGCTCCATGGCAGCAATTCCGGTCTCGGCATATGCAGCCTGAGCCAGAGCCTTGAGGTTGGTCTCATATCCAAAATCCACACGGATCATATTACCCTCATGCTCTACACCTCCAATCCATGATTTTGTAAGTGACAGGTTATCGATAGAGTACTCTACGCTGTCAGTAGCAAATGCCAGACGTACAAAATACTTGTCAGGCTGTTTTACGTAATTGAGGTATTCACCCGGATTGAGGGTCTTGTTCCAGGCGGCAAGCTGATCGTCGGTAGGACGCCATGTCCAGTCATCGGCCCAGCTGTAACCGTTGTAGAATGTGTAGCCGTCAGCAACTGAGTCATTCAGATAATAGGTCATGAATGTGATCTTCTGCCATTCATTGGTAAGACCGCTCTTCTCATACTCATATGCGGTACCGCTTGTGATACCCATTGAGAATGCCTCACGCTGATGATGATATCCGCGCATCACATCGGCATAGAACAACGGAGAGTTTCCTGCCAGTTTCTTGGCCTTTACGTACAGTGTGAGACGGTATGAGGTCTCATCCTCAATATCAAAACCTCTCACAAAAAGGTTACGGCGGTACTTGGCGGTATTCTTGCTGCTACCTCCGTTGGCAGTTGTAGTGTACTTGAAGAAATACTCACCACCATCCTCGCCGTATTTATCAAATGCAGCGACACGACTGATATCATCTCCGTCACTGACTATGGTTGAATAGTCATCTGCATAGAGTTCCACGCCGTTAAGCATGGGAATGATGGAGTCTGTCCTGACTGCAAAGATATTCCAGTCTTCAGATCCGTCGTAGATATCTACCTTACTTACAGTGCTTGTGCCTATCTTTGAATAATAGGCAATCTCACGAATAGTGTCAACGGGAGTGTTGCACCACTCCTTCCATGCTGAATCAGCCGAAATAGTCTGATCCTTGGGCTCAAAGGTCTGTCTGAATATGACCATGGGGTCACCGGGATAACGGACAGGCTTAGCCACCTGTGCGAAAGACTGTGTACATGTACACAATCCGCAAACTAAAAGAAACAAGTAACTCCTAATTCTCATATAAATATCATTTAGGTTAATGAAGATTCAGTTTATCACTGATTATCAAATAAGTCCTTTTCTCAAAATTATTGCATCTCCATAAGAAAACCAAAAATATATTAATTATTTGAGCTAAAATTAACATTTCTTAATAGAAACAACAATGGCCGGCCGGATAAAATACCGGTCGGCCATTGCAGGACAAAAAGAGTGTTTTTCTATTCCAGTCTGAATCTTGTCTTTGATGATATCCTGTCCGATGAGGTACCTATCAACGCCTCAAACATACCGGGTTCTGCCACCCAGTCCTGAACGGTATCATCATAGAAACTCAAGGCGTCACGTCCTATGGTTATTGAGACATCCTTTGTCTCACCGGGCTCCAGATAGACTTTCTCAAAGCCCTTGAGTTCCTTTACGGGACGCGGAAGTGATGATTTCAGGTCACTGATATAGAGCTGGACAACCTCAGAACCGGCTGTCTTACCGGTATTGGTAACGCTCACGGTAAATGTGATTTCATCATCGGCCGTCATTGATTCACGGTCACTTCTTACCTTGCCCAAACCGAATGTGGTATAACTCAAGCCGTGTCCGAACGCGAACAGAGGTTTGGCACTCTTTTCACGGTCAGTCCAGCGGTATCCTACATATATATCCTCCTTGTATTCCTCATCAATAATGCCCTCACCTTCACGCCAGGTTCCGGGATATGTACCAAGAGCGTGGGCTCCGCAATCCTCAAGTCTGGAGTACCATGTAAACGGAAGCTTTCCTGACGGGTTAACCTGTCCGGTAAGTACCGATGCAATGGCTGTTCCGGACTCGGATCCTATGAACCAGCCCTGTACCACTGCGGGCACCTTGATGAGCCATGGCATGGTGACGGCGTTTCCGGATATATTCACGAACACGAATCTGGGATTAGCAGCAACAAGAGCCTCAATAAGTTCGTTCTGTCCGTAGGGCAGGTCCATGTTCTTGCGGTCATGACCTTCACAATCCTGATAGTCACTCTTGTTGAGTCCGCCGAACATTATTACGCAGTCTGCCTGACGGGCCTTCTCTACAGCCTCGGCCATGAGTTCTGATGCCGGACGGATATCATAGAGACTGCGCCCCACAGTTACGCCGTTGTAACTCTGAACGGTATCTCCCACATAACCGCGGGCAAAATCAATCTCTATATCGGGATTGATGCTGCGTGCCACTGATTTGAATCCGTCAAGCGGCAGTATCTCTCTCTGAACCTTGAGTGATGACGAGCCTCCTCCCACAGTCATCATCTTGACTGCGTTCTCTCCTACAATCAGGATACGCTTCATGCTCTTTACATCTACCGGCAGTAAGGCGCTTTTGGCGCTCTTACCCTTTGACGGGTCAGCCGCAGCATCATTCTTGAGCAGGACTATTCCCTGACGGGCTATCTCGCGTGCAGCCTCATAGTGACTCTCCGAGCAGAGGAAACCTATCTGACGGTCACCTCTCATGGTGGTGCGGTAGAATGTACGCAGAATGCGGCGTACTTTCTCATCAAGTTCAGCGGTGCTGTACACGCCGCGCTGTATCAGTCGCTTGTAAGGCAACGCCATATAGTAGCGGTCATAGGCGTTGGTTGCTCCCATAACCAGACCGTCCGTCCATGAACCCATCTCCAGGTCCAGTCCGTTCCTTACAGCCTCATCGGTATCATGACATCCTCCCCAGTCCGATACCACTATGCCGTCAAACTTCCAGTCCTCCTTGAGAATCTTGTTGAGCAGTGTCACATTGTGGCAGTTGTGCTGGTTCTGATAAAGGTTATAGGCACCCATGATACCCCAGGCCTTACCCTCGGTAATGGCAGCCTTGAAGGCCGGCAGATATATCTCATGCAGAGCCCTGTCACTTACTATGACATTCACCTGATGACGGTACTCCTCATCATTGTTAAGGGCATAATGCTTAACGCAGGCTGCCACACCCTTTGATTGGAGTCCTTGTATATAAGGTACTACCATGCGTGAAGCCAGCAGTGGGTCCTCACCCATGTACTCAAAGTTGCGTCCGCCCAGAGGTGTGCGGTAGATATTGACTCCGGGGCCCAGAATCATGCTCTTGCCGCGGTAAAGCGCCTCCTCGCCAAGTGACTCGCCGTACAGGCGGGCCATCTGCGGATTCCAGGTGGCAGCCAGGCAGGTAAGAGCCGGGAAAGCCACACATGAGTCATTGGTCTGTCCGGCCTGCTCCCACTCGTCCCAAAGCACATCGGGACGTACGCCGTGAGGGCCGTCATCGGTCCAGAAATCCGGAAATCCAAGACGTTTTATACCCGGACTTGAGAACTTGGACTGTGCATGAATGACAGCGATCTTCTCATCCAGGGTCATTCTGGAGAGAGCATCCTCAATACGCTGCTCTACAGGTTTGCTTTCATCCAGATATACCGGAAGCTGAGCCTTGGATGAGGCTGTTACAAGCAGCAGACCGGTCAAAAATGTTATCTTACGTATCATAAACAGGTTTTATTTCTGAAAGACTCTTACATAATCCACCTCCATGGTGATGGGGAGTGCAGTCTCGTCTACACCTTGCATTCCGCCCCAGTCTCCGCCCCACGCAAGATTGAATATCACGTAGAACGGATAATGGAAAGGCCACTGGTTGTGACCGGAACCAAGAGCTGACTTGGTGACATTGAGCTGTACCTGACCGTCCACATAGGTGGTGATCTCATCGGCAGTCCAAAGGAGGGCATATGTATGGAATTCACCCTCGGCCTTGCTGATGGTCATGGCATGAGTCTTCTGTGTGTTCTTGGTGTGATTGTAATCCTGGGTATGGATGGATGATGACACCTCATTGGGTACCACGCCCACCTCCTCCATTATATCTATCTCGCCGCACATGGGCCACGGGTTGGTGCTCCAGTCATTGCCTACAGGCATCATCCAGAATGCAGGCCATGTGCCTTTTCCGGCGGGCAGTTTGATTCTGGCCTCTATGTAGCCGTACTGCCAGCCCTCATTGACATGAGCGTAAACCCTGCCGGAATAGATGTTTCCGTTCTCCTTGAAGCAGTGGATGCGTAGGGTTCCGTCCTTTATCTCAGTAACAAGTTTGCCTTCAGGTGATACATGATTGACATAATTCTGGAGTTCATTGTTTACCCATCCCTTACGCTGTACCTCATGTTTCCAGTCATTGGAATTGAGTTCAGATCCGCTGTCAAACTCGTCATGCCATACCAGGTCATAGCCCTCCGGAGCATAATATGCCGGACTCTCGGCAGCAGTCTGAATGACATTGATTCTCTTTCTGGCTACTCCTGACATGATGGTCACGCTGCCGCTACGCTCCTTAACCGTAGGGTTGGGAGCTACTTTTATCTGCAGTGAACCGGCGGTAACCGAACCGTTCAGGATCTCAGGAGTGATGAAATCACCGTCGGCATATACGCCCCATTCCCTTGCGGTCGATGTTACGGCAATGGTGAATTCACCACCGTCGGCGGTAGCCTCGACAGACTCCTGTGATACGGTTATTACAGGCTTGGATGATGAAGTTACGTCATCATCGCCCCCGCTGCAGCCCATGAGGGCCGCAGTGAGAGTGAAGATAAAACCTAAAAGCATATTCCTTTTCATTTACTGTACCTCTTCAAAGTATATCTGACTGATCTTTACGGTTGTATTCTCCGGACTTCCTCCAAAGTCAAAGAACATACGGATTGCCGATGCGTCATTGCCGTCCTTGAAAGTAAGACCGGTCTTCTTAAGAATAAACGGCTCATCAGCGCTCAGATTGTTACGCTCCATGAAAAGATAGTTGTCATCGCCGGAGTCTGTCAGTTTGAATGTGACATTGGGGCAATCGGTATCGGCCTCAATGACCAGATAGAAATTGTAGCTCTTGCTTGCGCTTCCGGTAAGTCTGGTGTCTATATGGAACTGGCTCTGCCACTGGATAGCGCCGTTGCCCTGAGGCAGTACAAGTGTGTACTCACCGTTATTATGGGTAACCTCATTATACTCTATGGGAATCCATGAGTCAGTGTTTGCAAAAAAGTAGCTATACTGCTCAAGTGCAGTTCCATCCTCAACGGATTTCCACATGTTTGAAGCCGATGTCACATCCCAATCCATGGTGGGTTTCTCTGAATCATCCACGGGCAGGACTGTACCGTCATCATCGGCATGATCCTTAAGGACTATGTTACGTATGCTTACGGTCGTGTTGTCATCGGCACCGCCAAAGTCAAACACAACCTTGACATCGGTCATATCCTTACCGGCAATATCACTCTTCCAGAATACAAAGTCCTCACCTTTCTTAAGGTCTATCCTCTCATCGATGATGGCTTCATTATCAGCCTCATTGGTAACCTTTACGGTCACGCCTTCCTGATCCTTGTCAGAGTTGAGAATGACTGAGAAATCATAGTTCTTTGACTCCGATGTCGTCAGGTTGGTATGGAAATGAACCTGAGCCTGCCACTGTGCATAGCACTTGTTGGGAATGGCTATTGAATAGTCATTGTTTCCATTTACAAAACCGGCTTCAAAAGCGGCGGTCTGCTCATTACCCCATGAGGGATCGGGATTGTAGTAGAATGACATTGCGGGAGTGATTCCCTTCCACATGTTGAATGCGCTGTTGGCATCAAATCCCTCAAATCCCTTGACCTCACTCTTGCTGGTGAATACCATACGCCATGCAATGCTGCCGTTGTCGCTTATAAGGACAAGACGGTTGTTTGTAAGGGCCTCTATGCGGTATAAGGGATTATCATAGATATCATCGTTGGCGATGTACGGAAGCAGTGTGTTGGCCGGGAACTGGATGTATACGCAGTCATCATCATTGAATGTACCGGGAATCAGCGTGAATGTTGTCTCCTGCTCGGTAACCGTGGCCATGAAGTCCGCTCCGTCATGGGTATTGAATGTTGAGAATACGGTACATCCGGTATTCACGTAAACAGTACCGCCCTCACCCGGATTGTAGATGTAGCTACCGCCTGTAGCCTCATCAGTTTCCGTATGCACGAACTTGATCCTGTCATCATATACACCCCAATCCTTCTTGTCCTCAGGTGCGGCCGACCACCAGTTGGAACCGTCTGTTCCGGGCTCACCGCAACCCATATGACCGGCCTCGGCATAATCTATACGCCACTCCTTGTCACAAAGGCGATTAAAGTAAGGTGAAAAATCAATCTTGGATGTATTGAATGTGAAACTACCGCTCAATGAAGCCTGTGACACACCGTTACGGTTCATGATGTAAACCTTGAGGTTGTGTGTACCCCTGTTTACGTTTGAGTAACTTGCCTTGGGCAGTATTGAATAGGGATTTCCGTCAAGATACCACATGGGATAACAGCCCTGGAAATCACCGCTGATGGAGAATGTGGCGGTATTGGTCTCCTGGTCAGTCTCAACAGTTATTGTCCTGTCTCCTATCACAGGGATGTCATTGGGATTGGCGCCTGTGAACTCCTCCGGTGAACAGGCCGTAAACATAAGGCCTGCCACCAGAACTGATATTGTATCTTTGAATATTCTGTTCATAGTCTTTACTCTTTAGGGATTAATAGTTGTTCTGGACAAGAGTGGGATCGGCATCAAGCTCTGACTGTGCCAGAGGGATGTGTTTCTTGCTGGGAGTCCAGGTATTTGTACGGTAACCGTAGATATCGGGAACCAGTGTGGTAGCTGCCTTGCCTGTACGTACCAGGTCAAAGTAACGCTTGCCCTCACCGCAGAACTCAAGGTGACGCTCATTGATGATGTCATCGAGAGTACATGTGGAGACTGTGCCCAGACCGGCACGCTGGCGTACCTGGCTCAGATAACCTGCAGCCTCTGTCACATCACCGCCGGTTGCCAGCAACAGCTCAGCTGCGTTCAGGAGTGTCTCCGCATAACGGTATATGCGCTTGTTATTGTTGTAGTTCAGGTTCTTTGATGTGGGGCAGTCCTGACTGTTGGCGCTGTAAGGACGGTATTTGCCCAACCAGAGATGTGTATCCTGATAACGTTCGGTATAGGTATTACCGCGTACATCCCAGATGGTAGCGGCGCGGCGAACGTCACCTTCGGCATACATGTTATAGGTCTCAAGACGTACGGGAAGGAATCCCCAGCCGTCATTACCTGCATCCCAGCCGTCGCCGCCGGGCCATGTGTTGGGTGAGATCAGTGTGGGGAGCACGCTTCCGCCTGCATTGATTGCGGCTCCACCCCAGTCACGCTGAGCCATGTCATCGTTATAGGTGATCTCAAAGATTGACTCTATACACCACTCTCCGCTCTCTTTCCAGATATCAGCGAATGAGGGGTTCAGGTCATAATCGGGCGATGTGATAAGCTCCTTCATGTAACCCAGGGCCTTGCCGTAACGCTCGGTGTCATTCTGATACATTACCATCTCGGCATAGAGCATGTATGCGAATGCCTGTGATACGCGGCCTGCATTCTTGTCATCCCATCTCAAGGGGAGTGAACCGTTGTTGATGATATCCTCCAGTTCCGGGAGAAGACGGGCGTATATCTCATCGGCTGTAAGCTGAGGAGCAGTATACGGCATCTCCAGATTCTCCAGATAGAAGGGAACGTTACCGTAGTAGTGCCACAGGATATTGTAGTAGTATACACGCAGCAGACGGGCCTCAAGAGTATAGAGGGCACGGTTCTGTTTTGTTCCGCCACCCCATGAGCAGTACTTGATTACGTCATTGCAACGCTTGATTCCGGAGTAGAAATCACCCCAAAGGGTTGCAAGCGTATTGTTGCCGTCAGCCTCAAAGTTGAACAGCATATGCCAATGCTTGTTGTCGGTATCGCTTGAGCCGCCTACCCAGAAATCATCGCCCATGATCTCTGCGTCAACGGTGAGGTCATTGTAGGCTGTTCCGTCCCAATCGGGCCAGTGTAAGGGGGCATAGGCCGATGTCAGAGACTCAAAAAGGGTTGCGTCTGTGGTATAGTATTCCTCCAGAGGTTCACCGGTAGGATTGGATACCACCAGGAAATCTTCTCCGCATGAACTCATCAGCACTGTCGCTGCGAGCATGCCTGTGAGTATAATATTCTTTTTCATATCTAATAATCAAAAACAGGTTTAAAGAGTGATGTTGAATCCTACGGTGAATGTACGGGCCTGAGGATAGACTCCGTAATCTACGCCAAGGCTGGTTGAACCGGAACCGATCTCAGGATCGAATCCCCAGTATCTGGTCCATGTAAAGAGGTTCTCTGCCATTCCGAACACGCGGAAACGGTCAAGACCAATCTTTCTGGTCATCTGTCTGGGCAGTGTATAACCCAGGGTCAGGTTCTTGAGACGCAGGTAAGAGCCGTCCTGGATGTAGATGTCACTGCATACCCAGTTCTTGCTGTCACCCTGCTTGAGGATAGGAATTCTGTTTGATGTACCCTCGCCTGTCCAGCGTGAGAGCACCCATGTGGGATAGTTACCTGAGGCGATATCCTGACGGTAGGTGGCATCAAAAACATCGGCTCCGTATACGCCCTGGAAGAATGCGCTCAGGTCAAATCCCTTCCACTCTGCATATGCGTTAAGACCGAATGTCCAGTCAGGTGTACCGTTACCAATGTTGGTACGGTCATCGGATGTGATCTTGCCGTCACCGTTCACATCGGCAAACTTAAGGTCACCGGGATTTGCATCGGGCATGATCTTGTTGCCGTTGGCGTCAACATAAGCGTTGACCTCGTCTATGTTCTGGAATACGCCCAGCGTCTTGTAACCGTAGAAGAACGGGAAAGGCTGACCGTTCTCGGCGCGGGTGCCGCCGTCTGAGAACTGACTGATACCCCAGTTCAGGAAACCGGTGTCGTTACCCAGGTTTCTCAGTTCATTGTGCAAATATGAGGCGTTACCCTGTATTGAGAAGAACAGGTCACCAATCTGCTGCTTGTAAGTTGCCTCAAACTCCCAACCTGAGTTGACCATATCACCGGCATTTGCCAGAGGTCTGGCCTCACCCACATAACTGGGGATAGGCATCTCAATGATCATACCGTCTGTCCTCTTGATGAAGTAGTCAACGGTGAATGTGAGTGCGTTGTCAAAAAAGCCCAGGTCAACACCGAGGTCTGTCTGTACGCTCTCCTCCCATTTGAGGTCCTCATTGGCAAGACGATTGGCCTTTGAGCCGTATGACATGCTCTGTGAAGTACCAAAGTAGTAGTTGCTTGAACCGCCGGTATTGGTCAGGGTCGTGTAGGCAAAGTCACCGATGTTGTCATTACCGTTCTTACCCCAGCTGGCACGTACTTTCATAAGTGAGAGCCAGTTTGAAGAACCGGTCATGAAGTCCTCATTGGTTACGTTCCATCCGAATGAAGCTGACGGGAACAGACCGAACTTGTTGTTTGCGCCAAAACGGCTTGATCCGTCACGGCGCAGTGTAGCCTGCAGCATGTAACGCTCGTCAAAGTTATAGCTCAGACGGCCAAAGTATGAAGCCAGCTTGTGCTCCACATAAGGACCGCCCCACACGCCTACGTAGCTTGTAGCACCGGTTATGACATCATTCTCATCGGTTGAAAGACCTATGTTGCCACCGGTCGTATAGTTGATTGAAGGCTTGTTTACGTTAACCAGGTTCCAGTGTGAGCCACCCAGTTCGTCACCCTTGGACTGCATTGCGGACTGACCCAGCACTACATCGAAAGAGTGCTTGTCTATGGTCTTGTTGTAGGTAAGGGTGTTCTCTACCTGCCATACGGTTGAATTGCCCTTATAGGCTACAGCCTGTGTATGGTCCGAATTGCTGTTTCCTGAATAGTAGTATTTCTGCAGTGTGGCACCGTCATATCCCCAGAATGACTGCTCGGCACTCAGTGTAAAGTGGTAGCTCAGGTTGTCCACCAGCTGGAGGTCAACAGAGAACTTGGGCATGAATTTGTGTGACCAGTTCTTGTTGGGGTTTGCATGCATCAGGGCTATGGGGTTGTTCTGCTCGTTGTATGAACCCACGTAACCGGGGATGGTATAGGGATTGCCGTTCTCATCATAATAAAGGTCATATGCAGAGTACTGGTTTATCATATTCTCGGCGATATTACCCTTCAGAGTAACGGGAAGCGTGGGAGCCATGTAGAGAGCCGAACCCAGGGGAGAACCCCATGTAGAGTTGGCATCGATACCGGTATTGTTTACCTTCATGTATGATACGTTGACACCCAGATCCAGTTTGTTCAGGAAATTACGCTCCTTGGTTGCGTCAATAAGGTTATACTGGTTGTTTGAACGGATAGTGAGACGGTCATAGTTGGACATACCGTAGTTACCGCCCACGATACCGTCCTGTGTAAAGTAACCTACAGAGAAGTAGTAGTTTACCTTGTCATTGGCTCCGCTTACCGATACGTCATGCTGGGTAATGGGAGCGTTGTCATTGAACAGGAGTGACTGCCAGTCTGTTCCGAATCCGGTGATTGCGTCACCGTTTACGTCAACCAGGTTGTAGGGATCGGCATAAAGGGGAGCCTGTCCGCCGTTGATGTATTTCTCATTCTGGAGGATTGCGTAATCGGTAGCGCCGGTAACTGAACGCTTCTTCCATGCGCTCTGCCAGCCGGTAGAGAAGTTATAGTTGATAGTGGCTTTTCCCTCCTTACCCTTCTTGGTGGTAACCAGGATAACGCCGTTGGCTGCACGTGCTCCGTAGATTGCACCCGATGCAGCATCCTTGAGTACCTCGATACTCTCAATATCATTGGGGTTTACTGATTCCATACCGTTCTGGTCTGTGGGCATACCGTCAATGATATAAAGAGGATTTGCATCATTGATGGTTCCGATACCACGGATACGGATCATGGACTGGGCACCGGGCTGTCCGGATGATGAAGTTACGTTGATACCGGCAGCCATACCTTTAAGGGCATCCTCGGCACGCAGACGGGTCTTGCCTTCCAGGTCATCGGCACTGATCTTGGCTATTGAAGCTGTTACCACGCTCTTTTTCTGTACGCCGTAACCAATGACCATCACCTCATCCAGTGATACGCCTTCTTCTTTAAGGACTACGGTCATGTTGTTTCTGGCGGTCACCTCCTGGGTCTCATATCCTATATAAGACGCGATGATTGTGGTTCCGCTTGTTACGTTGATTGAAAAATGACCGTCAATGTCGGTTGTTGCACCGTTACGTTCATTTCCCTTTTCTGCAAGAGAGGCACCGATAAGAGGTTCTCCGCTCTCGTCAGTCACAGTACCCGTAATAAGGTTCTGGGCGCTGGCCATCACCGACACCGAAAGTGTCAGGAGCATTGTCAGTAGTTTGATTTTGTTCATAAAACAGGTTAATAATTAATATTATAAGGTTATTCGAAATCGTTCGGGAACGCTAACGGTGGCGAAGTAATACAAAAAGGTACCCCAAAAAATTCCGTATAAATGAAAAAATGGATTATTCTGCCGCCCAAATCAGAATAATCCATTGATTATAAACCTGTTAATAAGAATGTGATGCTTTGAAAATATGGATTGGATATGATGGCCCGAATGGTAGTTTTACCTGAGTTTTCCCAGTTTTTTGACCTCATTCTCAAATTCGTCACGGTTGCCTGCCGCTCCGTTCTTGATTCGGGCCCTGTAACTGTATATGGTATTCACGGAGTAATGCAGGAAGTCCGCAATCTTTGACGAATCCTCAATTCCCAGCCTTATGAGTGCAAAGATTCTAAGGTCTATGGTAAGGCGTCCGGCCTGTTTTACCTGTATCTGCTCCTCCGGTTTGAGCAGTGCATTGAATTCCTGGACGAAATCCGGGAACAGATGCAGGAACACCTCATCAAAATTGTCATAGAGTTCCTCCAGTTCTCGGTCCTTGTACTCCACAGACCTGGTTATACCGGCCAGTTCCTCAAACTCCCTGTTCTTAAGTTTGCGGTTTACCAGCTTGCGGAAATTATCCATCTTGTCCACATAATTGGAACAAAGGCTAAGGAAATGACCTATATACTCCTCCTTTACCCAATTGGCCTCAGACAGCTGTGAGTTGAGTACTGACAGCCGCTCATTAAGGTCCGTCAGTTCCTGTGCCTGGTTCATGAGTTTTGCATTGAGGGCGGTCAGTTGGCTGTTGCTTGCCTGCAGGTCACTTCTGGCCTGAGCCAGTTTACGGCGCTCACGTATGGAAAAAAGCAGTGCTCCCAATGTAAGCATGGCCAGAATACTGACCGATATCATCATACCCAGCAGGATCCGCTTACCTCTCTCCTTCTGAGTCTGGTAATCATTCTCAATGACAGTAAGGATAGGTGAAATCTGCCAAGAACGCATGCGGGTATTGAAACTGTCATTTGACCTCCACGTAAAACTGATGTAGCGGTAACTGCGCTCAAAATCCCCGTCCTGATTAAGCAGGTCGGCCAGTGATATGAGTGAAGCCTGATCCATCACCGCATGCCTGATATCACTCAGTGCCGACTGTGCCAACCAGTATCTTGACCATACGGGTTCCTGCATGGTAGCGTATATCAGATATCGGTAGTAACAGACTATGGCATAGTCACGGGACTCGGCCCTGATCTGTGACATCCAGTTGTCGTTGAACTCAAGTGCCTCATCAAACCTATGGCTGTCCAGGAGTTCAGACTCCCTGAGCTGCAGATAGATAGGGTTTTTATGGTCTGCTATCCTGTAAAGGGAGTCCCTGTACTGGTCACGACGGCTGTAATACTCATCCCGCACATCGGGAAGCGGAGTATAATACGCCAACTCATTGTAGACATGTACACGTGCATTCAGATACTCGGTAAGTACATCCGGCTGCATCCGGCTGCCATCCATCTCCTTAAGAATCTCAAGAGACTCCGAGTAGAGTCCCGCCGATGAATACTGGTATGCCATAAGTGAACGCCCGCGGTCTGCGGCCCACTGCTGTCCGGTCCGGTCGGCCATGTCAATATATATCTTGATGTATGCCAATGCCGAGTCATTGTCAAATGATTTGTAAAGCATATACATCTGGTCCGCATACATCATCCTGCGTTCAGGTGACTGTGCATTTATAAAAGAGGCACGGGTCTCATCAATACGGTCCTCATGCGCCTTTACAAAACTACGGGAATCTGCTATGGCCTCATCTATCTCTTTGTACAGTTCCTTAAGGTCACCCACAGTGACGGTATCCGCACCGGCCGTAATGCAAAGTGACAGCAATGAAAACAGGATACATATACAATACTTACGGCTCATAATTCTTATCTGAATAATACAAAGATAACAAATTAGTTACAATTCTAAAACCTGTGTAAGAAAAAAATAAATGGCAGCCAACCTTACAAGACTGCCATTTATCCGGGGTCCATGCATCATGAGTTTTGAAAAGGAAAGAACTCAGGACACATTTAACGGACACCTTTTCATTCCAACATTGCCTTTACAACCAGAAATGTCGTCGCGACAGCACATGATTGCACTGCAAATATCGGGATATAGCCCGGAACAAATAGTTCCTAAACAAAACAAATTTTGTCAATTTTGAAACATATTTGAGAATTAACACGTATCTTAGTTGTCCATTTTGAATCAAAAAAAATGAACAGATACAGTATCAAGGACATAGTAAAACTGGCGCAGGTATTTGAACCACCCTGTGTATACAAGGATCAGATTGCCGTTATCAACACACAGTTCTACGGACATACAATAACCAGGGAGTTGTTTGCCATAGACGCTTTTGCCGTGGGATACATAACTCACGGATACGGCATAACTGAGTTCAACAATGACAGTTACCGTCTTGAGCCCGGCTGTCTGTTCATTCTGGCGCCAACCCATACGTGCCGTCTTGCGGAGTGCAGCCCGGATTTTACGGTACATATACTTCTGCTGGATTCAAACGGTCACAACCTGTCAGTTCATCTCAATTATCTTGTCAAATCAGAAAGATGGACCCAGACATATTTCCATCCTGTGCTCAGACTTAATGAAAAGGAATCAAAGACCATGAAGCAGTGTCTTGAGCGTATAATGGAACAGATTGAGAGGGAGGACTGCCCCAACCGCATTCCGTTCATCAGGCTCGCCACCGTCTGGCATCATGTGGAACTGGACAACATCATGCAGATACATATGAAAGACATCACGGATAACGGTAAGCCGCTTACACGACAGCAGACCCTGGGCCGTGAACTCTACCTTCTCATTGTGAACAACTATCGCAAGGAGCATCAGGCCAAGTTCTACTCTGAGAAGATGTGCCTTACGCCACAATACCTGAATCAGATAACCACGAACATATTCGGCAAGACGCTGAGTGCCATCATTACGGACCTGCTCTTCTCCACCGCACGTTCCATGCTGTTGTCATCGGACATGAGCATACAGGAGATATCGGACGAACTCAATTTTGCCGACCAGTCATCTTTCAGCAAGTTCGTCAAGAAGATTGCCGGCGTGAGCCCCAATGCTCTGCGCCACTCCAACCCCCATCAGGAGGTTATCTGAAATTATTGAAACGGTAGCTGAACGCTATCACGAACATGGAGGTGTCACTGAACGTACGGCTCTCATTCCAGCTGGTACCCGATACTGATGCCGAGAATCCGTTGTATGAGCGGAGTATGTCACGCCATGTGAGGCTAAGCGTTGCATTCTTTTCCTTAAGGAAATTGTACTCGGCCGATATGTTCCACAGGCATTCGGCACGGTTGGCCGATTCCATCTCATATCCGAACGGATGGCTATAGTTACAACTTGTAGTTGCGCCCAGTCCTATCAATGACTGGTATGACAGGGTTGCACTGGCCGTTACCCTTTTACCGCCGCTGGATTTGTCAAGATAATCACTTTTGCTCTTATCCATCGAGTAACCCACGTTGGCTTGCAGCAGCCAGAACCGGTCCGAATAGGCACCTTCCATATTCAGGCTCACACGGTGATAGTCCGTAGCACTCTTGTTGGCGGTGGCATCGGTATAACTCTGCACGTACGCCACGTTATGATTGAGCGAATGGTTTGCGGTAAGACTGAGAGTCAGGTCACGGAGAGGATATGTCAGGAACAGATACTCGTTCATGTTCCAGCTGCCGTTTATGTTGGCGGGTGACGTTATGCGCGCGCCTGTCTTACGGTCCAGACGGGTAAGTGAGGTTATCTGGTCTATGGTGGTACCCCAGTTTACGCTTGTGCGCAGGTATGACCTGAACTGGAACTCCAGCCCCACGTTATGCGAGAATGAGTTTTTGAGTGAACTGTTACCCATGGTTATATTCATGGGATCGCTGTAATCAGTAACCATGGAGAGTTGCTGCACATCGGGCAATCCGTTTGAACCGTTATAGGAGAGTCCTATCTGGTTTCTTTTGAACACCTTGAAACGCAGGTCGGCATTGGTCGAATAGCTCAGTCCCGCATATCGGATATGTTCATCGGCCTTGCCCGGCATGCGGTTATAGTTGTCAATTGTCTTTACAAGCGGAGTGGCACTGGCAGTCACGCTTATGCGCACTAAAGAGTCAGTGTAGAAATAATCCAGATCAAACGAATTGTTTACCTGACTGTTACGTTTGTCATAATAGAGAGAATCCACAGGACTCAGATTTCCGTCAGCATCCAGATCCTCATAGCTCTGGATGCTCTTGCCGTTACTGTATATGAAAGCATAGCTCAACCCCAGGTATCCGGCCTCGCCCATACGGCGCTGCAGATTGACATTGAACCTGTAGTTGCCGGTCTTATTAGGTGTATATATCCTATGGTCAACAATACGGGCGCTGTCACCAAACTGGTAGAATCGGCTTTTGGAGCTGTTTATGCTTGTACCTTCAGCGTCCGTCTGGCCCACACCCGCATTAAGATAGAAACTGTAATTGTCATCCTTACCGAAATTCCATGAAAGCCGTCCGCTCAGGTTATATGAATTGTTCACGTTTTCACCTCTGCTGGTCTGCTCTGTCGAGCTGATAAGTCCCTCACCTTCATTCGATATGGAGTCTATGGAACTGCTGGTGTTGTCATTACGGTTCCTGTTCATATCCAGATTCAATCCCAGGTTCATCTTCTTGCCTATGCGCCTGTTCAGTCCTGCGTATCCGTTCCAGCCGTGGCTTCCGCTCGATGTAGTAGAGACGCTCTGTGAGTTCTGGGTGAACTGGGGCATGAACATCTTGTTGTAATTGGCGGTCTTGCCCTCGCTATAATTGCTTCCGTAGTCCACCGATGCATTCACGGACCCGTTCTTGAAATCCTTGTTGAAGTAAAGAGATCCATCGGTATTCTCTGTCTTGAGCTGGTGGCTATACTCGTACGGTATAGTGTTGCGTGAGAATGATGCGTATAGCTCAGAACCGTTCTGCTTCCAGGTGGATCCGTTCACAGATACCCTGTATCGGTCAAGATTTTCGGTAGTAGCAAGTTCCACATTTGCAAAAATGGTGCGGTTAACCGGCTCCTTGGTCTCCATATCCATTATAAGGTGGTTGTCACTCATGACATTCAATGTGTCAACGGGAACCTCATAGACCTTAAGGCTCTTGATCTTCTCCGTTGGCATATTGTTGAGGGCTATACTCATGTCACGTTTAAAGAATGAGTCTCCGTTAAGACGTATTTCATTGATGTCGCGACCCAGATAGGTCATCTTGCCGTCGGAATACTTGAGTCCGGGGAGTCGGCGCACCAGATCCAGCAGGACGCTTCCGGTGGGCATCTCGTAGGCATCGGCATTGAATATGATGGTATCGCCGCGCTGGTACATTCGTTGCAGTTCAGCCACAATCTCAACCTCCTCAGTTGTAAGCGGATTGCTGTGCAGTATCAGCGTATCAAAATTGACAGTGTATGTGTTTATGCCGCTCTCCTTCTTCATGGGCGGACTCACGATGGTATCAAAAGACTGCATGCCCAGATATGAAACGGTTATTCTAAGACGGGTATCCTTAAGGCGGTCACGACGTGATATATAAACCCAGAAACTGCCGTCCTGATTAACCGAACCTCCATTCATTTCAGTCGTATCGCCCATACAGGTAACCTTGACATTGGCACCCTGGAGCGGATACGGTTCAGGTTCGTACTCATCCACGCCATATACCGTTCCTTGGACATCATAGGTCTGCTTGATATATGTACGCAGCAATGACTCCAACTCCGGACTACTCCAATCCTGCGCTATCACCCCCTGCAGCGGGAGCATCATCAGCACTATCAATATCAACCTTCTCAGATTCATACTTACAAAGATATACAAAATCACACAGAAGGTGCACACAGAAGGGA
>JBGUIZ010000061.1:0-4348 GCA_045113495.1 Bacteroidaceae bacterium
ATGTTCTCGGAGGTAGCTGCTATCTACCCCATCACCCCGTCATCACCTATGGCGGAGCATGTTGACGAGTGGGCTGCCCGTGGTCGTAAGAACCTCTGGGGCCAGACCGTCACAGTACAGGAAATGCAGTCTGAGGCTGGTGCCGCAGGTGCCGTTCACGGTTCACTGCAGGCTGGTGCCCTGACAACCACATTCACAGCATCACAGGGTCTGTTGCTGATGATTCCTAACATGTACAAGATTGCCGGTGAGCTGATTCCTTGCGTGTTCGATGTATCAGCACGTACACTGGCTAGCCACTCTCTGTGCATATTCGGTGACCACCAGGATGTTATGGCTTGCCGCCAGACAGGTTTCGCAATGCTTTGCGAGGGTTCTGTTCAGGAGGTAATGGATATGACAGCTGCTGCTCACCTTGCTTCACTTGAGACCTGCGTTCCTTTCGTGAACTTCTTTGACGGTTTCCGTACATCACACGAGTACCACAAGATCGAGCTCCTGGATCAGGAGGATGTTCGTCCTCTGGTTAAGGAGGAGTACATCAAGCGCTTCCGTGACCGCGCTATGTCACCTGAGCGTCCTATCACCCGTGGTACTGCCGAGAACCCTGAGACATTCTTCACACACCGTGAGGCCAGCAACCCCTTCTACGATGCAGTTCCTGATGTAGTAGAGAAGTACCTGGGCGAGCTCTCAAAGATCACCGGCCGTGAGTACCATCTGTTCTCATACTATGGTGCCAAGGATGCTGACCGCATGATCATCCTGATGGGTTCTGCTACCGATGCAGCCCGTGAGGCTATCGACTACCTGAACGCCAATGGCCAGAAGGTAGGTATGATCTCAGTTCATCTGTATCGTCCGTTCTCAGTTAAGCACCTGCTCGCTTCAGTTCCCAAGACTGTTAAGCGTATTGCCGTTCTGGATCGTACCAAGGAGCCCGGCGCAAACGGCGAGCCTCTGTATCTGGATGTTAAGGATGCTTTCTACGATGTTCAGGATCGTCCTCTCATCGTTGGCGGCCGCTACGGTCTGGGCAGCCACGATACCACTCCCGCTCAGATCATCAGCGTATTCAACAACCTGGCTATGCCGGAGCCCAAAAACCACTTCACCGTAGGTATTGTTGATGATGTTACATTCACATCACTGCCCGAGGTTGAGGAGATTGCTCTTGGTGGCGAGGGTATGTTCCAGGCTAAGTTCTACGGTCTGGGTGCCGACGGTACTGTAGGTGCCAACAAGAACTCAGTTAAGATCATCGGTGACAACACCGATAAGTATTGCCAGGCTTACTTCTCATATGACTCAAAGAAGTCAGGCGGTTTCACCTGCTCACACCTGCGCTTTGGTGATACCCCCATCCGTTCAACATATCTGGTAACCACACCTAACTTCGTAGCATGCCACGTTCAGGCTTACCTGCACATGTACGATGTTACACGTGGTCTGCAGAAGAACGGTCAGTTCCTGCTCAACACCATCTTTGAGGGTGACGAGCTGGAGAAGTTCATGCCTAACAAGGTAAAGCGTTACTTCGCTAAGAACAATATCACTGTTTATACCATCAACGCTACCAAGATTGCTCAGGAGATTGGTCTGGGTAACCGTACCAACACCATCCTTCAGTCTGCTTTCTTCCGCATCACAGGCGTTATTCCTGTAGAGCTTGCAGTTGAGAAGATGAAGGCTGCCGCCCTGAAGTCTTACGGAGCAAAGGGTCAGGATGTAGTTGACCTGAACTACGCCGCTATCGACCGTGGTGGTGAGTACAAGCAGCTCGTTGTTAAGCCCGAGTGGGCTAACCTGCCCGATGATGAGGCCAAGAAGGATGATGCACCCGCATTCGTTAAGGAACTGGTTCGTCCTATCAACGCCCAGGCCGGTGACCTGCTCAAGGTTTCTGACTTTACAAAGCATGGCACAGTTGACGGTTCATGGGAGGTTGGTACCGCTGCTTATGAGAAGCGTGGTGTTGAGGCCTTCGTTCCCGCTTGGAACAAAGACAACTGTATCCAGTGTAACCAGTGCGCATACATTTGTCCTCACGCTGCCATCCGTCCGTTCGTCCTGACCGATGACGAGCTCAAGGGCTTTGATGGTCTCGACACTATCGAGATGAAGGCTCCCGCCGCAATGAAGGGTATGCACTTTGTTATCGAGCCCTCTGTTCTTGACTGCCTTGGTTGCGGCAACTGCGCCGACATCTGCCCGGGCAACCCCAAGACCGGCAAGGCCCTCACAATGGTTCCGTTCAACCCCGATGCAGCCGATATGAAGAAGATGGCTGCCGATTGGGACAAGCTTGTTAAGGTTCCCTCAAAGCAGGATCTCGTTGACATCAAGTCAAACGTTAAGAACTCACAGTTCGCTCAGCCTCTGTTCGAGTTCTCAGGCGCTTGCTCAGGTTGCGGTGAGACTCCGTACGTTAAGCTGCTTTCACAGCTGTTCGGTGACCGTCAGATGATTGCCAACGCTACCGGTTGCTCATCAATCTATTCAGCTTCTATACCTTCAACTCCTTACACCAAGAATGAGAAGGGTCAGGGTCCTGTATTCAACAACTCACTGTTTGAGGACTTCTGCGAGTTTGGTCTGGGTATGGCACTGGGTAACAAGAAGATGAAAGAGCGTGTTGCCAAGCTGCTCCAGGAGATGATTGACTCTGACAAGACCAGCGCTGAGTACAAGGAGCTGGCTGCTGAGTGGATCGCTAACAAGGAGGATGCCGATAAGACCAAGGAGATTGCTCCCAAGCTGCGCGCCTGCATCGCAGAGAGTGCTGCCAAGGGCTGCCCCACCTGCAAGGAACTCCAGACTCTTGACCACTACCTGGTTAAGCGTTCACAGTGGATCATCGGTGGTGACGGTGCATCATACGATATAGGTTACGGCGGTCTTGACCACGTAATTGCCAGCGGTGAGGATGTTAACATCCTGGTACTTGATACTGAGGTTTATTCTAACACCGGTGGTCAGGCTTCTAAGGCTACTCCTCTGGGTGCTATCGCTCAGTTCGCCGCTCAGGGTAAGCGTATCCGCAAGAAGGATCTTGGTATGATAGCTACCACTTACGGTTATGTATATGTTGCTCAGATTGCTATGGGTGCAGACCACGCACAGTGCCTCAAGGCTATCCGCGAGGCCGAGGCTTGGCACGGTCCTTCAATCGTAATCGCTTACGCTCCCTGTATCAACCACGGTCTTAAGGCCAAGGGCGGCATGGGTAAGAGCCAGGCCGAGGAGAAGAAGGCTGTCGAGTGTGGTTACTGGCACTTGTGGCGTTACAATCCCGCTCTTGCCGAGGAGGGTAAGAATCCGTTCTCACTCGACTCAAAGGAGCCTAACTGGGCTAACTTCCATGACTTCCTGCTGGGTGAGGTTCGTTACCTCTCAGTTAAGAAGGCATATCCCAATGAGGCCGAGGAGCTCTTCGCTGAGGCACAGAAGATGGCTCAGCTCCGCTACAAGAGCTACATCCGCAAGAGTCAGGAAAACTGGGAGAATTAAAAATTTGTGTGTCAGTGGTTATTCCATTGATACACCTACAAAAAAAGGAACATCCGTTTGGGTGCTCCTTTTTTTTATCAAATAATATATATATCTTTGAAGTTATTTAAAAGAAAGGACTATAATATTTATTGTCTTTTATTATTACAAACTTGGTTTTTTGAAGCGAATCCAACCTGCAATAATAAAATCATTTATCATCGTATCATAGTGCATAGATGTTTCTATTGGTTGAAAGGTTTGTGATGACTTTACATATTTATTTTCTTCAACATCGTAGATCGTTAATAAAGGTTTAATTAGGTAATTCTTCAGGCATATGAAAAAAATACTATCTTTCTTATTAACCTTTCTGTTCGCAACATCCTCTGTTTTTAGTTATTCTTTTTCCGAGCAAAATTCAGAAGGAATTAATATTTATTATAATATTCTTACTACTAATCCAAATACAGTAGAGGTAACGTATTTATCTACCCCTGGTTCGGAACCTAATACAGAAGCCATTTTTTCAGTTTATGAAGGGTCAATAACGATACCATCATCTGTGATTTACAATGGTGTGAAATATTCTGTAATATCAATAGGCGATAGAGCTTTTATGGGGTGTAAAAAACTTATATCTGTCAATCTTCCCTCTTCAATAATAACAATAGGTGTTAGATCTTTTAATGGTTGCTCATCTCTTGAATCTCTTTCAATACCCGCTTCAGTCATACAGATAGGCGGTGATAGTTATAAAACTTCAAGTTACACCTTTAGTGGTTGTACGGGATTGAAGACTCTGATATTTGAAGATGGCTCTTCTGTTCTTACTATTGGTGAAGGTTTTTATTCATCA
>JBGUIZ010000062.1:0-21341 GCA_045113495.1 Bacteroidaceae bacterium
GAAAAAACGCGCAAAAAAGAACCGTCCCTAATTGCTCACCTCAAATTTTCTTGGTCATGCGGACACAGCAGAATGTGTCCCCTTTGATTACGGGGCAGCAGTCTTTAGTGTAGCCCAGTTTCTCATAAAAGCCTACTTTATTGTCGCGGCTGTCCAGGACAGCGGTTTTGAAGCCCAGTTCACGTGCCCAGATTTCGGCCTCACGGACCACCAGACTACCCAAGCCCTGGCCGCGATATTCAGGCAGGACAACAACTCGGCCCAGATTTATATGGGCGTCATCTATTGCGTACAGACGGCAGGTTGCTATAGGCAGGTAGTCATCAACAATGACTATGTATTTGGTCTGAGGCGTGTCGTGTTCATCAAACTCGGCATCAAGAGTAATCTTGTGCTTGCGGGCCATGGCCTGGATTCGGACGTAGTATGCTCCCGCCTGCTGGGGAGTTCTGGTTGCGCGGATTATCTGCATGTTGGCATTGTTTGGTGCACAAAGGTATTCAGTTTTTTCATACCTTTGGGATAATCATGGATATTAAGCACCACTACATTGAAAAGGGAACGGGATTTCCGCTGATCCTGCTCCACGGAAACGGTGAGGACAGCCGTTACTTTGAGCACCAGATGGAGCCTCTGTCTGAGCATTTCAAAGTTATTGCAATCGATACCCGCGGACACGGGCAGACGCCACGTGGCGATACCCCTTTTACCATACGCCAGTTTGCACAGGACCTGCTGGAGTTTATGGATGAGCACGGCATAGAGAAAGCCCATATCCTTGGTTTCTCTGATGGCGGAAACATTGCAATGGTGTTTGCTCTGGCCCACCACGAGCGTGTAGAGAAACTGATTCTGAACGGGGCCAACCTGAATGCCAAAGGCGTAAAGCCAAGCGTGCAGATTCCAATCGAGATAGGCTACAGGATAGCCAGGATATTTGCCAATAAAAGCCCCGAGGCCAAGCAGAATGCCGAGATACTGGGTCTGATGGTGAACGATCCCAATGTGGATCCAGCAGAGCTCTCACAGATTAAATGCCCCACCCTGGTGATAGCAGGCAATAAAGATATGATTAAAGACAAGCACACCTGCCTGATAGCAGATAGCATTCCCGGCGCCCAACTCTCCATAATCCCCGGTAACCATTTTATTGCCAATAAAAATCCTGAGGTATTCAATCAGGCGGTTTTGAAGTTCCTGCTCTGATACAACCTTTGTGTCTATGGCTGCTTGTCGTGCCAAAACCTTTTTTGTATCTTTGTCAAATCAGTTAATCTGACAACTATCTACAATTGATATAAGAAGGACTATTATGCTAAAAAGATATCTTTTAGCACTGATGTTGTTTTTTACATCAGCGCTATATGCACAACAGATAAGTGAAGAACAGGCGCATCAGACTGCGCTGCAATTCCTGGAAGGCGGACAGTCCGCCCTGAGAGCGCCGGCAAGAGGAAAGCAGACCCTCGATATGGTCTATAAGGCGCAAACCAACAGTGACACAGACCTGTACGTGTTTAACCGTGATGGTGGCGGATTCGTAATAGTATCGGCCGATGCACGCACCGTAAAACCTGTTCTGGGGTACTCAGACCAAGGCACCTTTGATTCAGACAACATACCGCCGGCTCTGCAAAAAATCCTGAGCGACTATCAGGATCAGATAGAATATGTACGCGATAACCTAGACCCTGTAGATACCATTGAAAATCTGCACCCTGCGGTAGGCACCGTGATAGTGGAGCCTCTCATTAAGACCACTTGGCACCAGGATGTTCCTTACAATGAGCTGTGTCCGATGTATAGAGGCAGTAAAACTACTACCGGGTGCGTGGCCACTGCAATGGGCCAGATCATGAATTATTGGCAGTGGCCGGAGCGCGGTCGCGGAAACCACAGGAACATTGACTCTGATTCGCTGTACGTTGATTTCAGCCAGTCAGTATATGACTGGGACAACATGGCGCTCTCCTTATCGGCCGATACCCCACAAATAAAGCAATATGCTGTCCAAAAACTTTTATACGACTGTGGAATGGCAACAGATATGATGTACTTTATAAACGGGACATTCTTTGAATTTGTTCCCAGAGCCATGATGGCTTACTTTGACTACTCTTCTCAGATCCGCGTGGTAGTAAGATCAAACTACATAAATGACTGGGACGACATGATCAAGCAGGAACTTGATGCCTCCAGGCCTGTACTTATGGGCGGAGGAGGTCATGCCTATGTCTGTGACGGGTATGACAGCATGGACTATTTCCATTACAACCTGGGCTGGGGCGGATCCAATGACGGTTTTTTCCTTTCAGATGCCATCAAAGGAGATGACAGTTACGTTAATTATAGCAGCGGTCAGGATGCAATAATAGGAATATATCCGGATTACAAGGATGAGTGCAAGGACGGAATGGCAATATGCCGCTTAAATAAAGATAATGAAGCTGAATTGATTGACCTGATATGGTCAAAAGACACAGTTGACATTGTGATTCCGGACTCAGCGCTCATAGATGGCCGTATGTACCCCATCAGATCAATACCTAATTATGCTTTTAATTATTCAAGATTCTCTGTTTACGGCAGCCTGACACTACCTGAAACGCTTGAGAGCATAGGAACTTGGGCATTCTACAAAGCCAATAACCTCCAGGCGCTCCATGTATCCGCTTCCGTCAAAAATATAGGTGTAGCATCGTTCTGCTCTTGCCACGCCATCAATACCGTAACCGTTGATGAATCCAACCCCTATTATTACTCTCCCCAGGGAAGCAATGTCATAATGGAACGCTCCAACGGACGTCTGGTTCAGGCCTTCAATAATTCCGTAATACCACAGCAAGACATATTCATCATAGGAGAAAATGCATTCTATAAAAAAGACAGCATCGTCTCCATAAGACTGCCTCAAGATATCACCGCAATAGAGGACGATGCATTTTATTATTGTGAAAACCTTAAGGAAATATATCTGGGGCCCAAGCTCAAGACAATTGGAGAAAGGGCATTTTGGGGTTGCTTTAACCTGACAGACGTATATTGCTACCCCGACACCGCTCCCGTCATTTATTCATCAACCTTCTCGATCTGGAGGACAATGAAAGTACACGTCAAGCCGTCAGCCCAGGATAGTTACAAGGCCGACAAAAACTGGAATTACTATACAATTGTGCCCGATATCCCCGAAACCACCGCAGTTCCCCAAGCTAACACACCTACCCTTCAGCCCCGATACTACGACCTCATGGGCCGCCCTGTCCAACAAGACTATAAAGGCCTGAAAATCCGCGCAGGTTCAAAAGAGGTACAAATCATTCTCAATACGATGTAAGGCTGGGAGAAACTCCCTGATAGATGATTCCGGGACATTTTGTATATCTTTGCGTATCACGACAACGCTAATCAATATGGCAAAAGAAAACGTATATCTGGAGTCAAAACCAAGGTATGAGGTTCTTGACGGTCTGCGCGGCGTGGCTGCGCTGATGGTTATTGTGTTCCATTGTTTTGAGACTTACGTTCCCACGTTCGGGACGCAGATTGTAAACCACGGATACCTGGGAGTGGATTTCTTCTTTGCCCTAAGCGGTTTTGTCATAGGATATGCATACGATGACCGATGGGACCGCATGACCACCTGGGGCTATTTCAAGCGCCGTCTTACCCGACTGCACCCAATGGTGATTGCAGGAACAGTTGTAGGAGCCGCCCTGTTCTTCTTCTCCGGATCATACTTCCCTCAGACGCTAAACACTCCGGGGTGGAAATTTGCCCTGTGCTTTGTAATGGGACTGCTCATGATTCCATGCGGAATGGGGCTTGATATACGCGGCTGGGGAGAGCTGAACTCATTCAACGGCCCCAACTGGTCACTCACTTTTGAGTACATCGGCAATATACTCTACGCATTTGTACTGCGTCATCTGCCAAAAATTGTACTCGCAATACTGTGCATCGGCTGTGCGTTCTTTACCCTTGACCTTACTATGGGATGGGACGTTTTCGGACTGTTCCCCGACGGTCCGCAATATACCGTAATAGGCGGCTGGAGCCTTACAACGCAGCAGATGTACATAGGGTTTACCCGTCTGCTCTACCCGTTCCTGTGCGGCCTGCTCATATCACGCACACTCCCTTCTCACATGACCGATGCCAACCCCAGCGGATCACCCATACACCTCAGGGGCGGTTTCTGGTGGTGCAGCCTGGCCATTATCGTGATATTCTCCGTGCCGTGCATCGGCGGTGAAACAGGTGTGCCCGATGGCCTGTATCAGGCTGTAAGCATACTGATCCTGTTCCCGATCATAGTTCTGGCTGGTGCCGGCAGCGTTACGACCGATAAGAAAAGCACTGCGGTCTGCAAATGGCTGGGTGACATCTCCTACCCGATTTATATAACCCATTACCCCATCATGTACATGCAGATGTCATGGGTTGAAGACCATCAGGATGCTCCGCTATGGATGCACATCATGGTCAATCTGGGCGTAGTGGTAATCTCAATCCTGCTGGCCTACGGTCTGCTCAAGGCATACGACGAGCCCGTACGTGAGTGGCTCAAGAACCACTGGCTGAAACGTAAGAAATAACTCAGAGTGACTTGATTATTGACAAGGATAATAGATGAAAGACCGGTAGAACGTGTGTTCCACCGGTCTTTCTTTGTTGATGACTCAGGGAGTTAAGCTGATCAACTGCATTTTGCCGACACGCCCTCATTCAGCAAGTTTTTCTCACGCCTGAATGGCATGAGTCCAAAAGATTATAGGAAAGGCTAAGAATTAGATGCCAGCACAGGTTTCCTTGGCAGCAAAAAGAAATCAATTGGTGATGTGCAGGACCAGGTACTCGGAGCGGGTACCGATGCGGATCTTGGGGCCCCAGATGCCTAAGCCTGAGCTTATGTAGTAGCGGGTGTTGCCGCGAGTGTGATGGCCCCATGATTTCTCATACATGGCATCCGTAATCCAGGATAATGGCCAGAACTGGCCGCGATGTGTGTGTCCGCTGAACTGGAAATCTATGCCTGCTTTCTCTGCCTCCTCAAGGTGATACGGCTGGTGATCCAGCAGGATTGTGAATGCATCTGTATCCTTAACCAATGCACCCAGAGGTTTGCGCCTGTGGTTTGTACGGTCATCACGGCCTATTATCTGTAAGCTACCAAATTCTGCAACGCTGTCACGAAGCAGAGTGATTCCGGCATCGCTCAGGAACTTGCGTGAGCCATCCACATCGCTGTAATACTCGTGGTTGCCCAGTATAGTAAAGATTGGTGCCTTGAGCCGTTTGAATTCATCGGCAAAACCACATTCCAGGACGGTCCTTACGCTGCGATCCACTATATCGCCGCCTATCAGCACCAAGTCCGGATTCTCAGCGTTCATAAGGTCTATCCATCGGCCCAGTTCCGCCTTGCGGTTATGATAGCCTATATGCAGATCGCTGGCAAGGACTATAGTCAGAGGCTTGTCCAGTGGTTTGTCTGTATGAATGGTCAGCTCCTCGCGGTATTTGTGATGGTAGTGTATATATCCGGCTGTCATAAAGACAGTTATCACCCCCACTACACTTACAAAACCCGTTACACTGTCATGCAGATATGATTTGGGCAGAATCCTGCAGACCGATGCTATATCGGCCAAAATAAAAATGATAAGCAGGTACACGAATGCCACAAGCCACGGGTTACCTACATCATAAAGTAATGTGGCAAACCTGACAGAGAAACGCTCAGTATAGAGGAACCCGGCCATCATGATGCCAAACCACAGCACAAACAGGCACGTAACCGCAAGTTTCATGGGCCATCCGGCCGGAGTAAGCCGCCACAAGTGCCAGACCTCATACGCAAGCCCGGCCAGCACAACGGCAAAAAGTATCAGGAATGTCGTTTTCATACACCGTGACAAGTAAAACAGAGTTTATTTCACGAAAGTGAAACTAAAATAAGGGCCGGATTCCTGGGCCAAGTCGATTATTTAAAATCGACTTGTGCCCAAGGAATCCACTTCTGGACTTCCTTGTCTTCTAGTGTTTCGTCAACATACTGGATGATGGTGTTGGCATCCTCCTTGCCCAGCAGGAACTTGTCTATGAATGCCTCAACCTCGGGGTACTGGCTCTTGGGCAGTTGGCAATGGCCGTGCTTGCCCTGAACTGAGAATCCCATGCGGTCCTCAATGCCGAATTTCTTCCATACCTCACGGGCGGCAACGCATGATACGTATCCTGCCTCATCGGCCAGCCACTCATAATCGGTGTTACCCAGTACCAAGAGAGCGCGCGGGCAAACCAGAGCGCAGAGTTCGTGATGGTCCATGGGGAGCTTTGATACGTTATCCTCCTTCCAGTCCCACATTGACTCCTTGAACCAGTGAGGATCAGTATTACCCAGATTCTCGACATTGCCAAGAGTCTGTGATACACGCCATGCAGCAGCACCACCGCCACCGGGTTCCTGAGCAATTGTAAGGGCAATACGCTCATCGAATGCACCTGACCAGAGAGCCATCTTACCTGCATATGAGCAACCGGTTACACCGATATGTTTCATATCAATCTTGCTGGCAGCGCCTACAATCTCCAGACCGTCAATGATACGGCTTACGCCCCAAGGCCACATTGCATATGCACCGTTCTCAACCAGTTCAGGATAGATCTTGTTGATGGGCTCGCTACCACGTTTCTGCTGGTGAGCCATAACCTGACTCATGTTGAAGTTCATGGTGGCTATGTTGCGGTCAGGGCAGAAATTACGGGGCAGGCTGATACCAGACATACCGATCATCAATGGGAACGGGCCGTCACCCTCGGGATAAGTTATCTTTGAAGTGATGGTCAGAGTCTCACCGTTACGATGTACAATTACAGTAAGGGTGTTATCCTCAAGTTTAGCCTCAATATCCTTCTTGTCAACCATAGGCTTCTCACCTACCTCATAGTGATAAAGCTCATGGATAATCTCAGCGCGACGCTTCTCCCAATCCTTGAATTTCTTAACCTGCTTCTTGCCGTTGGAGAACTCAAACGGGTTGGGTAATGTCTCAACGCTCTTGGCATTATCCACAGTGGGGAATGCGGGAGCGGGATACTTGGAGCCGGTAAACTCCTGGTCATAAACAAGAGGAATGGACTTCTGTGCCATTGCCGGAACCACAGCCAGAGCCGCAGCAGCAATAATCAATGATTTGATTGTCTTCATTATAGCATTCTTATAGTTAGTACATTTTATTAGTTGACCGTAAAAGTAGTAATTCCAATACAGCACACCAAATACTTTCTTCAAATTGGGTTGAGATTTATGATTACCTTTGTGCCCGCAATCAGATAAGGGTACATGAAGATCGAGCTGGCAGGAACCTGGGGATACCGGAGGATGATACGTTCATCGCTCCCGTCCATACTTATGATGCTGACCATATCGGCCTACAGCATCGCCGACGGCCTGTTCGTGTCAAACTTTACCGGAACAACGCCTTTTGCAGCTCTCAATCTTATCTGGCCTGCCATAATGATGACCGGAGCAATTGGCCTCATGTTCGGAACAGGCGGCAGCGCCCTGGTGGCTATGATCCTAGGCCAGGGAGACAAGGAACGCGCCTGCCGTACATTCTCCATGATTGTAAAGACGCTGTTCATCATAGGAATCATAGTGACCATCCTTTTCATGATATTCATCAGGCCTGTATGTCTGTTACTTGGGGCCGATGAACAGATGATTGACTATTGTGTCACATACGGCCGTATTATACTGATTGTCATGCCGCTATATATGATACAGATGGCCTTCCAGTCATTATACATGACAGCCGAGGTCCCGCAGATAGGTACCCAACTCTCTATAATAAGCGGTCTCACAAACATTGCGCTCGATGCGCTATTCATAGTGGTGTTCGGCTGGGGGCTGGTTGGAGCGGCCATTGCAACCGCCGCCGGAATGGCCGTAGGAGGACTCTATCCGCTTTACTATTTCAGTTCAAAGAAACGCAACAAGACGCATCTACGGTTTGTACGAACCAAGACCATCGGGAATGTCATCGGCCGTGTATGTACAAACGGTCTGTCTGAATATGTGGGCAGTATTGCATTAAGCATAGTCAGCATGTGCTATAACCTGCAACTCATGCGCCTGTTTGGTCAGGACGGCGTGGCTGTGTACGCAATACTAATGTATATAGGATTTGTCTATGCATCGGCGTTCATTGGTTTCAACCTTGCGGTATCGCCCGTAATCAGTTACAACTATGGTGCACAGAACAATGCAGAACTCAAGAATCTGCTTCACAAGAGCTTGATACTACTCTTTGTTATAGGTACGCTGCTCACTATTGTGTCCGAGGTCTTAAGCAACCTCATGGCCGGCTTATTTGTAAGCTATGATCCGCAACTCAAGTCACTCGCCGCGCACGCCATACGGCTATACATGCTCAGCTTCATGATTTGCGGCCTGAACATGTTCGTATCGGCATTCTTCACAGCTTTGAACAACGGCTTGGTATCAGCTGCTGCAGCATTCACCCGCACTCTTGTGTTTGAGCTGGGCGCCATATTCGTACTACCTGCATTCCTGGGCCTGGATGGTGTCTGGCTGGCCGTTGACCTGGCCGATGTCCTGGCACTGATAATGTCAGCCATCCTTTTGGTCACATTCCGCAATCGCTACAATTACTAAAAATTTGGTACAGAGGGGACTGTCCCTTTTTTCACATTTTTACCAACCGCCTGGGCCTCCTCCATGGCCACCGGGACCGCCTCCAGGACCACCGGGACCGCCTCCAGGACCGAATCCACCGCCGTTTCCGCCGGTATATGATGATAATGAAACTTCAGTACCACCACTGACCGATCCTCCGGTATTAAGAATTCCCTCAAACAGATCCGTACCGTCCTTAACTGTGACGCCGGACTTCAAAACCGGCTGGGAACTGCCTGATAAAACTAAAGTATTGCCTCCGCTTGAAGGAGTCTTGAACGCAATAACTTCATTTCCCACAGCCATTGAATACCATGTGTTTGCGCTCCAGGATGCCTGATAGCAACTCTGAGTCAGACTTGAGCCTGATTCCAGTCCTCCAATTGCAATCAACGTACCGCCTGAAACATAGAGTTTGTACCCCCCTTCAGTGTTGGCATCTATGGCTACTTCAGGTTGTGTAGTACCTATAGCATATACCGTACCGCCTTTGATATAGAAGTTGCCGTTGGCGTCAAGACCGTCATTCCTTAAAGCATATCCGCATACATATCCGCCCTGAATGGTGAATGTAGCGGCAGAATTTATGGCATCATCAGCGGCAGAATAACTGTAAACCACACCGTCGGTTACAGTAATGTTGCCTTTGGACTCAATGCCCTCATGCGCTGAACAGTTTACGATAACAATTCCGCCGTTAAAGAACAGGTTGCCGTCAAACTTTATGCCTTTGGCCGATACGCTGTTTGAAGAACCGCTACCGTAGCGGTTTGAAGAGGATTGTCCATAATTGGAACCCTTTGTTATAACCTTTACATAACCACCATTGAAGCTGCCTGTCAGGTCTCCGCTTATGCCTTTACCTCCTGTTCCGGTGTTTGTTATGCTTAAAGAGCCTGCGTTGATCTCAAACAGATAGTCAGCCTTAATACCCGCGGTTCCTTTGTATTCAGCATCTTCACTGTCATATGCAGCTGCTCCTGAAACATTTACAACAGTTTCACCGCCGTTGATACATACCAGAGAATCGGACGTAATACCTTTTTTCATATTGGCCGATACACTTACACTGACAGTTCCGTCAGATATAATAACCGCATCCTTGCCGCGGATGCCGTGTCCGGCACTGGAAGTCACGTTTATTACCTGTGATTCCATAAAGTGTACGTAATCGTCACTGGTTATTCCGGACTTGCCCTGTGCAGTTACGGTCAGCGTTCCGTTACCGCTGAATACGAGCTGTCCTTCACTGAACAGTGCTGCTTTTTCATCTTCATCGGCCGGCGTTGAAGAATATGTGGTAGCGTCTTTGATGACATTTGTTCCTTTTACAACCACAAAACACTTCTTCTTTCCCTGATTGTTAATTGCAGCTCCTTTTGTGCTGGTCAGTTCAAGGTCGTCAAGGACCAATGCCTGTTTCTTGGAACTATAGAGTTTGATCGATCCGTCATTTGAGGTGCCTGACAGTTCATAAATTACTTTTTCATCGGTTGTGTTGTTCACTGTCACATAATTGCCATCGACAGTTACAATATTGTTTATATCACCCGTAACCTGAGCGCCGCCATCGGCAAATACTATCTGTATGGTCCTGTCAAACTTGGTACCGGATATGCTGTCTCCGGACAGAGAGGATTGATCAAATTTTGGTGCCACCGTCGTGGTGTCATTACTGCCGCTTTGTGTCTCTGTGTTCTGAGTCGTCAAATCAAGATTGTTAATGAGATCGTCCGGCGAACAACCTCCGCAACCCAGCAACATTAAAATTAGAGCAAAACATCCTTTTTTCATAATGCGTTTGTTTTTGAGAAACCTGTCACTAAAGTAGAACAGGTATCCACCCTTTGCAAAAAAAATATACAAACGCCCTATTTTCCTAAACAAAACGGCTTTATCCAAATGATAAAACCTATAAATTTGTCCCTATGGATATGGCTCACACAGGACTATTAAATAACATTTGGCAGATTGTTCTACAGATCTTACCCTTTCTGTTGCTGTTCCTGCTGCACCATTTCCTGCTTGCTCCCCTATTCTTCCGCAAGAAACTTATCGCTTACATTCCAGTGACTCTGGTTCTGCTCACTGCATTCGGTTTTTACTGTTTCAATGTGGGCAATCCGCCCGATTCCCGCATGCAGCCCGGACAGTTTCAGGGCCCGCCGCCAATGATGCAGGATGTACCTCCTCCAATGCCGATGGATGGTATGGCTCCTCCACCTGAAGGAATGCGTCCGCCTATAATGCCAGATAACGGGCATCGGCCCCTACGTCCGGAGACCATGAAACTGCTCCTGGCCATTCTGCTGATTGGAGTTAACTTGGGTGCCATGGCATATATCCGCAGCCTCCACACTGAGAAAGAGATGAAGAATCTTGAGGCTCAGAACCGTATGCATCAGGACAAACTGGAAGAATTGACCCGTATAGCAGAGAATCAGCAGAAAGCAGAATGCGACCTTGTATTCAAGACAGACTACAAGCAAGTACGCGTCAAGCCTGAGAATATACTCTACATTGAGGGAATGGGAGAATATCTCAAGATATACCATCTGGATGCCACCACTCCTTTGGTAGTGCTAATGAGCATGAAACGCATCCTTGAACAGTTGCCTGATGACCGTTTTGCCCGCGTCCACAAGTCATACATAGTGAACCTGAAACGGATCATCAACAACAGCCGCACACAGATTACAATGGAGAATGCCAGTGTAATCCCAATCGGAGAATCCTACCGCGTAGCAATCTCTGAGCGGCTTAAATCTTAGCCCAAGTTAATTTGTAATGGAAAAGGGGAAGCTTTAGCTCGACGAAGTCACTGTCCCCTTTTTCACATTTTCAACTGATAATATACGCAGTCTGCGTCACGGTAGAATTCACGGGCGCCCCAGCGCTGCCAATACCGGTGTGTTTTGAGGCTATGAAGTACTGGTATGAAGATGAAGTCATAGTTGGACTTTAGTTCCGGCATGATTTCCATCAGCATGTCATAGTTAAGGCGTGTTCCGCGGTAGTCTTCACGTACTATGAATGAGAACACGGCCGTATAACGCTGGCTGTTCAGCCTGGCCAGAAGCTCCGGATTATCCTTTTGGATCTGAGCGGTCTCCTCTTCAATACGGTAGTCACTCATATTGAGCAGTCCTATCACGCGGCCTTTGTCATCAACTGCCTTTATGCTGAGCGGCCAGTTGAAACGCAGATCACGCACCCAGCTTTCCACTTCATTACGGTCAAATCCGTACTGCCTGGTAATCCAGTCTACGGTTAGCGGGGCATCGGCCGGTGTCATTCTTTGTAACGTATAAGACGATTTCAAGGTTACTACATTATATGTAAGCAGAATCTCGGGGTGATATGAAAGTTTGGCCTTGCGCAACCCCTCTAGCCCCATATCCTCCTCACGGTTCACATAGATAAACTGCTCCGGCAGATGGGCGCAGAACTGCTGGTTGATTATACTGAAAGCCCCCTCCACATTGCGGTCTGCCTTCTCCATACAAACGTCAAACGTATCATTTGTCACGGCCGATCCATACGTGAATGCCACCATCCGGCCATCCACATAGATGCTGCCACCCAGCATGTCCAGTTCATCCCAATGGGCAAATATAGTCTCCATCACGTCATGCTCAGCCTGCAAAGTATCGCCGTATAACGGGTTCTCATGCTCTTTCTCATCCTGCCACAATGTAACCACCCTACGACAGTCATCAAACATATCAGGTGTAAGGGGCCGATACACAAAACCCGGATACAGGATATTGAAACGGTTTACATGGTTCCGTTTTGCTTTGAGTTTGCCTCCTTGAAGCAACGCCAGATCAGTACGCTTATAAATGTAATCATATTGACTCCGTATAGGTTCCACATTGATATTGATACCCTCATTGCAGGCATTCTGCTGTAACTGTAGAGCCGCATCATCTTCCAGTCCCAGAAGTATAAGCTTATGATTGCAGTCCTCACATAATGCCTGCAGAAGTTCACATGACGGGACACCATTCATGCATAGCATGTATGCCCGTTCTCCCTCATGATTGAAACGCAGTACGACAGCATCCTTAAGCACACAAACCTCCGTGCCAAACCACTTTTGCCAACCTACAAGATTGGCAAAATTGAAGTTGCAGTTGCGACGTCCTGCGCGCAGACTGACCGATTGCACCTCTTCGCGGTCGGCGACATCGAGTTTATGAAAATCAAGATTCATGTGTATCTGCCTGATTATCAAGTTTCGCGATGATATCATCCAGCATCCTGAACAATGCAGGGAAAGTTTCAGGGTTTACGCTTTTACACATAACCGCACTACCTACTTTCATCGGGACATCTGTCAGGATATTCTGCAGGTTCTGCCCCTTCTCTGTAAGCGTAACTATCACCTGTCGTGCATCGGACAAGCCCTTACTACGGGTAAGGATGCCCTGCTGCTCCATACGTTTAAGCAGCGGAGTTACGGTGTTTGTCTCCAGCATCAGACGTTTGGCTATGTCATTTACCGGCTGCGCATCCTTCTCCCACAGGACCATCAGTACCAGATACTGCGGATAGGTCAATCCCTGCTCCGATAGCAGCGGATGATAGGCCTGTGTAAGAAGGCGCGATGCGGTGTACAGCCTGAAACAAAGCTGGTTGTCAAGCTTGAACTGTTCTTTCATTAAACATTAAAGCATTTCAATTATGTCCTTTTCAATATCATTGGGAGTTACGGTCGGTGCGTAACGCTTTATCTGTGAGCCATCACGGTTTATCAGGAATTTGGTAAAGTTCCAAAGTATGTCACTCTCCTTCTCAACACTCTTGCTGAGGGTCTTGAGCATCTTATGTGTTGCCTTGGCTTTGAGACCCTTATACTCCTCTTTAGGAGCAACCTCCTTGAGATATGTAAATACGGGATGCTCTGACGGGCCGTTCACATCAATCTTCTTCATGAGCGGGAATGTCACTCCGTGGTTTATGCGGCAGAACTCCTCTATCTCCGCATCACTTCCGGGCTCCTGATGTGCAAACTGATCGCACGGGAAACCTATTATTATCAGTCCCTGGTCTTTATACTTCTGATATAGAGCCTCCAGGCCATCATACTGTGGAGTGAAACCGCACTTTGAAGCAGTGTTCACAACCATCATAACCTTACCCTCATATTGAGCCAAATCTGTCTCTAAACCCTTGTTGTTGAGTGCCTTGAAATCATAAATCCTTTTCATATCGCATAAAAATATATCGTTTGCGATACAAATATACGGCATATATTTTATATCGCAAACGATATTTAGATTATTTAAGAATAAAAGCAAAATGGCCATCCTTCCATCAGCGGAATGAAGGCCATCTGCGATCAGTTGCTTGAGGCTATCAAGTAACTACGCATACGAGTGCATACCGCCCAGTAGGTAGTTCACGCCAAAATAGGTAATCAGGACGGTAAGGAATGCCAGGATTGCATAAGTGTGAAAGAACACGGGACGTCTAAACCGTGACATCACACCGCCGTGAAGCATTGCCGAGTAGACCAACATGGTTATCAGCGCCCAGGTCTCCTTAGGATCCCATGACCAATAGCTACCCCATGAGATATTGGCCCAGACTGCACCTATGAATGTACCGGTAGTCAATAAGAATACAGCCGGATACAGTATTGTAAGGCTTACATCACGCAGCATAGTCCGGGTGTTCATGTCACGTCTTATCAATCCCACGACTCCAACCAGAGCCGTCAGTCCGAACAACGTGTATGAAACCATCATACAAAGCACATGAACGCCCAGCAAAGGTGAATTCAGCACCGGAACCAGATTGTCTTCCGGCCCCGTGTGTGAGATCGATGCCACCAGAATTGAGAATCCGGCCAGAATAAAGCCTAAGGGTTGTATAATTGGTAAACGCTTGCGCAACAGAACCATTGCCACAGTCACAAGCCAGGCCATAAGCATCATTACAGAGTATGTGCCCACAAACGGACCATGCCCTGAGCGATACCAGTTACGGCCTATCACAAAGGTCAGATAACCCAGAAGCATTACATTCAGGACAAGCAATACACTCCTTACAGGTTTGGAGAAACCCTGACCGCGAGCCATAAGTGCGGCACGGAAACCTGAGTTCTTCTGGAAAAAGAATCCAATCAGGCACAACAACAGCATAATGTATCCGGTGTAAGTCACCCCTACTCCCCACGGATCATGGCTTACAGCCAGTACGCTGCCACGCAGGTCATCGTCATAACTGGACTGATAGAACCTGTATCCGTCATACTTGAGTATGTTGTTCATGGATATGGTATACTCTGTTTCCGTACCGTTGCGGCTGTCCTTCAACACAACTTTGCTTATGTAATCGGACGGATCATGTGACCCCGGGTAGTACTCAATCCTGAACTCCTTCAGCTGCAGTGAGAACGGCAGTTTCTGGCGCAAGCCCTGGTCCGATGCCCACTCGCTGGTAGGCAAGCCGCGACGCAGTTCAATCATGCCGCTCTTACCGCTGAGCATGGTAATGAGTGCGCCCGCCAATATCAGTACAAACGCTATGTGCAGAAAGAATGTAGCAGGCTTGCGGATAGTTCCGCGCCTTATCAGAAGCAATACGCCCGATATAGCAGCAACTGCCCACAACACGATGAACACCGGACTGTGATAGACAATGCTCAAAGCTGTGTCAGTACCGTACAGCTTTTCTATAATGGTAGCGGCGGCCATCATAAGAATGACGGCTGCCGCACTACCAATGCCTAAGTATTTTAGAATCTTATCTTGTTTCACGGTTTAAAGTTAGATAGAATTAATGAATTCCACAACCGCATCACGTTCCTCCTTGGAGAGGTTGTAGAATTTCTCTGTGCACCAGTAGGCATCACTCTCCCTACTGTAACCGTGCCACATGATAGCCTCGATTACGTTGCGTGCACGGTTGTCATGCAGACGGTCCTCGGCACCCGTATTCTCACGTGAAAGACCGCGTCCCCACAGCGGAGTCGTACGGCACCAGCTTCCGTGAATACCGTTTTTCATATAGAGACGATGCTGAATCATATCGGTATATGGATAGATGGTCTGCTCCTGATACCTGGGCAGTTCCTTATCGGCATAAACTGCAGGTTTCCAGTAATTATCCTCCTTTGTCTTCCATGAGGCACGATGGCAGCTGGCGCAACCAATACGGTTAAATACCTCCTTGCCCTTCTGTACTTCCGGACGGTTCAGGTTACGGGCACGCGGAATTGAGAGACCGCGGTGCCATACCATGAAGTTATAGTACTGGTCATCACTCATCTCAGGAGTAAAGTTGTGCCAAGAGTTGTCAAACTGGTTGGTACTGGGATCCAGCAGATGCAGTACTGCATCCTTTATACCCTCCTCAGTACCATCGGCATAATACGGTGATGTGGGATCGGCCTTGATAGCGGCTATAACCTGTGCGTTCTCGGACATTGCCTTGGCCCAAGCTGCTGTAGTGTACAGTTTGGGACGGTCACTACGGGTTACGTTGGTGATATTCCAGATGGCGTTTGCACCTGCACCGTCCTGCAGTGTAGCACGGGTCATTGCATATGTAAAACGTTTGAGCAACTTGGTTCCGGTTGATGCGGGAGTTCCGTCGGCAAAACGGCCTTCACCAAGTTTGTCATATCCGTACCAGGCACCTGCTGCAAAATCATTGGCCTCCTTATCCCAGAATGCAGGATTGAGTTCAGCATGAGCAGCCTCCTTGCGATACTGTTCACGGATGCTGTCCTCGGGGATAGCATCAAGCAGACCGGAGCCGATGATACCGATGGTGGATTCCAGACGGAATGCAACCGGGCCGTTATCATACGGTGTAGGACTGGTGTTGAAAGCGCTTGCCGGAATAGTCAGTTCAGGATAGATAAGACTGTACTCCTCACCGTCGGGGAACTTCATGGGCAGACCACTCTCCATCTCGGTAACCGGGAGCCACTGCAGATCTATCTGCTCCTCATCAATAGGAGGCAGGAACGGATATGTAGCCTTGGTCTGAGGCATACCGGTCACTTCCGATACATACGGACCGTCATCGCTGTTCTGTCCGTCAACCGGATGATAGATTACCAGCAGATAACCGTTACCGAATTCGGCACGATACTGTGACTGACGCTTACCGTGACCATAACCCGGATGGCAATCCAGGCATGATGAGCGTACATAAGCAGGGCCAAGTCCCTTGAAGGGAGCGGTAGAGGTTGTATACTTACGCTCAAAAGCAGCCTGCCCCAGATTGAATGCGGTCAAAAGACCCTGATTGACAACAGAAGGAGTCTCATCCTCATAGCATCCTGCAGTTACATTAGTGGTAGTTCCAAGCAAACCTCCGGGATACCACTCGTCGGCACTGAAATTACCTACAGCCTGACCGATGTACTTGGCATCGGGCTCACGGGTATTAACGTTCTCCTTAATACCGCCATTGCCGTCGGTACAACCGACGGCAACAGACAACCCTAACAATAGGGCGCTAAATCCTTTTATGTTCATATCATATTACTGTTTAACAATCCACTCTGCGGCCTTGTTAAGTTCTTCATCAAGTTCGTTGATAACGTCCATGGCATCCTGAACCAGGTCATCATCAAAGATATCCACGAATGCACCCTTGTCCTGGCATGCCTTAAGGGCATTAACTGATGCACTCAGCTTATCCTGCAGAGCATTCACACCATCATAATTGTGGTTCTTGAGCACATTGATGATTGACTTGCTTTCAGGTACATTGACATTTGCCTTTCCATAGAGTGAATACTGAATACTGAGTATGTTGTCTATGAAATCCTGGAATGACTTCTTGCTGTAGGGTGACTCAATGTAGTTTACATCCTCACCGCTGTGAGCGTTACCCATCTTTACGTTGGCAACCTCATTGCAGATGTTTGAGCATCCGGCTACAAGGATTGAAGCAAGTGTCTCCTGCCATGTGGCGTATGTGCTTCCGGCTTTTGCAGCTCCCAGCAGATTCTCACCGTAAGTCTTGTCTGAACCTGTCATTGAAACAGGAACCTCAAGTTCCTCGCAACGCTCCTTATAAGCCTCAGGTGCATCGGGGTTCCATGAAACAATCAGACGGTAGCAGTTGTCACGCAGGTCACCTGCTACGGCTGCAGCATAAATCAGCTCCTGTGCACCGGTTACAGTCTTGCCGCTGAAAGCCTCATCATCCTCATTGCCACGCAGAGCCTCTACTGTGCGGTTCTGACCGTCACGGAACAGGATGAACTCAATACCGTGGAATCCAAGCAGCTCGGCACCCAGTTTGGCCGATGCATAGCCGATACCATCCTCACCCTCAAGGTTGGAAACCTGCTCTGCATTGCTCAATGCGGTAGCCAGAGCCTCAACATCAAGAGGCCATGTGTCGATATGGGGATCGATACCAAAGTCTGTGGCAGCGCCATAGAGGAATGCCTCAGACTCCTCCCATGACTGACGTGCCTGCAGGAACTTGGCACAGATAGCGTTTATATCGGCCTGGCTGATTGCATTTACACCATTCTCTGCAGCCTCAGCAAGCAGATTGTAGAGTTCCTCCGTCTCACTTGCCAGATCATTGTAGGTCTTGTAAATGACACCCGGAACATACTGCTCGACAGCGGCCTTGATGTCATTGTCAAGAGCAACTGAGTTGTCGCTATTCTTCTCATCATCACAGGCAGTGAGTGCTATTGCAGCTACTGCCATTCCCAAAAAGAGTTTCTTGTTCATTGTCTTATTTGTTTTTTATTTGAAAAATCCCATGTATGCTATGCCGATAGATACGGACGGCTCGTTGTTGTAACGGTCCTTACGGAAACGATCCGAGAACTCGGCCTTGACTGCGATCTGAGGTATAGGCATCCAGTTGATACCGGCTGCTATCCTGTTTACATCGGTATATGTATAATCCTGCTGGTCTGATGCCGGCATGTAAGGATCATAGTATTCGTATCGGCCAAACAGATAGAGCTTGTCCTGAATACGATCAGTAAGTCCCAGGATGTCATATCCGGCCTCAGCACCGTAAGTGATGGCAGACTTGCCAACAGGAGTCTTCTTGTACGGAGCGTTGTTTGATGACATGTTACGCTTTATGGTACTGATGGTAACCGCATCATCCACATGACCGTAATCAAAGTTGCCACGTACAATCAGATTCTCACCTTTATAGCTGAAATCAAAGCTCCCCACCCAGGTACTGCCCTTGACATCCTTGTAACGGGTATCCTTAAGGTCATTTGGGAAAGAGTTGTGCATGCTGTTTCCGTAGTATCCGCTAACGCTAAGGCGCAGGTTCTTGATGGAACGGTTGTCTATCCTAGCTGCGAATCCGTAGTTGTTGGCAACCTTGAACTCATACGGTGATGCTGCACCGTACTTGATGAAGTTGTCGCGGTTGAACATGAATGCATCCAGTCCGGCAATCATCTGCACCTCATAACTCCAGTTACCTGCATCACCCCAAAGGCCGATGCCTGTATCATGCCATGTTGACGGGAATAATGTTGACTCACCTTCAGGACGATAAACGGTAAAGAAGTTGAGAGGCTCATGAGCATTGTTCAAGGCACCTACAGGTACTACAAAATGTCCTACACGCAGGTTAAGCCACGGCTTGAATGATTTCTGAAGCCAGAACTGCTCCATGGCCACCTCACCGCCTTTCTCAATCTCGGACTCCCACTCACCGGCCTCGGTGAACTCCTTCTCAACAGCACTGCCGGTACCGGTATGCTCAAACTCTATCTCGGTCTGCATGGTCCATCCGTGACCGAAATCATATCCCAGATAAATTACGGCATGAGGTATGTCAAACCTTCCGTGACTGGGATCATCCTTATATTTGGTTGGATTTGAATAGCGGTATACATTGTCGCTGTAAAAGTTGCGGCTCATGGCAACCTCACCATATCCACCCACGCTCAAGCCTTGGGCGGTTGTAATAGAAAAGGGTATTAACGATAAGAATAATGTCGTCAGTGCTTTCATTTCATGTGCTCTTAAATGACGTTGCAAAGGTCCTGCTTTGACAAAAACTCCACAATACTCACTATTAGTGAAACTACAAAGCTCATCATTACTCACTTTTAGGTATAAATGCATATATTTAAAACTCGTAATTTTGCACTCGGATACTCAAAAACCATTATGAAGACTGAATTTACCCTTAACGATAAGATGAGGGATCTGATTGATGATAACAATCTGATTCTTTTGGTATTAAGCCGATTTGGCATACATTTTGGATTTGGTGACAGTACCATAGCAGAGGTATGCCGCGAGAACAATGTAGACGGTCCCACTTTCCTGGCCGTAGCTAATCTTATTGCGGGAAAGAACTATACAGGATACAGCGTGTCACTGCCGGCCCTGATAGATTATCTCAAACGTGCGCATACCTATTTCAGTGATTTCATACTGCCTGGTATCCGCCGCAAACTGATTGAGGCGCTCAACTGCAATGATGTGAACGATGTGGCATTCCTGATACTCAAATTCTATGATGACTACACCGTAGAGATTCAGAACCATATGAAGCATGAGAATGACGTAGTATTCACATACGTGGAGAAACTGCTTCACGGCCAGCCAACCGGCAGGTTCAACATAGCCAAGTATTCTGTTGCCCACGATAACGGATCGCAAAAACTCAAGGAGCTCAAGGACATTGTAATAAGACATTACCGTCAGCCCAACAACGACCAGCTCAACTCCGCTCTGTATGACATCATAAACTGCGAGAATGACCTGATATCACACAGCGAGATAGAGGAACGCCTGTTCGTGCCCGCCGTAATGAAACTTGAGGAATCCGTCCTGACAGGTACTGAGCCTATCCAGAACAAAGCACCCGAGTACAGCGCCGGATCAATAGCGATACTCAGCGACCGTGAGAAAGATATAATCAAATGTGTAGCCCGCGGCATGTCCAACAAGGAGATTGCCGATAAACTGTTCCTGTCAATCCACACAGTAACCACACACCGTCGCAACATCACTGCCAAGCTCCAGATTCACTCACCTGCCGGACTTACCATCTACGCCATCATGAACAATCTGGTGGACATAGCCGATATAAACCTGCAGTAAAATCCTGTAGTACACCTCATATATATTTTTATATGAGTAGGTTTTAACCTAACGGACAATCATAACTATTACATATGAACACCGGCAAAATGAGCGCGTTCCGGTGAGTATAAAAAGGATTATAAGCGCTCTAATTAGGTTCACAAGTCAACAACTAAATGTTGATGATTTAAATCAGCGGCAAAACCCATAATGCCGCTGATTTTCTTTTAGTTAACTACACACCCCTCTAGCGCCATTTTGTTAAATGTTATGTTAACAAAGGATAAATAATTAACTTTCCAACTTAACTTCCATCCACTTTTTGACTCTTAACAATGCAAGCCGGTTGAAACGGGTTGACAAAACAAAAACAGCAAATAACAAAAACAAAAAAAATAAGGATTATGAAAAAGACTATCATCGCTGCCGTTGCAGCACTGTTCATCGGAGTTAACGTAAACGCTCAGAGTGTTAATGAGAATCAGGCCACTGTTGCCGACGTAGTTGCAGAACTCAATCAGGAAGATGCACTCCAGTTCATCCCCATGTATCAGAAGATGCTTACCGACATTGAGAAT
>JBGUIZ010000063.1:0-165911 GCA_045113495.1 Bacteroidaceae bacterium
TTCTTTTGTGGAGCTGGAGGGAGTCGAACCCTCGTCCAACAGAGAAACCGAGACCTTTTTTTATTTTGCTTCGCAAAAGCGCTCCATTCCATTCCGCTTGGCGGCCCTCCGGGTCCGCGGTCTCGCTCCAAGCATTCGCTCGCACCAATACGCTTGAACCTGCGCTCCGGTGGTTTGAAGGATTTTTTTAGGATTTTGGAAAAAGTTTGCAATTGGGGTGGTGGGTATGGATTTTTGTGTATTTTTGTAATGTAACGCAAATAGATATTCATAGTGAAGGACTTTAATATTCAAAAGGACAATATTCATTTATTTAAATTACTAACAATGAAAAAGATTTTTGGTTTCAGTATGATGTGCCTGATGGCACTGACAATGTTGGCTTTCGTGTCATGCGACGATGAGAAAAAAGAGAGTGATAAAGACAAAATGGCGCGTATCCAGACTGAGTGTATTGGCGTTTGGGAAGGATATATTGGAGAAGAGTTTGTGACCGTTTCTTTTGGTGCTAATAATCAGTTAGCCAATTCTAAAGGTTTATCAACCAGAATAACCGAATGGAATACTTACCAAGGCAAGGTGTTTTTCATCTTTGATGATTACGATGGTTATTCGACTAGTATTGTAATCGATGTTGATGGAGACAACATGACTTTGGAAGGTAATTCGGAATTTATAAAGGCTAACTTCCCCGAAAAACTGACTAGGGCGCAAGGAGCTAAGTAAAGTTGATTCTTTTTCAACATAAACGAGGATGTGTCAATGGTTGGCACATCCTCGTTTTTTTTGTCCAACTATTGTTGTGCGGATTTTGCTCCAAAAGAAGTATTTTTGGGATGTGTAACTGGTCTTTATGGGTAGAGGACTTAAGGAGTATATAGAGAGCCGAATCATTCCTATGTATGACGGGTTTGATGCGGGGCACGGACGGGAGCATGTACGGGCTGTTGTCCTTGAGGCGGTACGTCTGGCCGGGTTCTATGATGTGGATGTGGATATGGTTTATGCGGCGGCGGCATATCATGATACGGGACTCTGTGTGGACCGTAAGACCCATCATCTGGAATCAGGGCGTATAATCCGTGAGGACAAGAGGCTGGGAGAGTGGTTCTCTACGGAGCAGATTGAGATGATTGCTCAGGCGGCAGAGGACCATAGGGCGTCATCGGACCATGAGCCACGCAGTATTTATGGTAAGATTATTGCCGAGGCTGACCGCCAGATTATCCCTGAGAGCATAATCCTGCGTACCGTGCAGTACGGTTTCAAACACTATCCGGAACTTGACAAGGAGGGCCATTGGCTCCGTACCTGTGAGCATATGGCTGAGAAATATGATGATGGAGGTTACCTTAAACTGTGGATTCCTGAGTCTCGCAATGCTGACGGTCTGGCCCGATTACGTGAGATCATACATGACAAAAACCGCCTCAGAACAATGTTCGAGGCGGCTTATAATGAGACTGTGGGGAGTTAGGGACGATAAATGAACTTCCGTCCGTTCCTGATGTAAATTTCTCCTGTACGCGGTGTCAGTACGGGTTGACCCAACAGATTGTATATTACGTCCGAATTCTTATTGGCGCGGATGACTTTTACACCTGTTATATGCTCTGAATCAACCTGGTCATAACTGTTCAGGTTATTTGACTTGCCTATGCTGGGGCGGTTCATCACGTATGATGTGCTGCCTCCGTCAGGATAAAGGCCTACACTCTGGAAACCGGTGTGTTTCTTGTACGTGAGCGTATCGGCCCAGGAATGGTCGCGGGAAGTCAGGACAACCACGTTCTCGTCCTTGTTGTCCAGTTTGAAGGATGCATGCAGCTGATTACCGCTTTCCTCCTTGTCACACCATATGACCAGATATCCGTTAGCCGGAATAGTGGTGCCTGAGGGAATAACGTATTTTTCCGGCTCTGAGAGCTTGTCCGACAGGAACATGCCGCCTACGTCAATCTTTCTTGAGGTGGTGTTATAAAGTTCTATCCAGTCGTGTTTCTTGAATGATTCATTGATGAATACGTTGTTGTCGGCGCTCACCTCATTGATCCTGACGGGGCGTGCAACAATATTGTCGGCGACAAAGCAGGCTGTTACAGTCTGTGTGCTGTTGGCCAGGTCATATTCATCTTCTGTAGATACCAGATTATTGCTGCTGTCTTTCCATCCCACGAATTTATAACCGTTAGGAGCGGTAGCCTTGACTTTGGCGGGCAGGAATACGTTGCCTACAAATTTTCCGGTGGGTATTACAAGCCCGTTAAGGGTCAGGACGGCCTGAGGAAGATCAGTCTTGACGGTTCTGGTGACTTTTGTAGTGCTGCTCAAACCGGAATAAGACCAGTTGGCCAACTGGTTGATCCTTTTGGTCCTGTAATCGGCGGTAATGGTACCTTTTATGAGATCGGCGTCTTTCTTAGGTGACTTACCCTCAATACTCATCTCCTGAGTGGCACGTGCGGCAAGTTCATCAACTATTGCCTTAACGCGGTCAGGATCATATACTGAACCTGCCACTATGCAATAACTGTCGATGAATTTCTTGCAGAATGCTTTGTTGCCGAGCATATTGTGGAACAGAGTCACCATTGCGGACTTGTAACCTCCTTCGGGGTAATACTCTTGGTTGTCAAATGATGTGAATGGATTAATACTTGTAGCATGGTCGGTTGCACCGAAAGAGTGGTCCAGATCGAATACTACAAAACGGAAACGTCCGTCTACGCTGTAACGGAAAGATTTGATGTTGTTCCTGGGCCAATCCTCATTGCCAAGATAAAACTCTATGGCCATATAATTGGCAAATTCATCAATATCTACATAATCGCAGATGTGTTTGAATGCAGACTCTTTATAGGCATATTGGGATAAATATACCCATGTGTCCCATGCTTCACGGCTGCCTTCAGTAAGGGTGAATCCTCCGTTACCGTTGTTGTGGTCAAGCTTGAAGCAGTCAACCTCATCCTCGTCATATCCGTAGTTGGAGTAGGCGTAGTCCTTGTTGTTGGGCTCACGGATGTTGATTATGCCTTTGTATTCACCGTTTATAAAATGGTGAACCGGCTGGTATGACTGACAGTCAATATTGAGTCCGGAACGTATGGCAATCTCCTGGAGAGCCGCATCCTTGAGTCTGGTGTTGGAATTGTTGCCGCCGCTACGGAACTTGAGTGTCTGATACTTGTTGTACGGTTTGTCACTGAACGGGGTGAAGGCAAAGTAGTTGGCGTAGCCGAACTTCTTTTTAGCCTTAACCTTGAAGGGGTGGGGGGTGTATGCCCTGCTGTATCGGCCCGATGGGGTTATTTCGGCCTCCTGGCTCAGAATGAGCTTGCCTTTGGGGTCAAATATCTCAATATTTACTGAACGGTCCCAGTCACGGTTCCAGTTGCATTTGTCGCTCCGGCCGTTGCCGGTCTTTCCGTATGGTCCTTTTGCCCACATTCCATATTCGGTGTTGTCAAGTCCGTTCTTGTCAGTGACAATCGATACGATTGGTACGCCATATGTATTTGAGGTGAAAATGTATGAACGTGTCGTTACCGGGCTAGGCAGCATGCCGTCCTGATACAGGCGGAAACGGTAAACCTTTGTCTCGCTCACCGAGTGGTTTCCGTCACTGCTTTTCTTATCGGGCGTGGGTACGGATCCGTCCTTTGTGTAATAGAGTGTTGCGCCCTTGGGAATGGTTACGCTAAAGTAGAACTGCTGGGTGAACAATCCGGACTGAACGCTCACCTGGGGAGCAGGAAGCTGCTGGGAGGCAAAATCGCTTAACTCATTCGTTCCGCCCGGAGACGGATTGCCGGTGTATTCCCAATACTCATCCCCGTCATTAATCCTGGCCCATGCAATGCGTGCCGGGGTAGGAGGATAGGTTACTGCCGTTACGGGCTGGCCATTGGCATCGGACAGGATTATGGTTCCGCCTTCACAGTCAAGACTGAACTCTATCTGCTGCTGGCAATAGTCATCCTTGTGTCCGAACCACAGTGTCAGGAAACCGCCGGCTGAAACAATTCTGGTGCTGTTTCCAAGAGGACAAAGGGTGGGGTCAGAGATGGTGTCGCTAAGATAATAACCAGCCAGGTCTATGTCCTGGGCCGATGTGTTATAGATCTCTATCCAGCTGCCATAGTTCATGGACGGATCCAGAAACATATCAATATTGGCAGGCATGATCTCGTTAATGACCAAAGCCGGCTCTGGGGTTGAGTCGGCTTTTATGTCGGAGATAGGAACAACTGCTGTAGCTAATAGCAGCAGCTTTTTTAAACTCCTGCTTGTCATACCGTTATGATTTATCGTGCGTAGTTTACGGCGCGGGTTTCACGTATTACGGTGATCTTAACCTGACCCGGATAGGTCATCTCATTCTGGATCTTCTGTGCAATCTCGGCTGACAGCTGCTCAGTCTGTTTGTCATCAATCTTGTCAGCACCTACAATTACACGGAGTTCACGACCGGCCTGGATGGCGTAGGTCTTGGTAACGCCCGGATAGGAGAGGGCAATCTTCTCAAGGTCATTCAGACGCTTGATATATGCCTCAACAATCTCACGGCGTGCACCGGGACGTGCACCTGATATGGCATCGCATATCTGAACGATAGGAGCAATGAGGCTTGTCATCTCACACTCCTCATGGTGTGCTCCGATGGCGTTGCAGATATCGGGCTTCTCCTTATACTTCTCAGCCAGGTGCATACCGTACTCGGCATGTGCCATCTCAGTCTCCTCATCGGGTACCTTGCCTATATCATGAAGCAGTCCGGCACGCTTTGCCTTCTTGGGGTTCAGTCCAAGTTCTGCTGCCATTACGGCGCAAAGGTTTGCGGTCTCACGTGCGTGCTGCAACAGGTTCTGTCCGTATGATGAACGGTATTTCATTTTACCGATAAGGCGGATGAGTTCAGGATGCAGACCGTGGATACCCAGGTCAATGGTGGTACGCTTACCGGTCTCTATAATCTCATCCTCAACCTGCTTCTGTACCTTGGCAACAACCTCCTCAATGCGGGCGGGGTGGATACGGCCATCGGCTACCAGCTGGTGCAGGGCCAGACGGGCAATCTCACGGCGAACGGGGTCAAAGGCTGATATCACGATAGCCTCAGGGGTGTCATCGACCACGATTTCAACGCCGCAGGCGGCCTCGATTGCGCGGATGTTACGGCCTTCACGACCGATGATACGACCCTTCATCTCATCATTCTCAATATGGAACACGGTTACTGAGTTCTCAATAGCGGTCTCAGTGCCGATGCGCTGTATGGTCTGGATGACAATCTTCTTGGCCTCCTTGGTGGCGGTCATCTTGGCGTCGTCCATTATTTCATTGATATATGATGCAGCCTCGGTCTTGGCCTCCTCCTTGAGTGACTCTACGAGGCGGTTCTTGGCCTCCTCGGCTGACAGGCCGCTTATTACTTCAAGCTTTTCACGCTCCTGCATCTGGAGCTTTTCCAGTTCCTCTTTCTTGTCATCCAGAAGAGACATCTGTGCCTCAAGGTTCTCACGTACAGCATCGGCCTCCTGATGCTTGCGCTGCAACTCGTTGTGACGCTGGTTGAGCTGCATCTCTTTCTGACGCAGACGGTTCTCGTTCTGCTGCAGTTTCTGGTCGCGCTGCTGAACCTCTTTTTCAAGTTCTGCCTTCTTGTTAAGGAATTTCTCCTTGACTTCCAGCAGTTTGTCTCTCTTTATAGCCTCTGCCTGGTTTTCTGCCTCCTCCAGACGTGTCTGGACTTTTTTATTTAATCTGCTGTTGGAAAGAATGTACGCAAGCACTGCGCCAATCAGTAATCCAACCAATCCTGTAATGATGTATAACATAGCTCATCTCCCTTTTATATGTAATAACAACGCACTGCCCTGTGGCGGAAAGGTTGGGAGACCACCTCTCTGACAGGAAAGTGCGCGTAAACCTCTAGTAAGATTGCTTGGAATCTACTCCGCCGGCTGATCCTCTGCAACGCCCAGAATGGAGTCCAACTCCTTGTCCAGTTGCTGGATCTTGTCTTTATACGGAGCCGTATCATTGAAATCCTCCCACATGATATTGACCATGGATATGTGAACCGCGGCCATCACGTAGTATTTCTCTTCGCTCAACTGCGGATAACGTTCCCTGTATCTATTGAGCTTATCGTTGATACGCCTGGCAGCTTCACGGTACAGCCTCTCATCCTTTCTGTGTATTGTGAGAGGGTAGTACGTTCCGCCTACCATAAGCTTGATTTCAAACAAATCATCCATTGCCTCTGCCATAATTTACACGTTTAACAGTTTGATGCAATGGTCTATCTCGCGCACCAGTCCTGAAACTCTCCGTTTGGTGTCATCAATGTCATGACCCGAAACTTCAAGAACTTTAGACTGTTTCAAATTCTGGTATGACTCCTTCATCTCCGCGAGTTCCTGATTCAAACGCCTTATCTCCTCGTCTCTGGCATCCAGCTGGTTGCGCAGATCTGAGTTGCTGCATTTGACGGTATTGTAGAGATCCGCCAATTTGCGGATTTTACCTTCAAACTGCTCAATAAGTTTTGAATCTCCCTCTGTCATGAAATGACTTGCCGTATCAGTATTTGATGCACAAATATACTCAAAAAATGATAAAAAGACTAATCCTTATAAAGGATTTTTTATCTGTTTCTGAGCATTTCCCTGGCTGCTTCCAGATCCTCTTTCTTTCTGGGTTCCTTCTTGGCCAGAATCAAAGTATTGAAAGCGTATTCACTCATCCAGCTCTCGGAGAATCCCAGATGCTGCTGGTACTGGCGGATGCTGAATACCGTCTTGTAGCTGGCCTCATCCTTCCAGGAGTTGTTGGTCATGATCTTGTGTACGGCATCCTCTGTCATTGTACGCAGTGCGCTGCGCATGAATGAAGGAACGCGGAACTTCCACTTGAGTATTGTTCCAACCTGCATCATCAGGTCTGAACTGAATCCCTGGAACTGGAACATGAATGACTGCAGCATATTCACGTTGCGGCAGTTCTTACGGATGCATGTGTCAATCTCCTTGAAGAAGGAGTCTGATATGCCGTACATCTGTCCCATCATCTTCTTGCAGCGGGTTTTCTCTGCAACGCCGAGCTTGTTTCCCTGAGTCTGTATCTTGAGACCACGCTTGAAAGTGGCAAGATCTGGAAGCATGTTGATATTTGTAATGCCCAGGCTGCCTGCGATCTCAGCTTGCAGATAAACGCGGATAAGAGTCATAAAGTCCTCCATTCCACCGACGTTTTCCACCTCTTCTTTCTTCTTGGAGAAAATGTTCTTTAAAAAGCCCATATTCTTATACCTTTTTTATCTTAAACTTTTTTATCCTTATTACTTCCGTAATTTTGCGCGAAAGTAAAAAGAATTTCTTAATTTTGCGCCGTTTTTAAGGAGAAAGAGAATTTTCGATATAACAAACAACCTAAATCAAACAAAATGATCAAACTCGGTATTAACGGTTTTGGCCGTATCGGTCGCATGGTGTTCCGTGCTGCTGTTGAGAACTTTGGTAACGACATTCAGGTCGTAGGTATCAATGATCTGCTGGATCCCGATTATCTGGCTTACATGCTGAAGTATGATTCAGTTCATGGCCAGTTCAACCACGACATCAAGGTTGACGGTAACTACATGATCGTTGACGGCAACAAGATTCAGGTTTTCGCTGAGAAGGATCCCGCAAACATCACATGGGGTGCTCTGGGCGTTGACGTTGTTGTTGAGTCAACTGGTTTCTTCCTGACCGCTGAGCTCGCTGAGGCTCACATCAAGGCTGGTGCCAAGAAGGTAATCATGTCTGCTCCTTCAAAGGATGCTACTCCTATGTTCGTATACGGTGTAAACGACAAGACATATGCTGGTCAGACCATCATCTCTAACGCTTCTTGCACAACCAACTGCTTGGCTCCTATCAGCAAGGTTCTGAACGACAAGTTCGGTATCAAGCGTGGTCTTATGACTACTGTTCACGCTGCTACTGCTACTCAGAAGACTGTTGACGGTCCTTCAAAGAAGGATTGGCGCGGTGGTCGTGGCATCCTGGAGAACATCATTCCTTCTTCAACCGGTGCTGCTAAGGCTGTAGGTAAGGTTCTTCCCGTTCTGAACGGTCGTCTTACCGGTATGTCTCTCCGTGTTCCCACTTCAGACGTATCTTTCGTTGACCTGACTGCTGAGCTCGAGAAGCCCTGCACATATGAGGAGATCTGCGCTGCTATGAAGGAGGCTTCAGAGGGCGAGCTCAAGGGTATCCTTGGCTACACCGACGAGGCTGTTGTTTCAACTGACTTCCGCAACGACTCACACACCTCAATCTTTGACGTTAAGGCCGGTATCCAGCTCGATCCTACCTTCGTTAAGGTTTGCGCATGGTATGACAACGAGTGGGGTTACAGCAACAAGGTTTGCGAAATGGCTCGCGTTATCACTAAGTAAAATGCAAGCCGAGAGTAGAAGCAAGTTTACTTGTTTATACCGAGGCGCCGCTTTTACTCAAGGCCGTAGGCCTTAAGTAATCCAAACTCTTTATAAAAAATCCTCGCAGCAATGCGGGGATTTTTTTTTATACCTTCATCTTGGAGAACGGCTTTACACGGGCAAGCAGCACTGATGCCACCAGTACGCATAATCCAACCAGTATGGTGGCGTTTACGCCGAATTCCAGGCCGATGATCTCTTCCAGTAACAGGCGGATAACCCATGTGATGATGAGCCATTGCAGCACATAGATGCGCATAAGGTCTGCTGCAATGCGTGAAATGGCATTCTGCAGGCTTTCCGGGAATATATTCATAATGAAATAACCAACTCCGACGGTGGCCAGCGCGGCACATAAGGATATGAAGGCGTCAAAAGACCTTATCTGATAGAAATGGAGGGAACTCTCAGTGTTGAACATGTCTATGCCTAACGGAGCGGCATAGAGTGTATAGGCCAGATAAATCAGCAGGGTTATGGGAGTCATGATAAGGAACAGGCGCCCGGGGGCTGTACAACGACGCATCAGCTTGCCCAATCCATATCCTGCCACTATAAAGATAAACCAGTTAAGCAGCGGGAAATAGCTGTCACAATAGTAGCCGTGTATGCCCACAAACAATCCCAGAACTGAATCCGCCAGATTGTTTCCTGTTGTTATCATGTGCATCTGTGAACCTGTAAGCGATGCGGCAACAGCAAACAGCAGCATTCCCCAGTAGGGCATTCTTATCCTAAGAAACAGACCCATAAGCATCATGGAGAGACCTGCCAGTTGGAAAATGTCAACTATTACAAGTTCGCCTATGGCCAGATACTGCATATCGGGGTTATCGGTGGCAAGAAATCCTGTCATTGCGGCCAGAAAGCGGGCCATATTCAGAATAATGCCGGCTGTAAATATGGAAAGTCCGCGTTTCATCATGGTATTGGGATCATTGCGTCGGCTGTAGGTCATGCCCAGGCCCATGCTGAGCATGAATACGGGTGCGGCAAAATGGTGCGAGCCTATGAACATGATGAAATATGCCAAGCCCGTGGTGTGATCGGCATAGGTATATTCAAATACATGGCTCAAAGGCATGAAAATGATAGCGAATGCTTTGGCGAAGTCAATGCACAACTGACGTCCGGTGTTGACTTCTTCTTTAGAGAAGATCATATTATTACTTGTGTTGGATGAGGACTATAAATATTTGCAAAAGTAATGTAAATTATACAATAAACACTTCATATTCTGACAGAAATAAAAACAGTGGCAAAACCGGATATGGTAGAAATAGAGTAAAGCGTCACGTGCTTTTTAAATAATCTTATTAACTTTGAAACTTGTATATGGGTAAGTTTGACCTTATAACAGTGCTTGGCCCCACGGCCTGCGGCAAGACACGCCTGGCTGTGGCTCTGGCTGACCGTATAGGCGGTGAGATCCTGAGCGCCGACAGCCGTCAGGTATACCGCGGCATGGACATCGGTACTGGAAAGGACCTGGCTGATTATGTGATTAACGGTCATACCATACCTTACCACCTTATTGATATTGCGGAGCCCGGGAGCAAGTACAATGTATATGAGTTCCAGGGAGATTTCCTTAATGCGTACCAGGAGGTGAAGGATCGTGGCGCACAACCTGTAATGTGCGGTGGAACGGGGCTTTATCTGGAATCCGTACTGCGCGGTTACCGCTTGATTCCGGTGCCTGAGAACCCGGAGCTGCGCCGTTCACTCGAGGGTAAGACCCTGGCAGTGCTCACGGAGATCCTTAAGGGTTACAAGACTCTGCACAATACAACGGATGTGGACACCACCAAGCGTGCCATCCGTGCCATTGAGATAGAGGAGTGCTACCGCAATACTCCGGTAGAAGCGGGAAAATTCCCTGATATAAAGAGCCTTAACATAGGTATAGACATAAGCCGTGACATGAGGCGTGAACTTATAAGCAGCCGATTGGAGAAACGCATAAATGAAGGTATGGTGGATGAGATAAAGGGACTTCTGGCACGCGGCATCCCGGCCGAAGACCTTATTTACTACGGTCTGGAATACAAATATGTCACTCTCTATGTTACCGGGCAGTTGGAGTATAAGTATCTGCTTCAGGAACTGGAGGTGGCTATCCACCAGTTCGCCAAGCGGCAGATGACCTGGTTCCGAGGAATGGAACGCAGGGGCATTAAGATAGAGTGGATACCTTTTGAGTGGTCCATGCAGGATAAGGTGGACCGTATTGTTGAACTAATGCAAGAATGATTATATGACTGAGGATTCAGAAAGATGGGGAATAGTATATGTTCCACGTGCCGGTGTAAGCAACTCGCTTAAACGCTGGAACCAGATAAGGGAGTATCTGGAGTTCCGCAAGGTCAAATATGACGTGGTACAATCCGGAGGTGAGGGCTCTATAGAGCGTATCACCAGGATGCTCATTGACAGCGGTCATCAGACTATAGTCATTGTGGGCGGTGATGAGGCTCTTAACGATGCCATCAACGCCATCATGTTCTCGCCCCGTGAGGTGCGTCAGAATCTCTATCTGGGTATCGTGCCCAATGGTATCGGTAATGACTTTGCCAGTTTCTGGGGCCTTGAGGTGGATAACTACAAGAAGGCCATTCACAGCATAATTGAACGCCGCACCAAAAAGATAGATGTGGGTTACTGCTCATATCAGGATGAGGGTGCTGAGCGTGTACGTTATTTCCTCATGTCTGTGAATATAGGTCTTGGTGCCCAGGCCATACGTCTGTCAGATATCTGCAAACGTTTTGGTAAGAAAAACCCGGCCTATCTGATTGCCATATTCAGTCTGTTCAAGGAGCGCAAGCAGTATAAGATGCGTATCAAGGTGAACAGCGAAGAGATCAATGACAAGATAATGACCATCTGTATAGGTAACTCCCGTGGTTACGGTATGACCCCGAGTGCTGTGCCCTATAACGGATGGCTGGATCTGTCCGTGGTTTACAGACCGCATTTCTGGCAGACCATCAGAGGACTCTATATGATACTGCATAACCAGTTCCTCAATCATGAGCAGGTCCGCCCGTACCGTACCAAGCAGATAGAGATCATGGATGCCGACGGTACTCTGACCTGTATCGATGGCCGTACTCTGAATCATACATTCCCGCTCAAGATTTCACTTGAGCCGGCGGTAATTAACTTCATAATTCCCTGATAGCGTATGTCAATATTTAAGGATTCATCCAATTTCTTTCTGTTGGCCGGCCCTTGCGTAATTGAGGGTGAGGATATGGCCATGCGTATTGCTGAGAGATGTGTCAGTATAACATCACGCTTGGATATCCCGTACGCATTCAAGGGCTCGTTCAAGAAAGCCAACCGTTCGCGCATGGATTCATTCACCGGAATAGGCGATGAAAAGGCGCTTAAGATACTGGCACGCGTGCGCAAGGAGTTCGGTATTCCCGTTGTGACCGATATCCATCGCGAGGAGGATGCAGTTATGGCTGCCGAGTATGTCGATATCCTGCAGATTCCGGCTTTTCTTTGCCGTCAGACCGATCTTCTGGTTGCTGCGGCACGTACCGGCAAGACTGTCAATATCAAGAAAGGCCAGTTCCTTGCTCCCGATGCCATGCAGTTTGCTGCACAGAAGGTGGTGGATGCAGGTAACAAAAACATAATGCTTACCGAGCGTGGAACTACTTTCGGTTACCAGGATCTGGTGGTTGATTTCCGCGGTATCCCTGAGATGCAGAAGTTTGGCTATCCGGTCGTGGTTGACTGTACTCACTCGCTGCAGCGTCCCAACCAGACCAGCGGTGTTACCGGTGGACAGCCGGAACTGATTGAAACCATATCAAAGGCTGCTGTGGCAGTAGGAGCTGACGGCCTTTTTATGGAGACTCATGAGAATCCTTCGCAAGCCAAGAGCGACGGAGCCAACATGCTTCCGCTTGACCTGCTGGAAGGCCTGCTTACCAAGCTGGTGCGTATCCGTGCCGCTTTGTGATATTATAAATTTGCTATATAAAAAGGACTATTATGAAAAGGAAACTGAGAGAACTGTCTCTGGCAGTTAGTGCCACATTTTTGTTGTTTGCCATGCCATCGTGTTCAAATGATGTCGTGGCTAATGATCCCGCCGGTGAGGATGAGATTATTGAAGTCAACCCCGCCAGGTCCAGCGATTTTAAACTCTATTCCGGTAAGACCGTGCTTGCGACCGCATATGGTTCAGGCTCCGTGGATGTAAACGGAAACCAATGGTATATCAAATGGGAGCGCCCGGTCAATATAACCGATGATGAACGCGCACGTGTTGTGGAGGCATTCAGCCAGGTGCGTGAGAACGCGGTTAATGACATACACGTCACGTGGAAAAACTTCTGGGTTCAGCAGGTTTACAAAGGAACATCCGAGTATAAGGACGGTTGGGGCAGCAATATAGGAAAAGGCTCTGACCAGATGAACCTGCTCCAGGTGTTCACCAACCTCAAGAAAGAGGTCATTTGCTGGTGGCCTTATGAGGAGGACATCGTTGAGTATGAGGGAGAGTATATCCATATCAACAATTTCAACAGCGGTAATAATACTACTGTCTATACCGATGACGTAACCGGCCAGCAGTATATAGGTACAACCCTTATGGTTGATATGGGCACTGACGGACGTGACAATCAGTTCGGTTATCATAACTCACGTGACAATCAGGTCCATTATGAGTATATCATCCTTAATATTGACGGTTCATACTATCTGGGATTTGATTTCTATGCCGTTCATCCTGAGGGTCAGGAGAACAATAAGAACATGGATGTGGAGCGTGACTGGATATTCAATGACTGGATAATAAAGCTGTCACCTGCACAGCCGCTGGGTGGCGAACCCGTTGATCCGGACCTGGATGATGATGAGGAAGAAGAGATAGACCCGGAGGAGCTGGAGTATGATTTCTATCTTAAGGATCACGTTGAGGTAAACCTCTCTGTCAATGACAAGCATGAGGAGGGTGACTGGATACATACCAAACTGAGCATCCATGTACGTTCAATAACCGATGTCGAGATATTCATACCCGTACCCAAGGAGCTTTACCTTGACAAGGATGATATGGATATCGTGATTTCACACCATCTGGATCTGGAGAAGTATATTCCTCAGCCTACAACAGAGTCATTTACCATCACCAACTGTGATAACGGCGATGAGTATGATGTGAGCGCTACCGTAACATTTGAGAATGAGGGAATACGCATCACCACTCAGGGTATGACCGGTGACCTGCTTGCATATCTGCAGAATACCTACGGTGACGGTCTGAACTTTGAGATATGGACCTATTATAATATAGACGAGACAGACCGTGAGAACCTTAAGCCTTATCTGGATGCAACTACCGTGACATTTACCGCCAGCCCAACGCTGTTTGTGAATGCGTTTGCAGCCATAGGTGATGACAACCATCAGAATCCGTGGGATTGCCTGGTTACACCGCCGTCAGGTTACTCGGTATACCGCACCCGCACCTATGATAAGCATGAGGATTACAATGTGATTTATAAGCAATAACAGATGCAAATAAAAAAATGTGGAATTGGGGTCAGTCCCCTTTTTCACGTGTAGTAGTTTGGTTTTATCGCTTACTTTAGTATGTGGAAAAGGGGACTGTCCCCAATTCCACATTTTTTATTGTGTTGACCGGTTTAGTCTATGATCTCAAATCCTGTGTAAGGAACCAAGGCCTTGGGGATTCTGATGCCCTTCTCTGTCTGGTTGTTCTCCAGAATGGCGGCAACTATACGGGGTAGTGCCAGGGCAGAACCGTTCAGTGTGTGGCAGAGCTCGGCTTTCTTCTCACCGGTCTTGCGGTAACGGCACTTGAGGCGGTTTGCCTGATAGGTGTCAAAATTTGATACTGACGATACCTCAAGCCAGCGGCCCTGAGCCTCTGAGTAAACCTCAAAGTCATAGCAGATGGCCGATGTAAAGCTCTGGTCGCCACCGCAAAGACGCAGAATGCGGTAGGGGAGTTCCAGTTTCTGGAGCAGTCCCTCTACGTGGGCAAGCATCTCCTTGTGGCTCTCGGCAGAGTGCTCGGGAGTATCAATGCGTACTATCTCAATCTTGGAGAACTCATGCAGACGGTTCAGACCGCGAACATCCTTACCGTATGAGCCGGCCTCACGACGGAAACACTGGGTGTATGCGCAGTTCTTGATGGGGAGCTGCTTCTCATCCAGGATTACATCGCGGTAGATGTTTGTAACAGGAACCTCGGCGGTAGGAATCAGATAGAGGTCATCAACCTCGCAGTGGTACATCTGACCCTCCTTGTCAGGAAGCTGTCCTGTACCGTAACCTGATGCCTGGTTTACGACTGTAGGCGGCATGATCTCTGTATAACCGGCCTTGTTAGCCTCGGCCAGGAAGAAGTTGATGAGTGCACGCTGCAGCTGGGCTCCCTTTCCTATGTATACGGGGAATCCTGCACCTGTAATCTTAACACCCAGGTCAAAATCAATAAGGTTATACTTCTTGGCAAGTTCCCAGTGAGGAACCTTGGCCTCACCGTTCTGAGGATTGCAGGTCCAGTTACCTACGGTATCCTGTCCAATGACACACTCTTTCAGGTTTGACTTTACAACCCAGTTATCCTCGGCGCAGGTGCCCTCGGGTACCTCGGGGTAGGGTATGTTGGGGATTGTGCAGAGCAGAGCGGTAAGGTCATTCTCAGCCTGCTCCTTCTTGGCTTCAAGTTCTGTGGCTGCAGCCTTGAGTTCTGCAACACGGGCCTTGGCCTGATCGGCCTCATCCTTGTTGCCGGCCTTCATGGCCTGTCCTATCTTGGCGGCAAGTGTCTTGCCCTCTGCAAGATTGTTATCCAACTGAGCCTGGGCCTTCTTTCTGGCATCGTTCAGGCTGATGGCCTGGGCAATAGCCTCCTCAGCATTCTTGAAATGCTTTTTCTTAAGACCTGCAATAACCAGGTCGGTCTGTTCTGAAATCTGTTTGAGTGTGAGCATAGGGTTTTACTCTTTAAATTAAAAAAGGCTCACGCTGAAGTGAGCCTCTTTTATTCTGTTTTGTTTATCAGGCCTCAGCTTTCTCCTGAACGGGGATTACTGAAACATAGCTTCTGTCCTTGCGGCCTTTCTTGAACTGAACAACACCGTCAACCAGTGCGAACAGAGTGTGGTCTTTACCCATACCGATGTTCTCGCCAGGATTGTGCTGTGTACCACGCTGACGTACTATGATGTTACCTGCTTTTGCATACTGTCCACCCCAAATCTTAACGCCAAGGCGCTTGCTGGCAGACTCACGGCCGTTCTTAGAACTACCTACACCTTTTTTATGTGCCATTTCTTTCTAGTTTTTAGGGTTATGCTACTACTTCCTTAACCAGAAGTTCTGTGAACTGCTGGCGGTGACCGTTCAGCTTACGGTAACCTTTTCTTCTTCTCTTGTGGAATACAAGAACCTTGTCACCCTTAACGAGTGCGGTCTTGACCTCACATACTACCTTTGCGCCCTTAACGGTAGGAGCACCCACGGTGACCTTTCCGTCCTTGTCGGCGAGAAGGATTTTCTCGAACTCGATGCTTGCACCAGCCTCAACATCCTGAATGTGGTGCACGAACAGCTTCATTCCCTGCTCAATCTTGAACTGCTGTCCCTGAATTTCAGCAATAACGTACATTTAATGTTGCTTTTATTCGTTTCTCCGCGGGGTGGCCCGCCCACTGTGGCAGACACTTCTTAAACCTCTACGGCACTAATCGGGCGCAAAGGTAGTGCTTTGCGCCGTCTTGACAAAATATTTTTATTGATTTTTTTAAAGCAAACAAGGAGAGAGAAGAGCTTAATTCGGGGAGAGAGAAGTTCATCATCTTTCCTGAAACAGATTGTCGATTAATGTTTGATGCAAAACTACGCCCTAAATGGTGCTCAAACAAGTTTTTTGCGTTGCAAAAACGTTGCAATTGGGTTGCAACACGTGTTGCAACCGTTATATCGGAGATGTTTAACTCTCTGAAAAGCTTTAACTTAACGTGATTGCGTGTTATCTGAGCTTGTGAGACTCAAAATGGCGGCGTATGTTTGTGAAATAAAATGTTACGCCAAAGAAATTGACAATCCATGAGGCCCAGAAAGCGCTGTGATAGCCCCAGAATTCACTGCAAACGCCTCCTATCAGGACGCCCAGACCAACGCCGGCATCCCAGGATGTGAGGATGGATGAGTTGGCGGTGCCGCGCTGGGAGTGCTCGGCCAGATTGATGAACATGGTCTGGAAGGCGGGGTACATGTGACCGTTTCCAAGGCCGATGATAAGGGCTGCTCCGTAATAGCCAATAGGGTTATGTATTGCGGCAAAGAGGAAATAGCCTACCAATGATACGCACATACCCATGGAGGCGTTGCGAGATACCTTGCCGTCACGCAGGTATTTTGCGCCTGTAAGGCGTGACAGTATGAGACCGACGGCGCATAGGCCAAAGAACAGGCCCGTTCCACCGGTGATCCCAAGTTCTTCCTTGCCGTAGATGGCTACATAGGTGGAGAGAATACCGTAGCTGAATGCAAAGCATGTAATGCCGATGGCCTCGCGCCAGCCGTGGAGCAGGAAGAAACGGTCAAGTGAAAGCACTTTCTTCTGGGGAGTGAAATCACGTTTGGGCAGACGTATGGAGAGTTCCAGCAGAAGTCCTATGAACGATGCCGCAAGTGATACCCAGAACAGGGCCTTGTAGTTATTATGGAATGCGCCAAGCAGTACTATCGCTATGGCGGGACCCAAAGCCATGGCCAGGTTGTTGCTCAGGCCGTAGTAACCTATGGCCTCACCGCGGCGTGAGGACGGCACGGCATCGATGGCTACGGTGCTGGCTGCCACGGTTGTGGCACCGAAAGGTGCGCCATGGACTGTACGGAACACGGCGAATGCAGCCAGTGATCCTGCTGCCAGATAACCTGCAAATACTCCAAAGAATAGGGTGCCGCAGATAACCAACACGGTCTTGCGTGGAAAGCTGTCAACCAGATATCCGCTGAACGGCCTTATGAGCAGTGCCATTATGCTGTATCCGGTGAGCACCATTCCAATGGTGTCCTTGGTGGCACCGAATGACTCGCTGAGATATAGAGGAAGCAGTGGAACGATAAGCATAAAGGAGAAATGGACCAGGAAATTCACGGTCCATATCTTTATGTAGTTAGCGTTCCACAGTTTCTCAGAAGTCATTTTGTTCCGCAGATATCCTGCATGAGATGTGCCGTTTCCAACGCATCTTTTGAGTAGTATGTGGCACCTATGGCGCTTGCGATATCGGGAGTCATTACAGCTCCGCCTACTACGATAGGGCATGTGATGCCGTTGGCACGCAGATACTCTATGGTCTCCTTCATGGAGTCTACGGTGGTGGTCATAAGGGCACTCAATCCGACGGCATTGGGGTTCTCGTTACGGGCAGCCTCAAGTACAGTCTCCTTGGGTACGTCCTTGCCCAGGTCCGTTACAGTGAATCCGTGGCTCTGTACCACAACCTTTACTATATTCTTGCCGATGTCATGGACATCGCCTTTTACGGTAGCTATGATCATGTGACCCTTTGAGGGCTCATCATCTCCCTTGGTGCTGAACTGCTCGGATATGATGGCAAAGGCCATCTTTGCGGCTTCGGCCGAACGGATGAGCTGAGGCATGAACACCTCATTGCGTGCAAACTTGGCACCTACGTCACCAAGTGCAGGAATGAGGACCTCATTTATGATACGGTCCTTACCCATATCCGGGAGCTCACGTTCCAGACAATCCTTGACACGGTCCTTGAGACCTTGTGATACGGCGTTGAAAAGGTTGTCAACGGTCTGTTCTTCTGATGCCTGGGTGTTGAAGTATATGAATCCTGCACAACCGGGGTCATTGCCTGTCAGGGCCATCGATGCACGCACGGTTGCAACCGTATCGTGGTCAAGCGGGTTCATGATAGGCATGTCAAGTCCGCCCATGAATGCCATGGCCAGGAAGTTGCGGTTAAGTGTACCGCGCTCGGGCAGGCCGAACGATACGTTTGACAGACCTACAGTGGTGAGCACTCCCAGTTTCTTGAGTTCCGTGAGTGTGTTTATGGTTATCTTGGCGTATTGCTGGTTTGATGAGATGGCCATGACCAGTCCGTCAAATACAAGCAAACGGCGGTCTATACCCATGCTCTCTGCACGTGCAATGATTCCCTTGGCAATCTCTATGCGGGATTCTGTGGTCTCAGGTACTCCGCGCTCGTCAAGCGGCAGTGTCACAGATGGGCACTGGTAGCGGGCTATGATGGGCAGCAGGCGTGACATGGATTCTTCACCTCCGTTCACGGAGTTGATCATGGGCACGCCGTTATAGAGACGTATGGCAGCCTGTATGGCATCCGGATTTGACGAGTCGAGCTGCAGGGGCAGGTCACAAACCTCCTGAACCTTACGGACTGCCTGGCACAAAAGTGCCTTTTCATCGGAGTTTGGTACACCGCAGTTCAGGTCCAGGAAATCAGCTCCGGCATCCTTTTGTGAGAGAGCCTCATGCTGCAGGTATTCAAAATTACCCTCGGCAAGGGCGGCCTTGAGCTTTTTCTTACCAGTGGGGTTGAGACGCTCACCGCAGATGAGTCCCTTGTCAAGCTTGAGCAGAACGGTCGATGAGCATATATATGTGCCGTCCGGCTTTGAAATCTCCGGAGCAGGAAGTCCCTTGTATTTTGATATTGCCTTTATGGTGGTAGGCGATGAACCGCAGCATCCGCCCAGAATGGAGGCGCCGGCCTCAATCAGGTCCTTGGCGGCATCTGCAAACTGCTCATCGGTCCAGTTGTAGACCACCTCACCGTCACGCATCTCGGGCAGGCCCTTGTTGGGCTGTGCCAGAATGGGGCAGTTTGCGAACGGTTTCATGCGGCGTACCACCTCAATCACGCCGGCCGGGTTGGTGGAGCAGTTGACACCCAGTACGTCAACACCAAGCGATGAAAGGGTCAGTGACACGATCTCAGGGGTGGATCCTGTGAGGGTGCGGGCCTGGTCATCGAAAGTCATGGTGGCGAATATGGGCTTGCTGCATACATCACGTATAGCCAGGATGGCGGCACGCAGCTCATACAGGTCACTGAATGTCTCAAGCAGATATCCGTCAACACGCTCGTGTGTATATTCTGCAACCTGACGGAAATTGTCATAGGCCTGCTCAAAGGTGAACTGACCCACGGGTTCCATGAGCTGTCCTGATGTGGAGACGTCAAACATGACCATGGCACGGTCACCTACGGCTGTGCGGGCGTTCTTTATGGCCGCATCGGCTATCTCCTGCCATGTGTATTCAGTAGATTGCCATTTGACGGGGTTGAGTTCGAATGAGTTGCAGGTTATATACTGGGCTCCGGCCTCAAGGTAGTCTGTGTGCATCTTCTGCACACGGGCGGGGTTGGTGAGGTTGAGTACGGCAACACCGTTATGCTTGGGCTTGCCCTCGCCGGGTTCCTGCGGATGGGCATCGGCCAGTACCGTTCCCTGTGCTCCGTCAAATATCTGAATCTTGTCTATGGTCATTATGCAGTTTGTGTGTTCATTTAAAGAAACCGGATGCGACATAGCCTATGTTGTCCATAAGCTTGCTTATGAATCCGCTCTTGTTCATGGAGTAGATATGAATTCCGTCTACGTCATTGGCCATGAGGTCAAGTATCTGGTAGCTGGTGAATATGAGTCCTATCTCCTCAATTGCTGCCTTGTCATTCTTGTAGCGGTCAAACTGGTTGAGGAGCTTGAGAGGAACCTTACAGCCGGTAACCTGCATCATGCGGTCAATCTGGGAGTAGCTGGTTACAGGCATGATACCCGGAATGATGGGTACGGTAATGCCTGCCTTGCGGGCCTTGAGCAGGAAATGGTAGAATACCTCGTTGTCAAAGAAAAGCTGGCTGTCAAAGAATTCCATGCCTGCGTCCTGCTTGACCTTCATGAACTCGATATCGGTGGTGATGTTGTCAGCCTCAGGATGCTTCTCGGGGTAGCAGGCTCCGGCCAGTCCGAACTGTCCGTTATACTTGCCCTTTATGTATGATGCAAGGTCACTTGCGTGTTTGAAATCTGAGAATATCGGGGTGGTGGTATCCTTGGGGATGTCACCGCGCAGGGTGAGAATGTTGCTTACTCCGTAACTCTTGAGCTCATCACATACGCTGTCAACCTTTTCACGGGTGGATGCTACGCAGGTAAGGTGGGCCAGAGGTTCAGCCTTGGTATTCTCCTTGATATTCTTGGCTATCATGGCGGTGTTGGAAAGGGTATTGCCCAGAGCTCCGTATGTGACGCTCATGTAATCAGGCTTATAGCTTGCCAACTGCTTGATGGTCTTGTCAATCAGGGTAAATGTATCTTCCTCTCTCTTGGGAGGAAAAATCTCGAATGATAAAGTCTTCTTCTTGGCCAGAATTTCTGAAATCTTCATTCTTTCCTGTCAGAGTTATCGGGACAGGCTGGGGGTACCGGTCCGTAGGTTTAACAAAATTCTTTTCCGATGGGGGTGCAAAGGTAATACTTTTTTTGCGCTCCCGTGACCGGTTTTACTTATTTAAGTAACGTTCAGCTTCCATGGCAGCCTTGCATCCGCTGGCTGCGGCGCAGATAGCCTGACGGTAGTTGGGGTCTGCAACATCACCTGCTGCAAATACTCCGGGAACGTTCGTGAGCGGACGTGCGCCCTCTGTCTTGATATAGCCGTTTTCATCGGTCTCTATCCAGGGCTTGAAGACATCAGAGTTGGGCTTGTGTCCGATGGCCAGGAAGAAACCGTCAATGGGTATCTCGTAATGACTCTCGGTAGGCAGGCCCAGATCCTTTACCAGCTTTACGCCCTGAACCTTGGCGTCACCGGTAAGACCCTCGGCATTGTGACTGAACAGGACCTCTATCTTGGGGTTCTCAAGCACACGTTTCTGCATTATGTCACTGGCACGCAGGTAGTTCTTGCGGACTATCAGGTAAACCTTCTGGGCCAGGGTGGAGAGGTAGTTGGCCTCCTCGCATGCGGTATCTCCGCCACCTACTACGGCTACCGTTTTCTTGCGGAAGAAGAAACCGTCACATGTGGCGCAGGCGCTTACTCCGCGTCCGGCGTATTTCTTTTCATCCTCCAGACCAAGATACTTGGCTGTAGCACCGGTTGATATGATCACGGTATCTGCCTGCAACTGTGTGCCGTCATCAACGGTTACGGTGTAGGGCGCAGAACCAAAATCAACTGCTGTGATGATACCCATACGGATGTCGGCGCCGAACCGTGTTGCCTGGGCACGCAGATCCTCCATCATGTCATATCCGCTTACTCCCTGGGGGTAGCCGGGGAAATTCTCCACTATAGTGGTGGTTATAAGCTGTCCGCCGGACTGTTGTCCCTCATAGAGTACAGGGGCAAGGTTGGCACGGGATGCGTAGATCGCTGCGGTGAATCCGGCGGGTCCGGATCCGATGATAAGGCATTTTACTCTTTCCATATTGTGTCTGTTTTTATCTCAAATCAATGACCTCGACGTCATCATATTCACTGACGGGGCAGATGAATGTCTTTTTGTCAAAGGTCTGTCCGGGATTGTACCCGGTTACCTTTACGGTAACGGAAATGTTGCCCAGTTCCTCGGCAAACACTATACCGATGGTCTTGAAAGCGTATGTCTTGGGATCGACTTTTGCGGTTATGCTGCATATTCCGGCCACACTGTGGTCAGAGTTCGTGGCGGTAAGGGTAAAGGTGTCGGTCCCGTTGCCGCTTACGCCGAATCCCTGATGCTTGCTAAGGAGTGCTATGATGTCATAGCGGGCTTTCTCCTCGGGGGTGGGCTCCGATATGTATATCTCTTCCACGCCGGAGCCGAAATCATTGGCTCTCCACATGGTCTTTCCGTCAAACCACATGAGGTCATCCTCCTCCTTTACGAAGAAACTGGTGCCTTGCAGCTTGAGTTCCATATCCACGATGTCAGTACCGTTCTCATCCCTGATTTCAGCCTCAAGAGTCATTGCTATGGCTCCGTCTTTCTGCATCTTTGAGACGGTTTTCTGCAGCAGTTGCTCGGCGCTGTTCTGGGCGCTGACCGGCAGGACAGCCATGAGCGAAATAATTATGAGCAGATATTTACGCATGATCAAAGCAGATTATATGTTTCAAGTATGCGGTCCAGCTGAACCTCATCGGCCACGAGTACGGGACGAGGCTTGCTGCCATCGGCCTTGCCTACTATGCCGGTTGCCTCAAGCTGGTCCATAAGACGGCCTGCACGGTTATATCCGATGGAGAACTTGCGCTGGATGAGTGATGTGGAACCGGACTGGTTGACAACCACCAGTCGTGCGGCCTCGGCGAACATGGGGTCGAACTTGCCCATCTCAATGCCGCTTTCAATAGGTCCGCCCTCGTTTTCATCGACATACTCAGGCAGCGGGTAAGCCTCGGTATAACCCTGCTGATGACTTATGTACTGACATATAGCGTTGACCTCAGGGGTATCCACAAACGCGCACTGTACGCGTACCGGGTCGCTGCCTGAAAGGAACAGCAGGTCACCACGACCTATCAGCTGGTTGGCACCCGGACGGTCCAGGATGGTGCGGGAGTCAATCATGGAGCTTACGCGGAACGCCATGCGGGCCGGGAAGTTGGCCTTGATGGTACCGGTGATGATGTTGGTGGTAGGACGCTGTGTGGCAATGATCATGTGCATTCCCACGGCACGGGCCTTCTGGGCGATACGTGCTATAGGCATCTCGATATCCTTGCCTGCAGTCATGATCAGGTCACCGAACTCATCAATCACAACAACTATGTAGGGCAGATAGCGGTGGCCCTTCTCGGGGTTGAGCTTACGGTCCTTGAAGAGGTTGTTGTACTCAATCACTGAACGTACGTTGGCGTTCTTGAGCAGCTCATAACGGCTGTCCATCTCAATACAGAGTGACTTGAGGGTATGTATGACCTTTGTCGTGTCGGTTATGATGGCCTCGGAGTCATCTACATCCGGCATCTTGGCCAGGAAATGTCTGATGATGGGGGCGTAGATGCTGAACTCAACCATCTTGGGGTCAACCATGACCAGTTTGAGTTCTGCCGGGTGTTTCTTGTAGAGCAGTGATGTGATGACTGCGTTAAGACCAACTGACTTACCCTGACCTGTGGCACCGGCAACCAGAAGGTGAGGCATCTTGGCCAGGTCAAACATGAAGACCTCATTGGTGATGGTGCGGCCCAAAGCTACCGGAAGCTCCATCTTGCTCTCGGCAAATTTGCGGCTGTTGAGGATGGACTCCATGGATACCATTACGGGCTTGGCATTAGGTACCTCAATACCGATGGTTCCCTTGCCGGGGATAGGTGCTATGATACGGATTCCCAGTGCGGCAAGGCTCAGGGCTATGTCGGCCTCAAGGTTACGTATCTTGGATATGCGTACGCCGGCTGCAGGGGTGATCTCATAAAGCGTTATGGTGGGACCGACCGTGGCATTGATGGTGTCTATCTCTATGCCGAAATCCTGCAGGACCTTGATGATGCGGTGCTTGTTGGCCTCCTGCTCATCCTTGTCTATGGCAGGGGCATCATTCTCGTAGTGCTTGAGCAGGTCCAGGGTGGGGAACTTGTAGTGTGAAAGGTCCAGACGCGGATCATACGGCTCCTGGATCTTGCCCTCGGCCTTCTGCTCCTGAGCGCCGGTGGAGATGGTCATCTCTATGTTGGCCGGGTCCTCTGCATCGGGCTTTTCCTGTTTCTTTTCAGGCTCTTCCCTTACAGGTTCCAGTATTTTGGTTTCAGGCTCCTTTTCCTCTGCAACGGGTAATGCTTCATCCGGCTGTTTCACAGGCGCAGGCTCATAATAGTAATCATCATCTTCATCCTGGGCGACTGGGATTTCATCGGCCTGTACCGGTGCCTCGACAGGCTGTTCCTTACGGCGGATTCCGCGTTTTAGACCTTCTGCTCCGTCACGTATCACCTGGATGGTGCGGCGTGTCAGGTAGATGCAGAATATGAGCATGGTGAGCAACAGGGTAAGAACAAGCCCGGGGACGCCTATGTAACTGCGCATGAGAGCTGTCAGATTCATGCCGTGGCTGCCGCCCGGGATTATGAATGAACTCTGCATCAGGGGTGAGACGGTGAGCTGAAGGAATATGGAGAGCCATACCATGAGAAATGTGCAGGCTACAAACCATCTGAACACCCTGAAGTGGGTGATGCGCATCATATTGAGGCCGCAAATGATGAGGAAGACGGGGATGAGAATGGATGAGAATCCGAACCACCCGTTCACGATGCGCTCTGACATGGTTGCGCCAAGTTTGCCGGTGCTGTTCTCTATCTCCTGGACGCCGCTCAACAGGGCGCTCTGGTCAGTTCCTCCGGTAAAGAGGAAAGACGTGTAGGCAATGACAAAAAAAATGGCGATGATAGTCAGTACGGCACCGCTCACAAATAGAAAAGTCTCGTTTCTGAAAGAGTCGGCTATTCTGCTGATGCTGAACTTGAATTCCGGTTTCTGGGTCCCTGTGCGGGGTTTAGTATCTTTTTTTCTGTCACTCATAAATGTGTCCCGGGGCCTTTGAGCCCTTAAAGCGCAAAGTTAGTAATTGTTTATGACAATAAAAAATGAAATAGGGGTGGGTTGTAGACGAAAAAGTGAGTAATTTCGCACCCGAAAACTTTTTATAATGGAATCATCATCAGCTTTTAACAAGAACACCGTTGAATTCGTTACCGTTGCGGCCGAATACTGCGCCTTCCTGGAGCGTCTTGCCGAACAGGAACCAGACAGAATCGTGGACGTGCTGTGTAAACTCCTGCCGTTGGTTTATCTCAAGGCATCAATGCTTTCTGAGGTTGAACCTGAGGGACTTTATCTGGAGGAGACTGTAACGGAACAGGATTATGAGGATATCCGCATGGAGCTCTCCCGATTTCTCGGTGAAAAGGATGATTACCTGGAGGTTTTTGTTGAAGACATGAAATACAGTGATACTCCGGTGCGCAAGTGCATATCGGAGGATCTGACTGATATTTATCAGGCTCTCAAGAACTTTGTACAGTCCTATCGCAGTGGGCTGGAAGAGGTTATGACAGAGGCTGTTGCAGTATGTGCCGAGGGGTTCCGTACCTACTGGGGGCAGACGTTGACCAATACGCTGCGCGCTATCCATAACGTAAGGTATGAGGAGAGTGAGATATGATAGAGTTTCCTAACAAGATAGACAAATCAGAGCTGGCCGATAAGCCGAGAGTGGCTTTTGACGGCATTGTTGAGGAGATTGATACAGAGGAGAAAGCCCTGAAAGCCATTGAAACGCTTTCAAAAGAGAAGGTCGTGGGATTTGATACTGAGACAAGACCTTCATTCACGCGCGGTGTGGCTCACAAAATAGCTCTCCTGCAACTGTCAACAGACAGGAACGCTTTTCTGTTCAGACTCAATAAGATGGGTATTCCCGACTGCGTGGCAGAGTTCCTTTCAGATCCATCCGTCATCAAGGTGGGCATATCCATCAAGGATGATTTTCATTCACTTGACAGCCGTAGGAAAATGACACCTGCCGGATTTGTTGAGTTACAGGATTATTGCGGTGAAATGGGCATTGAAGAGAGGGGGTTGCAGAAACTGTACTGTCTCCTTTTCAAGGAACGCATATCCAAGAACCAGCAGCTGAGTAATTGGGAAATAGACAGTCTTACGGAGAGTCAGCGCCAGTATGCGGCAATCGACGCATGGGCATGTCTGAGGATATACCGTTACGTATCGGAACTAAAACGCTCGGGAGAGTACAGGATAATAAAGAAATATGCAGAAGAGAGTAATACTTAAGAGAGGTAAGGAGGAATCACTCCTGCGTTTCCATCCCTGGATATTCTCCGGGGCCATAGCAACTATCGAGGGCGCCCCCGAGGAGGGCGAGGTGGTTGATGTGTTCACCCATGAGGGCAAGTGGATTGCAGTAGGTCATATCCAGGTGGGCAGTATCGCAGTACGCGTACTCTCTTTCAAACAGGAGACCATAGATGAGGATTTCTGGTTCAGACGTCTGACGGTTGCATATGAATTGCGCCGCTCGCTTGGACTTACAGACCGTAAGGACCATAACATATTCCGTCTGGTGCATGGTGAGGGCGACAACCTTCCCGGTCTTGTCATAGACGTATATGGGCATACCGCTGTGATGCAGGCCCATTCTGTGGGTATGCATTGTGACCGTATGGCTATAGCTGATGCCCTTAAGAAAGTGATGGGTGACGCCATTTCCGGTATATACTACAAATCAGAGACCACGCTTCCGTTCAAGGCCGATATAGACCGCGGTAACGGTTATATCATAGGCGGCCCATGTGAGGATACTCCCTTGGAATACGGCATGAAGATGCCGGTTGACTGGATCAGCGGCCAGAAAACAGGACTGTTCATAGATCAGCGTGAGAACCGTGCCCTGCTGGAGAGATACTCCAAAGGCCGTTCAGTCCTGAATATGTTCTGCTATACCGGCGGTTTCTCTCTTGCGGCACTCCGCGGCGGAGCCAAGCTGGTACATTCTGTAGACAGTTCTGCCAGAGCCATAGAACTCACGGAGGGTGGTGTCAAGGATAATTTCCCGGGCGATGACCGTCATGCCGCATTTGCCGAGGATGCGTTCAAGTATCTGGAGCGTATGGATCCGGTTTATGACCTTATTATATTGGATCCGCCGGCATTCGCCAAACATAAGGATGCACTCAAACATGCTCTTATAGGATACCGTCGTCTTAACCAGAAGGCAATGGAGAAAATCCAGCCGGGAGGAATCCTGTTCACGTTCTCATGCTCACAGGTGGTTACCAAGGACCAGTTCCGTATGGCTGTGTTTACAGCCGCCGCCCAGGCAGGGCGCAGTGTGAAGATTCTTTATCAGCTGCATCAGCCTGCAGACCATCCTATAAACATATTCCATCCGGAAGGAGAGTATCTTAAAGGTCTGGTTCTCCAGGTGGAGTAATGTGAAATATTGTTAAATGTTGGAATTTTTATTCTGAATAAGAGCTGTATATAAATTAAAGGCATATCTTTGTGATGTGTTTTTCATGGTATTAGATTTAATTTGAAACCGAGTTGTCGTGATGACAACTCGGTTTCTGCTTTTTGAATAGCGAACTATTCAAAAAGCAGAAATCGAGTATAACCTTTTAATTTCCTTTACTTTTATTTGCGTTTGAAACGCTTGCCGGTCCAGGTGTAGATGATGGGATCTGATTTGATCCAGGAACGGTATCTGTCTGCATCCTCACCTATATAGTCAAGTGATGTATAACGGAACTCCAGGGCGTTCTCTACTGCTGTAATTGACTGCAGCCTGAGTATGGAGAGTTTTTTGAAATAGGAGAGTGAATCCTGTCTAAGTGCCTCTCTGGTGAGATAATCATCAAATCGGGGCAGTTTAATAAGCTTTTTGGCATCAACCGGCGTCCAGTCCTCATTATAGAACTCAAGACGTGAATCATCATAACGTGCTGTGACAGTCTTTATGATGCATATCAGGTTTGAACCGTTCTTGCGCGGCAGCAGCACCATGTCAACTTTTCCGGATCCAGATGTGGTAACGGAAAGCATGCGCTCAGACAACTCTGTCATGACGCTTTCGCCTCCCAGTTTGTTCGTAGCGCGCGCCTTCATGCCTATGTCCTTGAAATCAAGGAAATCCATACGGTCACTCCTGGTCAGAGTGGGCATAATTGAATCGGGCATGTTCAAGAACAGTGTGCGCAGATCCTCGGCATAGGCTGAGCCCGATGCGGCAACACAGATAAGCAATATGGTAAGAATTCTCCTGATCATATCTGGAAAAGGTTTTCTGGATACTCTATCTTGTAAAGGAACAGTCCCTGTGCGGGTGCCGAATCACCTGCGCTGCAACGGTCCTTGTTCTCAATTATCTGCCTGAAACCGTCTATGGTGAGTTTGTGGCGTCCCACGTCCATAAGTGTGCCTACGATGGCACGCACCATATTGCGTAGGAACCTGTCGGCGGTGATGGTGAATACCCATCGGCCGTCATCAAGTGAGGTCCAACGGGCCTCAGTCACGTGGCAGTCATTGGTCTTGGTGTCTGTATGCAGTTTGCTGAAACTGGTGAAATCAACCGTTGAAATGAGCAGTTCAGCGGCTTTGTTCATGAGATCGAAATCTGGCTTGTTGGGCAGATACCATGAATAACTGCGGTTGAACGCTGTCTTGCCCAGTGTTACGTAATACTTATATGTCCTGGCAGTTGCGTCAAACCGGGCGTGGGCATCGGGCTTGACCGGTACTATGCTGTGCACAGCTATGTCGGCAGGAAGGATTCCGTTCAGTTTACTGAGCATCCATGCGCAGTCCTGCGGCTCATCCAGGTCAAAATGGGCTACCATCTGTGCGGCATGGACTCCGGCATCGGTGCGTCCGGCGCCTGTCACGCTCACCTTGGTGCGCAGGAACAGGGCCAGAGACTCCTCAAGAGTCTGCTGCACTGACGGTGAGTGGGGCTGAATCTGCCATCCGCTATAGGCGGTTCCGTCAAACTCAAGATATATAAAGTATCTCATTCTCTTCTCTGTCCGGCCAGGTTCATTATATGTACTGCAACCAGCGCGGCTGTCTCTGTCCTGAGCCGTGACGGTCCAAGTGAAATGGGGCGGAATCCGGCCTTGAGCGCCATCTCTATCTCGGCAGGACTGAAATCACCCTCGGGGCCTATCAGCACCAGTGAGTCATGTCCGGGAACCACCGCATCCTGCAGAAGGACCTTGGATCCCGGCTCACAATGGGCTATGAACTTGTCGCCGTCAAATCCTCTCTCTATGAGGCTGCGCAGCGTAGTCATTCCGTTAAGCACCGGAAGCGTTGCCTTCTGTGACTGTTTCATGGCCGATACGGCTATCTTCTCAATGCGCTCCATCTTGACCACATCGCGTTCGGAGTGGTCTGTCTTGAGGAACGTAATTTCATCTACACCTATTTCGACTGCCTTTTCAACGAACCATTCGTTGCGGTCCATGAGTTTGGTGGGGGCAACGGCAATATGCAGATGTCCGTCCCAAAGGGGCTGCTGCACCTCCCGGTTCTCAATATGAACCATGCAGCGCTTGCCCGATACCGCGCTTATGACAGCATTGTAAAATGACCCCTTTCCATCGGTCAAACGGATACGGTCACCCTCTTTCATGCGCAGTACGCGTATGCAGTGTCCGGCCTCCTCCTCAGGGAGCTGCATGTCATCCTGGATATCGGGAGTATAGAATAACCACATAATTCAGATTATATCCATGTCAGATTCGTCACTCTGGCTGCGGCTGTTTATCTCGTCACGCAGGCGGGCCGCGAATTCATAGTTCTCGGATGCGATGGCCTGCTCCAGGGCCTCCTTGAGCACCTTGGTACTTGCGGTGGTTATGGGCAGGGTGTAGGCGCCGTCGGGTTGCAGACGTACGCAGTTGCTCTCAAGTAGGCTCTCATCAATGTAGATGGGGATGCCACTGCGTACCGCCAGCGCCAGTGCGTCGGATGTGCGGCAGTCTATGTACGTGGTGTTGCCGTCACGCTCCATGAACAGATGGGAGTAGAATATGCCGCCTTTTATCTTGTAGATATGGACGCTGCTCAGTTGGGCGTCAAAAGACTTGAGCGTGTTGATGTAGAGCTCATAGATTCCGGGATGCGGAATCTTGTGGCGGAACAGGCTTACTACAATGGCCTGAGCCTCAAGAGGGCCTACCAGGACCGGCAGACAGCGCAAGCCGGGGCTCTGACAGTCTTTCTCCTTGAGGAGGGCTATCAGCGCCAGGTCGGATGGTTTCCTGTTCAGGATCTCACCGACAATAAGCTCTATCTTTCTGTCCTGATCCATGTATCACTGCAAAGATATAAAAAAAAGCCGGCGCATTTGCACCGGCTTATTATGTATGGGAAGTTGACAATTACTTGCCTCCTCTGCTCTTTGCGTAGCGGCTCATGAACTTGTCCACACGTCCTGCGGTATCAACCAACTTAGACTTACCGGTGAAGAAGGGGTGTGAAGTGCTGGAGATTTCAAGTTTGATTACGGGGTAGGTCTGACCCTCGAACTCAATTGTCTCCTTTGTTGCACAAGTTGAACGTGACAGGAAGCAGTCGCCATTTGACATGTCCTTGAATACTACAGGACGATAACTTTCAGGATGAATACCTTTTTTCATAACTTATTTTGTTTTTAATTTCTCCATTTTGCGCCCGCCGGAATATAGGCGGAACCTGATTATGGGGGTTTCAGCGCGCAAAGGTATCATAATTTGTTGTAATGGCAAAATGTTTGCGTGAGTTTTTGTACAGTATATACAATCTGACGATAAAAGAAGTAATTTCGCGGATCATTAATGAATTATGATGTCCGGATTAAGGGAGAGCATATATTCCAACCTGCTGATTGAAGACCGTTGGCTTATGATGACCGACGGCCTTGCCAATACCCTCAGGGTTGCGCTCTGGTCTGTTCTGCTTGCCACCATGTTGGGAGCCATCCTTTGCGCCGTCAGGATGTATTCCCGGAATTGGGCCAGGAACTGCGTTAAACTGTATGTGGAACTGATGCGTGCCATCCCGCTGCTGGTTTTGCTGCTGCTTCTTTTCTATGTGATCCTGGCCGACTCGTCCCTTTCGCCTTTATGGATTGCCATCCTGTGTTTTTCGCTCTATTTCAGCGCCTATTTCAGCGAGATATTCCGTTCCGGTATAGAGGGCGTGAACCGCGGGCAGTGGGAGGCCGGACTGGCACTGGGACTCACTCCGTGGCGTACGTTCATCAAGGTAATCCTGCCGCAGGCACTCACTAAGATAATCCCGGTCTATAAAGGCCAGATGATAACGCTGGTCAAGAGTACTTCAATTATAGGCTATGTGGCTGTGGTGGATCTTACCAAGGCCGGCGACCTGATACGCTCACGCACTTTTGACGCTTTCTTCCCGCTGCTGCTTGTGGCCGCAGTATATCTGCTGCTTACGCTGCTACTGGGATTGTTGCTTGACCTGCTTGAGAAAAGACTCAACCCTAAAAGCCGTAAGATATGAAAAGACTCAGGTTTGTTCTGATTGCGGCGCTGATGTGGCTCAGTTCCTGCGGAGAGCGTAAGACTCCGGATCTGACAGACGTAAACAGTGTTGAGGACCTTAAAGGACACAGCGTTGCCGTGGCAATGGGAGGTTCTTTTGACCTTATGCTCTCGGATATAGGCGGAGTGGATATCGTCAGGCTGGGAGTGGGCGAGTTGCTTGTAGCCGTGGAGAAGGGAAGGGCCGAATTCTGCATCATGGACCAGTTTCAGGCTGTAATGCTGAACCTGGAGTCGCGCGGTCTGGAGATGAAGTTCAAGGATATACTCAAGGGAACTGCCGGAGCGGGATTCCGAAAGAGCGATTCCCTGCTTTGTAGTCAGTTCAATGATTATTTAAGGGGTATCCGTGTAAGCGGGGAGTATGACCGTTGGCTTGATGAATGGAAGGCTTCATCGGACTCCATGGCATATGCCTCGTTTGCGGTTCCGGTTCATGAAAAGGAGCCAGGCAAGAGGGCTCTGCACGTAGGCATAACCGTAAACTATCCCTATCTTTTCCTTAAGGATAACCGCCTTACCGGCATAGAGGTGGATCTGTTCAACCGGTTCTGTCAGGAGGCCGGGTATCCCGTGGATTATGAGATTTATGATTTCAGCGCCCTGATTCCGGCGTTGAATTCGGGAAAAATAGATGTGATACTGTCGCATATGCGCAGGACCGAGGAACGTGCAAGGCAGATCCTTTTCAGTGATCCCTATATTGAGGGCGGCGGTGCTGCAGTATGCAGGAGAGCCAATGGAACGGTTGCCGTATCTGGTGCCGGATTCATGGAGCGGATGAAAGAGAGTTACCGCAACAACCTGGTGGAGGAGCAGCGTTGGAAACTGATGACCGACGGACTGTGGGTTACCGTGAGGATATCGGTGCTGTCCATTCTGGCTGCAGTAATAGCCGGAATAGTGATGTGCAGGCTACGTATGAGCCGCAGGCGTATCGTAAGCTCGCCCGCGGGCTTTGTGATTGACCTTTTGCGCGGCATTCCGTTGCTTGTTATCCTGATGCTTATGTTCTATGTGGTATTCGCATCATCAAGGATAACGGGAACGTGGGTGACCGTTATGAGTTTCGGCCTCTATTACGGAGCCTATTTTGGTGAGGTGTTCCGCACAGGAATGGAAAGCGTGGACAAAGGGCAGTGGGAGGCCGGATGGGCCCTTGGAATGGGCAGGTTTCAGGTGTTCCGCAAGATTGCGCTCCCTCAGGCCCTGAGCAGGATCATACCGGTCCTTAAGGGCGAGGTGATAGCGCTCATAAAAATGACATCGGTTGTAGGATATGTGGCCGTGGTGGATTTGACCAAGGCCAGTGATATAATCAGGTCACGGACGCTTGATGCGTTCTTTCCGCTAATACTTGTATCGGTTGTCTATATTCTGTTGGCATGGCTGACAGGTCTGGGTCTTAAAGCCCTGGAAAGACGGATGGTTTCTAAAAGCAGGGGATTATGATTAAGGTAAGAAATCTTAAGAAAGTGTTCAGGACTCCTGACGGCGAGGACCTGACGGTATTAAGGGACATAAACTGTGATATTGAAAAGGGCGAGGTCATATCCATAATAGGACCCTCGGGAACCGGCAAGAGTACTCTGCTGCGTTGCCTGAACCGCCTGGAGGAGCCTACGTCGGGTGTCATTGAGGTGGAAGGTACCGATATCCTGGACCGTAAGACCGATATAAACCTGATAAGGCGCCGTATGGGTATGGTGTTCCAGAACTTCAATCTGTTTGAGCATCTTACCATCCTGGACAATCTTACCCTTTGTCCCATGATGCTGCTTGGAAAAAGCCGTGAGGAGGCCGAGAAAGCCGGAATGGAACTGCTGGATACCGTGGGGCTTCACGATAAGGCCGGCTGTCTGCCAAGTCAGCTGTCAGGCGGTCAGAAGCAGCGCGCGGCCATTGCACGCTGCCTGGCAATGGAGCCGGAGATCATTCTGTTTGACGAGCCGACCTCGGCGCTGGATCCTACAATGGTGAGCGAGGTTCTGGCTGTAATCAGGCATCTGGCCAACCAGGGCATGACCATGTGCATTGTGAGCCATGAGATGCAGTTTGTCCGTGATGTCAGCACACGTATTCTTTTTCTCAATGACGGTATTGTATATGAGGAGGGTACGCCGGAACAGATTTTTGAACATCCCGTAAAACCTGTTACCAGGGCGTTCATCAACAGGATACGTACCTTTGAGTCGGTCTTTGAGAACCGTCATTTTGACCTGTACGGACTGTTCGGCAAGATACATGCGTTCTGCGGCAAATACGGACTGGGAACAAAGGTTACGGCTAAGGTGGAGCATATTACCGAAGAGATGCTTTGCGGAATAATTCCGTTCACCGGTCCTGTAAGACTGACTGTGGAATACAGTGAAAAGACTTCCGGTTTAAGCATGACTTTCTGCCAGGAGAATGCGCCGGGCCGTATTCTTGACATGATCGATGACGATTCCCTGTCACTCATGATGGTTAAGGGTATGAGCAGTTCGGTCACTGAGCCCCAGGCGGGAACGGTTTGCGTTGAAATATAAGATAATGCCCCGCTATTGCAATGTCATGTTTGCAGTTTGCGGCATTTGACCTTAAACTTTGTGAAAGTGTGGATAACTTTCTTGTATATTATATAAAAATAGTAGAGAAAGAGTGTAATTTCGCGGCTGAAATCAAACGAGTACAAATATTCACCAAATAAAACAATACTATTATGGTAAGCTACAAAGATCTGGGTCTTGTAAACACCCGCGCAATGTTTGCCGCAGCCGTTAAGGGCGGATATGCTATCCCGGCATTCAATTTCAACACAATGGAGCAGATGCAGGCTATCGTTCAGGCTGCAGTTGAGACCAAGTCACCTGTTATCATGCAGGTTTCAAAGGGCGCTCGTAACTATGCTAACGCTACTATCCTGCGTTACATGGCACAGGGTGCTGTTGAGTACGCCAAGGAGCTTGGCTGCGCTCATCCTGAGATTGTTCTCCATCTTGACCACGGTGACAGCTTCGAGCTCTGCAAGGACTGCATCGACATGGGCTTCTCATCAGTTATGATCGATGGTTCAGCTCTTCCCTATGAGGAGAACATTGCTCTTACCAAGAAGGTAGTTGAGTACGCTCACAAGTATGATGTAACCGTTGAGGCTGAGCTGGGTGTTCTGGCCGGCGTTGAGGATGAGGTTGCAAGTGAGGTTTCACACTACACCAAGCCCGAGGAGGTTATCGATTTCGCTACCCGTACAGGTTGCGATTCACTGGCTATCTCAATAGGTACTTCACACGGTGCTTACAAGTTCAAGCCCGAGCAGTGCACACGTGACCCCAAGACCGGCAAGCTGGTTCCCCCTCCATTGGCATTCGACGTTCTGCATGAGATCGAGAAGAAGCTCCCCGGCTTCCCCATCGTACTGCACGGATCATCATCAGTTCCCCAGGACGAGGTTGATACCATCAACGCATTCGGCGGCAAGCTGCCCGATGCAGTAGGTATACCTGAGGAGCAGCTCCGCGAGGCTTCAAAGAGCGCTGTATGCAAGATCAACATCGACTCAGACTCACGTCTGGCTATGACTGCCGCTATCCGCAAGTATCTTGCTGAGAACCCCAGCCACTTTGATCCCCGTCAGTATCTCAAGCCCGCTCGCGAGAACATGAAGAAGATGTACATCCACAAGATTGTTGATGTACTGGGTTCAGACGGCAAGCTTCTGCAGAAGTAAGACACACCATAAACACACATACATTGATAATGGAGAGGACTATTGCGTCCCCTCCATTATTTTTTATCGGTTCCTGTGTAAATTAAATAAGGTTGAAATGTTCAATCCCCCGAAAAATCAGTAAGTTTGTAGGATTATTGTTAGATGTGTATGAATATCCGAACCATTTTTATTGCGCCGGTCATGGCAATCGTGATGCTTGCATCATGTGCAGAAAAGGACTATAAAAAACTGAAAGACGGCGTTGTGGTGAATGTTAAGGAGAGCGCAGAGGGAGAACCTCAGAAAGTGCGCCTTACGGTTATGTCTGACCGTATCATACGAGTCACTGCAACACCTGACAAGTCTTTCCATGACAGAAACAGCCTTATCATACTTCCGGAGGCAAAGAGGAAAAGTGATTTTGCCATCCATGACAGTGCTGATGAGTTGGAATTGCGCACGGGAAGCCTGAGCGCGTTTGTAAACAAAACTGACGGTAAGGTCTATTTTACCGATGCAGGAGGAAACAGGATAATAGGTGAGACCCAGCCGGCCTCATTCAGTCCTATTGCTGTTGATGAAACTCACGGCTATTCTACCATTAACAGGTTTGACACACAGAAAGACGAGGGTCTTTACGGACTTGGTCAGCATCAGTCCGACCAGTGGGACTATAAAGGCCAGAATGAGGAACTGTATCAGTACAACACCAAGATCAGCATACCTTTCGTGATCTCTTCAAGAGGATACGGAATCCTCTGGGATTCATATTCACAGGGAAGGTTCGGTAATCCGGAACCATATATGCAGCTCAACCGTCTGTTCAAACTGTTTGACAAAGACGGCAAACAGGGCAGCCTTACCGGAACATATTACGGCGGCATGCGCGGACGTACACAGGTCAGGGAAGAGGATTCTATCTATTTTGTTGATTCCGAGACCATCAAGAATCTTCCGCGTCTGGGCCAGAGGGTGGTTTATGAGGGCGCTCTTGAGGCTCCCGAATCGGGCGTATACAGCTTTATTCTCTACTACGCAGGTTACATCCGCGTTTTCCTGGGTGAAGAGGAGGTTGTAAAGGAGCGTTGGCGTACCGCATGGAACCCCAACTCATACAAGTTCTCTTTCAAGATGAAAAAGGGCCAGAAATATGACCTGCGCATTGAATGGCGTCCCGACGGCGGTACTTCATACTGCGGACTCAGGGCATATCCTCCTGTAACTGAGGAGCAGTCAGACAAACTGACTATGTGGAATGAGATGGTTCCGCAGTCTGATTACTACTTTATCTCCGGAGACGACATGGACGGCGTGATAAACGGTCTGCATACCCTGGTGGGTGGTCCAAACATGTTGCCCAAGTGGGCTATGGGTTTCTGGCAGAGCCGTGAACACTACCAGAACCAGACAGAGGTGCTTGAGACCGTGAAAGAGTTCCGTGACCGTGGAATAGGTCTGGATAACATTGTCCAGGACTGGAACTACTGGGAGCAGGATTCATGGGGTTCACATGAGTTTGACAAGAGCCGCTATCCGGATCCCAAGGCCATGATGGACGGGGTTCATGATATGAACGCTCACCTTATGATATCGGTTTGGCCCAAATTCTATGCATCCACCGAGCATTTCAAGGAATTTGACTCTCACGGCTGGATGTACAGACGTGCCGTTGAGGACAGCATACGTGACTGGGTAGGTCCCGGTTACATCGGATCATTCTATGATGCCTATTCGGCAGGAGCAAGAGAGTTGTTCTGGAACCAGCTCAAGGACCACCTGTACGGATACGGAATCGATGCATGGTGGATGGATGCCAGTGAACCCAATATCCGAGACTGCGTACCTATGGACTATTGGAAGGCTCTGTGCGGTCCTACAGCATTGGGCTCATCGACAGAATATCTTATGGCATACTCGCTCATGAACGCCCAGGCTATCTATGAGGGTCTCATCAAGGAGGATCCTGACAAACGCGTATTCCAGCTTACCCGCTCAGGATTTGCCGGCCTTCAGCGTTATTCTACAGCATCCTGGAGCGGTGACATAGGAACCCGATGGGAGGATATGCGCTCACAGATCACCGCCGGTTTGAACTACTCCCTGTGCGGTAATCCCTATTGGACCATGGATATCGGAGGATTCTGCGTAGAGAACCGTTATGCCAATGCACAACGTATGTATGACCGTATGCATATTGAGACTCCCGATCTCAAGGAGTGGCGTGAACTTCAGACCCGCTGGTATCAGTTCGGCACATTCTGCCCGCTGTACCGTGCTCACGGACAGTTCCCGCTGCGTGAGGTCTGGAACATAGCACCGGAGAATCATCCTGCATACCAGTCTATCGTATACTATAACCGGATGCGTTACAGGCTTATGCCTTACATATACTCTCTTGCCGGTCAGTCATGGCTTAAAAGCAGCGTGATAATGCGCGGTCTCGTAATGGATTATACAGAGGATCCGGTGGCTCGTGAGGTGGCAGACCAGTATATGTTCGGTCCGTCCCTTATGGTTTGCCCCGTATATGAGTATGGTGCTACATCAAGAGAGGTCTATCTGCCCAAGGGTAGTGTATGGTATGATTTCTACAATGATTCAGTCTACTCCGGAGGCCGGACCATCAAGGCCGATGCCCCCTACGAGCGCATACCGTTGTTCGTTCCCTCCGGATCCATAATCGTATCAGGACCTGATATCACGTATGTTGATGAGAAACCTGCAGGTGAACTGACAGTTGACTGCTATTCGGGAGCTGACGGCCGTACGTTCCTTCTTTATGAGGATGACGGTACCACTAATGCATATAAGAATGGCGCATACTCGGTAATTCCTATCTCTTTCACGGAGAATGAAGAGGGTGTGGTGTTTACTATCGGCGCACGTGAAGGTAACTACAAGCCGTTTAACGGTAACCGTAAATTCAAGATACGCTATCATACTCCCGGTAAGGTGCAGGAGGCTGAGATGGATTATACCGGTGAAAGGGTAATGCGTTATCATATGATTCTGGGATAATAACTTTAACAAACAATATACTTATGAAGAAATATCTGTTAGGCTATGACATAGGCAGCTCGTCAGTTAAGGCTAGCCTGGTGTCTATTGAGACCGGCAAAAGTGTTGCATCAGCTTTCTATCCTGATTCTGAGGCACCTATCAAGGCTCTGAATCCCGGATGGGCAGAGCAGGAGCCCGAGGACTGGTGGAAGTACCTTAAGAACGTTACCGCCAAGGTCAAGGAGATGTCCGGCTCCAAGGGCGACGACATCGAGGCTATCGGTATCTCTTATCAGATGCACGGTCTGGTTTGTGTTGACAAGAACGGCAAGGCTCTGCGTCCCGCCATCATCTGGTGTGATTCACGTGCAGTTCCTTACGGCGACAAGGCTTTCCGCGAGATAGGAAAGGGCCAGTGTCTTACAAATCTACTCAATTCACCGGGTAATTTCACTGCCGCCAAGCTGGCTTGGGTAAAGGAGAACGAACCTGAACTCTATGCCAAGATTGACAAGATCATGCTTCCGGGTGATTATATCGCAATGCGTCTTACCGGTACTACATGCACTACCGTATCAGGTCTGTCTGAGGGTATGATGTGGAACTTCAAGGAGAATGACGTTGCTGAGTTCCTGCTGGACTACTACGGTATCAGCAAGAGCCTCATTCCTGAGATCAGACCTACATTCTCAGAGCAGGGTCGTGTATCACTTGCTACCGCTAAGGAACTGGGTCTGGAGGCAGGCATCCCTGTTACCTACCGTGCAGGTGACCAGCCTAACAACGCCCTTTCACTGAACGTTTTCAATCCTGGTGAGATTGCCGCTACAGCCGGTACATCGGGCGTAGTATACGGTGTTAACGGTTCAGTTAACTTTGACCCGCAGTCTAGAGTAAATAACTTTGCTCACGTTAACCATACAGCCAAGCAGACACGTCTTGGAGTTTTGCTGTGCATTAACGGAACAGGTATCCTGAATGCATGGACACGCCGTAACATCATGCTTGAGGGTCTTTCATACGGTGATATGAACAAGATTGCCCAGAGCGTTCCGGTAGGTTGCGACGGTGTTTCCGTACTTCCGTTCGGTAACGGTGCTGAGCGTGTGCTTGGTAACCGTAACGTCGGCTGCAGCATCCACGGATTCAACTTCAATATCCACAACCGCAACCATATGGCACGTGCCGTCCAGGAGGGTATCGTATTCTCATTCAAGTATGGTATGGATGTAATGGTTGAGATGGGTATGGAGATCTCAAAGATCCATGCAGGAAACGCCAATATGTTCCTCAACCCCGTATTCCGCGAGACTCTTGCCGGAATTACAGGTGCAACCATTGAACTGTATGATACAGACGGTTCAGTAGGTGCTGCAAAGGGTGCCGGTATGGGTGCAGGCGTTTACAAGGATCACGACGAGGCATTCTCAACACTTGAGAAGATCAGTGTCATTGAACCTGACCTTAAGCTCGTTCCTCAGTATGAGGAGGCTTATGCACGCTGGAAACGCATACTTGGAATGTATCTGAACGAGTTTTGATGCGGGCTTTGAAGTGACGTTCTGAGGGCAAAAAAATCGTGGTTCAAGAGTTGATTATTTGAATTATAAACGTATCTTTGCCTTCCGTCACGTAGAGTGGCATAACATAATTTGAAACACATTGTTTTATTAATAAAAAATCAATTATGGCAAAAGAGTATTTTCCCGGTTTGAAGAAAATCAAATTCGAGGGTAAGGACAGCAAGAATCCTATGGCTTTCCATTACTATGATGAGAACAAGGTTATCATGGGTAAGACCATGAAGGATTGGCTCCGCTTTGCAATGGCATGGTGGCACACACTGTGCGCAGAGGGTGCAGATCAGTTCGGTGGTGGCACAAAGAGCTTCCCCTGGATGGACGCTGATCCTCTTCAGACCGCTAAGAACAAGGTTGATGCCGGTTTCGAGTTCATGCAGAAGCTGGGTATTCCTTATTTCTGCTTCCACGATGTTGACCTGATTTCTGAGGGCAAGAACGTAGCAGAGTATGAGGCTAACATGAAGGCTATCGTTGCTTACATCAAGGAGAAGCAGAAAGAGACCGGTGCCAAGCTGCTTTGGTCAACCGCTAACGTATTCGGTAACAAGCGTTACATGAACGGTGCTTCTACCAACCCTGACTTTGACGTTGTAGCTCGCGCTATCGTTCAGATCAAGAACGCTATCGACGCTGGTATCGAGCTGGGCGCTGAGAACTATGTATTCTGGGGTGGTCGTGAGGGTTACATGAGCCTTCTCAACACTGACCAGAAGCGTGAGAAAGAGCACATGGCTACCATGCTGACCATGGCTCGTGACTATGCACGCAGCAAGGGATTCAAGGGTACATTCCTGATCGAGCCCAAACCATGCGAGCCTTCAAAGCACCAGTATGATGTTGACACCGAGACTGTTATCGGTTTCCTCAAGGCTCACAACCTGGACAAGGACTTCAAGGTAAATATCGAGGTTAACCACGCTACTCTGGCTGGCCACACATTTGAGCACGAGCTGGCTTGCGCCGTTGACGCTGGCATGCTTGGTTCAATCGACGCTAACCGTGGTGATGCTCAGAACGGTTGGGATACTGACCAGTTCCCCATCGACAACTACGAGCTCACTCAGGCTTGGATGGAGATCATCCGTGGCGGTGGTCTGGGCACCGGTGGTACCAACTTCGACGCTAAGACTCGTCGTAACTCAACTGATCTTGAGGACATCGCTATCGCTCACATCAGCGGTATGGATGCTATGGCTCGCGCTCTTGAGTCAGCTGCAAAGCTGCTTGAGGAGTCACCCTACAAGAAGATGAAGGCTGAGCGTTACGCTTCATTCGACAGCGGTATGGGTAAGAAGTTCGAGGAGGGCAAGATGACCTTCGAGGAGGCTTACGAGTACGGCAAGAAGGTTGACGAGCCCAAGCAGACCAGCGGCAAGCAGGAGCTGTACGAGGCTATCGTTGCCATGTACGCTTAATCTTAAGCATAAACAATCAAAAAAGGTCCGGAAGCAATTCCGGACCTTTTTTGTTATAACTTGTAGTAGGAGCCTAGGATGCGGTCAAACCATTTGGAGGGGAGGATTGCTTTGAGCAGGACTGAGGCTTTCTGGACTGTGGTGGCGATGATGTAGCGGTTGCGGGGATGGCGTTTGCGGACGATTCCGGAAATCTTCCTGGCCAGATGGTCGGGCTGCAGACCGGAGCGCTCATCGCTCTCTATGTTACTCATTGAGCCTGCATAACCGGGGTAGGCGGCCAGAGCTTCGGCGGTGAGGTTCTTGGTTCGGGCTGCGGTGAACCCGGTAAAGAAGTCTCCGGGATTGATGGTGGTTACGTGTATGCCGAACTGGCGCAACTCAAGACGCAGAGCCTCGCAGTAGCCTTCAATGGCGAATTTGCTTGCAGAGTACATGCCCTGATACGGGAGTCCCATAAGTCCTCCTATGGAGCTTATGCATATTATATGTCCGTGGCGTTGGGTTCTCATTACGGGTACAACGGCGTTCAGGAAACGTACCATTCCCATAAAATTGACATCCATCTGTTTTTGTGCATCCTCAATGGAGGTGAACTCCAAAGGTCCGCCTATGCCCATGCCGGCGTTGTTTATGAATACGTCTATGCGGCCCTCTGCATCAAGCACTGTTTTTACCGTTTCATCGATTGATTCAGGTGTCTGGACATCGGCTTTGATATATGTGACTCCGGGAATGCGTTCACACTCCTTGCGGTGGGTTCCGTATACCTTGTGCCCGTCGGCCTGAAGACGGCTGGCCATAGCCTTGCCGAATCCTGATGTTATACCTGTGATAAGTATTATCATATCAGCTTTTTAAGGTTACGTCCATGTGGGGATATGCAAACATTATGCCTTTCTTGGGCAGGGTGTCATATATCTTTTTGTTAAGGTCAAATTTGACTGGCCAGTATTCCTGGGCATTAACCCATACACGAACAATGAAAGATATGTTGCTGTCATTCATAGAAAGGAGAGCAATAAACGGATCCTGAGCGCCGGGTTGTTTGGAGTCAAGAATACGCTTCTCCTGATTGATGATTGATGATAGGATTTTGACGCACTCGTCAGAATCAGTGCCGTACTCAACCTGGACTTCTATGTCTACACGGCGCAAGGGCATTGCGGAGTAGTTGTCTATATTACCGTTGGAAAGGGTTCCGTTGGGAATAACGATGACCCTGTTATCGGTGGTGACGATCTTTGTGTTGACCATTGTGACCTCCTTTACGGTTCCGCTGTACCCCTGTGCCGTAATAAAGTCACCGGCCTTGAAAGGCTTGAATACCAGCAGCATGAGTCCTCCTGCAAAATTTGAAACCGTTCCGCTCAGTGCCATACCTACAGCCATACCTCCTGCAGCCAGAAGAGCGGCCAACGACGTGGTGTTGATGCCAAGAGTTCCTATGGTTATTACTATGAGCAGAACCGTGAGCGTGATTGATACGAGTGATGTCACGAACGTTGATAAGGTGGCCTCTGTATTACGTCTGATGAATAACTTGCCCAGCCCTATCTTAACCCTTCTGATGAGCCATGCACCTATTACGTATACGACTATTGCCGCGAGCAGTTTAAGACCGAAATCTATGGCGCTCTGAAGCAGGTCCTGAAGAAATGAGTTGGGATCTTGCCTTACCTGCTGTATGAGATTGCTGGTTACAGCCTTGAGCGAGTCATTCACGCTGATGACCGTATTAGGGTCAACTATTGTAGTTTGAAGAAATGTCATATCCATACCTTTTTATGTTTTCCAAAAATAGCGTTTTTTCCCGATAAATGGTTATTTTTGGCACTATATGAAAAAGAGTTGCCTGTTATTATCCTTTGTGTTGGTTCTTGCCGGCTGCGGCAGGGGCGGAATGAATAAACTAAAATCTATTGAAAAGATCCTGAATGATGATCCGGTTGAGGCTGGAATACGTTTGGATAGTATTGATACAAAACATCTTATGGGAAAGAGGATGGCTATGTATGCCATGCTCCGTACCCAGTCGGACTATCTGTCGGGTAAAAGCTTTTCCACAGATTCCGTTCCAAGAATAGCCACAAACTACTGGGGTTACCGCAACAAGGACTACTACGCTGCTATGAGCTGGTATTCTCTGGGATGCGCCTATTCATCGATGAAAAAGGATCCCGAGGCTATATATGCATTGCTTAAGGCTAAGGATCTTTTTCCCGATACCCTGTCAGTTCCGTATACAAGTACTCTTGACCTGTTGGGAAGGCATTATAACAACCGAGGCCTGTATGATGATGCACTGGATTCATATACTGCATGCCGCAGGCTGTATGAGTTGAGGAATGACAAGGAGAAGGTGTCACTTGTCGATTACAATATCGGCTTAGCTTACTACGGCAATAAGGACTACCGGAAGGCTCAGGTGCTGTTTGACCGTCTGCTTACAGACCGATACCTGGACAGTGAAAACAGGAATACCTGTTATCTTCATCTGGCTCATATCCAGAACGCTCTGAACGGAAAGGATTCATGCAATGTGGAGCTGGAGCTGGTCAACAAATATCTGGCCGGATGCACGGATGAAGAATCAAGGATCCCCGGTTACGCACTCAAGGGCATCGCACTTTATTATCTGCATGAGAATGATTCTGCATTTGAATATCTCAGATATGCTCACCGTCAGTCCGATGACCTTCATATCAAGATTCTGGCCGTGAAGGGACTGGTTTGGGTCGCTACTCAGATGAAACAGTATCAGGCGGCCTGGAATGCCGAGATCCTGAATAAGGAGTATCAGGAGGAACTGAACAAGATGTCCAACCAGTCAGAGATTACCCAGATTCAGCTTCATCATAATGATGAACTCCAGGAGCAACGGGTACGTACCAGGGTCTCAAGGGTTATCCTTATGAGTATATCGCTGATAATCATCCTTATAGCACTGGTTATCATTTTCAATATTCAGCGTGACCGCAACAGGGAGGCATATTATATCAGGAAATATGATGACCTTATCCAGAAAAAGATAGAGGAGAAATCCAATTCTGACGGTAACCGTCTTATGGAGGCTTGTGATGCGTTCCGGACTGGTATCGCATTCAACCTTGTCAATGACGTGGCCCTGCAGCACCGCTCGTTCCGTCAGGAGGAGAGGGATGTAGTGGTACATGATATAAACCTATACTTTGCATCACAAATTGCAGGTCTCAGGGCAGAAGCCGGCAAGCTGGGGCAGCAGGATATAAATCTGCTGTTCTGTACTTTACTTGGTTTTGATCAGGATCTTATAGCGGATATGATGTGCACATCACGTTCCAATATGCGCAGCATCAAGTCCCGCCTCAAGTCAAAGATATCGGCCGAATCGTTTTCGCTCTTCTTTAAGGATTAGGACATCAGTGAGATGGCTCCGAATACGCCCAGACTTGCGGCAAGCATGATTATAGCTGCAAGCATGAGGCCCATGAGTATGTAGAGCATGCTTTTCCTGAAGTTAAGGTCAAGCAGACTGGCTGCGAGTGTGCCTGTCCAGGCTCCGGTACCCGGAAGCGGAATACCTACAAACAGCAGCAGTGCTATGTAGAGGCCCATTCCGGCTTTCTCTTCAAGCTTGCGGCCACCTTTCTCACCCTTTTCAAGAGCCCAACGGCACAAACCGCCGATGAGTTTCTTGTCCTGTCCCCAAACCAGTATCTTACGGGCAAAAAGGAATATGAACGGCACGGGAATCATGTTGCCCAGAAGTGCTACGATAATGGATGGAACAATAGGCAGGTCAAACCCTACGGCATACGGTATCGCGCCACGGAGTTCGATGAGCGGGATCATTGAGATGAGAAAGACGATCAGGTATTTTTTCATCGGGTTATATTATTTCCTTGTGGTTTTACAACTGGTTCTCTTGGGGTAATACCTTTTCTGCCAGCTTTTTGAGGTCGGCGTCATCGGGGTCCAGAGCCAGTCCCTGATAAAGGAATGACCTGGCCTGCTCCATGTTGCCTGTTTCATATGCACTGTCAGACAGGTAGTAGTAGAGTTCTGTGAACATCTCCTGGGGAACATCTGTATCAAGCATCAGCATAGCCAGCGCGTCCATGAAATGGTCATAGGCCAGATCAAAACGGTCTGTCTCATAGAGGCATCGGCCGCAGTAGTAGAGCAGGGTATATGAGGTGCTGTCATCGGCAAGGAGTTCCTTGTAGATGGCGTATGCCTCATCCCAGTTCTCCATACTGAAAATGCAGTTGGCTTTCATCATGCGGGCCGATTTGTTGGCTGGATCAATGGCTTCTATGAATTCAAAGCTCTCGCGTGCCTTTGGAAAGTCATTCTTCTCGTAGTAAATCCGGCCCAACTGCTCCCAGTAGTAGGTGTCATAGGCGAATTCGTCAAGCAGATGGTTGTACCACTCTATGGCGGTATCGGTCTGGTCCGTGTCAAAATAGAGGTCGGCCTGGAGTTCTATGAAATTGCGGGAATCAGGCGACAGGAGCAGAGCCGTGTCCAGCCATTTCTGGCAAAGGTCATAGTTGCGGTTGTCCATATACTTGACAATGATGTCATTGAGCATTCCGGGATCGTCATCACTCATCTGGACAGCCTGCGTGAAATAGACATCGGCCTCATCGGGACGGTCAAACGCCAGTTCAATCTCACCCTTGAGGTAGAGCAGCTCCTGATTGTCGCTGTCTGAAATGGACTCTGTGAGTACCCTTGCCTCATCCTTGAGCCCCCGACGCAGCAGATTGTTTGCTTTGGATATGAGTATGTCCGAATCTGAAGGATGAAGCTGCAGACCATATTCAATGACACTGTCAGACTTATCCAGCTGTCCGTTCATGGAGTAATACTCGGCGATATTGGCTATATCCATGCTGTCAAAGTAGACGGAGCCACCTTGTGACAGCATATTCTCATACATTTCCAGGATTTCAGTGAATTCCTGACTGTCAAAGTATGATGCCGAGTCGTCTTTCATCAAGCCTTTTCCTTTACCTTGCTCCAGGTATCCTTAAGTGATACTGTACGGTTGAATATCAGGTGCTCAGGCGTAGAATCCTTATCTGTGCAGAAATAGCCTATGCGCTGGAACTGGAAGTGGTCCATGGGTTTGGTGTCAGCCAGGAACTTCTCTACGTAGCAGTTCTCACGTATTTCAAGTGAATCGGGGTTCTTCATCTGCTTGAGAGCCTCAACGGGATCCATGCCCTCCTCACGCAGGCGGGCCAGCTCGTCACGCGGGTTCTCGACCTTCCACAGACGGTCATACAAGCGGACCTCGGCCTTGATGGCGTGGGCTGCGCTTACCCAGTGGATGGTGCCCTTAACCTTACGGTTACAATCGGATTCACCGGTCTTGGTGTTGGGTATGTATTCGCAGTAAACCTCCTCAATGGTGCCGTCATCGGCCTTCTTGCAACCGGTGCAGAGTACTATGTATGAACTCTTGAGGCGAACCTCACGGCCCTGTGACAGACGGAAATACTTGGCGGGAGCATCCTCCATAAAGTCCTCGCGCTCTATCCAGAGCTCACGGCTGAATGTTATCTTGTGTGTGCCGGCCTCGGGATCCTCGGGGTTGTTGATGGCCTCAAACTCCTCAGTCTTGCCTTCAGGGTAGTTGGTCACAATCAGTTTTACGGGGTTGATTACGGCCGATACGCGTGTAGCGCGGCGGTTCAGGTCCTCGCGGATGGCAGATTCCATCAGAGCCATATCGTTAAGGGCATCGAACTTGGTGTAACCTATGCGGTCCACGAACATACGGATGGACTCAGGGGTATAGCCACGGCGGCGGTAACCGCAGATGGTCGGCATGCGGGGATCATCCCATCCTGATACCATGCCGTTCTGTACCAGTGCCAGCAGGTTACGCTTGCTCAGCAGGGTGTAGTTCAGGTTCAGTTTGTTGAACTCAGTCTGACGCGGACGGTTGTCATTCAGGTCCTGTCCCTTCTTGAGCCAGTCTATGAACAGGTCATAGAGAGGACGGTGAGGTACGAACTCCAATGTGCAGAGAGAGTGGGTTACACCCTCAAAATAGTCGCTCTGACCATGTGCGAAGTCATACATGGGGTATGCCTTCCACTTGGTGCCGGTGCGGTGATGCGGAGTCTTGACTATGCGGTAAATGATGGGATCGCGGAAAAGCATGTTGTTGTGTGCCATGTCAATCTTGGCGCGCAGCACCATGGAGCCCTCTTCAAGTTCGCCGCTGTTCATCTTGTAGAACAGGTCCAGGCTCTCCTGAATGGGGCGGTCGCGGTAGGGGCTGTTGATACCGGGCTGGGTGGGAGTTCCTTTCTGTGAAAGGATGGTCTCCTGATCCTGCTCGTCAACGTAGGCCTTGCCCTCCTTGATAAGCTCTATGGCAAAGTCCCAAAGCTGCTGGAAATAGTCTGATGCGTAGAACTCATTCGCCCACTGGAATCCAAGCCACTGGATATCCTCCTTGATCGCGTCTACGTATTCGGTATCCTCCTTGGTGGGGTTGGTGTCGTCAAAGCGCAGGTTACAAATGCCTCCGTGCTTCTGGGCCATGCCGAAGTCCATGCAGATGGCCTTGGCGTGTCCGATGTGAAGATAACCGTTGGGTTCCGGCGGGAAACGTGTCTGTACGCGGCCTCCGTTCTTGCCCTCGGCAAGGTCTTTTTCAACCATCTCCTCTATGAAGTTCAGACTCTTCTTCTCGCTGTTCTCAGCTATGGTATTCTCTGCCATTATTATATCTTTTTATTAACGGGTTGCAAAATTACTATTTTTCGGCAAAAAGCCATGTGAAGTCTTCAAGGAATGTTGTTCCGGGAAGCGATAAAAAGAAATAGATTCCTGTCATATCGTGGTCTTCAGTGCCATAAGGGATGAACCTTATCTCTGCTTCAGGGTGATGCTCTGAAAATGTCAGGTAATTGACCAGCGGTACTGTCGTGTCATACTCGGAATGCAAAAAGACAATCTTATGTTTCACTTCCCATCCTTCTATAAGTGAGTTTCTTGAAAGAGCGGCTATCAAATTGCTGATTCTATCGTCAATTTCCTCCGATGGATCCTGCAACGTCGGGTCCAGATATCGTAATAATTCCGGAGTCAGGATTTTTGTAAGATCGGCCGAAATCTCATAGTCCGTTCCCAAGATGCTTTGGATCTTATTGCGTATAGGGAACAGAGTCTGTATCTGTTCTGCCGTATAGTATGTGCTGTCTTTAGTCGTGAGCCCTTTGTCACACATATCGTAGTGCGCTTTCCTTATCTGGGCGGTAGTCATCTTCTTTTGGGATATCCACTCCATGATACCTGTATCGATGAACTGCTTGCTCAAATAATAATCGACACTTTGTCCCTTCAGGGCGGGATCAGTATCTATCATGCCCTTTATCATGAGCGGGATGACAAGCGGCTCCGGGATGGTGGCACGCCTGTGCTGTGTCGTAACTCCGTATGATTGACCGTCATCCTCAAAATAAAAACGCAACGTGGCATTCAGGTCGTAAGGACCGTCAGCACAGAAACTGCCGGCATAATGCAGTTCCTCATCCATTCCGTTCAGTTCAAGATACTTTTGTGTTGCCAGTGCCACGGCTCCTCCCTGTGAGAAACCTAAACATACGGTTTTCCAGTCATCGGCGAACTGTTGGGCGTTTTCAAGGTCTTTGTACAGCTGCAGACCGTATTTTACCGCATCGGTAATCTGACGTGCCGTAAGCTCCTGGGCCAGATAGGGATGAATGCGGTCCCTGGATACGCCATAGCCTTGGTAATCGGGCATGATAACAATGCTGCGCCTTAGTTCCGGAATGGCAGCCTGGGATGGCAGTGAAGCGAACATCGTGGCATCCCCGATATGGGAGGAAGTGATGATCGATGTGGGGCACTCCGCGTCAGAAGTGATGGTGATATGACAGCCTACAAGTACGGTCTTTATGGTTCTTATACTATCTTTCTGGGTGGGTTTCCAGGCAACAAGTGCCGATGAAAGCGTGATCGGTTCTCCGTTCTCGTCAATGGAAGGATATGTGTATGCACAGGTTATGGTCCTGCTGTCCTCGAGGCTCAAAATCCCGTACTCCGGTTCTTGTACATCAAGAGATGGATCGTCTTGGTTCCGGCATGAGAACAAGACGGAAACAATGATGAGAAATGGCAGAAACTTACTCATATCGGAGGTTTTATACAGCAAAGGTAAGTATATTTGTGACTGAAATCAACACCCCGGTATGGATGATAATGTTATAGCTCAACTCAGAACGGCTGCTGACAGGTATGAATGTCCGTCTTTCATAGAAGGGGATCCCATCCGTTTTCCCCACAGGTATGCCCATGCACGGGATATTGAGGTTTCGGCCTTTATATCGGCATGGATGGCGTATGGAAGCCGTAAGGTGTTCCTGGGAGTGCTTGAAAAGCTGCACGGAATCATGGACGCGACTGGTGGTCCGTACTGTTTCATCGTATCTCAATCCTGGCATGAAGTGAATAATGAAGGCTGTCTCTACAGGTTTTACAGATGGTCTGATTTTTTCATGCTTTGCCAAAGGTTGGCCGGCATTTATTCGCGTATGGACAGTCTGGAGCAGCTTTTTGTTCCCGGTGAACCGCTTGAGAACGGCGTGGAGCACCTGTGCCGTGAGTTCGAGGGCGTTAACGGCATTCCCGTATCGGGCAGTACATCGGCCAACAAACGTCTTTATATGTTCTTCAGGTGGATGGTACGCAAGGGTAGTCCGGTTGATTTTGGTATATGGAGTAATATCAAACCTTCACAGTTGCTGGTTCCGGTCGATACCCACGTATATGCTACTGCAAGGGCTTGGGGGCTGACCTCAAGGAACAGCGCGGATCTTAAGACAAGCATTGAAATTACCGGTCAAATGGCAAAAATCTGGCCCGATGACCCCGCGCGTGGCGATTTTGCCCTGTACGGGAGTCAGGTTATGTGAAAAAGTAGTAACTTCGCGCCGCGATGTGTAAACATATATTACTCCTTATTGCAGCGGCGACAGTCTGCTTGCCGGTTAAATCCGAACCATATTATGAGCCTGCAGAGACTATGCAGGACAGTGTCAGTCATTATCAGAGAAACGTAGCTCTTGTGCTTGGTACCGAGGGCGTCCTGGTGGGAGGTATCATGACTTCACTATACAAATCCTGGTATTCGGGTTCGGAAACCGGTGGATTCCATTTTTTCAATGATAATAAAGAGTGGCTTCAGATGGATAAGATGGGCCACGCCAACTCCTGCTATAACCTTGGTGTAGTGGGGTATGAGGCTTTGCGACTGGCCGGATGGGATGAGAAACACTCTATAATATACGGCGGAACTCTGGGTCTTGCCATAATGTCGGTCGTTGAGGTTTTTGACGGTTTGTCGGCCGATTGGGGATTCTCATGGGGTGATATGAGTGCCAACCTTTTCGGTACCGGTCTCTTTATGGCCCAGCAGGCCTTGTGGCATGAACAGCGTATAGCACTCAAGTATTCCTACCATAATTCAGGCTGTCCCAAATACAATGTCAGCAATCCGTTGACTATGGAGCGGGATTTCATAATGGGCAAGGATTGGCTTGACCGCATATATGAGGATTACAGCGGCATTACGATCTGGATGGCATTTGACGTAAAGTCATTGCTCATGAAAAAAGACAGCCGGTTCCCGTCATGGCTTGGCCTGGCAATAGGTTACGGTGCCGAGGGAATGACCGGTGAATACAACAATAACCGGCCTGCAGGTCATGTGGGTGATGACGGCAACTGGGGCCGTGGCTGGGAGTGTGCTCCAGGTCAGTTGGCATATATGCCCAATGACGCACGTCACCGTCAGTTCTATATTGCTCCCGATATAGATATCTCACGTATTCCGTGCCGCAACAAGACCCTCAAGCACGTACTGCGTGTTCTGAGTGCCATCAAATTGCCAACACCGACCCTTGAGTATCAGACCGGAGGAGTGGGATTCCAGTGGCACTGGCTCTATTTCTGATCCTGTTTTATACCCCTTTTTGCACAGATTAAGACACAAATAGTTGTCAAATCTGTAAAAATGCCTACATTTGCGTCTGTGCAGGCAGTTCCTGTTATGCCTGACAGTTTCAACTATCACTTATTTTTTACGGTAATTATTAACCTTTAAGTCATTATGAAAAGATTTTTTTCAGTTGTCACTCTCGTGACATTCATGTGTCTGGGTGCTCAGGCACAGGAACTTTCAAACTTTAATTTTGGTGGAAGACAGCAGGTGATATCACCCGAACTCAAGGGTGACAAGGTCACATTCCGTCTCAATGCCAACTACGCTACCATAGTCAATCTGGTAGGCAGCTGGATGGAGAATCCTTACGGTGGCGGCATACCTATGCAGAAGGGTGCCAACGGCATATGGGAAATCACGGTTGATACCCCTTCACCTGAAATCTATACCTATAACTTTGTTGTAGACGGCGTATCTGTAAACGATCCCCAGAACTATATGGTTCAGCGTGACGGTACACGCTATCTCAACATGCTGCTTGTACCCGGTGAGCGTACAGAGAACTACTCTGAGGCCAACCAGCGTGGTACTGTAACCTACAAGTGGTATGACAGCAAGATCCTTAAGATTAACCGTCGTCTTACTGTTTATACCCCTTACGGTTATGAGAAGAACAAGAATAAGAAGTATCCGGTTCTCTATCTGCTCCACGGTGCAGGTGGTGATGAGGAGGCCTGGACTTCTATGGGCCGTACCGCTCAGATTCTTGACAACCTGATTGAGAAGGGTCTTGCAGAGCCTATGATCGTTGTTATGCCTAACGGTAACCCCAATCAGCAGGCTGCCCAGACACTGGGTCTTCCTACCAGTGACCTGAATTTCCGCGATCCTTCACTGCAGAACGCATATGTAAAGAGCCTCTGTGAGGAGATCGTTCCTTTCATTGAGAAGGAGTTCCGCGCAATCGCAAAGCCTGAGTCACGTGCTATCGCAGGTCTGTCAATGGGTGGCGGTCACACCATTACCGCTTCTATCCTCTATCCTTCAATGTTTGACTGGATCTGCCCGCTGTCAGCAGCAGGTAGCGCTACTCCCGAGCAGATTACAACCCTCAAGAAGGCTGGTGTAAAGCTTTATTTCCTGGCTTGCGGTAATACCGACTTCCTTTGGGACGGTGCAGTTACTCTGGATAAGACTCTCACAGAATGCGGTCTTGACCACATCTTCTATCAGTCAGAAGGCGGTCATGTATGGGCTAACTGGAGACTTTATCTGAACGAGTTCGCTCAGTTGCTGTTCAAGAAGTAATCGGTTTCTAATCCAAGATAGGAGGGGGTGTCGTCAGGAGGGCACTCCCTCTTTTTTTGAATTAATGTTCACCTTACAGAATTTATCCGTATCTTTACGTTGTGGAATCGTTGTCTATTCTTATCCCTGTATTTAACTGGGATTGCACCAAACTGATCAAGGACCTGCATTTTCAGGGACTGGAGTTGGGTATTCCCTATGAGATCATTGTAGCCGATGACTGCTCTACGGATAGGGAAAAAACGGAAAAGAACCGCATTGTAGCGGAGAGCCATGAAAACTGCCGTTTCTTTGCGCTTGCCCATAATCTGGGTCGTGCCGCCATCCGTAACTATCTGGCAGATAAGTCCCGATATGACAAACTGCTGTTTCTGGACTGTGACTCGGCTGTAAAAGACAGACGCTTTCTCAGAACGTACATGGAGGCATCGGACAAGGCTTCTGTAGTATGTGGTGGTATCATTCATCCCGATGAGATGCCGCAGAAGGGAGTGGAACTGAGATATCTGTATGAGAAAAGCGCATCTTTTGAACGATCCGCCGGATTCAGGAGCAAGAATCCGTATCTTAGGTTTACATCATTCTCATTCCTCATTGACAGGTCTGTTTTCATGGCTATCAGGTTTGATGAAACATATGTAGGGTATGGATATGAGGATGTTCAGTTCGGTCATGAACTGGAGGAGAACGGGATAAGTATCCTTCACATAGACAATCCTTTGGCTCATTTGGGACTGGAATGCAGTGAGGCCTATCTCAGCAAGACACGTCAGGCCGTGATGAACGCCTTTGACCACAAGGAAGAGATTGGTGACAGTTCAAAACTTCTCACTCACTACAATAAGGTCCTTAAGATGAGGATGAGATGGATTTTCAGGATTATCTGGACGTTTTTCCAGAAAAGCATGGAGAAGAACCTTCTGGGTACCAAGCCCAAACTCAGGATATTCTCCTTATATAAACTGTGTTACATCTGTTTAATGTAATTCCAAAAGATAAAGCATGCAACCGTTGGCGGAGAGAATGAGACCCAGGTCTCTGGAAGATTATGTGGGACAGACCCATCTGGTTGGTCCCGGTGCCGTGCTGCGCCGTATGATAGATTCCGGGCGGTTGTCATCATTCATACTTTGGGGACCTCCAGGAACCGGTAAGACCACTTTGGCACAGATTGTGGCCAGCAAGCTGGATTTGCCTTTCAGTACATTGAGCGCCGTTTCGGCCGGAGTTAAGGAGGTTCGCGATGTGATAGACCGTGCCCGTAGCAATCCGTTGTTCCGCACAAAGGGCAGTCCCATCCTTTTCATCGATGAAATCCACCGTTTCAATAAGGCCCAGCAGGATTCTCTGCTTGGTGCGGTTGAGCGTGGCGATATAACGCTGATAGGTGCTACAACTGAGAATCCGTCATTTGAGGTTATACGTCCGTTGCTGTCACGCATGCAGGTTTATGTGCTCAACTCTCTAGAAAAGGATGACCTGCTCAAGCTTCTGGACCGAGCCATAAAGAATGATGTCATTCTTAAGGAGCGTGATATAGAACTGCGTGAGACAACTGCTCTTTTGAGATTCTCGGGTGGTGATGCCCGCAAACTGCTCAACATCCTGGAACTGGTAGTTGAGGCTGACAGTTCAGACAAGGTGGTAATTACCGATGAAATCGTGAATGAGCGTCTGCAGCAGAATCCTCTTGCGTATGATAAGGACGGAGAGATGCACTATGACATCATATCGGCTTTCATCAAATCAATACGCGGCAGCGATCCTGATGCCGCCCTCTACTGGCTGGCCCGCATGGTTCAGGCCGGTGAGGATCCGGCTTTCATTGCCAGACGTCTTGTCATATCTGCATCGGAGGATGTGGGCCTGGCTAATCCCAATGCGTTGCTTATAGCCAATGCGGCGTTTGATGCCGTCATGAAGATAGGTTGGCCCGAAGGACGTATTCCGTTGGCTGAGGCTACGGTATACCTGGCTACGAGTCCCAAGAGCAATTCGGCCTATCTGGGTATCGGTGAGGCGTTGGCTAAGGTTTCAGAGACCGGAAACCTGCCTGTGCCGTTGCATCTGAGGAACGCTCCCACATCACTTATGAAAGATCTGGGATACGGCGAGGATTACCGTTACGCACATGATTTTGCCGGGCATTTCGTCAACCAGCAGTATCTTCCTGATGAGATAAAGGGTACCCGTTTCTGGACGGCTCAGGATAATGCCCAGGAGAATAAGATCCGGGAGCGGATGGAGGCTCTTTGGGGCAGGAAATAAATTTTCAATTCTCAATTTTCAATTGGGAAATGAGCCTGTCATAACGGGAGCCGCGCTGGCGGTAGTAGAGAAGGATAAGGTAGTCGTTGCCGGTTTCATACCAGTCACCTTCTGCAGGACGGGTCTGTCCTATAGATGATCCGTCAGGAACCCATAGATATTGGTAGTCATAGGCGCCCTGCTTTAGCAATATGGTTGCCTGATATGCTTTCTCATTCTCATTGTACTCCATCTCATACCTGGAATCCAGATTTCCTCCGCTAAACTGGCCGTATACGTACATGTGGCCTCCGGCTATCTCATCCGATGCCAGACTGAAATGCACAAACAGGTAGTCTGCCTCAGTATCATTGTGGTCGGCCTGGTTGTAACGTATCAGATAACGTCCGTTATGGTCATAATCAAACTTGTATGCATGGCGGCGTGTATCGGGTATGAGGGTGGCATGATAGAACGGGTCATGGAAACTGATGCGGTCCACGTTCATGTTGTAGTCATACATGTTGACAACCTCAAAACGGCGGAATTCACCTCCGGCAGGGAATATGAGCTGGCGGCAGTGCTCGTATGTGAGACGGTTTCCTGCGTCATAAGTGGGAGCGGGGTTTAGCACAGCATTGTCAGTGCGGCTGTTCTGCATGATTACGGTGAAGAGCTCACGTGACGGATCCCGGACTGTGAGACTGCCGTAATTTATGGTAAGATTGACCTGCTGGTGCGAATCATTGGTGTCAATGTCAGTATTGCCGCTGACTGTGGCCTGCAGCAGATGCTTGCCCTCGGAAAGGGAGAACTTGTAATAGGCTACCTCCTTGCCGTTTTCACGAATGGACATGCGGTAATTACCGGATAGTTTGAGACTGACCAGACTGTTAGGTATCGTGAGGCTGTAATGGGTATAATCAAACGTGGTGTTCAGGGAGTTCTGCCAGTTATCAATGGTTTCACCGTTGAATCCGTCAAGATAATCTGATTCAAGAATCTCCGATGGCTGCCACTGGGCATCGCAGTGTTGAATGTGGTATGTGAAACGGTGATACTCATGTGACATCTCATCGAATGAGAACTCTATCGATTCACCCTGGCTCATATCCGCGATAGGCGCACGTTCCCAGTCTCCATTCACAACCATGCGCAGGGTGTTTATCCTTTCAGATCTGCTGCAGAACCACTGGGCATTAAGGGCCGATGGAACCGTAAGCAGCACCATAACCAGAGTCGTTCTTGTCAGTATTCCCGGTCTCATAACGTTGTCGTGATTATTTGTCGGCAGGCTCCATGTGAATGGCTACATGTGTGTTCTCTCCAAAACGCTGCTTGATATGATCTTCTATTGAATCTGCATGCTCATGAGCCTTGGCAAGAGTAATGTCTCCGTTCATAAGAATATGAAGTTCAATTGCATAGCGGTTTCCGATACGGCGCGTGCGCAGGTCATGCGGCTCAATGACATCCGGCTCGGACTGTGCTATCTTCATTATCTCGTCTTCAATCTCATCCGGCAGAGAGTGTTCAAGAAGGTCTCTCATACCTTGCAGAATCAGTTCTACGGCTACTTTTACTATGAATGCGCCAACCACTACCGAAGCGATGGGATCCAGAACCGCCCAACGTTTGCCCAACAGGATAGCACCACCTATTCCTACTGCAGTACCGATGGATGAGAGGGCGTCGCTGCGGTGATGCCATGCATTGGCTTCCAAGGCCGATGAGTCCAGTTTCCTGGCATTGCTTATGGTATATCGGAAAGTGAGTTCTTTCAGGATTATGGAAACAAGGGCAGCCCAGAGCGCCAAAACTCCCGGGGCTTCAAGTTCCTCTCCCTGCCACCATGCTGCAATACGTATGGCTCCGTTGTGGAATATACCGACTGCCACAATCAAGAGTGCGATACCTATGATGGTAAGAGCCAGCGTCTCATACTTGCCATGACCGTAATCATGGGATTTGTCCTGAGGCTTGCCGCTTATGTATACAAAGATGAGAACTATCAGGTCTGTCACAAAATCAGACAGAGAGTGGACGGCATCGGCTATCATAGCGGCACTGTGTCCCAATATGCCGGCCATGAACTTGAAAGCCAGAAGTATCACGTTTACGGCTCCTCCCGCAATCGTAACCTTGTAAATCTGTTTCTGTCTGTCCATATTCCTAATAACGCGTTCCGTGCGGGGTTATTTTATTATCTGCACTCAATTATTATGCGGCGGTAGGCTGTCAGGTTAAACGGACCGTTATCATGTATCTCACATATCAGATGGAATCTCTTTCCTTTTGATCCTTCAGGAATGGTGACTGTAACATTGTCTGATTCAGGTGTACTGATAACGGGATAGGTGCTTTCACCGGGGAATTCCTGAAACCACCAATTGAATGAAAGGGCGTCTCCGTCAGGATCATATGAACCGGATGCGTCAAAACTGAGTTCCTTTCCGGAACGTGATTTGACCTGCATCGGCTTTAAATCCTGAGTGCCGTTTATCACGGCTACCGGATTCAGATTGCCGTTGCCTGTATCCGCCCATTGCATGCGAGCTGCAAAATCATTGAATTCATCGGGATAAAAATGATGCTCGTATCCATTTGAAATATCCTTGAGAGGCTGCTCCCAGTTGGTCCAGGCATATGTCTCGCGGTCAGGTGATATCCCAAACTGATGACAGCCGCCCCAACCAACCTGTGTGGGATCATTTGGATCGTTTAGACCGTTGGGCATTACATTGAGCATGCTGGGAGTGTCACCCTCCACGCCCCACAAAAACTTGGGATAGACCTTTCCCATGGAACCTTTGCCCTGAATGAACTCTTCATACTTGTCCCAATTGGCTTTGCCAAGTTCATTCTGATTGAGCCATGCACTCTCGTCCCATACCAGCATCAGGTCCTGGGCATAGTCCCGACGCAACCATTGGTGTGAACTGTAGGCACGGTTCATACGCATGCTCCATTGCATATCCTGGTCTGTGATAGTGTACAGGCGGAACTTGTTGAGGAATTTCTTGAGTTCTTGAGGAGTGCGTTCCTGTTTTACGCGCCATACAGCCTGTGCAAATGTGTTGGCGCCTCCCCATGAGCAGAGCCATATGGGACGGTCATCATCTTCATCGGCCAGACGGATAAGCAACTCACTTCCGGGAGAGTCATTATCAGGACCTATAACGCCGATGCCGGCACGGCGGCTTCCCATCATTGCACGGCTGCGAATGTAATCGGCACTGGGCCAGTAACCCAGTTCCTGCTTGCCTTGCTCTTGATCCAGAGGCATGAACTCATGCTGGCCGGAACGTTTCATCAGGTTCCATGCATCAATCCTGTACGCAACGATGACGCGTGTAAGATACTCCGCCCATTGCTCAGGGTAGGGGTCGCAGTTCCAACCTATAGTGGTGATGATACCCTCTATTTCAAAACGGTCGGCATATGCCATCAGTCGTACGGCCGATTCGTTGTCATCGGGCTCGACATCGGCAGGGCCTATGTCAGTCATAATGACTATTCTGGGCTTGAGATTCTGAGTCTCGTTGTCTGAGCATGATTCTACCGTGACAGTACAGGCAATAAGGATGCACAAGAGATGAAAGAATGATTTCATGTCCTATATGTTTTTGTGTCCCAAAAATAGTCAATTAAACGCAATAAGGAGAGTTGAGAATGTGCTTATGTGACTATTCAGTCGGTTTTTGGTGTATTAATAAGGTAACGGATTGAAAAAATGAGTAATTTCGCACTCCGAAACGAGAAAGCTATGGCTAAAGAACTTAAAGATCTTACCAAAAGAAGCGAGAACTACTCGCAGTGGTACAACGAATTGGTAGTTAAGGCTGACCTCGCCGAGCAGGCACCTGTACGTGGCTGCATGGTTATCAAGCCTTACGGTTATGCAATCTGGGAGAAGATACAGCGTACCCTTGATGACAAGTTCAAGGAGACCGGTCATGTAAATGCATATTTCCCATTGCTTATCCCAAAGTCATACCTAAGCCGCGAGGCCGAGCACGTTGAGGGCTTTGCCAAGGAGTGCGCCGTAGTTACACACTACCGTCTCAAGAACGCCGAGGACGGCAGCGGCGTAATTGTGGATCCCGCAGCCAAGCTTGAGGAGGAACTGATAGTACGTCCTACATCCGAGACAATCATCTGGGCTACATATAAGAACTGGATCAAGTCATACCGTGACCTGCCTATCCTGTGCAACCAGTGGGCCAACGTAATGCGCTGGGAGATGCGTCCGCGTCTGTTCCTGCGTACCGCAGAGTTCCTGTGGCAGGAGGGCCATACCGCACATGCCACCCGTGAGGAGGCTGAGCAGGAGGCACGCCGCATGCAGCAGGTTTATGCTGACTTTGTGGAGGGTTACATGGCCGTTCCGGTAGTTCGTGGCGTAAAGTCCGAGACCGAGCGTTTTGCAGGTGCCCTTGATACCTACACCATTGAGTCAATGACTCAGGACGGTAAGGCTCTGCAGTGCGGTACATCACATTTCCTGGGTCAGAACTTTGCCAAGGCATTTGATGTACAGTTCATCAACAAGGAGAACAAGCTTGAGTATGTATGGGCTACATCATGGGGCGTATCAACTCGTCTGATGGGTGCCCTGATCATGGCTCACTCCGATGACAACGGTCTGGTTCTGCCTCCTAAACTTGCTCCCATACAGGTTGTAATTGTTCCTATCTATAAGAATGCCGATGACCTGGCTCAGATAAGCGCCAAGGTTGACACTCTGGTTGAGGCTCTCCGCAAGAAGGGCATCAGCGTCAAGTATGATGATGCCGATAACAAGCGTCCCGGATTCAAGTTTGCCGATTATGAGGTTAAGGGTGTTCCTGTTCGCGTTGCCCTGGGTATGCGTGACCTTGAGGCCGGTACATGTGAGATCATGCGTCGTGACACTCTTGAAAAGGAGACCGTTCCGTTTGAGGGTCTTGAGGAGCTCATTCCCGGTATGCTTGACGATATGCAGAAGGCAATCTTTGAGAAGGCCAAGGCATGGCGTGACGCCCGTATGGTTGAGGTCAACTCATATGACGAGTTCAAGGAGAAGATAGAGCAGGGCTACTTTGTCCTGGCTCATTGGGACGGCACCGCCGATACAGAGGCCAAGATCAAGGAGGAGACCAAGGCTACCATCCGCTGTCTGCCCTTTGGTATGAAGGAGGAGCCGGGAACCGACGTATACAGCGGTAAGCCCGCTGCCCGCAGGGTTCTGTTTGCACGTTCATATTGATACGATAAACATAAATGAAAAGGGTGATTCTGTTGCAGAATCACCCTTTCTTATTTATATGTTCCTGATTGATCAGAAGTCTTTCTCAAATACCAGACCTACGCCCTGAGTCGTGAGGGTTGTCTTGGAGAAGTACTTATCATTAGCCTTGTTGTAACCCTTGATGCTGATTCCCTTGCGCGGGAACAACTTATACTTGACCTCCAGGTCACCTATAAAGTTCGATGTGTTGTTTATGGTGTTTTCCCTATAACCGAAACTGCCGTTTACCAGTAGGCGGTTATCAAGCAGGTGAGCCTCAAGAATGCCCTCCAGTTCCTTGTTGTTAAGGTTTGTGGCATCATTTGACAGATAACTGCTGGCACTCAGGTTGCTGGAGATTGATACCTTTTCATTATCCAGGACCTGTGAGAGAAGGTTATTAATTTGACCGCTCACTGTCGAGTTTACGATAGACTCCATGGTGCTGGGAGTGAGTCCTTCATTCATAGTCATGTCATAGGTGTAGAAACGTCCTATGGCAAGCAGATACATGAACTGGATGTTACGCTGCTCCTCGGTCGATGTGGCGCTGGCCAGAATCTCTTTCTCCTCAGATGTACCGGTAGGCATATCGATGTCAAATGTGATATGCGGATCCGTTACATTGCCGGTTATGCCCATCAGACAGCGCACACGGACATTATTTGACGATGATGCGCTCGGGTCCAGGTCATATATGGATACGGAGTTTACGTTATGATAGGTCTGCAGGCTGAGCTCCGTGTCGAGTGGGGCACCGTTGAACCTTACGTAACTTCCCTCCATCAGGGTGAAGTTCTTACGTATGAGGTCCTCAAGCGAGAGGGAGCACTGTCCGTAGCTGAGATTGTAGATGCCGTTTATCACGGGACCGTCCTTGGGATCATACTTGAGTGACAAGTCGCCGTTGCCTCTGAAGAATCCGTTCAAGGACGCTATTGACATCTCAATCAGGGCATCTTCACTGCACTGAATGTTGAAATCCAGACTGAATCGTTTGCCGGATTTGGTCTTGGTCGGTATAATGGCTTTTACGGTCTCCTCATCAAGCTTGACGGTGTTGCGGTCAACAATGGTAAGGAAATTGTAATCGGCCACGGAACCGGATGACGGGTTGTAACCTATTCTGGTACCTGGAGCCGTACGTGCATCGACCGTTATGGCCAGGCCGCTGACCGGATAGTATTTGAGAGTCATGGAACCCTCCGCGTATACAGAGGCGTATATTGAACTCTTTTCATTCTTGGGCTGGTGGTAGACCAGCATATCAGCCACATCGGCTGTCATGTCCACTCTCCAGTTCGAGAACTTGTCATGGGTGAGGATACATGTGAGCAAGCCGTCATGTCCGTTTTCATCGTAGAACTCAACATCCCTGAAGAGCATCTTGCCGGGCTCGAACCAGAGTGTGTCACGCTTTACCAGGAAGGTGGTGTTAACGGCATCCTGCACAAAATAACCGTCTTCAAGGATGGCTTGGCCCTCCATGTCAATATCCGGCAGGTTGCCGAACAGACGGAGCTCGCCGATGGCACGTCCGCCTAAATCCCTGAATGCGGATTTAGTCCATCTGTTAAGGAAATGCAGGTCTGTACGGTCTGCATCAATGCTTATGTCCAAGTAACGGGTGCCAGGCGAGTATGTACCGGCAACCTTTGTTGATGACACTTCCTCATCAATAGCGACTCCATCCACCTCAACGAGGCGTTTCTCACGATTCCAACGGCAGTCTGCGGAAAGGTTTCCGTGATAGGAATCCAGGAACGTGAAATCATTTATGGTGAACAGTCCGTAAAAGGCCGGATTGCCCATAAGTCCCGCAAAGAACACCTCACCCGATGCCATACCCTCAAGTCCGATATCGTTGGATCCGAATGCAGACAGGGTGTGCCCGAGATTGATATTGTTCATGGAGAGATGGAATACATCGCTGGAATCGGCCGAAACGGTACCGTCAGCAAATATGTGCTGGTTGATGTTACTTGCTTTGAAGTCCGATACGGACACCTTGTGCATATCTGTGCTTATGCTTGCAATGGAGAGATCCCACTGGGTGTCATTCACAATGATGCTTGTGGTGTCAATGAAAGTAAGGGATTTAAGTCCGCGTCTGGTGTCGTAACGGAAGAACTGTGACAGGGTCTTGGCCTTGCCGCTCATGTCACCGGCCGGGTTGCTCCACAGGTATGAGCCGCGAACTATATCATCAAAGGCCATGACTGATGCTTCAATGTTTATGGCTTCATCGGTCACGTCTCCCAGAAGTCCGTTGATACGTGTGTTGCAGGTGCCTTTTGACGAATTGATGGCAATCAGACCTTCGTGAATGACGTTATTTCCTATTGTTATCTCAGGAACTGCTAGCTGACCTGTGCAGATGCTGTCCCTGTCTATGAAGGTCATCTGCAGGCTGAGAGGCTTGTCTATGGAGACAGGCTTATGGAATACGGAACCCATGAAATCCGTGTTCTCCAGGTCTGCCTTAAGTGCGAAACTGTTTCTATTGTCCAGATAGTAGCTCTTAGCTCCCAGCTTCTGAGCAAGCATGCTTCCTATGGTTGGCATCACGTCTGATGAAGCCTTGGCAAGTGAAGCAGGTAAGGTGGATATCCTGTAATTACCGACCACGGACATATTCAGGACATCACTGTAAACGGATATTACCTTGATGAAATCATTGAATTGGCCGATGTTTACGGTGAAATTGTTCATGAACCAGTCACCTTCACGGTCTGCATAGTAAAGACTGTCAACCGATATCTTTCCGGTTATTCCATCCAGATTCCGGCCCATGAGTCCGGCTGTCAGTGAGGTGGTCAGAGACATGGTATCCTGACCGGCCAGATGGTAAGCTGCCAGGTTCAGCGAATCGGCATCCATCCTGATGGTGTAGTAGGGGTACTGGCCCAGGCTGATTCCCGTATTCAGGGCAAGTGCACCGTTACGGTCGGCAAAGTTGAGGTCGGTAAGAATCAGACCCGGATCAATCTTTCCGCTGACTGCTATGTTGCGGTAGTTGTATTTCCTGTAAACCACACTGCCTACATTTGCACCGAATGTTCCGCGCCAACCGTCCTCACTCCTGTTAACCTGAGCCTGGGCTGTAAAGCCGCACTTGCCCAAATCCCTGTTGCCGATAATGCTACCCAGATTGATATCCGATGCCTTTACGTTGGCGTCAAAGTCATCATCCTGTCCGTTGAGACTGCAGGTGAGCTGTCCGGCCTGACTGGTTATATGCAACTCTGACTGGAGCTCTTTGCCGTTTTTATCGGCCGATGCCCTGAAAGTACCGTTGCCCAGCGATTTGAGTTGAACGGGGATGGTCAATCCGAATCCGCTGAACTGCTCTTCAAGCCATACCGGAAGCTTACCGGTGAACGAACCGTGGGCCTCGGCATCCCTGAATGCAGTGATGTTGAACGTGCTGTCCAGGGAGAGGGTTCCGCTCATACCTATTTCAGCAACATCGCCGGGAGTGTGGATGTATAAGGCGTCAATACCTATATTGTCATCACCGCTCTTACCCCTGATGGTGATGTCTATGGGGTCTGTCATGCTGGCCAACTGCGGCAGGAAAGCCTTGAAGTCACTGCCGGTGATGGTGGTACGGATGTCTATGTCGCCCTGAGGAATGCCGGATACCTGTGATGACAAACCTGTATAGGCGGTAAAGCGCAGAGCCTTGAAATCACTGGAAGGCGTGGAGAATGTAAATCCGGACAACTGGGCCATATCCTTACCCACGGTCACGGCTCCCTTTGCCTTGGTGAGTCTGAATCCGGACTGCTCGGTGAAAGTGAACTTACGCAGTATCACGGAAATGGAATCTGCACTGACGGATTTGACTGAGACATTGGCTGTCAGTCCCGTAACTGCTATGTGATCCGGGTTGAATATACTGTCGGTCCGGTCTGCGGTCTTGACGTCATAGCTGATAGAACCGTTGCGGATAAGAATGGAGTTGGCTCTCAGACTCATTGGACCGGAACCTCCGTTGAACAGGTCAACCAGGAATCCGTAATTGGGATTGGCATCCACGCTGTCCTTGCTCAGAGTGAGAGTGGGGGTGTTGACCCTCACTGTGGTTATGCTGACCTTCTTGCGCAGCAGTTGGAACGGCTTGAGACGCAGTGAAACGGATGCTGCATGGGCCAGAGTGTCATGCTGCAGGTCATAAACGGTAAGGTTGTCAATCTTGACTCCGAACGGATAGACCATCTGTACCCGGCCGGCACTGACATCAGTTCCCAAAGCAGACTGTGCTATGCGGACAACATGCAATGCGGCATCCTGCTGGATCCTCTTGTTGTTCAGCAGGACGTGGCCACTAAGGAAGAGAATGATCAACGTGATCAGGACGATATGTAATACCTTTCCGGCTTTCATCGGTGCAAAAATAAAAGTAAAAAACTGAATATATTAAAAGAGGAACACGAAAGTTTTCCACTTTTTTCATTTTTTTCCACTGCCCGACATTCCTTTCCGGTCATTTTTTACCTCAAAAATTCTGTATCATCCGATGAAATGGGAAGTTTTGGGCAGTGTTGAAAAGTACCGTCTCTTTTTTGTTTTTTAACTACCCAAGTTAGTCTTTTTATTAGTAATTTTGCGCCCGAATTTTGAATAATATCAAATTATATATTCAACTAACAACAAAATGGCAGAAATCATTCGTTTACGAAAAGGTCTGGACATCAAGTTGCTGGGCGTTCCCGCCAAGGAGTTGACAGAGGTTGGTCTCGCGGAGTCATATGCATTATGCCCCGATGACTTTACCGGAGTTACTCCCAAGCCGGTCGTCAAGGAACAGCAGACCGTCAAGGCCGGTGAGGCTCTGTTCATTGACAAGAACCACCCTGAGGTGAAATTCGTTTCGCCCGTGAGCGGTGAGGTTGTTGCAGTGAACCGTGGTGCACGCCGTAAGGTCATGAGCATTGTGGTTAAGCCCGATGCAAAGCAGACTTATGTCGAGTTCGGAACCAAGAGCGTTCAGTCGCTCTCAGGTGAGGAGGTGAAGGCCACTCTTTTGGAGTCAGGTCTTTTTTCATTCTTCCGTCAGCGTCCCTATGACGTTATCGCCAACCCGGCAGATGCTCCCCGTGGCATCTTTGTGTCAGCATTTGATTCCAAACCCCTTGCTCCTGATTTCGAGTTCGTACTCCAGGGCAATGAGCTGGACTTCCGCACAGGCCTGAGCGCTATCGCCAAGATAGCTCCCACAACCCTGAGCATCAGTGCAGACCAGAAGGCAGAGACTCTTACCGATGCCAAGAACGTTGACCTGTACGCATTCAAGGGTGCACATCCCGCAGGTAACGTAGGTGTTCAGATCAACCATATCAAGCCCGTTAACAAGGGTGAGGTTGTTTGGACCATCGATCCCGAGGCTGTGATTTTCATCGGCCGCCTGTTTAACAAGGGTGTTGTGGATATGACCCGCGTAATCGCCGTAGCAGGTGAGGAGATAGTCAATCCTCAGTACCTCAAGGTTATTGCCGGCGCCAAGATCTCATCAATCGTTGACGGCCGTCTTAACAAGACCGAGCATATCCGTATCATCAACGGTAACGTTCTTACCGGTGTCAAGTGCACCAAGGATGATTATCTGGGCGCATTCAGCAACATGGTAACCGTTATCCCCGAGGGTGATGACGTGAACGAGTTCATGGGTTGGATCGCTCCCCGTTTCAAGCAGTACAGCGTAAGCCGCACATTCTTCTCATGGCTTACATGCAAGAAGCGTTACAGCATCGATGCCCGTATCAAGGGTGGTGAGCGCCACATGATCATGTCAAATGAGTATGATAAGGTATTCCCCATGGATATCTATCCCGAGTTCCTTATCAAGGCAATCATTACCGGCAATATCGACAAGATGGAGGCTTACGGTATCTACGAGGTCGCTCCTGAGGATTTTGCACTGTGTGAGTTTGTAGATTCATCTAAACTTGAGCTTCAGCGTATCGTTCGCGAGGGCTTGAATAACCTGCGTGCCGAGATGGCCTAAAACCTTGGAGTCATGAGTTTAAGAAATTACATAGACAAGATTAAACCGCAATTTGAGGAGGGCGGCAAACTGCAGGCTTTCCGTTCGGTTTTTGAAGGTTTTGAGACCTTCCTTTATGTTCCCAACACAACCGCTAAGAACGGCGTGAACATTCACGACTCGTTTGACAGCAAGCGTATGATGATCATGGTTGTCATCGCTCTCTGCCCGGCTCTGCTGTTCGGTATGTACAACGTAGGCTATCAGCACTACGCTCTTGCTAACATCGACGGTTCATTCTGGAATTTGTTCTGGTTCGGTTTCCTGGCCGTTCTGCCCAGACTGATCGTTTCATATGTTGTAGGTCTTGCAATTGAGTTCGTAGTAGCTCAGTGGAAACATGAGGAGATTCAGGAGGGATACCTGGTATCAGGTTTCATCATTCCCCTGATCGTTCCCGCCACCACCCCGCTGTGGATACTTGCCCTGGCTGTGGCATTCTCAGTCATCTTTGCCAAGGAGATATTCGGTGGTACAGGCATGAACTTCCTTAATGTGGCCCTGATTACCCGTGCATTCATATTCTTTGCATATCCTTCTGTAATCACCGGTGAGACCGTTTGGGTTGTTGACCATGCAATCTGCGGCCTGGGTGCTGACATCGACGGTATGACCGCCGCTACAGCTCTGGGTACCGCCGCTACGACAGCTGCCGCTCCCGTATTCTCTATGGATATGGTATATGGCCTGATTCCCGGATCTGTCGGTGAAACCAGCGTTATCGCCATCGCTCTTGGCGCCCTGCTGCTCCTCTACACCGGGATCGCAAGCTGGAAGACAATGCTCTCCGTATTTGTAGGCGGTATCCTGATGGCTCTCGTTTACAATACATGGGGACCTGACAACGCTATGGCTCAGATGCCTTGGTACGAGCATATCTGCCTGGGCGGTTTCTGCTTCGGTGCCGTATTCATGGCTACTGATCCTGTTACATCAGCCCGCACAGAGGTTGGTAAGTGGATCTACGGTCTGCTCATCGGTATGATGGCTATCACAATCCGTGTCATGAACCCCGGTTATCCCGAGGGTATGATGCTGGCCATCCTGCTCATGAACTGCTTCGCTCCGCTCATTGACTACTGCGTAGTACAGCGTAACGTGAACAAACGTCTTAACAGAATAAACAAATAAGGATTATGGCTACGAAAAAATTCAAATGTAAGGTTTGTGGCTATGTCCACGAAGGAGATAAGGCTCCTGAGAAGTGCCCCATGTGTCAGGCACCTCAGAGTGAGTTTGAAGAGATTGTAGAGGAGGGCGCTGCCAAGAAAGGTCTCAACACCAACAGCAACGTCTACACAATTCTCTATGCTGCCGTAATGGTAATTGTCGTGGCTTTCCTGCTGGTATTCGTGTCACAGACACTTAAGGACCGTCAGGATGCCAATATCGTAAATGATACCAAGCAGCAGATCCTTTCTGCACTGAATCTGCGTGACCTGCCTGATGTGGCAGGCAAGTATGACCAGGTTATCAAGGCCGATGCCCTGATGCAGAAGGATGGTCAGCTGGTAGAGTATAAAGGTCAGTTCAATACCACCTACAAGTCAGAGTTTGACAAGGGCAACCTGCACGTGTTCGTTGCTGAGGTTGAGGGTCAGACCAAGTATATCATCCCGATGAACGGACTTGGACTGTGGGGAACCATCTGGGGCTATATAGCTCTCAATGAGGACCGCTCAACTGTATACGGCGTATATTTCTCACATGCATCCGAGACTCCGGGTCTGGGTGGTGAGATTGCAGGCCTCAAGTTCCAGAACCGTTTCCCCGGCAAGCAGGTGGTTGACGGCAATGAGATAGGCCTCAAGGTTGTAAAGTACGGAAAGGCCGTTCAGGGTTCACAGTATGAGATTGACGGTGTAACCGGTGCAACCATTACATCGACTGGTGTGAACACCATGATTAATAAGGTGCTGTCAGAGTACATACCTTTCCTCACTAATGTTGAATCTAACGATTGATTAAGGAATATGGCAAACAAGAATACTGAGGCTCTTAAGCAGCCTATGTGGGTTAACAACCCTGTTTTGGTCCAGATTCTGGGTATCTGCTCTGCACTGGCCGTTACGGCTCAGCTCAAGCCGGCCATCGTGATGGGTCTTTCAGTTACCATCATCGTAGCTATGGCAAACGTGATCATCTCACTCTTGCGTAATACAATTCCTAACCGTATCCGTATCATCATCCAGCTGGTGGTTGTTGCCGCACTGGTAACTGTAGTGAGCGAGATACTTAAGGCTTTTGCTTACGACGTGAGCGTTCAGTTGTCCGTTTATATCGGACTTATCATTACCAACTGTATCCTGATGGGTCGTCTTGAGGCCTTTGCAATGCAGAACGGTCCCTGGTCTTCATTCCTGGACGGTATCGGTAACGGTCTTGGCTACGCCGCCATCCTGGTGATCGTGGCTTTCATCCGTGAGCTCTTTGGTAGCGGAACACTGTTCGGCTTCCAGATTATACCGCAGTGCTGCTATGAGGCAGGTTATCTGAACAACGGTCTTATGATCATGCCTCCTATGGCTCTTATCCTGGTAGGCTGTGTCATCTGGTATCACCGTGCCAAGAACAAGGATTTACAGGAAAAATAATCTCAAAGCGTAAGAACTATGGAACATTTCTTCAGTTTATTTGTAAGGTCGATATTCGTCGACAACATGGTGTTCGCCTTCTTCCTGGGTATGTGCTCATTCCTGGCCGTATCCAAGAACGTTAAGACGGCTTTGGGACTTGGTGCTGCCGTAATTTTCGTGCAGTTCATCACACTTCCTGTAAACTATCTTCTGCAAACTAAGGTTCTGGAGCCCATGGGCCTGGAATTCCTGAGTTTCATCCTTTTCATCGCAGTTATCGCAGGTATCGTTCAGCTGGTTGAGATGATCGTTGAGAAGTTCTCACCTTCACTCTACAACTCACTGGGTATATTCCTGCCGCTTATCGCCGTTAACTGCGCCATCATGGGTGGTTCTTTGTTCATGCAGCAGCGTATAGGTATGGATCCCGATAATACTCAGGCCATCACTTGCTTTGGTGACTCTATCGCCTTTGCACTTGGCTCAGGTATCGGTTGGGCTCTGGCTATCGTATGTCTGGCTGCCATCCGTGAGAAGATGGAATACTGCGACGTACCCAAGCCTCTGAAGGGCGTTGGCATTACATTCATTACCGTAGGCTTGATGGCTATGGCTTTCATGTGCTTCTCAGGTCTGGCAATTTAAAAAAGGTAAGATTATGAATCTGTATTTATCAAGCATTATAGTTTTTCTGGCCGTTATACTGCTGCTGGTAGTTATCCTGCTGGTGGCTAAGAGCTACCTTGTTGCCTCAGGCAAGGTCAAGGTAACCATGAACGGTGACAAGGTACTTGAGGTGAATTCAGGTGCAAGCCTCTTGAGCACCCTGGCTGAGAACGGCGTTTATCTGCCCTCTGCCTGCGGTGGTAAGGGTTCTTGCGGACAGTGCAAATGCCAGGTCGTTGAGGGCGGCGGTGAAATCCTTGACTCTGAGAAGGGCCACTTTACCCGCAAGCAGATCAAGGACAACTGGCGTCTGGGTTGCCAGTGCAAGGTCAAGGGTGACCTGGCCATCAAGGTTCCTGAGAGTGTACTTGGAGTAAAAGAGTGGGAGTGCGAGGTTATCTCCAACAAGAACGTTGCTACCTTTATCAAGGAGTTCATCGTTCAGCTTCCTGCAGGCGAGCATATGGACTTCCTGCCCGGTAGCTACGCTCAGATCAAGATCCCCGCATACTCTATGGATTATAACAAGGATATTGACAAGGATCTTATCGGTCCCGAGTATCTGCCCGCATGGGAGAAGTTCGGTCTCTTCGGCCTCAAGTCAGTGGTTACCGAGCCTACCATCCGCGCTTACTCTATGGCTAACTATCCTGCCGAGGGTGACCGCATCATGCTGACAGTACGTATCGCTACACCTCCTTTCAAACCGAAACCCGAGGTTGGCTTCCAGGATGTTCCCACCGGCGTGGCTTCATCTTATATCTTCAGCCTCAAACCCGGTGACAAGGTAATCATGTCAGGTCCTTACGGTGAGTTCCATCCTATCTTTGACTCAAAGAAGGAGATGATTTGGGTTGGCGGTGGTGCCGGTATGGCTCCTCTGCGTGCTCAGATCATGCACATGACCAAGACTCTTAAGACCACTGACCGTGAGATGCATTATTTCTACGGTGCACGTGCCCTTAATGAGGTATTCTATCTGCAGGATTTCCTCCAGATTGAGAAGGAGTTCCCCAACTTCCACTTCCATCTGGCTCTGGACCGTCCGGATCCCGCAGCAGATGCAGCAGGCGTGAAGTACACTCCCGGATTTGTACACAACGTTATGTACGAGACATATCTTAAGGACCACGAGGCTCCTGAGGATATCGAGTACTACATGTGCGGTCCCGGCCCCATGTCAAAGGCCGTTACCGGTATGCTGGACAGCCTGGGTGTTGATCCCGCATCTATCATGTACGATAACTTTGGCGGATAATAAAGATGTGGAAAAGGGGACAGTCCCCTTTTCCACATTTTCTGGAATAGCGGCTCTTTTGGGGCCGCTTTTCTTTTTTGTGTAACTTTACGGCATGAAGAAATCCACTCTGATAGGGCTGATACTGCTGGCGTTTGTGTCGGCCTGCAGGTTATTTACTCCTGTGGCTGAGTTTTACGCCGGTTACTGCTATCCTGTCATATCGGCTTGTTTTTCATTGATTGCCTGTATTTTCCCGTTTTCACTTGAGGAGATTACGGTACTGGTGTTTTTATCCCTTTTTATCGGGATTATTTGGACTGGCATAAAGCGAAAACAGGGGTTCCTGAACTGGATTAAAAGGACATCGCTCCTTGTTATGTGGATTGTGGTCTGGTTCTATATGGGGTGGGGAAACAACTATTTCCGTACGTCACTGTATGAGAGAGCCGGGGTGGAACGCCGTCCGTTTGACCGTGAGGAGTTTAACAGGTTCATTGCGGATTATACATTGCAGTTGAACCGTACGGCGGGAGCTATGGTAAAGACCGGTCGGGATGAACTGGAAAAGGATATCAATGCTTTTTATTGTGAGGAACCTGACAGGCTGGGTTATACCAAGCTTCATAGGTGGCAACGCACCAAACGGCCGTTGATGAACTGGCTTTATTCCGGAGTTTCAGTGCTTGGATATATGGGACCCTTTTTCTGTGAATCCCAGTTGAACCTGGATCTGATGGAAAATGAGTATCCGTCCACGCTGGCCCATGAGAAAGCCCATCTTGCCGGTGTGACCAGCGAGGCTGAGGCCAATTACTGGTCATATGTGTATTGCAGCCAGTCCCGTGATGACGGAGTGCAGTACAGCGGGTATCTGCATCTGCTGCCATATGTGATGATAAACGCCAGGTCGCTGTTTACGGAGCAGGAATATCAGGATTGGCTGGCCCAGGTCAGTCCTACAGCTATATCAGATTTGAAGGAATCGCGTGAACATTGGCTCGGCAAACGCATCAAGGTAATAGATGATATACAGTACTGGCTTATGGACTCTATGCTTAAATCAAATAACGTAAGTCAGGGTGCCGATGACTATATAGGTGTGGTGGGAATGATTATAACAATGGCACAATAGTCCTGATTCGGCTGTTTTAAAGTGCTTGTCTGATGTTTTTTGACACAAATATCCGGTTTTTCATTTTTGTCTTTTTGTCAGAGTTTTGGTCGGGTTTTTGGAATTAAATAGCAATGTGAAACCAAAACGTCTTAATTCTTTGCAAAATGTAAAAGAATCTGCGTTTTTTGGTTGCATATTATTTGTATATTGTTCAAAACTTTATCAATTTTTCACCTCAAAATATTTGTTTTGACCGAATTAAGGGAGTACCTTTGCGGCACGAATCAAAACATTAACATTTATATATCGTTATGAAGCATAATTTTTGCGCAGGTCCTGCTGTACTTCCGCAGGAGGTAATTGAGAAATCAGCTCAGGCTGTCTATGATTTTGCCGGCACAGGCATTTCAATTCTCTCTATCAGCCACCGTTCAAAGGAGTTCCAGCCCATCGTTGATGAGGCCGAGGCTCTTATCAAGGAGATCCTGGATGTTCCCGAGGGTTATTCAGTACTTTTCCTGGCTGGTGGTGCCAGCATGGAGTTCTGCCGCATCCCTTATAACTTCCTTAACAAGAAGGCTGCTTATCTCAACACCGGTGTTTGGGCTAAGAAGGCTATGAAGGAGGCTAAGGCATTCGGTGAGGTAGTTGAGGTTGCTTCATCTGCCGATGCCAACTACACCTTCATCCCCAAGGATTATGTAATCCCCGCCGATGCAGATTATTTCCACTTTACAACAAACAACACCATCTACGGTACAGAGATCCGCAAGGACCTGGACAGCCCGGTTCCATTGATCTCTGATATGTCATCAGATATTTTCTCACGTCCTATCGACGTAAGTAAGTATAACTGCATTTATGGTGGTGCTCAGAAGAACCTGGCTCCTTCAGGTATGGCTTTCGTTATCATCAAGAATGATGCTCTGGGTCATGTAGACCGTTACATCCCCACCATGCTGAACTACCAGACACATATCGACAACGGTTCAATGTTCAATACACCTCCTACATTCACCATCTACTCAGCTATGGAGTCACTCCGCTGGCTCAAGGCTCAGGGCGGTGTCAAGGAGATGGCTAAGCGTGCCGAGGCCCGTGCCGCCAAGCTCTACGGTGAGATTGACCGCAACCGTCTGTTCGTAGGTACCGCTAAGGATGAGGACCGTTCATATATGAACATCTGCTGGGTTATGGCTCCTGAGTACAAGGAACTTGAGGAAGAGTTCATGAACTTTGCAAAGGGCAAGGGTATGGTTGGTATCAAGGGTCACCGTTCAGTCGGCGGTTTCCGCGCTTCCTGCTACAACGCTCTGCCTATGGAGAGTGTTGACGCCCTTATCGCTTGCATGAAGGAGTTTGAGGCTAATCATTGATTCATTAGATTATAATCGATTTTGATATGAAGGTACTTGTTGCTACATCAAAGCCCTTTGCCAAGGTTGCTGTTGATGGAATCCGTGAAGTTATTGAGGGTGCAGGTTATGAGCTTGTACTCCTGGAGAAATATACTGAGAAATCAGCTCTGCTCGCAGCAGTTGCCGATGTTGACGCTATCATTATCCGCAGTGACATCATAGACGCTGAGGTATTTGATGCCGCCAAGCAGCTTAAGATCGTGGTTCGCGCCGGTGCAGGTTATGACAATGTTGACCTGGCATCTGCCACAGCACACGGAGTATGCGTTATGAATACTCCCGGTCAGAACGCCAATGCTGTTGCCGAGCTGGTAGCCGGTCTGATGGTTTACGCCGTACGTAACTTCTACAACGGCACATCAGGTATCGAGCTTCTGGGTAAGAAGCTGGGTATCCACGCCTTTGGAAACGTAGGCCGTAACGTAGCCCGCATCGCCAAGGGATTCGGCATGGAGGTTTACGCTTTCGATGCATACTGCCCCAAGGAGGTTATCGAGGCTGCCGGTGTACATGCTGTTGACAGTGTTGAGGAGATGTACAAGACCTGCCAGTTCATTTCACTGCACTTGCCTGCTACCGATGAGACCAAGAACTCAATCGGTGCCAAGCTTGTAGGTCTGATGCCTAAGGGTGCCGTTCTGGTTAACTCAGCCCGTAAGGAGATCATCAATGAGGAGGAACTGATCAAGCTCATGCAGGAGCGTGAGGACATCAAGTTCGTATCAGATATAGCACCTGCCGCAGCTGCCAAGTTTGAGGAGCTGTTTGCCGGCCGCTACTTTGCTACTCCCAAGAAGATGGGTGCCCAGACTGCCGAGGCTAACATCAACGCCGGTATCGCAGCTGCCAACCAGATTGTGGGATTCATCAAGGATGGTTGCACCAAGTTCATGGTAAATAGATAATGGCTGTAGTAAAACCATTCCAGGGAATACGTCCTCCAAAGGATCTTGTTGAGAAGGTCCAGAGCCGTCCTTATGACGTGCTCAATTCAGAGGAGGCAAAAGCCGAAGCTGCAGGCAATGAGATGTCACTTTATCACATCATCAAGCCTGAGATTGACTTTGATCCCATAGCAGAGGAGACTGACCCCAGAGTATATGCCAAAGCTGCCGAGAACTTCAAGAAGTTCCAGGATAACGGCTGGCTCAAGCGTGACACCAAGGAGCAGTACTACATCTACGCTCAGACCATGAATGGAAAGACCCAGTACGGTCTGGTGGTTTGCGCATACGTTGAGGATTACCTTAAGGGTAACATCAAGAAGCATGAGCTTACCCGTGCCGATAAGGAGGAGGACCGTATGAAACATGTTCGCGTTAACAACGCCAACATCGAGCCGGTGTTCTTTGCCTATCCCGATGATAAGGTTCTTGACGAACTTGTTGCCAAGTACGTAAAGGGTGCTCCCGAGTATGATTATGTAGCACAGGGTGACGGTTTCCGTCATCAGCTCTGGATAATTGACAAGGATGAGGATATCAAGACCGTAACCGAGAGGTTTGCTGGTATTCCTTCACTCTATATTGCCGATGGTCACCACCGTTCAGCAGCTGCTGCTCTGGTTGGTGCCGAGAAGGCCCGTCTCAATCCCAACCATCGTGGTGATGAGGAGTACAACTACTTCATGGCAGTTTGCTTCCCGGCTTCACAGCTCACCATCATTGATTACAACCGCGTGGTTAAGGATCTTAACGGAATGTCATCGGCTGAGTTCCTCAAGGCTCTTGAAAAGAACTTTGTCGTAGAGAATAAGGGTAAGGATATATTCAAGCCGTCAGAGTTGCACACATTCTCACTCTATCTGGATGGTGAATGGTATAAGCTGACTGCTAAGAAGGGTACATTTGATGACAGCGATCCTATCGGTGTTCTGGATGTAACAATCTCATCAAACCTTATTCTGGACCAGCTGCTGGGCATTAAGGACCTGCGCCGCGACAAGAGGGTTGATTTTGTTGGCGGCATTCGCGGCCTGGGTGAACTTAAGCGCCGTGTTGACAGCGGTGAGATGAAGATGGCTCTCGCGCTCTATCCCGTTTCAATGAAACAGCTTATGGATATAGCCGATACGGGCAACATCATGCCTCCCAAGACAACCTGGTTTGAGCCTAAGCTCCGCTCAGGACTGATTATCCACTCACTCGATTAATTGAAAATTAAAAAAATGGCTCGGAAATCTTCCGAGCCATTTTTTTAATTCTCAATTAGAATATGTATCCTATTGAGGCGGTAATCATGTCTGTCTTGTATGGATACTCTCCGGAATTATCCAGGTCCAGGAGTCCCTTCTTGTAACCTATCTTGATGCGGTATTTCTCCTTGATGTCAAGTGACAGGCCGCCACCAAGCAATAGGTTGAAACGCTTTAAGGTATAATCAAATTTGCCCTCAGGAATATTGTCGTTGTAATAATTTACTGATGTACCATAATCATTATTTGCCTTATTGAGCAAGCCTATTACAAACGTAGGACCGGCATATATATTCAGTTTCATGCTTGGGCTGAGACTGAATCCGTAACTTAAATCTACCGGTATTGAAAGGTTCAGGATACTGACGTGGAAGATGGTATCGGAATCTTCAACATTCTGAAAGGTCATGCTCATACCTAATCCACTGGAAATGTTTAGATTATCAACGATGTTGTAATCATAATCAAGTCCAATGCTGAAGCCATTGGTATAGTATGGATCAATTTCGTCATTAACCGGAATGTTAATATAACCGATTGAAGCAGAGAATTGTGCTTTTACTGTACTTGCTACCAGGATGGTAAAGACAAATAGGAATAGTTTCTTCATATGGACCATTGTAATGTTTGAATTTGTGCAAAATTAGGAAGTTTTCTAATAACTACAAAACTTACTCAATTGGAGCCACTCTGTCTTTCTTGGGCAGTTTCATGTTTACCTCATTGTAGGCATGACGGGTCAGTTCCTCAACTAGCGGTCGGTCCACATCGGCGTCAAGGCGGATCTGGTTCCAGTATTTCTTGTTCCAGTGGAATGCTCCTTCTATGGCAGCGTAATGGTCACGCAGTTCAAGTGCACGGTCAGGGGCACACTTAAGCACCACGATATCGGGCTTATCGAGCGTAATGCATGCAAATATCTTGCCCTTGAGACGGAATACCACCACCGTTTCATCAAACGGCATATCCTCAGTTACAAGAGGCAGACTCAGGCAGTATTCCCTAAACAATTCTATATCCATAACAGAGGCAAAAGTAGTCAAATTCTTTATAATTTTGTGGATATGGCAGAGCATTGGAGCATATACGCAGACTGGAATCCGTGGCACGGGTGTACCAAGATAAGCCCGGGTTGCAAGTATTGCTATGTGTACAGGCAGGATGCCATGTACGGGAGTGAGATAGGGAGCAACCTGGCGCGTAAGACCGCTGCTTTTGATTTGCCCGTAAAGCGCAAGCGTGACCGCAGTTGGAAGATTGAGCCCGGCAAGGTGGTGTTCACATGCTTTACATCGGACTTTCTGCTTAAGGATGCCGATGAGTGGCGCCGTGAATGCTGGCAGATGATGCGCGTGCGCAGCGACCTGTGGTTCTACTTCTTTACCAAACGCATAGACCGTTTTATGGATTGTGTGCCCGGTGACTGGGCCGATGGCTACGACAATGTGCTGGTGGGCTGTACCGTTGAGAATCAGCAGATGGCTGATTACCGCTTGCCGATATTCAAAAGCCTGCCTATTAAACATAAGTCAATCATTGTATCACCGCTGATAGAGGCTGTGGATATATCACGTTATCTGGACGCCAGTATAGAAGAGGTGTCGGTAGGAGGGGAGTCCGGGGTTGATGCACGTCCATGCAATTATGACTGGATTCTGGACCTGCGCCGACAGTGCGTGGAGAAGGATGTGCCGTTCAGATTCCATCAGACGGGAGCAAAGTTCATAAAGGACGGCAAACAGTATTACGTAAGGCGTCCGTTCCAGCTGAGTCAGGCTCACAAGGCCAATATAGACTACAAGATAGACCGGTTCTTTGTTCCGGAGAAGGTCAAGTTTGAGTGGAAGGATTGTGACTACAGGCAAGAGGAGCTGTTTGATATGAAATAAAAAAAGGCCTGCAATCAGTTTGCAAGCCTTTTTTGTTGATAGTTATATGCTGTTATCTGGCACGTACAGGGCGAATGGTTAATCCGTCCCAACGATTAAAAGCGGGTCTTTGGACTTCTTGGTTTGTTAACCAGCCAATGTAGGAACCGTAAGCTGAGTTGCAATAATATAGGTCTCTCATAAATGCCGAAAAAATGGTTCCGTGCAAAACTACATTACTGTCACGCATATATCCTGATGCCGGTATAAAAATAGAATTATGGTTAATTTTGCTCTCCAGAACGAATCCTGCCATACCATTGACGGTTTCGTTATGTATCTCGCAGTTATAGTATAGCTCGTCAAATTCTTCTGCGGTTGGCATTCTCCAATTACCGCCCCAGTTTACATTTGCTGCATCATCGGCCAAACCTAAATAATCCTTATTTGAAACATATACGGATGTGGTGTCTGTGTTGTAGCGACTCTGGAGGTCATAAGTTTCCCATGTGTAACTGGTCTTAGGCTGAGTTTCACCCCACGCGTAATAATTACCGGGCTCTTCAGGACTTTTGGCACCTACGTTGCAGATAGACCACATGACGCTAAGACCTAAGTCAACAGCTACATCCTTAGTCTCAAAAGACTTGACTTCACCGGAGTAAATCTTTCCGGCCGGTGTCTTTACGAATGCACAGTAATAGTACTTGGTTTTGAACTTGAGATTGAGCGGCTCTGACAACTGAGAGTTGCTCTTGTATGATTTTGTAATGATGGTCTTTCCGTTTGTCACAACATCAGTTGCAGATGTGTGGTAAGCAAGACCAACCTGACAAACGTTGAGTGAAGCCTGCTCTTCCTCTACCTTACCGTTTATGATGGCGTCAAAGTAGTTTACGTTTGATGTATCACCGGTGGTTACAATGGGATTGAAAGATAGGGTAGTGAAATTACCTTTGCTGCCCAGAATTTTTTTCTTACCGGCCAGATATAAGGCATAATAATAGGTCTTTTCCTGATCCAGACTGGATACTTTAGCCTCAACGGCATGACCCTTGAGAGTTGCACGGACATTCTTTAACCTGCTGTCTTTCTTTCCTTCCAACCATGAGGCAAAAAGCTCCTCTGCAAGTTCCTGCTTGTCTGTATACAGAATACCTACAGTGGCACCATCAAAATCATCATCGGTAAGCGGGGTGGAAAAGCCACCGAATACCGTAGCCGAGAAAGGGGTAGCTGCGATGGAATCCAAAACGGGATCAATTACGGGATCTACGGGTGAAGGACCATCTGGACTAAGTTTGTCATCACATGAGCATAAAGCAAACAATACTGCCGTAGCGGGCAATACAAGGTTTTTGAAAAATTTCATAATAAAATAATGAACGATTGATTAAGGTTGCTGCAAACATATGCATAATATCTATGCAAAACAAGTTCTTACAGACAAAAATACAGCCGCCCGGGCGGACGGCTGTGATTTTGTCCAAAAATTAGACAATACGTCACTTTATAATTATTCGCTGATTCTCAGCCGGAACTGAATTGCCGTGAAGGGTTACGTTGTAGATACCCTTGGGCATGGAACCAGTTTCTACCTGTACGTTTCCGTTGCTGGCACCTGCAGTCTTGAGTGACTGGCCGGCCATGCTTGATATTGTGATCCGGTCATTCTGCGCAGGGTCTGATACGCTGATGCTCAGGTCGTTGCCTTTCTCAATCACCGTCTGGTTTATGGCCATACGGGCCGGAGCTCTGGATGCAGACATCACCTGGGTCGTGGTGGGGTCAATTATATACAGTCCTTCTTTTCTCCTTTCGGAACTATAGCCCTCTCCTTTTCGAATCCACTCCATGGTCAGGATATAAACCAGATTGTTTACTACCGCAACAGAGTTTATTTCAACACCCAGTGTCTTTTCTCCACGTTCATCGGGAGCCTCAATATATGCAAGCATTGCTCCGGTACTGCTCATGATCTTCATGCCCTTGTATGTACGGGACTGATAGACCTCCCTGCGGGCAACCTGATCCTCTTCATCATACCAAGGCTGATAGGGATTAGCTTCCAACTCAAAGTCAAATACTATGTATTCCCAGTTGGCGTCATTATTAAAGATGTTTTGGCTTGCAACGATATCGGTAGTGGGATAGAATGACTGGTCCACATTCTGATATGTGAATCCTGCAAGATACAACTCATACGGATCATATCCGCAATCCAGAGAATACTCCAGATCCTTGGTCCAGGTGGCTGAACTGAAATCATAATCCTCTTCATATCCTACGTTATACTCAAAGAGTCGTCCTTCATCGTCTATAAACCAGAATAAGCTCGGATATTGGAATTGGTATCGGGGATAATTCCAATAGTAGCTTTTGCAATATTCTTCAAAATCAGGTTCTTCTTTAAATGCATCCAGATTTATGCAGTATGCATTTTTACCTTCTACGGTGGTGAACTCATTGAGCGTAATATCCGCTTGGTATGCTTCTTTGAGATAGGTTTCTATGTCATCCTTTGATGAGAAAGACTGTTTATCTCCCAACTGTTGATTCCAACTATTACCGAAGGATATGGTTTTTGATACGTTGGTCGCCTTCTCATAATAGGAGTCTGATGACTCCTGAAGAGGAATGGCGATGTGGATATCAGGATTGCCGGGATTGGGCTGCTGATAGAGGTCGATACTTGACTTGGAACCGTCACCGTCAAATTCAATGATTGCAAGATAAGCCTTGCTGTCCTTTGATACTTCCTTAGGAACCGGGGTTATGGAAGCGCCACTACCCATACGGGTGCCCATTTGTACAGATTGAGCTGTGAGCGTGCCTGCAGACACTGTCAGCAATGCAGCTAATAAAGAGATTCTTTTCATATTCAAATTGGTTAAGGTCTGTAATAACAGTTATAGGCAACAATAATAAGTTAAAAAAAGTTTATTTGCAATAGTCGGGCGTTTTTTAACAATAGGGCAAAGATGAGAATGTTATCGGTAAAATGTCTATCTTTGGAATCCTGATTATGGAGACAGCAACAGATACATATCTGACCGTGAGAGGTGAGGCTCAGGCTCAGTTCGTTGAGCAGCGTAGCCGTTTTATCTCTTTTATATGGCATGTAACAGATACTGATGATGTTAAAGAGCATATGGCTGCGCTGCAGAAAGAGTATTATGACGCCCGACATGTGTGCTATGCCTATATGCTTGGAGCGGAACGGACAGATTGGCGCGCCAATGACAACGGTGAACCTTCCGGTACGGCGGGTAAACCCATATTGGGCCAGATAAACAGTGCAGGGCTGAGTGATGTGCTGATAGCCGTAGTCCGATATTTTGGCGGGGTTAAGCTGGGCACATCGGGTCTGACTGAGGCATACCGTCTGGCTGCTGCACAGGCTATTGAGAAAGCTGAGATTGTTACCGCATTTGTGGAGCGTAATGTAACGGTGCTGTTTACCTACAATATGACCAGTGTGGTAATGAAAGCTGTTAAGGACCTTGATGTGCAGATAATGAGGCAGGATTATGGCTCTTTCATGGCAGAAGGATGTGGCCGTGCCTTTGAATGCAAATCAGTTTTCAGGGCAAGGCTTTCTGTGGCTGCTGAATTTGAGTCACGACTTACGGCTGTAGCAGATACTCAGGCAATAAAAGAATTGAAAATTGAATAATGAGAATTATATGAATGCAAGAAAACTTAGTTTGGGACTGTTTGTAGCCTTGATGGTTATGGGTATGCAGTCCTGCGGCCAGTCAAGGCCGGAGAACAAAAGCGGCCATGACCTGTGGCTGGGTGATATTACAGTTCCTGTAGAGGCTCCTTGCAAGGTACTTCTGGACCAGTATGACAAGGAGCTTGGTGATGAGGGATTCCGTATCAAAAGCAACGATAAGGGCGTAGCCGTTATTTATGCAAATACGGAGGCCGGTCTTTTGTATGGCACTTACCATCTGAAACGCTTGGGTGAGTGTGGAGACCTTAATCTTGACAAGGAGATAGTTGAGGTTCCGGCTTTCAAATATCGTGTTTTGAACCATTGGGACAATCCAAATCTCACAGTGGAGCGCGGATATGCCGGCAAGTCTCTCTGGAAATGGGAGGAGCTGCCAGGAAAGGTACGCCCCGAGTATGAGGAGTACGCACGTGCCAACGCATCGATAGGAATAAACGGAACGGTGCTGAACAATGTGAATGCCGATGCCCGCATGCTCAGTCGCGAGTATCTGGAGAAGGTAAAGGTATTGGCCGATATATTCCGTCCGTATAACCTCAAGGTGTATCTGTCACTCAATTTTGCAGCCCCCAAGCATCTGGCCGGACTTAAGACCAGTGATCCTCTTGACAAGGATGTGATAAAGTGGTGGAATGACAAGGTTGCCGAGATTTACAGCATAATCCCTGATTTTGGAGGATTCCTTGTAAAGGCAAACTCCGAGGGCCAGTCCGGACCGCAGGATTACGGACGTACACATGCTGACGGTGCAAATATGATTGCCGATGCTGTGAAGCCCTATGGAGGAATCGTGATGTGGAGGGCATTCGTATATGCCGCAGAGTCTCCTGACCGCGCCAAACAGGCTGTTGAGGAGTTCATGCCGCTGGACGGTCAGTTCCGTGACAATGTGATAATCCAGATCAAGAACGGACCGGTTGATTTCCAGCCGCGTGAGCCGTTCAGCCCGCTGTTCGGTCAGCTGGAGCATACCAATATAATGGCAGAGATGCAGATTACCCAGGAGTATCTGGGACACAGCAACCATATGGTATACCTGCATCCTATGTGGAAGGAGTGCCTGGATTCTGATACATATCAGAAAGGAGAGGGTAGTACCGTTGCAGCAGAGACATTGGGTAAGGTACACGGAAACACCCAGTGGAGTGCAATTGCCGGTGTTACCAACATAGGTGACAGCGTGAACTGGTGCGGACACCAACTGGCTCAGGCCAACTGGTATGCATTCGGTCGTATGGCATGGAACCCTGAACTCAGTTCAGAGCAGATATTGGATGAGTGGCTCAAGCAAACCTTTACTGCCGATAAGAAATTTGTAGAGCCTGTTTCAAAGATGATGCTTGCCTCACGTGAGGCTTGCGTAAAGTATGAGATGCCTATGGGCTTGCACCATACATTCAAGGGCCCTGACCACTATGGCCCGGGTCCATGGGACCGCTCGTCACGTCCTGACTGGGAGCCTGCATACTATCACAAGGCTGCTGCTGACGGCGTAGGATTTGACCGTACCTCAAAGACCGGTACCAATGCCGTATCACAGTATCATGAGCCCCTCAAGTCATTGTATGATAATGCTGAGACCTGCCCTGAGAACCTGATCCTGTGGTTCCATCATCTGCCTTGGGACTATAAGATGAAGGATGGACATACTCTGTGGGATGAGCTTTGCTACACCTTTGAGGAGGGAATCAAAGAGGCTCGCGGATTCATAGACACCTGGAAGAGTGTGGAGAAATTTGTAGATCCGTATCGCTTCCAGTGCGTATATGACCGTCTGGTACGCCAGGCCAAGGATGCCATCTGGTGGAGAGATGCCACAATGCTCTATTTCCAGCAGTATTCCAGGATGGAGATACCGTCAGACTGCACTGCGCCTCAGCATACACTTGATGAATTGCGCCGTTTCCGTCTGGGTATTTCCAACTATGAGACACCAGCACTTGACAAACTTCCGGAATATACGTTGGAATAACACAGTCGTGAGTGTACTCTATATGTAGGAATTATTTACATTTGTAGCGTTAAACGACAACGTTAATACTTAAATAGAAGGATTATGAAGAAATTATTGATTATTGCAGCTGCGATCCTTTCATTTGGTGCAGCTAATGCTCAGGTGGCTTATATAGGTTATCAGAATGTATCAGGAAGAAATAAGATAGGCAGTACCACCACGGTGAACAGTTATAGCGGTATGCTTGTGGGTGGATCAATCATCAATTATGAAATCTATCAGGGAATAGGTGTTCAGCCTGCACTGGAGTTAAACTTCTATACACGCACAGAGGATCATATCAAGGACACTTCTGTAGGTCTTAGGGTTCCGGTTGATTTCAACTACGGTTTTGACGTGGCTCCCGGCCTGAAAGTATATGGTTATGCAGGCCCCTCATTCTATCTGGGTCTTTACAGGAATCAGAGTGTTGCTGATGTGGATTCTGACTGGTATGACGGTAAATGGAGCCGTTTTGGTTTCGGATTCGGATTCGGTGCATGGTGCGACTGGAGGGATGCGCTGCGTCTTAAGTTAGGTTTTGACCTGGGACTGAATGACCGCAGCGAGTCCAGCGCAGACAAGTACAAAGAGAACACCTTCTCAATAACTCTTGGCTATATCTTCTAAGGTTGGGACGAGTCCCGCCTTCAGATCAAAAAAATGGCGTCCTAAAGGGCGCCAATTTTTTGAGCCGAAAGCGGGACTCGAACCCGCGACCTACGCATTACGAATGCGTTGCTCTACCAACTGAGCTATTTCGGCTTGAATCGGGCGCAAAGGTACTCTTTTTCTGCAAAACAAATCAGAATACAGTCCAAAAATGATGTCATGAAAGTATAGTGGCAAAAAAATAAGGTGGTACAGAAAGAGTTTTAGTCGCGATATTTGTTCTTTTATAGTTTTTATCATATTTTTGCGTATCATTAATTAACAATCAAACTTATGAAAAAGCTTTTAGTTGTTCTTTCACTTGTTTTCGGTATTTCTGCTGCTGCAGTTGCACAGCCTCGTGCAATCGGTGTCAGAGGTGCTTTCGGCGCTGAGATTTCTTATCAGCACAGCCTTAGCTCAAATTTCGTTGAGGCCGGTCTTGGTTTCTGGAATGGTGGCTTTGCTGTAACCGGTGTTTATGATTTCATTCTTGCTTCACCGCAGTGGACTCCCGGTTCATGGAATGTATATGCAGGTCCTGGTGCCAGTGTTGCAGCTGGTGATGGCGTTACTGTAGGCGTTTGCGCTGAGGTAGGTCTTGAGTACATATTTGAGAGCGTTCCTATTCAGCTTTCACTTGATCTGCGTCCTAACATTATTACTATTAATGAGGGTATGAGCTTCCTGTCAGGTTTCTTCCCTTCATTGGGTATCCGCTACGTATTCTGATTTAAGTAAATCATCTAAATACATGACGGACCGGTCATTCAGGACCGGCCCGTCTTTTTTTATCCATACCATAACCAACCAACCTTATTCTTATTAACTTTGTAGAAAATATACTGTTTTAACCATCATTATGAAATACAGATCCTTTGCCGTTATGGCTGTTGCAGCTTTGTCTCTGCTTATGGCAGGTTGCAATAAGAAGTCTTCCATTAAAGTGTGCATATTCCCTGGTGACTATCCTGATCCCACCATCATGCGTGACGGAAAGGATTTCTATATGACCCATTCAAACTTTACATACTATCCCGGCTTGCTCATATGGCACTCTACAGACCTTTTGCATTGGGAGCCTATAGCACGTGCCGTACAGGGACAGGACTACTCAATCTATGCACCGGACATGTGTAAGGTTAACGGCAAGTACTACATCTATTATCCTACAAGCAGCGGTGAGAACTATGTAGTTACGGCCGATAAACCGGAAGGTCCTTGGAGCGATCCGGTAAAACTTGAGTTAAGTGTCAGTGGAATAGATCCCGGTCATGCCATCGACGCCGACGGTAACCGTTACCTCTATACCAATGACGGCTACATGGCTCCGCTGTCAGCTGACGGCTTGAGCATAACAGGTCCCAGTAAGAAGGTCTATGATCCCTGGCAGTACCCGGAAGAGTGGGAGACCGAGGGCATGTGGCTTGAATCACCCAAGATTGTAAAACGTGGTGACTGGTACTATCTGGTAAGCGCCGAAGGTGGCACTGCAGGCCCTGCAACCAGTCATATGTGCGTAGTGGCACGCAGTAAGTCCGTGACCGGACCATGGGAGAATAGCCCCCATAATCCGCTCGTGCATACCTATTCGGCCGATGAGAAGTGGTGGTCAAAAGGTCATGGAACCCTTATTGACGATGCTGACGGCAACTGGTACATAGTATATCACGCATATCGTAACGGCTTCCACACCCTGGGCCGTAGCACCATCATTGAGAGCATAAAATGGACCGATGACGGCTGGCCCGTACTGGCTCAGAAGAATGGCGCCAAATGGAAAAAGGGAGGTCTGCAGGACAATTACGATTACCTGCGTCAGTATGACAATCCTCTTATGTGGGCCAAGTGGGAGCCCGGCTTTGATAACGGCACCCTCATGACAACCACTGCCATTGATGAGAGGTATCAGATCACCGCTCATTTCAAGATAGGTGCTCAGGGCCGTGCCGGACTCTACCTCTTCTATAATGAGGATGCCAACATAGGTGTCGTAGAGAGCAACGGTCCGGATTTCTACGTCAGGATCCTGAATGACCGCAACAAGGCCACTGTCTGGAAGAGCAATGACGGTCAGGAGTGGACTCTCTATTATGGAGAATCAGCAGTTTCATCATATCACCACAACTATTACAAAGGCTTCTTTGCCCTCCGTCCCGCATACTTCCTGGACGGCGATGCAACACTGGAATCCTTCAATTACGAACCCATTAAATAAAAGAATATTTATGAAAAGACTATTGCTTATCTTGTTGGGCGCTCTGCTTGCAAGCCCCGTATTTGCTCAGAACACTCTTACCGTTCACCAAAAGAACGGAGAAAAGTTCAGCATCGGGTTTGAGGACAAACCTGTCGTTAAGTTTACAGACAGCTTACTTGTTGTAACAACTTCCAAGACAGAACTGCGTTATGAAATAGTCAAGATTGCCAAGTTTACATTTGATGGTGTAGAGAGCACTGTAAACGGCATTGAGTCCGATGCCCGTAAAGCCTCCGTCACTCTTGACGAATACACCGTAAGCATATCGGGCGTAGAAGACGATACGGAAATCCGTCTCGTATCACCTGACGGCAAGCTCCTGCAATCATACAAATCCGATGCAGACGGCCAGGTTACCTTCAGCATAGCACAACTCCCACAAGGCACTTACCTTATCACCTCAGATTCATTAACCTGCAAAATCATAAAGAAATAGCACAAAAGGGCACAGATAGAACCGTCCCTTTTGTGCCATTGTTGAAAACTTATTCATTTTATGAATGGAGTTTTATGAAAAAGCAGTACCTTTGCAGCATGTTGAGAAAAAGAGGAAATATAAATTGCTCACGAAAGCATAAGCAGACCGGTGGGGATAATGTTTCCAAAAGAAATATTTTTTAGAAGGAGGAATTGTTGTTTACAGTTTCTCCTTTTTTTTTCTCACATGGTAGGATAGAGTATTACAACAAAAATAAAGAGAATGACAGTATCATTGATTTTGGCCGACGGCACCTGTTTTAAGGGTGAGTCTTTCGGATACGAGCATCCGGTAAGCGGAGAGCTTGTGTTCAATACAGCTATGGCCGGTTATCCGGAATTGCTGACTGAGCCCGCATCACGCGGCCAGCTCATTGTTATGACCTATCCGGTCATTGGTAACTATGGAATTCAGCCCATGACGGCTGATGAGTTCGGACTGCCCACAAACGCAGAGAGCGAGCATGCACAGGCTCGTGCCCTGATTGTCAGCGACAAGAGCGATTTCTACAGCCACTGGAACGCCAAGGAGTCACTTGACGCATGGATGAAACGCGAGAAGGTGGTAGGAATTGAGGGTGTTGATACCCGTGAGATCACCAAGCACATCCGCAACCACGGCAGCATGACCGCCAAGATTGTGTTTGACGGAATGACCAAACCTGAAGAGTATGCATATACAAACATGCTCCCTGAGGTATCATGCGAGAAGCCTATCACATATAATGAAGGTGCATCAAAGACAGTTGTACTGGTTGACTGCGGTGTAAAGGCCGGTGTTGTACGTTGCCTTATCAATGAGGACCTGACAGTTGTACGTGTGCCCTGGAACTATGACTACACCAAGATGAAGTTTGACGGTCTGGTTGTATCAGACGGTCCTGGTAACCCCAGCTACTGCAGTGAGGTTGTAACACGCCTGCAGAAATTCATGGCCAAGAACGATACTCCCATTCTGGGTATAGGTATGGGATGCCTGCTGCTGGGTCTTGCCGGCGGTATGGATACATACAAGCTCAAGTTTGGTCATCACAGCCAGAACCAGCCGGTTATCCTGGTTGGCACAGACCGCTGCTACATAACCACTCAGAACCACAACTACGCTATCCGTGAGGATTCTGTTGTAGGTCAGTGGAAGGTATACCTCAAGAACCTGAACGACGGTTCTGTAGAGGGAATCTACAATACCCGCAAGCCTTGGGTGGGCGTTATGTTCCACTCAGAGAGCGATCAGGTTACTACCGATGCGAGATTCATTTACGATGATTTTGTTTCAAAACTCTAACACCCTAAGGATATGGCATTGAAGAAATATAAGAAAGTGCTGCTGCTTGGTTCAGGCGCACTCAAGATTGGTGAGGCTGGTGAGTTCGATTACTCCGGATCTCAGGCTCTTAAGGCCTTGAAGGAGGAGAATTGCGAGACTATTCTTATCAACCCCAATATTGCCACCGTTCAGACAAGTGAGGGTGTGGCTGACAGAGTTTATTTCTATCCTGTAACCCCGTTCTTTGTAGAGAAGGTTATTGCCAAGGAGCGTCCCGATGCAATCCTGCTTGCATTCGGTGGCCAGACCGCCCTAAACTGCGGTGTTGCCCTGGAGCAGAACGGCGTACTGGAAAAATATAAGGTAAAGGTTCTGGGTACTCAGGTTAAGGCCATCATGGACACTGAGGACCGTGACCTCTTTATCAAGCGTCTGGATGAGATAGGCGTACAGACCATCAAGAGCCACGCTGTAGAGACTATGGATGATGCACGTGCAGCTGCACGTGAGCTGGGCTACCCGGTAATCATCCGTTCTGCATACGCTCTGGGCGGTCTGGGTTCAGGTTTCTGCGACAATGAGGAGGAACTGAACAAGCTGGCTGAGAAGTCATTCTCATTCTCACCGCAGATCCTGGTTGAGAAATCACTCAAGGGCTGGAAGGAGATTGAGTTTGAGTGCGTGAACGATAAGAGCGGCAACTCAATCATAGTCTGCTCAATGGAGAACTTTGACCCGCTGGGCATACACACCGGTGAGAGTATCGTAGTTGCTCCTACACAGACACTGACCAATCATGAGGTTCACAAGCTTGAGGAGCTGACCATCCGCATAGCGCGTCATATCGGTATAGTAGGTGAGTGCAACATCCAGTTCGCATTCGATCCCCAGAGTGAGGAGTACCGCGTAATTGAGGTTAACGCCCGTCTGAGCCGCTCATCGGCCCTGGCATCAAAGGCAACAGGTTATCCTCTGGCATTCGTGGCTTGTAAACTGGGTCTGGGTTACAACCTGTATGAGCTTAAGAACTCGATCACAAAGACCACAACAGACTTCTTTGAGCCCTCAGTTGACTATGTAGTCTGCAAGATACCGCGTTGGGATCTGAGCAAGTTCCACGGTGTTGACCGTGAGATCGGTTCATCAATGAAGTCTGTAGGTGAGGTTATGTCCATAGGCCGTAGCTTTGAGGAGGTTATCCAGAAGGGTATCCGTATGATTGGCCAGGGCATGCACGGATTCGTTGAGAACAAGAGCATCAAGTTTGCCGATCTGGACAAGGCACTCAAGGAGCCTACCGATAAGCGTCTGTTCGCTATCAGCCAGGCTTTTGCTGAAGGGTATACCATTGACCGCATCTGGGAGCTCACCAAGATAGACAAGTGGTTCCTGAACCGTCTTAAGGGTATCTACGATGTATCAAAGCAGCTGCATAAGGTTAAGGGCATTGAGGCTCTGAGCGAGGATTTGCTGTGCAAGGCCAAGAAGATGGGATTCAGCGACTTCCAGATTTCACGTGCCATAGGTGAGGAGAAGAAGCAGGGCGCACAGGCCGGTCTGCTCTCTGTACGTAACAAGCGTAAGAGCCTGGGCATTGTTCCTTATGTAAAGCAGATCGATACACTGGGCGGTGAGTATCAGGCACAGGCCAACTACCTGTACATGACATATAACGGCTGCGCTCACGATATACCTTTCTTTGATGACAAGAAGTCAATCATAGTCATAGGTTCAGGTGCATACCGTATCGGTTCATCAGTTGAGTTTGACTGGTGCGGCGTTCAGGCTCTGAATACCGTACGTAAGGAGGGTTACCGCAATATCGTGATCAACTGCAACCCTGAGACCGTAAGTACTGACTACGATGTAACAGACCGTCTGTTCTTTGACGAGCTCTCATTTGAGCGCGTTATGGATATCATAGAACTGGAGAATCCATACGGTGTGATTGTATCAACCGGCGGACAGATTCCTAACAACCTGGCCATGAAGCTTGACGCAATGAACGTACCTATCCTGGGTACCAGCGCCAAGGACATTGATAACGCCGAGGACCGTGAGAAGTTCTCAGCCATGCTTGACCGCATCGGCGTAGACCAGCCTGAGTGGAGCGAGCTTACCTCTATGAAGGAGATTGGCAAGTTCATTGAAAAGGTTGGATTCCCCGTACTGGTTCGTCCCTCATATGTGCTCTCAGGTGCTGCCATGAATGTGTGCAGCAACCAGGAGGAGCTGGAGCGTTTCCTGCAGCTTGCCGCTGAGGTATCAAAGGAGCATCCGGTTGTAGTAAGCCGATTCATTGAGAACGCCAAGGAGGTTGAGATGGATGCCGTTGCCAAGGACGGTGAGATCATTGCTTACGCTATCAGTGAGCACATTGAGTTTGCCGGCGTACACTCTGGTGACGCTACCATCCAGTTCCCGCCGCAGAAGCTCTATGTTGAGACTGTCAAGCGTATCAAGCGCATCAGCCGTCAGATTGCCAAGGAGCTGCACATTAGCGGACCTTTCAACATCCAGTATCTGGCCCGTGAGAACGATATCAAGGTAATTGAGTGTAACCTGCGTGCGTCACGTTCATTCCCGTTCGTAAGCAAGGTACTCAAGATCAACCTTATTGAGATAGCAACCAAGATCATGCTGGGCGTACCTGTAGAGGCACCTGAGAAGAGCCTGTTCGATATCGATTACGTAGGTATCAAGGCTTCACAGTTCTCATTCAACCGTCTGCAGAAGGCCGATCCCGTGCTGGGTGTAGATATGGCATCTACCGGTGAGGTAGGCTGCCTGGGTGATGACCAGCGCTACGCTATCCTGGAGTCAATGCTTTCAGTAGGTTACCGTATCCCGCAGAAGAACATCCTGCTTTCAACCGGTACCGCAAAGCAGAAAGCCGCTATGCTGGATGCTGCCAAGATGCTGGTTTCAAAGGGATTCAACCTGTACGCAACAGGCGGTACATCAAAGTATCTTGAGGAGAACGGTATCAAGAACACCCGCGTATTCTGGCCCAGTGAGGAGGGACAGCAGCCGCAGGCTCTTGACATGCTGCACAACAAGCAGATAGATATGGTAGTGAACATACCTAAGGATCTGACTCAGCATGAGCTCACCAACGGTTACAAGATCCGTCGTGCAGCCATTGACCTGAACATTCCGCTGATTACCAACGCCCGCTTGGCCAGCTCGTTCATCAATGCCTTCTGCACAGTAGACATCAACGACATTCCTATCAAGAGTTGGGACAGCTTCAAGTAAGCTATCCCAATAAAATAATAAACCCAGGCACGAGCCTGGGTTTATTATTTTTATGTGTATACCGTTTAAATTGACAGTACGCCAAGGACGTGGATCAGCTCCTTGTCAATAGGCTTGTCCCACTTGATGGCGCGGGCAATGGGAACGTACACAATCTGGTCATTCTTGATGCCAACCATGATGTTGCGCTGTCCCTCGTTAAGGGCCTCGATGGCCGCAACGCCCAGGCGGCTTGACAGGATGCGGTCATAGGCGGTAGGAGTGCCTCCGCGCTGCAGATGGCCCAGGATGGATACGCGGACGTCGTACTCAGGATATTCCTTGCGTACGCGGTCTGCATAATGCATGGCGCCGCCGTCCTTCTCGGACACAAGTACAATACTGCTGTTCTTGCTCTTGCGTATTCCGCGGCCGATGAATGTGGCCAGCTGGTCAATATCGGTGCAGTCCTCGGGGATGATGGCTGCCTCGGCACCGGCTGCAATGGCGCTGTTCTGTGTCAGGAAACCGGCATCACGGCCCATAACCTCGACAAAGAAGATGCGGTCATGTGATGTTGCGGTGTCACGTATCTTATCCACGCACTGCACTATGGTGTTGAGCGCGGTGTCATATCCTATGGTGGAGTCGGTGCCGTACAGGTCGTTGTCGATGGTGCCAGGCAGTCCTATAACGGGAAAATCATACTCCTTGGCCAGCTCCAGCGCACCTGAAAGTGAGCCGTTGCCGCCTATTACTATAAGTGCGTCTATTCCGTACTTGACCAGAGTGTCATGTGCCTTTTTGCGGCCCTCGGGCTTGCGGAACTCCTCGCTGCGTGCGGTCTTGAGAATGGTACCGCCACGCTGTATGGTATTGCTTACGCTCTCGGTTGTAAGTTCGCGGACCTCGTCATTGATAAGTCCTTCCCATCCACGGTATATGCCGTATACCTTCCAGTGCTGATAAATTGCAGCCCTGGTCACGGCTCTGATGCATGCGTTCATTCCGGGTGCGTCGCCTCCGGATGTAAGAACGCCTATAGTCTTGATTTCCATAATATTACACTGATTTTGTGTTTTATAAACGCAAATATACATATAATCGGTCTTGGGTAGATTGTCCATCTGATACATTTATTATACTTTTACGGCAAATAAAGGTTTGTTATGAAAAGGATTATTCTACTCATATGCCTTACCTGCGTGGTATTTATGTCCAAGGCACAGGATGTTGAATTTGAGAAGGCATCCGATGCCGTCAAGAATATGAAAGTGGGCTGGAACCTTGGAAACACCCTTGATTCCCACTCCGGTTCCACAGAGAATATGTGGATTGAGTATAACACCGACAGGACTCCTTCCAAATATGAAACTGCATGGGGACAGCCCGTTGCAACCCTCAAACTCATCAAGATGTTCAAGGAGGCAGGATTCAATGCCATCCGCGTCCCTGTTACCTGGTATCCTCACATGGGTGGTATCAGGACCGACGGACTTATCTGGGACAAAAAGCGTTATCCCTTTGGCAATACGGTGGATAAAGCCTGGATGGAACGTGTACATGAGGTGGTGGATTACGTGATATCTCAGGGTATGTACTGCATTCTGAATGTCCATCACGACACAGGTGACACCGATGTGGCCTGGGTGGTAGCCGACCGTGATTCATACAACGCCAATAAGGACAAGTTCTATGATCTATGGACCCAGATAGCCAATGAGTTCAAGGATTACGATGAACATCTGCTGTTCGAGGGGTATAACGAGATGCTCGACACGCTGGGATCATGGGTATATGCATCGGCAAAGGCAGACGGCGGATACAACGCGAGTCTGTCGTCATCGGCCTATGCCGCCGTTAACGGCTATGCTCAGACATTCGTCGATGCGGTCCGTGCAACCGGAGGCAACAATATATCACGTAACCTTATTGTTACCGATTATGCGGCCAGCAACTGCCGTGGAACCGGTCACAGTACGGATCCGTTCACCAAGATGGTGATACCTACCGATACGCTGAGCGGACATATCATTCTGCAGATACACAGCTATATCTTGGGAATGACCAATCTCAATAATTCCAAGAATGAGGCGTCGGGCCTGATGTCGGATCTGAATACCCGTTTTGTCACCAAGAAGGTCCCTGTGGTAATAGGAGAGTGGGGAACACTCAACGAAGATGATTATACCGACAATACCAGATACGAGAATTTCAAGAAGTACTGCAAATACTTTGTGTCGACTGCCAAACGCAAGAATATAGCCACACTGTTCTGGATGAAGCTGTCGGACGGACAGGACCGCAGTGTTCCCAAATGGACGCTTGAGGACCTTAAGGACGAGATAATCAAGGGCTATTACGGCAATGACGGATATGTGGGCGTGGCCCCCGTGAACGCCGGTGTCACATATGATTCGGAATACTGGCTTAACGGTAATATCGTTATCCGCAACGGCCGGAAATACCTTGTAAGATAATCAGATTTTCCACTTGAGCACAACTCCTGACTGGGCGGGAACGCGCAGACGGACAGGAGAGTCGGGTAGGATGCATGAGCGGAATGTGTGTCCTGACAGAAGATCCTGCAGGGTAACGTGCTCATTCTCCTTGAGCCCCAGATAATCAAAGGCGTGCTGCGGAATGTTGACAGCCGTATCAAGCGGCTGGTCGGTAAAGTTTGTAACCACCAGGATTGCGTCATTGCCGTCGGAGCGAAGGAAAGCATACTGGCGGTGCGGGTTGAATCCGGTCGATACAGGATTGACATACATCAGGTCAAAGAACTTGCCGCTGCTTATGCTCTTTTCACTATTGCAGATGCGCAGCAGGGTGGAGTAGAAGGCGCGCAGTTCACGCTCAGCCGGAGTGAGCAGTGCATCGTCCCATTTGCCGTTGTCGTAGAGACGTGTCAGGGTGTCGGGAGCCCAGTAATCAAATATGGTGGTGCGGCCGTCAAGTCCGCTGAATCCCTCCTGGTCCATGCCGGGTTCGCCTACCTCCTGACCGGCGTAAACCATTACGGGACAGGTGTCCATAAAGGCCGATACAATCATGGCAGGACGTCCCTTTATGGCGTTTCCACCGAAGAATCGGGACGCCAGGCGCTGCTCGTCATGGTTTTCCATAAAGTGCAGCATGTGAGGTCCGTTCTGTCCAGTCTGCTGCCAGCAGCGTGATATTGCGGTGGCCGATTCACGCGACTCCACAATGGCGCGCAGCGTATCGTAGAGTCCTACCTTATCATAAATGTAGTCAAAGCCTCCGTACTCAATGTATGAGCCATATGATCCGGGGTTGTAGATCTCGGCTATGAACTCTATCTCTTTGTGCTCCTTTTTGACCTGCGGAACAGCCCAGTGCCAGAAATCCACCGGTACCATTTCGGCCATGTCGCAGCGGAATGCGTCCACACCCTTGGCGGCCCAGTAGAGCAGTATGCGGAGCATCTTTTTCCAGGTGTCGGGAGTGGGCTTGAAACAGTGCTGCCCGCCGCCTGTATAATCAACTCCGTAATTGAGTTTTACTGTTTCATACCAATCTGAGTATGAGGGAGTTGCGGTAAACTGGTCATTGCCTGTGGCCCTGGCCGGGAACTCCCTGTAACCGCCCCAGTCAACCTGTCCGCCCAGCTCTTGTCCGGGTATGTAATAGAAGTTGTTGGCGGCCGAAAAATGGAGGTTCGCATTATCGCCCTGACCCAGGTCCTTGACGCCCTTGGGCTTCATAATGGAGTGATATTGGCGGGCTACATGGTTGGGCACAAAATCCATGATGAATTTCATGCCGGCTGCATGCACCCTATCCAAAAGATCCTGAAACTCCTGCATGCGGTCCGGAACGGACTGGGCCAGATCGGGGTCTATGTCGTAATAGTCGCGAATGGCGTAGGGCGAACCGGCACGGCCCTTGACGGTCTGTGGAGCCGATACTGGAATACCGTATTCACTGTAACCGGTACACGAAGCATGGGCTATGAGCCCTGTGAACCATATATGAGTAACTCCCATCGACCTGATGCTGTCAAGTACGGTGGGAGTATAGCTGTTCAGTTTTCCTGAACCGTTGGTAAGGATATCGCCGCCAGGTATGTTCCTGCCACCGTTGTTACAGCAGAGGCGGGTGAAAATCTGATATATGACGGCTTTATTCATAAGGTATTAACCTCTGATTCTCTTGATGAGACCGGTCAGTACTGCGCCGGGACCACACTCGGTGAACTCCTCTGCGCCATCGGCAATCATGTTGAGTACGCTCTGTGTCCAGCGAACCGGAGAGTTGAGCTGAGTTACCAGATTTGCCTTGATTTCATCGGGGTTTACGTGCGGTTTTGCATCTACGTTCTGGTAGATGGGGCATACCGGCGTGTTGAACTGGGTCTCGCTGATAGCCTTGGCCAGTTCATCCTTGGCGGGAGTCATAAGAGGTGAGTGGAATGCACCGCCTACGGTAAGGGGCAGGGCACGCTTGGCACCGGCCTCGGTCATGAGCGGGCATGCTGCTGCGATAGCCTCCTTTGAACCAGAGATAACCACCTGGCCGGGGCTGTTGTAGTTTGCGGGAACCACAACCATGCCTTTTGCATTCAGGCCGGCGCAGATCTCCTCAATCTTGGCATCGGGCAGACCTATGATGGCAGCCATTGTGCCGGGAACCTTCTCGCAGCACTTCTGCATGGCACCGGCGCGCTTGGCAACCAGTTTAAGTCCGCTCTCAAAAGAGAGGGCACCGCATGCTACAAGTGCAGAGAACTCACCAAGAGAGTGGCCGGCTACCATATCGGGCTTGAAATCAGCTCCGTGTGACTTGGCTACGGCTACAGAGTGGATGAATACTGCAGGCTGTGTTATATCGGTACGGCGCAGATCCTCATCGGTGCCGTTGAACATGATGTCTGAAATCTTGAAGCCAAGAATGCTGTCGGCCTCGGCAAACAAATCCTTAGCCCAGTCAAACTGGTCATACAGGTCTTTTCCCATGCCCGAGAACTGGGCACCCTGTCCGGGAAATACATATGCTTTCATATCTCAAAAAATATTATAATTCAATGTAATTTAATTACCTTTGCGCCCGGCTTTTCCAAGAACAGGACGCGTTCATGCTGATAACTGCGCAAAAGTAGTCATCATTGGGAATGGTCAGAAACTAATTACTGACATTTTTTTGCGGTGCTACACAATTATTGGTTTTTGTGCGCGTTATATATTAAAAATAAAGTTGATGTTGAATTACAATATACAGAACTACAGCCGCAATCTGGGACGTTTGGAGCATTCAGACGCAATGGGTGTCTTCCAGTTGGCGCTTAAGAGGTTATTTGATATAGTATTCTCCATAGCAGGTTTGGTGTTGCTTTCTCCGCTTATCCTGATATTCTCTATCTTACTTTTCTATGACAAGGGTCCTGTGATCTTCAAGCAGGAGAGAGTGGGCTACAAAGGCAAGCCGTTTACCATCTACAAATTCAGGACTATGCGCATTGATGCCGAATCAAACGGTATTCCCCGTCTTGAGAACGAGCGCAACAGATACCTTACCCCGTTCGGCAGTTTCCTGCGTTCACACCATCTGGATGAGATTCCTCAGCTCTGGAATGTACTCAAGGGTGACATGTCATTCGTGGGCCCCCGTCCGGAGCGTCAGTATTTCATTGACCAGATAAACCGCGAGACCGATGACTACCGCTTCATTTATATGATGCGTCCCGGTATCACTTCATATGCAACTATCTACAACGGCTATACGGATACAATGGACAAGATGCTCAAGCGTCTTGAGTATGATCTGGACTATCTGGATAACCGTAACATATTCACAGACCTGGGAATCATCATCAAGACTGCATTCTCTGTGCTCAGTGGTAAGAAGTTCTAATTACCTTCCTTTCGTTTTATGAGAAAGATTCTTGCTTTGTCATTATTGTTGTTGACATGCGTGAACTCATGGGGTCAGATGTCGGACGACAAGATAATCGAGTATGTTCAGGAGCAGCAGGCCAAGGGCGTGTCTCAGGAACAGATAATCTACAATCTTAACCGCAGGGGCGTTACGGTGCAGCAACTGCAGCGTATGCGTGACAAATATGAGAAGCAGCAGGCATCGGGCGTGCTTGGAAATACCGTTCCGGCCCAGAGCCAGACCTCTGCGTCATCACGTTCCAGAACTCAGGATGGAGCTTTCAATATGGTGAATCCCGCTCAGACAAACCGTACGGCAACCGATGCCAGGACGCGTGAGAATGAGATACTCCAGAATATGTATGATGAGAGCATGTTCATGTTCGCGGATTCCCTGTATCTGCTCAAGATGTCACTCATGCCCCGCAAGGAGATCTACGGACATGACATTTTCAAGAACCGTGACCTTACCTTTGAGCCTAGTGCAAACCTTGCCACTCCCCAGAACTATCGTCTGGGCCCCGGTGACGAGGTTATCATAGATATATGGGGCGCATCCCAGAATACCATCCAGGAGGTAATCTCTCCCGATGGCAATATCATGGTTGAGGACCTTGGTCCGGTTTATCTTAACGGCAAGACCGTACAGGAGGCCGATGCATATATAAAGAAGGTGTTCAGCCAGATCTACTCGGGTCTGGACGGTAAGGATTCCAATTCAAGCATAAAGCTCTCTTTGGGTCAGAACCGTTCCATACTGGTTAACGTCATGGGTGATGTGGAGAATCCCGGAACCTATCAGGTGTCATCATTCGCTACCGTTTTCAATGCCATATACATGGCAGGTGGCGTGAGTGACCTGGGATCTGTACGTGACATCAAGCTTTATCATGACAATAAGGAGATTGCATCGGTTGATATGTATGATTATCTCCGCAACGGCAAGGTTAAGGATGATATCCGCTTGAGTGACAACGACGTTGTGATTGTTTCCGCACACTCCCTGCTGGTTACCATAGATGGTCGCATACGCCGTCCTATGTATTATGAAATGACTGAAAATGAGACTCTTGCTGACCTTATCGATTATGCCGGTGGTCTGGAATCAGATGCATACAGAAAGGATGTCCGCGTTATCCGTATGGGTGATTTCCAACGTCAGATATTTACCGTAAGCAAGGAGCAGCAGAAGAGTTTCAGTCTTATGGACGGTGATTCCGTCTATGTGGATTCAATTCAGCTCACATTCTCCAATATGGCCGAGGTCCGTGGCGCAGTTTACCGTCCCGGTCAGTTCCAGATTGACGGTGACATAACAACCGTACGTCAGCTTGTTGAAGCTGCGGGCGGTCTCAAGGAGGATGCATTCCCGTCCAGAGCGCTTTTGAGCCGTACCAATCCGGATAAGACCCTGACCAATCTGGCTATTGATATCAAGGGGCTTATGGAGGGAACCGCCCAGGATGAGCAACTCAAGAACAATGACATACTGTTTATCCCCAGTCTGTTTGATATAGGTGAGGTCAAGACATTCAGTGTATACGGTGAGGTTATGTTCCCCGGTGATTACCGATATGCAGACAATACCAGCATAGAGGACCTGATACTGCAGGCCGGCGGTCTTAAGGAGGATGCATCCCTGGCTAAGGTCGACGTGGTACGTCGTAGCCGTGACAAGCAGGCAACTGAGAAATCAGGATCCCTGGCAGAGACATTCTCATTCAGTATAAATGAGGACCTCTCCATCCAGGACAATGATTTCCGTCTTGAGCCTTATGATGAGGTATACGTACGCCGCAGCCCGGGTTACTCGGTCAACAGACGTGTAGTAGTGGAGGGTGAGGTTACATTCCCCGGATACTACTCACTGGCCACCAACACCGAGCGTCTGAGCGACATCATGGCACGCGTGGGAGATTTCAGCAATGAGGCTTATCCTGAAGGTGCACGTCTGGAACGTAAGATGACGGACGATGAGCGCAAACGTATGCGTGACATAGCTGAGATCCTGTCATCAAATGACTCTCTTGCATTGTCCAAGGCAGTAGACAAGCTGTTAAGCTCCACAACATATGATGTAGGTATAAACCTTAAGGAAGCTATTGAGAACCCGGGTGGAAGCGCAGATATAGTACTGCGTGACGGAGACCGTATCGTGATTCCGGTATTCACCAACACAGTCAGGATCAACGGTGAGGTCATGTACTCCAATACAACCCCGTATGTAAAGGGCAAGAGCCTTAAGTACTATATCGAGAGGGCCGGAGGTTACTCAGAGAAAGCAAAAAAGAACAAGGCCTATGTGGTCTATATGAACGGATCCGTGTCCAAGGCCAAGAAACGCTCAAGCAAACTGGTACAGCCCGGATGTGAGATCGTGGTACCTGCCAAGCGTGAACGTGACGGACTCAAGACGACAGAGATTCTCAGCTTAGGCTCGACATCGGCATCACTTGCTACAGTGGTTCTGGCACTTATGAACCTTTTGAAATGACGGCTATGGAGAAAAAACCTATCATACAGGAAAAGGATCTCCTTGAACTGGTGTCCCGCGTAGTAGCCGGAAAGAAGTTTGTAATCCGATTTACCCTGGTATCATTCCTTGTAGGTATACTGCTGGCATTTACATCAATCAAGAAGTATACCGTAAGTGTCGAGGTGGCACCTGAGGAGGGCGGAGGCATGTCTTTCGCATCATCCGGCCTGAATTCATTGGCTTCAATTGCCGGAATAGACCTCAGCATGATGAACGGATCCAGTGACGCTATCTATCCTTTGCTGTATCCGGATATCGTGGAGTCGCTTCCGTTCATGGCATCATTGATGGATGTGAGAGTCAGTACATCAGACGGTCTGGTTGATACCACATATGCCATCTACCAGAGCAAAATAAGGAAAGAGTACTGGCTGACCAAGGTTTTAAGTGCGCCCAAGAGAGGTATCAAGAAACTGATCGGTGCCATGTCCGGCAAGGGAAAGATACCCGTTTCATTTGAGTTTGATCCTTATCATCTCTCTGAGAAGCAGTTGGGTATGATTGATAACCTGAGAGGGTGTATAGGTGTTTTCGTAGACAAGAAAACCAATGTCATCACCATATCATTTACAGATCCGGAACCCGAGATAGCTGCCACAATGGCTGAGGCGGTAGTCAATTCACTTATGAATACTGTTGTGGATTACAGGACCAGGAAGGCTCAGAAGGACTCTGAGTATATGAAGACGCTCTATCTGGAGTCAAAGACCGAATACGAGCAGGCACAGATGGCATATGCTGATTTTGTTGACCATAACCGGAATGTGACTCAGGAGCGCATTCTGATAGAGAGAAACAGACTTGAGGCTGAAATGGAGCTTAAGAACGCCCTCTACACACAGTGGACACAGCAGTATCAGCTCTCACTTGCCAAGCTTCAGGAACAGACTCCCGTCTTTACCACTATCAAGCCATCGGCTATACCGGCTTTGCCTTCTTCACTCAGGAGACTTTACCAGCTGATCCTTTACACAATTCTGGGATTCTGCATTTCTGTGGTATGGGTATTATCAAAAGAGACTCTTGTCAACCTTTGGAACAGGCTAAAAGGAGCTAAGGCGTGATTTATCTGCTGGTTCTCATACTGATTCTTGTGCCGGTCATAAAATATGACCTCCTGGCCAAGTCTGATGAGAGAGAAAGAATATGGTATTTCTCACTTCTGGCGGTTTTTGTGCTGGTTGCAGGCTTAAGATACCGTGTGGGTGGTGACACCCTGGTCTATATGTCTGCATTTGACAGTTGCCCCACGTTCGGAGAACTTAAGTATTTTGATTTTGAAAGGGCTCAGTTCAATCCGTTATGGTATGTTTTCGTTGCCTTCTCAAAATGGATAAATGACAGTTTTACCTGTTTCCAGATTGTGCATGCGCTGGTGGTAAACATCACGTTCTTCCATTTTTTCAGGAAGTATTGTCCACGTTACTATTTCTCGGCCATCCTCATTTATTTCTTTGGCTATTATTGCTACTTCAATATGGAGGTGCTGCGCGAAGCTTTGTGCATATGCATCTTACTGTGGTCCGTCGACCTTCTGCTCAACAAGAGATACCTGTGGTATTATCTGATTTGTGCCGTGGCTCTTGAATTGCATTATTCAGCCATATTGATGCTGTTCCTGCCTTTTGCGTTTGCCATATTCAGAAAGCCTTCATGGATATTCCAGATAGCGATATTCGCTGCTGTCATATTCCTTTTTGTGGTAATCAATATACCGGACCTGCTGCTGTCATTGTTCTCATTCAGTGACAGGATAATACATGGTTTGCTGGGTGATTATATGGAGGCCTCGCTCAACCTGGGAGGCATATTGGGTAACATTGCCAAGTACCTTCCGTTTCTGGGCGTGATATGGCTTAGGGAGAAGAATGATATAGAGGATGAATATGATTTCATTCCGTTGGTTTCATGCGGAGTGATCTTTTACGCGATGGCCATCCCTATGAGTGAGGTGGTTCGTTTTGCAAACTATCTCTTACCGTTCTTTATTGTAAGTATGGTCAATACTCTTTACGGAGTATGGCAGAACTATCAGTTCAAGATAAGACAGGTCACATGGTTGGTATCATTGGCCGTGCTGTTCGTGTCATTCGTGAATCATACGTACTATTACGTACGTGATGAGTCTGACAAATATCCGGGATCCAGGTTCTATTGTGTTTTCATCCCTTATTATTCAGTGTTCAATCCTGTAATAGATGAGCATAGAGAGTCTTTTCTGGAGAACTACAGGGGTGATTTCTTCATTTTCTTCTGATGTATGCTTAAAGAGAAACTGAAAAGAATACTGGGTCGTGAAGACGTAAGGACGGTATCGGGCAATTTCATCTATCTGTCCATACTGAACGGCCTGAATATACTGTTGCCGCTCATAACCCTGCCTTACATACTGAATGTGGTGGGAGATGGCAACTACGGCATATACAGCTATGTATATTCTGTCATCCAGATAGTGATAATATTCTCGACATACGGTTTCAACTTCTCGGCCACAAAACTGATTTCACAATGCCGTGATGACAGGCAGAAGGTGAATTCCATATACAATGCGGTAATAGCATCCAAGGTGCTGATTGCAACTGTACTTGTGATTCTGGTATACTTGTTCTCAAACATCATATTCAAGGATGAACATGCACCGTATATGTTCCTGTTGGGATTAGGAATGGTAATAGGTGATATCTTTACTCCCATCTGGCTTTTCCAGGGTATGGAAAAGATGAAATATCTGACCATAGTGAACGCTTCATCCAAGATTCTCTTTACCGTACTGGTGTTCCTGGTAGTGAGAGAATCCGATGACTATATACTTCTTATCCTTCTCAATTCGGCAGGATATATTCTGGCCGGTATATTGAGCATCGTACTGGCATCCGGACAGTTTGGCATGCGTTTGCACATGTGTACGATTAAGGATATCGTGTTCCAGCTCAAGGATGGAAGCGCGGTGTTCGGTTCAACATTCGGAATGTACCTTTATCGTAATGCCAACATCATAATACTTAAGCAGTTGGCTCCCAATGAGGTGGTAGGTCTGTACTCGGCGGCAGAGAAGGTAATCAAGGGCTTCCAGTCACTTATTTCACCATTGGCACAGGCTCTGTTCCCCAATCTGAGCCAGAGGTTCAGGAATGCTCCTGAAGGAGATAATCTTAAACTGCTCAAGAGAATATCACTGCCGTTTGCCGGTATGGTCCTGTTTGTTTCAGGGTTGGTTTACATTTTTGCCCCGTGGATATCGGACCTGTTGTGCGGCGTGGAGTTCAGGGATTGTATTCCTCTGATCCGTATAATGTCATTGGTCATCCTGTTTGGTGAGATCAATTATCTGATAGGTCTTGTGGGACTGGTCAACCTGAACCGCTCCAGACAGTTTTTCCGTTCCGTTATCATTACGGGAGTTTTCAGTGTAGCCTTTATAATTATCTTTGCGGGTAAATACGGCGCATATGCGGCGGCAGCGTCAATGTCCTATTCGGAGATGCTGCTTACTATACTCTGCCTTGCTGTATTAATAGGAATCAGAAAGAAAAAATGACTGCTATCATAATACTGAACTGGAACGGGGCCGATGACACCATAATGTGCCTGGAATCCCTTGCAAAGGGGGGAGGGGCTTTCTTTGTGGTGGTGGTAGATAACGGTTCGGCCGATGATTCGGTAAAAAGGCTGCGTGAATACAAAGAGAAATCATCACTTGATATCCGTCTGTTGGAACTGGAACGTAATTACGGATTTGCAGGAGGCAACAACAGAGGTGTAAAGTTGGCGTCAAGGGAGAATCCTGATGCATATCTGCTCCTGAACAACGATACTGAAGTAACACCCGGTTTCCTGGAGAGACTGGAATCTTTTATAGGCGCACATAAGGAATACAGTATCCTGACACCCAGAATCAATTATTACTTTGACAAGGATATCATCTGGAATTGCGGTGGCGTCCTGAGGTTTGGATTCAGGAGATATAAATATGCCGGTTGCAGTGAGAGAAAGGTTTCAGAGGCGGATTATCTGCGTATATCTTTTGTTACCGGATGTGCACTTTTTGTCCTGCCTACGGTATTAGAGCCGGACGGAACACTCTTGACAGAGAGGTTCTTCTTTGGCGAGGAGGATTTTGACTTCTCCATGAGGATGAGAAAACGCGGACTCAAGATGGCATGTGTCATGGATTCCGTCATATACCATAAAGTAGGCTCTGCGGGTAATATGATGGCAAAGTCAGGTAAGGTCTATCTGCATCTGCTCAACCGCTATATTGATATCAGGCTAAACAGTGGACGTCTGTTCTCATTTGTCTGGCGCGTCATATCTTTCCCTCTTACAATGCGCTCACTCAAGAAAGCGTTTGGCCCGCAGGCAATGAAGAAATACCGCAGACTGCTTTCAGACATGCGCTCCAAGGACTCTGTTGACCGCAGCGTTTTTGAGAGCCTGGTAATAAAAGGAGACTATTTCAATGAATAAGGCCAAAGTTGAAATATGGGGTGTTTATCCGCCTCCAATCGGGGGTATATCGGCCTACTGCAAGAAGCTGACGGCTGCCCTTCATGACAAGGATGATACGATTGTCCTTAAGAACTTTGCCCGTTCCCGCTCCGGATGTGACTATGTGAAGGATGTCAGGTTTCAAGTATGGGAATTCCTGAAACTGCCGTTCCGCAGGCACCTGATAATACACGTCCAGTTGTGTAATATATGGTTCATTACCGCTCTTTTGCTGACGGGATGGCGTCATGATATGGTCATAACACTGCATAACAGGAAACTGTTGCTCCTGAAAGGTTGGAAGGAGAGAGTGGTACGGCGTTTCCTTTCACGTGCACGTGCCATTATATTCAATGATATCCAGTTCGTAGGGCTTTTGGGCAGCAAGTATGGCATTGATGAATCTTTGATGACCGTATTGCCTACTTATATACCACCAGTGGAATCCGATAAACGCGGTGTACCTGCCCCAATAGAGGATTTTTGCCGTAAGCACAAATATACGATATCAACCAACGCGTACAACCTTATCCGTAATGCCTGGGGCGATGTCTACGGCTTTGACCAGATTATTGGAATGATGGATATCCTGGTCAATCATAAAGGTATGGATGTGGGGCTGGTCTTCATGTTCGCTACCCAGGGTGACACCGAGTATTATGACGAGTGTGTGGATCGTATAAGGAAACTGGGTCTTGAGGATAGGTTCATGTTAGTGACAGGGTCCGATGCCAACGGATTCGAGGTGTGGGCTATGAGTGACCTGTTTGTCCGTGCCACCAATTCAGATATGGAGGGAATCTCAGTCAAGGAGGCTCTCCAGTTTGGGACTCCGGTGGTAGCCAGTGATGTATGTTCAAGACCGGCTGAGGCCGTTTTGTATAAGAAGGGTGATGTGCAGGATCTGGCCGAGAAGTGTTATACACTGCTTGGCTCCGGCATCAGGATTGCAGATTATCGTCCCGAAACAGATGTTCCGGAAAGGATAATGGGCATTTACAATGAGATCAAAAACAAATAAGAAACCAATATACAATGAAACAGATTATACAGGATCTGAAAAGTGGTGCCACCATTCTTGAGGAGGTTCCGGCACCTCAGGTTAAGGCAGGATATGTGCTGATAAAGACCACTCGTACGTTGGTATCGTTGGGTACTGAAAGAATGCTTGTTGAGTTTGGCAGAGCTAATCTTGTGGATAAGGCAAGACAGCAGCCGGACCGTGTAAAGCAGGTATTGGATAAGATCAAGACAGACGGGATGATTCCTACACTGGAGGCCGTTTTCAATAAACTGAATCAGCCGCTTCCGCTTGGCTATTGTAATGTCGGCAAGGTTGTGGCTGTAGGCAAAGGTGTCACGGAGTTCTCCGTAGGAGATAGGGTGGCCAGTAACGGAAACCACGCGGAGTTTGTGTGCATTCCCAAGAATCTGGTTGCAAAGGTCCCTGATAATGTGAGTGATGAAGAGGCTGCATTTACCGTAATGGGATCCATTGCCCTTGAAGGTGTCAGACTCTTGTCCGCTCAAATGGGCGAGACCATCGTAGTGGTAGGACTTGGTCTTGTAGGTCTTCTGGCAGTCCAGCTTTTGAAAGCAAACGGATGCAAGGTGATAGGTGTGGATTTTGACGGGCAGAAAGTGGACCTGGCTTCAAGACTGGGAATTACGGCAATCAATCCGTCGTCCGGAACAAATACTGTTTCATTTGTTGAAGACTATACATCAGGCATAGGAGCGGACGGCGTTTTGATTACCGCTTCTTCAAAAAGCGACAGCGTCATACATGAAGCATGTGAGATGAGCCGTAAACGTGGACGTATAGTACTTGTAGGCGTGGTAGGCCTTAATATGCGCAGGGATGACTTCTATAAGAAGGAACTCACGTTCCAGGTATCATGCTCATACGGCCCCGGACGATATGATGAGGATTATGAGAATCGTGGCATAGATTATCCGCTCCCATATGTCAGATGGACTGAAAAGAGGAATTTTGAAACCATATTGAACCTCTTGTCCGTAGGCTCACTCAATGTCAAGTCTTTGATTACCGATGAATATGACCTTGAGGATTATGATAAGATATATGGTGATATGCGCAAGCAAGGTTCCATTGCTTCCATATTACGTTATTCTGATGAATCTGAACTCAAGGAATCCGTAAGCCTTGCAACAAACGGTTTCAAGGAGAGTACAGGTAAGATGGGAATAATAGGAGCGGGCAATTTCACATCATCGACTGTCATTCCTGCATTGTTAAAGGCCGGTGCTGATGTCAAATACATATCCTCACGTACAAACGGACTTGAGGCCAAGAATGCCGCTAGAAAGATGAAGGCTGAGATAGCAACCACCAACTACAAGGCAATTCTGGATGATCCGGAGGTTAGTACGGTTATATGTACTACACGTCATAATGCCCATGCCCAAATGGTGTGTGAGGCTCTTGAATCAGGCAAAAGCGTATTCGTTGAGAAACCATTGTGCCTTAACAGGGATGAACTTGACAGGATCATTGAAACTTATGGAAAAACTGCCGATGGTACGACATTGACAGTTGGTTTTAACCGCAGGTTCTCACCCTTTGCCGTACAAATGAAGAAACTGCTTGGCGATGGTCCCAAGAACATAGTGGCCACAATGAATGCCGGTTATATTCCACCCGAAATGTGGGTACATGATATGGAGACCGGTGGCGGAAGGATAATAGGTGAAGCCTGCCATTTCATAGACCTGTGCTCATTCCTGGCCGATAGCAGTGTGAAAGCGGTCTGCGTAAATGCATTAGGTAATAATCCTAAGGAGAATACAGACAACATGAGTATCCTTCTCAAGTATGCCAACGGTTCAAATGCCGTGATCAATTACTTCTCAAACGGATCAAAGTCATATCCTAAGGAAAAAGTTGAGGTGTTCTATCAGGATAAGGTGCTGGCACTGAATAACTGGAGACTGCTTGAAGGATTCGGTTTCAGGAACTTCAGAAAGATGAAAGGTCGTATGGACAAGGGACACAAAGCTGAGTTCATGCTTCTGACCGAGAGATCCAGGAAAGGCGGTGAACCACTGATACCGTTTGACAGTATAGTCAATACTACAAAGAGCTCTTTTGCATGTATTGAGAGTCTTAAGAGCGGATCATGGATTGAGGTCTAAAACGTATGTGAGAAGGTTGCGGAACCGGATTTCCGCAACCTTGCTTTTTTCTGTGCGGTTATAGGTTACCGAAGTCTCGACATCCTTTATCTTAATGTCTGTGGCATCCTGAATCCTGATTGTAGCCATATCGGTTACTATCGTGGATGTGCTTGCTGAAAGAATATTGATACCCGGAGCAAAGTGAATACGACTGACTGCATCTTTGTTTCCCCGGCATATGTCATTTATTTCCAGTTTCTGTCCTGCCATTTTGAATGAACGCTGGTGTATGTGCCTGCGGCCGAATCCGTTATGGCTGGCAATAATCTGATATTCATCATCCCTGACTATCCGGACTCCAGCCCTGGAACCGATCCTGAATCCGCCCCAGACCTGTGATGAGTCCTTGTCATCATAAGTTACCGTATTATGGGCTTGGGTGCTTCGTTCATACTGGCGACGGTTGTTCTTGTTGTAAGTTGAGATTCCGGTATCCACAATGAAAGGCTTTCCGTCAATACGCAGTTCATAGCTGAAAGTATCCGCATGGGAATGTCCCGGCTGATATGTGGCAGTAATGGCACCTGTCTTGGCTATTAGTTCCATTCCCGACAGGTTCATTTTCCTGAGACCACACTCGTTAAGAGATGTCTGCGCAGCTTCAATACCCAGACGGGATGCATAATCCAGAAGCATTTGAGGTTCCGATGCAATTCCATATGCGCTGTCCCCCATGAGTGGTATGGACATGTCATTCCATATGATGTTTCTGAGGTGTCCTGTCATCATTGAAGCCTGACGCCTCAACAGTTTGACAACATTACTGATCTGCTTGGAGTCATCGGATTTGAATATATTGATGCAGTCAAGCACACGTTCCAGCATTATGCAATGGTACATGGGTGACTGCTCAAAATGGGCTCCGTCAGGCAGAATTTGCCGGGATAGTTCCTTTGTAAGCAGTCTGAACGCTTTCTTGTCTAACCCGGAACTTGGAAATACGCAAGCTCCCATAGCAAGAGCAAAAGCGTCTTCAAGTATGTGATTGCCAAGAATATGCCTCTCTATAGAGTTTGAAAGCAGCAATAGCTGTGAATATAGTGAGTCCACTCTCTCTTTTGTAGCATGTTCCGGGTGAATGCAGAAAAACTTTATCCAGTTCATGCATCTGAGTGCAGTGGGATAGGGGGCATATGATGTGTTGACGGATTTGGCTTCATTTATGAACCGGTCAATCCATTCAGTACATTCGTTATCACTTATTTCCGGCTGGAAAAGCCAGTCCATGTAGTTGAGGTTGTATGTCCAGAGTGGGCCGAACCCGTCAAAATCCCAGCCGTTGAAGGGCGATTCCAGGTTCAGGAAGCAGAATCTGTCCTTATTGAGTATTATCTGTTTCTGCAGGAAGGCGGTAACAGGCTTTGTAAATATAGCCTGAGGTGCATCGGCCTTTTTCAGATGTGTGGTGCGTAATTTTCTTATAATCTGAAAGATAACCTGCTCTGTCTTGAGGTGGCAGACTGTGCTTGCCAACAACCTTGGTTTCATAAAAAATCTCTTTAAGGCAAAAGTAGCAAATCCATTCGTATTATCCGTTAATTATATTAATTTTGCATCTACTATAAAAAGACGTATCTACATAGAGGAATTATGAGGGTAAGTTTCATTGGCTTGGGATACATAGGTCTTCCTACAGCAATAATCGCAGCCAAAAGCGGAATACAGGTATCAGGTACAGACATCAATCCTAGTATCGTGGAAGCCACCAACGAGGGTCATCTGCATATAGTGGAACCCGGAATGGAGGAGATGCTTAAGGAAGTCGTGGCAAACGGCAATCTCAAGGCCTATACCGAGCCCCAGCTCTCAGATGCATATTTCATTGTAGTTCCCACACCTTTCAAGGGAAATCATGAGCCCGACATTACTTATGTCAAGGCTGCTACCAGAAGTGTCATTCCCATTCTCAAGGAGGGTGACCTTTTCGTGATTGAATCGACATCGCCTGTGGGCACTACCGAGAAGATGCGTGACCTGATCTATTCGGTACGTCCTGAACTTGAAGGCAAGATATATATGGCATACTGTCCTGAGCGTGTCCTACCGGGCAATGTGGCCTATGAACTCATCAATAACGACCGTGTCATTGGCGGTATCAATCCACAATCGACCGAGAAGGCAAAGGAGTTCTACTCAAAGTTCGTTAAGGGTGCGCTCCATTCAACTGACAGCCGTACTGCCGAGATGTGTAAGCTCACCGAGAATGCCTCACGTGACGTACAGATTGCATTTGCAAACGAGTTGTCACTGGTTTGCGCCAAGGCCGGAATCAATGTCTGGAAACTGATAGAACTTGCCAACAAACACCCGCGCGTGAACATATTGCAGCCTGGATGCGGAGTGGGAGGTCACTGCATAGCAGTAGATCCCTATTTCATTACGGCCGATTTCCCCGATGAGTCACATCTGATTGCCCAGGCACGTGAGACCAACAACCATAAGGCTGAGTGGTGTGCCGGCCAGGTTCTTTCAAACATAATGAAGTTTGAGGAGGAGAACGGACGCAAACCTATGGTTGCTCTTATGGGACTGGCTTTCAAACCCAATATTGATGACCTTAGGGAGAGCCCGGCAATGGAGATTGCAAGTGAGGTATCTGACGCAGTTCCGGATAAGTATCTTATGATTGTGGAACCCAACATAAAGTCACATGCCAAGTTCACGCTTACCGGTTATAAGGAGGCGTATGATAAGGCTGATATCGTGGTGTTCCTGGTAAATCACAAAGAGTTCGCCTCTCTCAATTACCGCAATGATGATGTCAAGGTCCTTGATTTCTGCGGTGTATTCAAGTTTCCGTATATAATCTGATATGAAGAAGATAATCCTTGTGTTCGGAACACGTCCGGAAGCCATCAAGATGGCCCCTCTGGTTAAGGAACTGGCTAAGCATCCGGATGAATTCCAGACTTTGGTATGCGTGACAGGTCAACACAGGGAGATGCTTGACCAGGTGTTGCGTCTCTTTGAGATCACGCCTGATTATGACCTTGACATAATGCAGAAGGGTCAGACCCTTTATGACATAACGTCAAAGGTCCTGTGCGGCTTTGGCAAGGTGCTCCAGGCAGAGCGCCCGGACCTGGTGCTTGTGCATGGTGATACCACGACTTCCATGGCTGCTGCACTGGCCGCATTTTATGAGCAGATACCGGTAGGTCATGTCGAGGCCGGACTCAGAACCGATAATATCTACAGTCCCTGGCCCGAGGAGATGAACCGCCAGATAACCGGTCGCATATCGGTCCTGGATTTTGCTCCCACGGAGTTTGGACGCGGCAATCTGTTAAAGGAGAATGTGCCCGATGACCGTATAACCGTTACGGGAAATACTGTCATTGACGCTCTTTATTATGTGGTTGACAAGATCAAATCTGATGATAACCTGCGCCGTAGCCTTGAAAAAGGAATCTGTGAGCAGGGTTATGACATAAGCCGTACTCTTGATCATTCCAAACGTCTGGTGCTTATTACAGGTCACAGACGTGAGAATTTTGGCGAAGGGTTCCGTAATATCTGCAAGGCGCTTGACACACTCTCCGGCAATTATCCGGACGTGGATTTTGTCTATCCCATGCATCTGAATCCTAATGTGCGCGGTCCTATCCATGAGGCTTTTGACGGACATGTACCGCAGAACCTTTTCTTTATAGAACCGCTGGATTACTTCTATTTTGTACTTCTCATGGAGAGAAGCACCATTGTGCTCACAGACAGCGGCGGTATTCAGGAGGAGGCTCCCGGATTGGGCAAACCGGTTGTAGTGATGCGTGACACCACAGAACGTCCGGAGGCTGTCGATGCAGGTACCGTTAAGTTGGTAGGAACTGATTATGAGAAGATTACAACTGAGATTAGCCGCCTTCTCGACGATGCGGATTATTATAGGACAATGAGCCAGGCCGTGAATCCGTACGGTGACGGAAAGGCTTGCCCCAGGATAGTTGAATTTATCAGTCAGTTCTTTAAGAAATAAGTTTTCAACACTCACAACATAGACCCCTTTTTTCCGTTATCCATAACGAATAGCAAGTGTTGAAATACGATGAGAATCCTGTTCCTTTCATATTCATTTGAACCAGATCTGGGCGCATGCGCATTCCGCAATTCGCATCTGTTCCATGAACTCCTCAGCCATCTTGCCCCCGGTGATATGGTTGATGTCATAGGTACTGTCCCCAACAGGTACTCGTCATACACTCTGGATGTGCCGTACAGGGAAACCGGAACAAACTATACTATCACACGTCTGCCTATTCCCAAACACAGCAACGGCATGATGGGACAGGTAAAGGCCTTTGTGTCGTATTATCGTGGTGTCAGGAGTCTGGTAAGGAGACAGAAGTATGATCTGGTATATGCCACATCGGCCAAACTGTTCACGGCTTTCCTGGGCAGGAGAATGTCATATAGGTTGCATTGCCCTCTCTATCTTGATATCAGAGACCTTTTTGTAGATAATCTTGGAGATATATTCGGATCAAAGAAACTTGCCGGAGGCCTTCTTGTGTGGTTTATGTCAAAGATTGAGAAATATACATTCTCAAAAGCCACGCACATTAATCTGATATCGGAAGGATTCAAGCCTTATTTTGACAAATATCCTTTACCGGAATACTCATTCTTCAGCAACGGTATTGATGATGCTTTCATAGAGAGTGGCAGGATACGTACCCAAGACAGGAAAAAACCGTATGTGATAACATATGCAGGAAATGTAGGAACAGGACAGAGTCTGGATAAGGTTGTCCCTGAGGCTGCACTCAGACTTGGTGATGATTATATTTTCAGGATAATTGGTGACGGAGGTACGTTGCCCCTTTTGAAAAACAGGATAGATGAACTGGGTGTAAGAAATGTAGAGATCCTGCCTCCCGTAAAGCGTGAGGATATTATCAAATATTATCTGGACTCGGATTTCCTTTACCTGCAACTTAATGACCTGGACTGTTTCAAGAAAGTACTTCCGTCCAAGATATTCGAGTATGGTTCATTTGACAAGCCTATAATTGCAGGAGTTGCCGGATATGCAAGACAGTTCATTGAGAAGAATGTCCCTAATCATATCCTATATGATCCGAATGATGTGGACGGACTTGTGGAAGGACTTATGAACTACGATATAAAATATGAGATGAGGGATGCTTTCAGGGATAGTTTCAGACGTGATGCCCTGGACAGCGCCATGGCTGACAGCATAATAAAGGTGGCAAGCCGCTGATTATTCTGACACAAAAGATATTTCATCCGTGCGCGGATGAATGAACTCAAACTCAAGAGTTCTGATCAATCCTTCCTGGAGTGTGAATGGAGGGATAAATCCTGTAGAATGTGCTTTTGACGAGTCATACTGTGTGGTTGCGCAGTATTTCTTGACGCGTACGGAGCTGACTGCCAGTTTGCGGCGGGTAATGAATGCTATGATGTCAAAGCAATAACCGCCTGCCATGCCTATCCAATACGGAAGTCTTATTGAAGGATTCTTCTTGCCGAGAGTGTCGCAGACCAGATCGGTCAGGCGGTTCATGTCAAAATCAGGTTTGTCAACATAGTTGAATACGTTGTATCCTTCTGTTACATTCTCAATCATGTACTTGACGAATGCAACCACATTGCCTACGTAGGCCATTGATTTGACATTCTTTCCTTTGCCCACCTTGCAGAAACGGCCTGTGGCCAACTGGTGCAGCAGGTTATATACGTTTCCGCGGTTACGTTCGCCGAATATCACGGTAGGGCGGATGATGTCAATGTTCCAGTCGCTGTGAGTCTTGTACCACTCCTGTACCACGGTCTCGGCTTCCCATTTGGATTTGCCGTAATGGTTGAACGGGTCAGCAGCGAATGATTCATCGGGATTATTCTTGTTGAGACCGTAGATTGCTACCGATGAGAAGAAAAGCAGACGCTTGACGCCGTTTTTCTGCATGGCGTTGAGCACGTTTCTCATTCCGCCTACATTGGTGTCATAGTAGAGTGAGGTGGGAGTAACGTCATCCCTGTGCTGGGCGGCAAGAAGAACCACAATATCGGTATCGGCCAAAAGAGAATCCAACCGGTCCTGATTACGTACATCTGCTATGACGGTCAATTCGGGAAAGAAATGACTGGTTACCAGGTCTATGTTCCTGACCTGGTGTTCGTTCCGGATAAGGTCTATCAACCTTGTCCCTACGAATCCCGATGCACCTATCAGAGTGACTCTCATCCTGTTCTTTATTTTGCGGTGCAAAAGTAGTTGTTTTTTTTAAATACCCCTTTAACTTACGTGCTTTAAAGCTATATTTGTATGTTGAAAAACTAACAATAACCAATAATAACTGAAGATGAAAAAAGTATTGTTTACAGCAGCTCTGGCCCTCGTTGCAGTAGGTGCCGGTGCACAGGAGCCTGATTTCCGTATGCCTATGGGCGGCGGCTTTGGCGGTTTCGGTGGCTTTGGCGGTTTTGGCGGCCAGCAGCAGACCAATGTCAAGTTTGATGAGTATGTAGCAGCCCCTGACGGCTTTGACAAGGAGCGTGACGGTATCAAGAAGGGTACTGTAAAACTCATTGAGTATCAGTCAGAGTCAGTAGGCACAACCCGTAAGGCCAATGTATATCTTCCCGCAAGCTATGACGGCAAGAAGAAGTTCAGCGTTCTCTATCTGCTCCACGGTATCGGTGGTGACGAGTGGGAATGGATGAATGACGGTGGTGTACCCAACATCATCATGGATAACCTCTATGCTGATGGCAAGGTTGCCGATATGATCGTTGTAATGCCTAACGGCCGTGCCGCCAAGAATGATTCACGTGAGGGTGGTATGGGTTCAGCCGCTGCTTTCGGTGAGTTTGACAAGGACCTTCTGGGTAGCCTTATCCCTTATATCGAGAAGAACTTCAGCGTATATACAGACAAGGATCACCGCGCTATCGCCGGCCTGTCAATGGGTGGCGGTCAGTCTCTGAACTTTGGTCTTGGCAACATGGACAAGTTTGCTTATGTAGGCGGTTTCTCATCAGCTCCCAACACTGCACGTGCTGCTCAGCTCATTCCTGATGTTGAGAAGGTTAAGAAGGAGAACAAGCTCCTCTGGATGGTATGCGGTGGCGCTGACGGTCTGATTGGCAACAGCACACAGCTCAAGGCTTTCTGCGACGAGAACGGAATCCCCTGCACACTGATCAACTATCCCGATGAGGGTCACAACTTCACTGTTTGGAAGTACGGCCTCTACAATTTTGCACAATTGATCTTCAAATGATTTGAAAATCAATTGAAAAAGACCTCTTTTTTATTTTCCTACGGAAAAATGGCGACCTCCGGTCGCGTCAAAAACAAAGCCCTCGATTGAGGGCTTTGTTTTTGATTATACAGCAAATGGAAACCTAATCAAGGCCAAACGAGGGGAAGGGTAGCCAGCCAATTCATTGGCTGGATGTTTACATTCTAAGCATCTTAAGGAAATCCCGCTCAGTGCGCAGAGTTGCCTCCTCCTTGCCCTTGACCGTCTGTGTCTCGGGGAACATGAGCATGGTGGAGAAATCGGTCTCCGGCATATGGATACGCTCGTAGAGGTGGCGGAATGAACGTCCGGCGTGACTTTCGCTTTCACGGGGACCTACTATTATGAGCAGATGGTCCGACTTGAGGCCGCTGATAACCCAGTGCATATCGGCCGTCTCACTGACTTCATTGTATGATACGCGTCCGCTTGAGAAACTGAGACCGGTACCGCGTACGGCCGATATGGGCTGATCCTTGCCGTAGAATTCCGATGTACAGCCTATTGCCATTGTGATACGGTATATGCTCTCCATACATTTCTCAAAAGCGTCGTCCTGAATTACCGGACCGGGCACCAGAACCACGATACGTCTGATGGTATTCATGGGCGTAACAAAACGCTGCAGCACAATCTGGCCGTGGAATCCGTCATTCAGAGGGCTGATGATGTTGTCCAGGTAGGGCAGGTTGATGCTGTGACGCAGCGGCAGTCCCATAAGCATACGGTCGGTGGCGAACTCGTTTGATGCGTGTAGTATGCTGTCTATGATGTTGTTTCCTAATCTGTTATGCGCTATGAACGGGACATCGGCCGATGCCGCTATCCTGGAAGCCTCCTCAAGTCGGCCCTTACCGTCCTGCATGTATTTGGGCGCATGTTCACCGTTGATGGTCACATACAGACCAACCAATTCAGGGCTGTTTTTGTCATAAAGAGTTATGGCTGTGTCCATTAGAGCCTGTAATGTGTTGGATCCGGTGAGCATTACCATAAGGCGTGATTCGGATGATGCATCGGACTGGTTGTCCAGGTGCAGGGCATCGGCCGCATTCTCAGTTATGATATTACTCAGGATGCAGGAGAACAGTACTATAAGGACGGTGGCGCTCAAGGTGGTGTTGTCCATGAGACCGCCAGCGTATGCGCCCATGACAATGGCCAGCGCTCCTGCTGCGTGTGATGCGCTCAGGCCGAATATCACGCGGCGGTCATTGCCGGTGAAACAGTTGGCTTTCTGGACTACCAGAGCTGCAAGCCATTTGCCCAGTGTGCCGACAATGAACAGAACTGCGAAAGCTGTCAGAAACAGCCAGTTATCGGTCATTACCTGCAAGTCTATCATCAGACCGGTGCCCAGAAGGAATAGCGGAACAAACAGCGTGTTACCCACAAAATCCAGGCGGTTCATCAGAGGTGATGACTTAGGTATGTAGCGGTTCAGTACGATACCGGCCAGGAATGCGCCTACTATCGAGTCAAGCCCTATGATCTGTGCCAGTCCGCAACTGAGTGCCAACAGGATCATTACGAACAGGAAATGTGAGAAACTGTTGGTGACGCGATGGAAGAATGTGCGTGCCATACGGGGGTAGATGATTATTACCGCCGCAATGTATACTGCTATCTTGAGAATGAACCAGAACGGATTGAAATCAGCGTTACCGTTTGTGGACATCATCACCGCATATACCACCAAGGCCAGCAGAATGGCAACCAGAGCACCTGCAACAGAGACTGTCACGCTCTTGCGGCGGCTCAGTCCGTATCGGCTTATGATAGGATAGGATATGAGTGTGTGGGATCCCATTATACATGCCAGTACGGCCGATGTACGAACCGGGAGTCTTAACAGCCAGATGCATGAGAAATAGCACAATGCCCATGGTATGGCAAAAGTGAGTATGCCGAACAGGATACCCCAGACCTTATTGCGTTTCATCTCCTCCAGATCAATTCCCAGACCGGCAAAGAACATGATGAACAGAAGGCCTATGCGGCTAAAGAACTGCATCTCGGGGGTAATATGGAGAATGCCCAGCAATCCGGGGCCTACTATGGTTCCGGTAAGGATGAGACCTGCTATCTGCGGAAACCTGAGACGTTTGCACAGAATAGGGATGAACAGAACCAGTGACAGGACGACAAAGGATATCCAGATACTGTCGGTTAGCGGAAACAGTTGTTGAAAACTCATCTTCTCATATTATGCTACGAAGATAGGAATAATTCCCTGATTTTGTAATTTCGCATTCATAAAGAATTACACAATATGATAGACTACCAGAGTGAACTGAACCCTAGCCAGTGCGATGCCGTGTTATACACAGACGGCGACTGCATGGTGATAGCCGGTGCAGGTTCCGGAAAAACACGAGTGCTTACATACCGTATAGCGCATCTGCTTGAGGAGGGTGTTGAGCCGTGGGCCATACTGGCACTTACCTTTACAAACAAGGCGGCCGGTGAGATGAAACAGCGTATTGCCATGAAGGTGGGTGAAAACCGTGCCAAGTATCTCTGGATGGGTACGTTTCACAGCATTTTCAGCCGTATCCTGCGCACTGAGGCGGAGCGGATTGGGTATACCCCCAATTTTACAATCTATGACCAGACGGACAGCCAGAACCTTATCAAGTCTATCGTTAAGGAGATGCAGCTGGATGAGAAGACATACAAGGCAAATGTGGTCCAGAACCGCATATCGAACGCCAAGAACCGTCTGTTAACGGCATCGGCCTATGTCCAGAATGCCGATATCTACAAGCATGACCAGTTTAAGCGCATTCCTATGGTAGGTAAGATATACGAGCGCTATGAGCAGCGCTGCCGTCAGTCTGATGCCATGGATTTTGATGACCTGCTGCTTAACACGTTCATACTGTTCCGTGACAACAAGGATGTACTGGAGCGTTACGGCACATCATTCAAACATATCCTGGTGGATGAGTATCAGGACACCAATTACGCTCAACACTGCATCGTGTGGCAGCTTACCCGTAACGGAGCCAAGGTATGCGTAGTGGGTGATGATGCACAGAGCATCTACTCGTTCCGCGGAGCCAACCTGGACAACATGCTCAAGTTCTCCAAGCTCTATCCTGACTCAAAACTGTTCAAACTGGAGCAGAACTACCGTTCTACGCAGACCATCGTTGAGGCAGCAGGCAGCCTTATCTGCAAGAACCATGCCCAGATTCCCAAGAAAGTCTTCTCGGAGAACGAGCAGGGTGACAAGATAAAGGTGCTGTGCGCGCATTCTGACCTGGAGGAGAGCGAGATGGTAGTGAACCGTCTGCTTGACCTGCATACATTCAAGGATGTGCCATGGCGTGAGATGGCCATCCTGTACCGTACCAACGCCCAGTCCCGTCCTCTTGAGGAGGCGCTGCGTAAACGCGGATTACCATATAAGATATACGGAGGCCTTTCATTCTATCAGCGCAAGGAGATTAAGGATATGATAGCCTATTTCCGCATGAGTGTGAATCCCAATGACGAGGAGGCTTTCAAACGTATCATAAACTATCCTGCACGTGGCATAGGTCAGACAACGGTGGGTAAGATCCTGTCTGTCGCTATGTCTGGCGGCGTAAGCCTGTGGACGGTAATCTGTGATCCGGCCGCATATGCACTTGATGTAAACTCCGGTACCGCTTCCAAACTTGCAGGTTTCAGGAGCATGATGGAGAGTTTTATGGCCGATGCCGCCACGAATGACGCCCAGCATCTGTCGGAGCGTATTGCCGAGGAGACAGGTATAATGCGTGAACTGCGTGCCGATACTACCGTAGAGGGTATAGGACGCCGTGAGAACGTTGAGGAACTGCTGGCCAATATCGCACAGTTCTGTCAGGATCGCAAGGAAGAGGGTAATGAGCACCTTCATATGACCGATTACCTGAGTGAGGTGTCACTCATGACGGATCAGGATAATGAGACTGATGAGGACCTGGAGAAGGTTACTCTGATGACTGTACATGCGGCAAAGGGTCTGGAATTTGATGCCGTTTTCATTGTGGGGCTTGAGGAGAACCTGTTCCCCAGTGACATGAGCGGTGATGATGAGCGTCAGATAGAAGAGGAGAGGAGGCTCTTCTATGTGGCCATGACCCGTGCCCGCAAGTACCTCACACTGCTTTTTGCAACCACTCGCTTTAAGTTTGGCAGTGTGGATTTCTGTACTCCCAGCAGGTTTTTGAAGGATATTGATTCAAAGTATCTTAATATGCCCAGCGAGGGCATTAAATCTACCTGGGGTGGGGGGACAGCGGGGACAGTCCCCGGCTCGCTGTTTGAGCCTAAGCGCAAGTTGGAACAAACGGGGACAGTCCCCTTTGGCTCCGGGATGTATTCTCGTATCAGTAAACCTAAGTTGGAGCCAAAAGGGACAGTCCCCGGTGCGCAATTCAGGTCTAAAACGGAATTTGAAGCTAAGCCGCAGCGCAAGCCTTGGGAGCGGGGGAAGTTCCAAAGGGTAACGGAAAATATGCTCAAGGATACAGCACCTGCTCTGTCATCGGCTTTAAAAGAGGGTAACATTATTGAGCACGAGCGTTTCGGAATAGGAGAGGTCCTGACAGTAGAAGGCGCCGGTGATAACGCCAAAGCAAGAATTAGGTTCGTGAATGTTGGAGAAAAGACACTACTTCTTAAATTTGCGCGTTACAAGATACTTAAATGATATGAGAAGAATTACCCTTTTGTCATCGGCTTTATTGCTGATGCTGTTATCTTTCAGGGTCAGTTATGCCCAGTTCCCACAAAGAAGCAGTACGCAGAATATATACATCCAGAGGGATGACCAGCCCAATGCGGCAATATTCCTTCCGGCTCCTCCGGATACATGTGACGTCGCTTATCTTGATGATTTTGTCCAGTGGCAGTGGGGTAAATCCATGCGTTTGACTGAGCGCGGAGAGCGGGCTAGTGACGAGTCCGCATCAAGCACCACTGAGATGGCCAGGATATACTCCCAGGCGTTGGGCTTTAACATAAGCCGAAGCGAGACTCCAGCCATCTACAACCTGATGTCGCGCAGTTATCATACAGCCGAGCAGGCATCAAAGAATCCTAAGGAGAAATATATGCGAATAAGGCCGGTGATTCAGTACAATGAGTTGCCTTCGGGAAAGTCTGACCGACTGGAGAGCCTGCGTACCAGCGGTTCCTATCCATCCGGACATACAACCCGTGGCATGGCTGTGGCGCTGGTTCTTGCCGAGATGGCGCCCGATTGTCAGGATTCCATACTGCGCCGCGGATTTGAATACGGTGAGAGCCGTATCATAGTGTCTGCGCATTATCAGAGTGACGTGAATGCGGGATACCTGTGTGCATCGGCCTGCGTTGCTGCCATGCACTCCATTCCTGCCTTTGCCGATGATATGGAGGCGGCACGTAAGGAGTACTACGAGAAGACGGGACGTAAGCCTGAGACTGGTGTAGGATATCCCGATGCAAGACGTATCCTTAACCAGCCTGTTGATACCGCAAGCAACCGATATATGGGTGATGTGATGCAGTATATGGCCGGTAAGGGGGAGCGTAAGACAGAACGCGGACAGCAGGCCTTAAAGGATGCGGATCTGAGTGCAGACGCTATCATGGCCGGTTTTTCCGAGTCCATAGGACTGAAGCTTGATTCCAGGCAGACTCCGGCTATGGCGGCTCTTGTAAGTGAATGTGTCAAAGCATTGGGCAAGAGCGCACAGGATGCTGCAGCAGAATTCAAGTTCCGCAAACGTCCGTACGTACAGTTGGGTGATGCTCCTTTTGCCGCTGCCGATGACTCAAAGACTTCATCGTTCCCGTCAATCCAGGCTGAGACAGGATGGGGTGTGGCACTCGTTCTGACTGAGATAGCCCCCGCCAAAGCCAATGATATCCTTACTGTCGGATACAGGATGGGGCAGAGCGGTATCATTTCCGGTCAGAACTGGGCGACCGATATTCCCGCCGCACGTATACTTGCTTCCGGTTTGGTAGCTAACCTCCACACGGATGCCAAATTCAGTAAACTGCTACAGGAGGCCAAGGAAGAATACCAGTCAAAAGCAAAGTAACCTTTATTTCCAGTTCCTATATTCGTAACTGACGTCAGGGGCGTTGGTGGCATAAGTTCCAAGTATGCCTGCGCCACCCTTGATGTTGTGCAGTATGGTTACCGGCTCTGACATGAAAGTGTTATTTGCTCCGCTGAAATCCTTGACAGATATGTGGTAATAATAATACGCGTCGGATAACACGTAAAGCTTGATATTGGCTTTATATATCACTTCTTCACTGATCTTGTCAGCAATGGATTTTGGCGTGAAATTTGATACGGGTATACCATAGCTGTCATCAAAAACATATATATACTCCAGGGTGTCCGGTTTCTGCATCAGAATGTCAAAACTAACCTTGCTGCCATCTTTGATATAGAGGTCATCAAAAATATAGCTGGTCTTGCCGTATTCAAACTGGCTGTCTGCCTCTGTCTCCTCAAGTACTGCAGTAGCGGCATCGGACTTGCCCAGCAGTATCTTGGTGTTGGAAGGTACTTTGTAGTGTATGTTTTCTGTTATGGTGTCATACTTGAGTTCCAGATCATTGTACTTGTAGTACGTCATGGTTGGCTCTATGGAGAGGATGTAGTAATCCGTCTTGTCTGCGCGTCCGCCAATCTCCAGTTCCACGACAAATACGGAATCCACCTCATCGTCGTCAAATGTCTCCACATAATCATCAAACATCTCGCTCATTGTCTTGGCCGGGACATACTGCTTTGTCCTGGTAGTGTTGCTGCAACCCTGTATAGTGGGAACGGTATCCGTGGCCGATATTGTCCCAAACTCCGGATGTGTGGCAGTGACCGATATGACATCACCCTGATTCAATGCTCTGCCGTCAGTAAATCCTTTCAGGCTGTCGGAGTAATTGGCGTTACTGGTCTGCCCGTTGATGGTTATCTGTACGTCAACATCGGTTTTGATGATGTTACCGGAGTAGTATGAGTCAAGAAAGAAGGCGCTGTTGCTCATTTCTATGACCGGAACATTGCCGGCCTCTGTGATACTGTTCAATATCAGCATGCGCTTACCGTCAGGACCTTTATACTCGATGTCCTTGGTGCATGCGGAGAGCAGGACTGCTATAGATGCTAATAATATGGTTCTATACTGTTTCATAGCTTTCTTAGAATGATAGTGAGTAACTGAGAGTAGGCAGGATGGGGAATATGGTGAGCTGGCGAAGCTTACGCTCCTCATGATACTCACCTCCGATATATTCTCCCTGAGAATAGACGTAAACCATGAACGGGTTACGGTTGTTGTATGCGTTGTAAATGCTCAGATTAAGTGTTCTGCTCATCCTGTCGTTGATCTGTCTGTGCCAGTTGAATCCCAGGTCAAGCCTGTGTGTGGGGTTGAGACGGAAATTGTTGCGGTTGTCATAATAACCCAATGTGGATGAACTGTTGTTGCTGCCGTCATCAATCATATTGCCCGAATTGTAGTACTGCGTATAGATGGTTCCGCAGTTTCCGGTCTCAAACAGGAATGTGGCAGACATGTCAAACCTGTCACTGAACTTGTAGTTGCAGGTGATGTCCAGTTTGTGACGTCGGTCATATTTGGCATCGAACGTACGACCGCCGTTGATGGTCATTCCCGGACGGTCAAACCTGCGTTGTGACTTGCTCCAGGTATATGATATCCATCCGTTCAGCTTTCCTACGGAGCGCTGTGCCATGAATTCAAGACCGTAACTCCAGCCTTGGCCCATGGCAACCTTGTTCTGCCAGTCTGTATCGCCGGTCATATAGCTGGAGCCCTCCTTGTACTCAAGCAGGTTGTCCATATGCTTGTAATAACCTTCAAGCGTGAAATCGGCCAGGCCCTCCATATTGTACGCGGCACCGAGCGCAAATTGGTGTGAATGCTCAGGCTCGATGTTGTCCGTTACCGGAACCCACAGGTCTGTGGGCAGGTTGATCATATTGTTTGAAAGCAGATGCACGTACTGTGTCATGTAGGCGTATCCGGTCTTGAGCGACAGGTCATCCGTAAGCAGCAGTCTGGCACTTAATCTGGGCTCAATTGAACTGTAATGGCGTCCGTTTACGTTGAACGCGGCATATCCTGCGCCGATGTTCGCCTTCAGGGCATCGGTCAGTTCTATATCATCCTCAAAATAAAGCTGATACTCATGTGCGGCCACGTCGTGTGACCCGTACGACTGCTCCAGCCCGGGAGACTGTATGCTGTCATTCGCATCCGTGGAGCTCAGAACCAGATCCATTACATCGGGAGTGAAATTATGTCGAGTATAACTGCCGCCGAACCTTATGTCCTGCCTGTATGACGGTGACCAGTGAAAGTCGGTACGAAGTGAGGCGTCATATATACCGGATTTCATTGTGATGCCGGCATTGCTCGTGGTCCGGTTCTGTCTGTCCTCCTCTTTGATCTGGATACCCATGCGATGACGGTAACGGGTGTAGTTGGCGCTTACATCCATAAAGAGTTTGGGACCAAGCACGTGATTCCATCTGACTGCGGCTACGGTGTTACCCCAGCGCCAGTTGAGTCTTGTGCGGTTCTTGATGGCTCCATCAGCGCCCTTGTACTTGAAATAGATATCATCATCACCGCTGTACCAGCTCAGATAGAGACGATCCCTGTCATTGAACTTGTGGTTGATCTTTATGTTCAGGTCATAAAAGTAGTAACCCATGCTCACGTCATCGGCATTGGCTAGTTTGAACTGCTTGTTAAGCCATAGGGCTGTGTTAAGGATCAGGTCTGAGTATGTCCTGCGTGCCGATATATTGAATGAGGTCTTGCCTTTGATGATAGGACCCTCCAGGTTGATTTTAGATGATATCAGTCCGATGGATGCGTTTCCGTGGAATTTGTTGAGGTCACCGTCCTTCATGCGGATATCCACGACCGATGACAGACGCCCGTAGTAGTGTGCCGGGAAACTGCCCTTGTAAAGAGTCACATTCTTTATGGCATCCGGGTTGAAAACGGAGAACATGCCGAACATGTGGTTGACATTGTAAACCGCTACACCGTCCAACAGGAGCAGGTTCTCGTCAGGGTTGCCTCCCCGCACGTATATTCCGGCTGTAGCCTCGGTTCCGGCCTGGACACCCGGTAGAAGCTGCAGGGCCTTGAGTACGTCAGTCTCACCGAACATGGCGGGTACAGCCTTGATCTGCTCGATAGGTATGTCTACTGCGCTCATCTGTGAACCGCGTACGCCCAATATCTCACGGTTTCCGTTGATGGTTACCTCTGTAAGGGCGTCAATGACCGGTACGTCTATGTTTATCAAGGTGTCGCGGTTTAGGCTGAACTTGATTACGACCGGTTTGTAACCTACATATCCTGTATGGATCTCAATGTCGCCGTCGGGTAGGGTGAGTGAATAGAATCCGTACTCGTTGGTTATGGCTCCGCGGCCGCTGTTGTTGTCCAGGATTGTTGCTCCTATAAGTGTCTCCTTGCTTGTCTTGTCAGTGATGTAACCGCTGACTGTGTGTTTGGTCTGAGCTTGCAAACTAATGGCGGAAAGTACTGATAGCAAAAATGTTGTTGTCCGTTTCATCCGTATAAAAACAAAAAAGCAGCTTATGTTTTATTGACAAGCTGCTTAGTAATTCTTATAAAAGTAAATTTTGGAGCGGCAAACGAGACTCGAACTCGCGACCCCGACCTTGGCAAGGTCGTGCTCTACCAACTGAGCTATTGCCGCAGGCAAAAATCCTCTGGATTTTTGCCTGCGGCAATAACTCCAGCGAATTTTGAATAATAGTGAAGAGAATGAGACTCGAACTCACACGACATAATTGTCACTACCCCCTCAAAGTAGCGCGTCTACCAATTCCGCCATCTCTCCAGAGAAGTGCCCAGAACAGGACTCGAACCTGCACACCTCGCGGCACACGCACCTGAAACGTGCGCGTCTACCAATTCCGCCACCTGGGCATTTCTAAAATAAATCAAAGATCTACTTTTGAGCGGCAAACGAGACTCGAACTCGCGACCCCGACCTTGGCAAGGTCGTGCTCTACCAACTGAGCTATTGCCGCAGGAAAAATTTCTTTGGAAATTTTTCCTGCGGCGAAGGTCTCCTGCGCCTCGGCATAATGAAAGCAAGCTTTCCTTCTGCTCTCGGCTTGTGCGACCATTGCCTCCGTGCGTTTGGAATCGTTTTCACGTATTCTATCAACGCAGGTGCGAATCATTTCCAAAAAAATTATTATCAAAGAGCGTGCTTTCTTGTGAAAGCGGTGCAAAGGTAGTGGTTTTGGGGAGACTTTCAAAAGAATATTGGGATTTTTTTTAGTCTTCCCACCACTTTTTCTTTGCTGTGTCAGTTTTGCATCAGACGGTCTATGTGCTTTTGGGCGGTTTGACAGACCTCTTTGGCGTTCATTGTCAGGCATATGCGGTCTTTGACGACAATCTGGCCGTTAACTATGACGGTCTGCACATCATTTGCATGAGCACTGTAAACCAGCTCGGAAATAAGGTTTGTGTGCGGATACAGATGCGGTTTTTCCAGATCGATGACCAGAACGTCGGCCATAGCGCCGGGTGCCAGGACACCAAGCTCTCCCTCGCGTCCTATAGCTTTTGCGCCGTTGACGGTTGCCATTTGCAGAGCGGTATACGCGGGAATGGCGCAGGGATCCATAGTTGCTACCTTCTGCAGCAGTGATGCCGAGCGCATCTCCTCCCACATATCCAGGTCATTGTTGGAAGATGCTCCGTCGGTGCCCAATGCCACGTTAACTCCAGCATCCATCATCTTCTTGACAGGTGCTATGCCGGATGCAAGTTTCATGTTGCTCTGCGGGTTGTGGGCAACTGATACGTGGTTTTTGGCCAGGATCTCAATATCCTTGTCGCTGACCATTACGCAGTGTGCTGCAAGAGTGGGGGTGCTGAACAGTCCGGCTTTCTCAAAATACTCCGTGGGGCTCATTCCGTATTTGGCACGTGCGTCGCGGTCCTCGGTCTCAGTCTCTGCCAGATGTACATGGCTGGCTGTTCCAAGTTCCTTTGCAAGACTGATGGAGCGCTCAAGGTTCTCTTTAGATAAGGTATATATGGCGTGGGGACCCATTATCATGGTGACAAGACGGCTCTGTGAGAAACGTTTCTGAACCTGACGCCAGTCATTCTCAAAGTGCTCCATCCTGAAATCCATGGGACAGGGGCTGACAAAGGCGCGAATTCCTGCACTCTCGGCAGCTTCTGCTACAGCCTCCTCATAGGGATACATGTCAACCAAAGTGGTGGTTCCTCCCATGAGCATCTCAAGCATACCAAGGCGAGCTCCATCATAAACCTCCTGATATCCCATCTTGCCCTCAATAGGCCATATGTGCTCCTGCAGCCATTCCATTAGTGGCACGTCATCTGAAATACCGCGCAGCAGCGCCATTGCGACATGGGTGTGGGTGTTTATCAGTCCCGGCATCACGATCTTGCCCGATGCATCTATAACTGTGCAGTCATCCTTGTGGCTGGCCTGGAATGAATCGGCCAGTGTTTTGTCTGAACTGACAAATGATATCTTGTCATCTTCTATTCCAAGATAACCTTTAAAGTATAGTTCCTGACCCTCAGGCGCGTTCATTGGCAGTATTATGCCGTTCTTGATAAGAATGTTCATAGTTTCATTTGCTTTGAGACAAAATTAGTAAATCTCTTTGTCTTGTCCTTGCTTAATTGCCTTCAATAGAGTCGGGAAACGCTTTTTCTTGTTTGAAAATGTTCAGAATGGCGTTTGAAAATGTTTATAAGTGAATAGATTTAAACATTTCATTTGGCTCGAAATCGTTACTAGGAGTGTATGTAGATGCGCTTTTTACGTTTTGTCTATAATGCGGAGTGTGTAGGAATTTATACTTTTTAACTTTTCCTTGAAATCGTGAATAATTTTAATCAGATAAGCCAAGTCCACCCAATTTCATACATTGTCACCTGAAAAACAATTTTATCTTTGGTCAGAAATCAAAAACAACCCGTTTGGTATGAAACGAATCTTTTTGACAATGACCCTTGCTGCAATGGCAGCTTTAATCTTCTCTTCATGCGTGAGAGAGGACAGATTCGATACATCCATGCTTGACAAGGAGACTCATACCATATTTAATATTACTGTAGCCAGTAATACCAAGAGTAAGTCTGCATCCAAGGCCGACCAAAACTTCAATACCTATTTTGATGCTGAAAGGGTGAATGCTTTCATTGATCCTAAGGTTGCTTTCGGTATTGTAGGTTTAGATAACGAGACGGGAGAGTTCCTGGTCAGCAATCAGGCAGTAACAGAGAACAACGGCGTTAGAACAGCAAATCTCATGACTTCAAGCCTATCAAGCGGTTCTATGAGCGTGAGTGCGTTCTATCCTTATACTAATAACGTCAATTACCGCAAGGATGGTACCTATGCGGTAGAATTCACACCCAATGATATTAAGTTAGGACCTTTAGCCACAGATGCTGTGGACATGAGATGTGACCAGCGCTTTGAGACGGTTGATCTCAATTTCCATCATATTGCCAACAGCATCGGCTTTAAGGTCTGTGACATTACCGATGACGAGCAGCTTAGGGGCCTCATGCATATCCGTAAGCTTGTTCTTCACGGAATGCCTACGGAAGGTTTGTTTGTAGCTGGCGAGGATTGTTACTGGATTCCCAACGCCAAGCGTAAGGACATAGTCGTTTTTGAAGGAGACGATTATGTGGAGTATGGTGAAGACAAGGCCCTGTTCATTTCAATGAATAACCTGTCTGCCAGCAAGGATGAGTGCAGCCGCTCATATGTGATTCCTGAGGAATTGGCTGAGGGCAAGCACTTTGTAGAGGTCTTCTATGACGTGGACTCTTTCACTTATGACGGATTCCGTTACAGAAGCAAGACCGGAGCATCACAGATCATCCCCTTGTCGGGTGTAGTACCTGAAGATATGTTTGAGTTAGGCCTTCAGTACACATTCGTTCTGGGAATGAATCTGGGCGCCGTCTACCGGCCGATAGAGTTCACGGCAACTGTACAGGACTGGGAGGCTAAGTTCAACGCCCGCATCATAGATTTTGATAATGAATGACATATGATACTTTGTGCATTGAAGGACAAATTGTAAAACTAAAAAATCACGGCTATGAAAAAGTTATGGAATTACATACAGGAACTGAGGTTTATGTACTGGAAGAGGAGAATAGAGGGTAACTGGTATTTCTCTGACGCGGTTTACTATCGTAATGCCAAGCGCATACAGAAGAACACGACTGTAAACAAACGTAAGTGGAATCTTGTGCTCAGTCCCAACTCATATGTGATGTACGGCGACGCTCCGTTGACTGTTGCCAACCTGGTTACCATGGAGGGACATTATTCACTCAACCCGGACGGCAACATTACATTCTATGAGGAGAGTGACGGAGGCGAGACGATCACCAAGAAGGCGCACATATGCAAACTTACGGATAAGGAGCTTGTCTACAGCTATGACAAGGACCAGTTCCCTAATCTGAACTATATGAATGAACAGAAAAAGACTGCTGTGGCAGACAAGGTTTACTATTCATTCTTCAGACTATAATTAAGCAATTGTAACCTCAATGGGAGGTTATTGTGGATGAATGAAAAGCGCCCCTGACAATCCGGTCAGGGGCGCGCTGTTTTCTGTATTGTAACAGGCTTGTTACTTGATGTTCTTACGCTCAATTGACCAATTGGCCATCTTGCTTACGCCGGGCTCGGAGCCGGTAAACATTGTGCTGGCCTCCTTGTCACCCTTAAGCCACCATTTGAGCCATGCTCCGGCAACCTTTGCGTAATCACCGCCGTTGGGCTGCATATATGTGCCACCGTGGCCTATGCCGTCAAGGCTTACAAGGCATGCGGGCATTGTACCTGACATACGCTTGAAGTCATCGTTACCGTTCTCCCAAGCGATATCGGTAGAACCGCCCAGTATCCAGATAACTGATTTCTGTTTCATCTTGGCAAGGCTAGCCTTGTCCTCGCTCTCATCAGTTCCAAAGAAACCGCTGTTCATAACCAGGATGGTCTTGATACGTGCGTCATCCAGCATGTGGAGGGCCTGCAGACCACCGCATGACATACCGGCAGCTGCAATGTTGTCAAGGTCAAGCTTGCCGTAGTAGGGGCTGTTCTTATCGGCATTCTGAGCGATTGCCCACTCAAGAGCCTGCTTCAAGCCTTCGGGGTCACCCATGGACATACCACCGCCCATGCCGCCACCCATCTGTGGCATTCCACCGCCCATACCGCCGGGCATTCCACCCATACGGGGCATACCGCCCTGAGGACGCTGGCCCTGAGGAGCCTGAGGCTCTGCACTGGGACCTGCTGCGGGACGCTGTCCGCCAAATCCGCCGAATCCGCCCATACGGGGTACATCACCGGTCTGACCGGGACGCGGAGCCTCAATCTCCTGGTAGTTGCTGGGACCGATAGCTACGATGAGGAAACCCTGTGAAGCAACCTCATTCAGAAAATTAATGTGACCGCTGGGAGAGTTGGCGCAACCGCCGTTACCCCAAACTACAACGGGCAGAAGGTTCTTCTTGTCAAACTTGCTGAGATCCTGAGGACGGAAAATGGTGTGTGTGGCAAGAGTGGACTCTTCCATCATGATTGCCTTGTAAGGGCCTGTACCACCGTCTTCTACAATTCTCGAGTTCTGTGCCTTGGCAGGCATGAAAGACAGCACCATAGCGGCTGCTGCCACTGAAAACAGATTTTTCCTCATATTATTTTTAGTTGGTGTAAATGGTTTACGTGCTCCAAAAGTAATGCATATATTTAATAATGCTGTCCTTTTTTTGACTATATTCGCCTTCTGTTGAAAGGATATTTTTAACACGTATATGGAAGAAAGGAAACAGACGGTAGAGTTACCGGAAAATGCGTATCGTGAGCTTAAACAAGGTGAGGAGTATGAACCCATAATGAAACCCGGTAAGGTTTATCCTGAGGCAAACCTGTGGTCTGTGGGGTGGGGACTGCTTATGGCTGTCCTGTTTTCGGCCGCCGCAGCATATCTGGGGCTCAAGGTGGGGCAGGTCTTTGAGGCCGCCATTCCCATAGCGATTATCGCAGTAGGTGTCTCTTCCGTTGCCAAACGCAAGGGAGCCCTGGGTGAGAACGTGATAATACAGTCCATAGGCGCATGCTCAGGCGTAATTGTGGCTGGTGCCATTTTCACCCTTCCTGCACTCTATATACTTCAGGCCAAGTATCCTGATATGACCGTGAATTTCATGCAGGTGTTCATCAGCTCTTTGCTGGGAGGCGTACTTGGAATCCTGTTCCTGATACCTTTCCGTAAGTATTTTGTCAAGGATATGCACGGAAAGTATCCTTTTCCGGAGGCTACTGCAACCACTCAGGTTCTCATATCGGGCCAGAAAGGAGCCGGTCAGGCCAAGCCTCTGGTGGTATCGGGCATCATAGGAGGATTATATGATTTCATTGTCTCTACGTTCGGCTTCTGGACCGAGAACTTTACGTCAAGGGTATGTGCATGGGGCTCTGCCCTGGCAACCAAGGCAAAACTGGTTTTCAGTATCAATACCGGTGCTGCAGTCCTTGGACTGGGCTATATAGTAGGACTTAAATATGCCTGCATCATAGCCGCGGGATCTGCTGTGGTATGGTTCGTGATCGTACCTGTGCTCCCTATGCTGGGTGATACGTTCCTGCAGTCACTTAACCCTGCCGTTACCGATGCCGTATCCGGTATGGAGCCGGAACAGATATTCTCAGGTTATGCACGCCATATAGGTATCGGAGGTATTGCCATGGCCGGTATCATAGGAATTGTAAAGTCCTGGCCCGTAATCAAGGGTGCCGTCAGTCTGGCCGGACGTGAACTTAAAGGCGGTAAAAGTACACAGAATGCCGCAGTTGAGCGCACACAGCGTGACCTGCCCATGAAGATAGTGATAATAGGCATAGTAATATCTCTGGTGGCAGTGTTCGCTTTCTTTTATCTGGGTGTTATGGATTTTAACCTGATGCATGCAGTGGTAGGCATATTGGTGGTTGGAATAATAGCGTTCCTTTTCACTACCGTTGCTGCGAACGCAATAGCTATCGTGGGTACCAACCCTGTGTCGGGAATGACTTTGATGACTCTGATACTGGCATCGGTCATCATGGTTGCAGTAGGCCTTAAAGGTACTGCCGGTATAGTATCGGCCCTGATTATGGGCGGCGTGGTATGTACGGCACTCTCCATGGCAGGAGGTTTCATTACTGACCTCAAGATAGGTTACTGGTTAGGTTCCACTCCGGCTGTACAGCAGGGATGGAAGTTCCTGGGAACTCTTGTATCGGCCCTGACGGTTGGCGGTGTGCTCATTATTCTGAACAAGACATACGGTTTTGTAGGCGATAATGCGCTGGTGGCTCCGCAGGCCAATGCCATGGCTGCCGTTATAGATCCGCTTATGTCAGGTACAGGCGCTCCGTGGTGGCTTTACGCAACAGGCGCCGTGATAGCTTTGATACTCAATTTCTGCAAGATACCCGCTCTGGCATTTGCTTTGGGTATGTTCATCCCGTTCCAACTCAATATCCCGTTGGTGGTAGGCGGACTCATAAACTGGTACGTGGGTAGCCGCAGCAAGGATACCGCTGTCAATACCGCTCGTGTTGAGCATGGAACTCTTCTGGCATCGGGATTCATTGCCGGTGGCGCACTGATGGGTGTGGTCAGTGCCGCACTAAGGTTTGCCGGACTGGACCTCTTTATGGCCGATTCATGGACGGGGTCAAATATGGCGGAGTGGCTGTCACTTGTCATGTACGCAGCACTAATCCTGTACTTTGTACGCAGCGTAATGAAACGAAGGGATCAGAACAGCGACCAGGCGTAGATGACATAGGCGGCAAACATGATGATGCCGGAAATGCGGCTCAGGCGGCCTTGCGCTTTCCAAGGCTGTATAAGGATGATAAGGCCTGCCGAGAATGCCATCATGATTACAAAATCCATCCTGTACTGTGTGTAGTCAAACTGTATGGGTCTTATTGAGGCCGATACGCCCAGCACACACATCAGGTTGAATATGTTGGAGCCTATGATGTTGCCTATTGATATGTCCATCTCCTTCTTGATGGCAGCCGCGATTGATGCTGCTAGTTCAGGCAGGCTTGTGCCCAGGGCCACTACCGTGAGTCCTATCACCTTGTCACTTACTCCCAATGCCTGAGCTACCGTGGTGGCTCCGTCAACCATGAAATCGGCACCGAATGCCAGCATGGCGCATGAGAGCGCTATCAGCATGAGGGCTGCAAGGACAGACATCTCTTTGACCTGAGTCTCCGTATCCGTTATGGCGTCTTCTTTTTTGGTACGTCCCAGACGGATTGACAATACTGTAAACAGGATAATTCCGGCAAAAAGCACCAGACCTTCAACTCTGGAGAGTCCGTTGTTGAGGGAGAACACAAGTACCAGGAGTGATGCCAGTATCATTACCAGACCGTTTGCCGATACATTGCGGTTCTGTGTGGGGATGGGACAGAGTAGGGCGGTAAGTCCCAGTATCAGTCCTATGTTGGCTATGTTTGAGCCTATCACGTTGCCCATTGCGATTCCGGCGCTTCCCTTGATTGATGACATTATGCTTACCAGCAGTTCCGGCGCCGATGTACCGAATGCCACTATGGTCATGCCTATGACCAAGGATGAGATGCGGTATCTGCGTGCCAGTGCAACGCCGCCGTTTACAAGCCAGTCACCACCAAAATAGAGCAATACGAATCCGGCTACAAGTTGAATGATAGCCAAAAGAATACCTGACATAATCATGCCGCGAAATTAATACAAATAGAGATAGGACACTGCACAATAGACAAAAAACCGTCGGTCTTCACAGATTGACGGTTTGGTTGGTAATGTCACCTAATCCATTTGTTACTGATTCGACACTGACATTACCGGGTTCTGTTAGCATAACATCTGATACCACGCATATTTGAACCAAGGGCAAATTTACGCCTGCAGGCATTTCTGGAAGGCTTTTTTGTGTTCGTTTTTCATTATGATTTGTTCCTTTTGGGGTAAAACGGTAGAATTAATGACATCTGATGGACGGCTTTTGTTTCTGAAAAAGTCAAAAATGAGTCCTTTTAGATATAAATGGGTGTACAAATAATGACTATGATAAGCCATAAAATATTACCTTTGCGCTCTATATAAAAAAAGGGTATGAAAGCAGTAACGGGGCATGTAGCCCAAATAATAGGTCCGGTAGTGGATGTGGCATTTGAGACAGGCAATGACCTGCCGTCAATCCATGATGCACTGGAGATAACCCGTGATGATGGTCGTAAACTGATCATTGAGGTTCAGCAGCATATCGGTGAAAATATGGTACGTTGTGTGGCTATGGACCTTACGACAGGTCTGCGTCGCGGAATGGAGGTTCGCGTAACAGGCGGTCCTATCACGATGCCTGTAGGCAAGCAGATCAAAGGCCGTATGATGAACGTTACCGGCGAGCCCATTGATGACCTCAAACCCCTTGACAAGGAGGGTGCTTTCCCCATACACCGTCAGCCCCCCAAATTTGAGGAGCTGTCAACCGTTGAGGAGGTGCTCTTTACCGGAATCAAGGTTATAGACCTGCTGGAGCCCTACTGCAAGGGTGGTAAGATAGGTCTGTTCGGCGGTGCCGGTGTGGGCAAGACCGTGCTCATCATGGAGTTGATAAACAATATCGCAAAGAAGAACAACGGATTCTCAGTATTTGCCGGAGTGGGAGAACGTACCCGTGAGGGTAACGACCTGCTGCGTGAGATGATTGAGTCTGGTGTAATCAAATACGGCGATGCCTTCAAGGAGAGCATGGCCAAAGGTGAGTGGGACCTGAGCAAGGTTGACTATGATGAGGTTGCCAAGTCACAGGCCACGCTTGTGTACGGTCAGATGAATGAGCCTCCCGGGGCACGTTCATCGGTAGCCCTGTCCGGTCTTACCGTAGCCGAGTCATTCCGTGACGGTGCCGGCAGCGACGGCGCTTACAGCGATATCCTGTTCTTTATTGATAATATCTTCCGATTCACACAGGCCGGATCTGAGGTATCGGCCCTGCTGGGACGTATGCCTAGTGCCGTAGGTTACCAGCCTACGCTGGCCAGTGAGATGGGTAAGATGCAGGAGCGAATCACATCGACCATTCACGGATCTATCACATCAGTACAGGCCGTATATGTGCCTGCCGATGACCTTACCGACCCGGCACCTGCAACCACGTTCTCACACCTGGATGCAACAACCGTGTTGAGCCGTAAGATTGCCGAGCTGGGTATCTACCCGGCTGTTGACCCGCTGGATTCAACTTCACGTATCCTTGACCCCAACATCGTGGGTAAGGCACACTACGATACCGCTCAGCGCGTAAAGCAGATCCTGCAGCGTTACAACGAGCTCCAGGATATCATATCAATCCTGGGTATGGATGAGCTCTCTGATGAGGATAAGCTCACCGTAGCACGTGCACGCCGCGTACAGCGTTTCCTGTCACAGCCGTTCACCGTGGCAGAGCAGTTTACCGGTGTCAAGGGTACCATGGTAAGCATTGAGGATACCATCAAGGGATTCAACATGATACTGGACGGTGAGGTCGATGACCTGCCCGAGCAGGTGTTCCTGAATGTGGGTACCATTGAGGAGGCTATTGAGAAGGCTAAGAAATTGCAGGAAGAACTCAAGAACTGATGTTGAGACTTAGGATCATAGCTCCGGACAGACTGGTTTATGAGGGTGAGGTTGAAAGCGTTACCCTGCCTGGTACTATGGGCAGTTTTACCGTACTCAACAACCATGCCCCTATCATATCCTCACTTGACAATGGTAGGATTGTGTATAAGGATTCAACCGGTCCGGTTCAGGTATCCGTCAAGTCCGGTTTTGCCGAGGTGAAAGACAACATCCTGTCAGTTTGCGTGGAATTATGAAGAGACTCATCATATCATATCTTATTGTACTGTCAGTACTGACCATAGGTTCGGTATTGACTTTAAGGATGATGTGGCCGGACCAGTATCCGTCCATGCTGTTCCTGATACCGCTTTTCTATGCTGTCATGCTGGGCGTCATGATATGTATCAAACGTGCAAATGACAGGAAAGGCAGGGACCGCAGCTTTTTCTTTCTCACCTACAGGGTGGTAAAGATACTGCTGGGCATAGCGTTGCTGGTGACATATTTTACTGTAGTAGGAACACAACTGCTCACGTTTGCCGTGGTGTTCATGATTTTCTATATGTGCCTTTCTGCATTGGAAACAGCACTGTTTATGAAAGGAGAGAAAAGAAGTTGAAACGTTTTGTCTACATATTGATGGCTTTGATGCTTATGTCATCGGTCCCGGCTTTAGCTTCAAACAGTGAGGCGGAGCAGGATGAGAGCGTTGACGTAAAGGGCATCATTTTCGGTCACCTCAAGGACTCATACCATTGGCATATCATTACCATAGGTGAGAAGGAGGTGTCGCTCCATTTGCCTGTGATGCTGTACAGCAAGGTGTCAGGGTGGCATTTCTTCTCGTCACGTGAACTTGAAGAGACAGGCAGCTATGAGGGATTCCATATCACTTACCAGGGGGCCTATTCCGGCAAACTGGTTGAGACGCTCCCTGACGGAACGGAACTCAAGCCATTGGATCTCTCCCTTACCAAGGTGGCTATGGGCGTCATAATCAACAGCCTGCTGCTCTGTATCATAGTCATGTGCACGGCACGCTGGTATCGCCGTCATTCATCTACAGATCCCGCACCCGGTGGCTTTACAGGCCTCATGGAGTTTGTCATTTACATGATTGTGGATGATGTAATCAAGCCTTCTGTGGGTAAGGAATACAAAAAATACACTCCGTTGCTGCTCACCATATTCTTCTTTATATTGCTGAGCAACATCATGGGTCTGATTCCCATATTCCCCGCCGGAGCCAATGTTACGGGTAACATAGCGGTAACCCTTTTTTTGGCACTTATTACCTTCTTTACGGTGAATGTGTTCGGAAACAGGGAGTATTGGAAAGAGATTCTTTGGCCCGATGTACCCGTATTCCTGAAAGCCCCTATACCTCTGTTACCTTTCATAGAGATTGTGGGCATATTCACAAAGCCGTTTGCTCTGACCGTCCGTCTGTTTGCCAACATAACGGCAGGTCACGCAATTATACTGTCGCTTACATGCGTCATATTCATAACAGCCAAGATGGGACCGGTGATAGGTGCGCCCATGACTGCATTGTCACTCTTCTTTATGGTGTTCATGAATATGCTGGAACTGCTTGTGGCCTACATCCAGGCCTATGTGTTCACCATGCTGAGCGCGGTGTTCATCGGTCTTAGCCGACCGGAGGAACATCACGAGAAAAATGAGAATTGAAAATTGATTAACAACTAAAATACAAGTATTATGATGTTAGCAACATTATTACAGGCTGCCGCTGGTGCAGCATTAGGTAACGGAGTCATTGCTTTAGGTGCCGCTATCGCAGTTGTAGGTGCAGCTTTAGGTCTTGGCCGTATAGGTCAGTCTGCCATGGAGTCAATAGCACGTCAGCCCGAGGCTGCCGGTGACATCCGCAGTTCAATGATTCTTATCGGCGCATTCATGGAGGGTGTTTCTCTTCTGGCCGTAATTGTTTGTCTGTTGGCTCTTTACGCATAAAAGATGGATCTTCTCATCCCTGAAGTCGGAACACTTATCTGGATGCTCATTGCGGCCGGAATAGTCTTCTTCATATTGGTAAAGTGGGGATTCCCCATGATAACCGATATGGTTGACAAGCGTAATGAGTTTATTGACAAGTCGCTCGATGCCGCCAAGAAAGCAAACGAGCGTCTGGCCGGAATTCAGACGGAGTGTGATGAACTGCTTAAGGAGACCCGTGCCGAGAAAGCACGTATCCTTAAGGAAGCTGCCGACCGGCGTGATGAAATCATAGCAGATGCTGAGAACCGTGCCAAGGAGAGTGGTGAAAAGATCATAGCCGATGCACGGGAACAGATCCGTCAGGAAAAAGAGGAGGCTCTGCGCAGCCTGCGCCGTCAGGTTGCCGAGCTCTCAGTCCAGGTAGCTGAAAAAGTGGTCCGCAAGGAGCTCTCCACAGATGGAGACCAGCTCCTGCTGATAGACCGTATGATAGATGACGTGAAGACCGGAAAGTAATATGAACATAGGAACCGTATCCGTAAGATATGCCAAGGCGCTGCTTCAGTTTGCTGTAGATAATTCTGAGGCTGAAAAGGTCTATGCAGAGATGCATACGCTCTCGGTGCGGTTGCGTGGCATACCGGCCATTCACGACCGCATAGTGGACCCCACCGTTCAGGATGCTGATAAGTGCCGCTTGCTTGCCACTGCCGTCACGGATGGTAAGGGTGAACTCAGCAAGTCACTTGACGCTTTCTTTAAACTCGTGGTAGGGGCTGGACGCGGTGACTGTCTGCTGTTTATGACCATGAGCTATCAGGATCTGTATCGCAGACGCAATGGGATAGTGCCGGTAGAACTGGTTACGGCCACACCTGTGGGCGATGAACGCAGGGCGCGGCTCAAACAGCTGGTAGATAATGTTGAGCACGGAAATGTGGAATGGACCCACACTGTCGATCCTCAGATTGAGGGCGGTTTCGTGCTTCTTGTTGACGGATACCGTTTGGATGCCAGCGTGGCCTGGCAGCTGCAGCGTATCCGTAAGGAACTGATTGAAAAGAATAACCGTATCATATAATGGCAAACGGAATAAAGGCAAGTGAGGTATCGGAAGTACTTCTGGAACAGCTTAAGGGCATTGATACAAGCGCCCGCTTCCAGGAGGTTGGAACCGTGCTCCAGGTGAGTGACGGTGTAGTCCGCATCTACGGACTCAAGAATGCCGAGGCCGATGAGCTGATTGAGTTTGACAATGGCATCCAGGCCATAGTGATGAATCTGGAGGAGGATAACGTAGGTGCCATCCTGCTGGGTCCTACAGACCAGATCAAGGAGGATATGATTGTGCACCGCACAGGACGTATCGCCTCCATAAATGTAAGCGAGAATATGGTGGGCCGCGTGGTTAACCCGCTGGGTAAGCCGCTGGACGGTCTTAAGGATATAGAGGGCCCCTTCTTTGAGATGCCTCTGGAGCGCAAGGCTCCGGGTGTGGTGTTCCGTGAGCCCGTGCATCAGCCTCTGCAGACAGGTCTGAGAGCTATCGACGCCATGATTCCCATAGGCCGCGGTCAGCGTGAGCTCATTATCGGTGACCGTCAGACCGGTAAGACCGCCATTGCCATCGACACCATAATCAACCAGCGAAAGAACTTTGAGGCAGGTGATCCTGTCTATTGCATATACGTGGCTGTGGGCCAGAAAGGCTCAACCGTAGCCACCATAGTAAACACCCTGCGTCAGCACGGTGCACTGGATTACACCATTGTGGTTGCCGCTACGGCTGCCGATCCTGCAGCTCTGCAGTATTACGCTCCTCTGGCAGGTGCCGCAATAGGTGAGTATTTCCGTGATACCGGCCGTCATGCCCTTGTGGTATATGATGACCTCTCCAAGCAGGCTGTGGCTTACCGTGAGGTGTCACTGATCCTTAAGCGCCCGTCGGGCCGTGAGGCATATCCCGGTGATATATTCTATCTGCACTCACGTCTGCTTGAGCGTGCCGCCAAGATAATCAGCCAGCAGGAGGTGGCAGAGAAGATGAATGACCTGCCTGCATCATTGAAAGGTCATGTAAAGGGTGGCGGTTCACTCACCGCGCTGCCTATCATCGAGACACAGGCCGGTGACGTATCGGCTTATATTCCTACAAACGTTATCTCCATCACTGATGGTCAGATATATCTGGAGTCAAGCCTCTTTAACCAGGGATTCCGTCCCGCCATCAACGTAGGTATTTCAGTTTCACGTGTGGGCGGTAACGCACAGATCAAGTCCATGAAGAAGGTGGCCGGTACTCTTAAGATAGCCCAGGCCCAGTATCGTGAGCTGGAGGCATTCAGCAAGTTCAGCAGCGATATGGATCCCGTAACAGCAATGGTGCTTGACAAGGGACGTAAGAACAACCGTCTGCTTATACAGCCGCAGTATACACCTATGCCGGTAGGAGAGCAGATAGCAGTTCTTTACTGCGGTATACAGGGACTGCTCAAGAACGTTCCTCTAGAGCGTGTAAGTGAGTTCCAGGACCGTTTCATTGAGATTATCAAGGCCAAATATCAGGATACTGTGCTGGACAAACTCACTGCAGGCCAGATGAATGACGAGATTGGCACCCTGATACATGAGGCTGCAGACAAGACAATCTCAGAACTTGGAGTCTGATAACTCATGTCACTTAAGGAGATAAAGATCCGTATCCAGTCGGTCAGCAATACACGCAAGACCACATCGGCCATGAAGATGGTATCGAGCGTGAAACTGCGCAAGGCGCAGCAGAGCATACAGTATGCGCTGCCTTACGTGGACCAGCTGAACCATATACTCTCCAGTCTGTCATCCATGCCTCAGGCTCAAAGCGTATCACCGCTGGTGGTGGAGCGTGAGGTAAAGAACGTGGCTATTGTGTGTCTGTCATCGGACTCCAGCCTTTGCGGCGGATTCAATGCCAACATGATACGCCATGCCAAGGCGTTGATAGATGATTGGCGCAAGACTGATGACGAGCCTCATATCTATCCCATAGGTGCCAAGATTACCGAGGCGCTTGCCAAGGAGGGTTACAAACTGAACCGCGCATTCTCAGGCCTGATGGCCACCCGTGACTATAATAAGGCTGCCGAACTGGCCGATGACCTTATGGACCTGTTCCGTAACGGCCATCTGGACAAGGTGATAATCACATACACCCATTTTGTCAGTGCCGGATCGCAGAAGATTGTCGATGAGGTGCTGCTGCCGGTAAGCGTACCTCAGGCCGGGGCCGATGCACCCGCAGCCGATTATATCATGGAGCCGTCGGCAACCGATCTTATTGCTGAGTTGCTGCCCAAGGTTATCAAGACAAAACTGTACAGTGCAGTACTGGACTCTTTTGCCAGCGAGCAGGCCGCCCGTGTGATTGCCATGCAGGCTGCAACCGAGAATGCCGACAATCTGATAGGCGAACTTACTCTCCAATACAATAAACTGCGCCAGCAGGCCATTACCAATGAAATCCTTGACCTGGCTGGCGGTGCTCAAAACCAGTAACAGCTAATGTCTGAGATGAAGATAAGCAGCATGGCGCTGCACTACGTCGGCAACCAGGCCAACGATGAGCCGTTTGTGTGCTCCAAGAAACCCTATACGCTGAGTGAGGATATGAATACCCTGCTTACAGAGTACTTTGTGGGCGCATTCAAGAGTGAGGAACGTTTCAATTTCCATGATGATATGGGACTTGAGAATAACCGTGTCTACCGTCTGGTGAGTGACATATTCGACAATCCGGACATGCTCTATGACTTCTCGGTAGACCTGGCTACCCATCTTTATGAGAACTGCCAGCATCCCAAGATCAAGGGCGGAGACTTTATCGTGGCTCATATTACCGGACTTGGGGTAGGTCGTGACATCAACGAGGCCATAGGTCTGTTCAAGATAGAGAACAAGGAGACATTCCTGACCGTTGAGCATGATGAGGAGGGTTTTGACATTACTCCTGTTGATGGCGTTAACCTGCGCCGTATGGACAAGGGTGCCCTCATTATGAATTATGAGCGCGAGAAGGGCTATATGGTGGCTGTAGTGGACAAGACCAACGGTCAGGGCGCCAGCTACTGGGTGGATGATTTCCTGCATCTCAAGACCCGTGAGGACTCCTATTTCCAGACTCAGAACGTTATGGACCTGACCCGTAACTTTGTGGCACAGGAGCTGCCCAAGCAGTTTGACGTGAACCGTGCCGACCAGGCTGACCTTCTGAGCCGCACCATGGGATTCTTCAAGAACAATCCCAAGTTTGACATGCCTACGTTTGAGCAGCAGGTTATGGCACAGCCGGAGGTAATGGGAATGTTTGATGATTACCGCAACCGCTACGAGCAGGAGCGCCAGATTCAGCTGCAGGACCAGTTTGACGTGAATGAGAGTGCAGTAAAGAAACAGAACCGCCTCTACAAGAGCGTCATCAAGCTGGACAAGAATTTCCACATCTACGTGCACGGAAGCCGCTCCCTCATAGAACAAGGCGAAGACGAGCACGGCAAATTCTACAAGTTGTACTTTAACGAAGAATCCTGAGTCTTGCGACTCAGGATTCTTCGTTTATTTAAGGAATCTTACATCGAATATCCGCGGAGCCTGCGCCCCGTCAACAGAGCGGAACGTAACGCGGATCTTCTCCTTGCCCTGGTAGAACCCAACAGGAACATCATATTCCTTACGAACAATCTCAGCCTGGCCGTTGGCGGGGAACTCCCTCTCTGTGATGAACGGCATATCCTCAATCAGAATCTCGATGGCGCGGTTCTGGGTGTTCTCTGCGCCCCAGTATCCGATGCAGAGACTCAGGTTGGTGTTTCCGTCAGGGTAGAGGTCATAGCTGAATGAACCGCCGCGGCGGACAGTGCGGTAGGGCTTGTTGTCCTGGTTACCGGTCATGGAGTTCTGGCTCTGTATCTTGTGGTCAGCCTCAGGCTGCTGCTCACCGGGAACGATGGCATCGACCGTGCGGCGGTCCAGCTCAAGGGCTGCGGCCTCATCGGCCTTGATCTTTTCAAGCATCTTGCCGTAGTCATCACTGCTGAGTGACAGGAAATAGACGGCATAACGGCTGTCATGGAGACTGAAGAAAGGCTCCAGCTCTACATTTGCAAAGCGGCTGTTGTCAAACAGTGCGGTTGCATCGTAATGGAGAGGTTTGCCGGGAATGGGCTTGAGTGCACTCACCTTATCCTCTATCTGAGACTCTGTACCTATTATAATAGGAGTCTCGGCAACGGGAACAAGTGAACCGTGGGCAATGTGGCTCCAGCGGCCGTCATCGGCTACCAGACCAGCCAGATCCTGATTGCCTGTACGTGCTGCCAGTACAATAGGACCGTGCTTTACGGCAAGATACTCCGTCTCGTGATCAAGCGGCTCTATGGTGTTCTGCATAGGCAGTGATATCTCAACCACATCACCGTTCTTCCATTTACGGTCGATGGTCACGTATGATGAGGGCTGTGCACCTGCAGCAACCTCCTTGCCGTTAACTTTGATACTGAATTCCGATGTGGTCCACTCCGGGCAGCGCACCAGCATGCGGAACTTGCGTGCCTTCTTGAGGTTTACGGTCAGTTTTGAAGACTCGGAGTAGGGGAACTGGGTCTCCTGTGTGATGATGGCCTTGTTCTCGGTCCAGTTCAGTCTGGATGCCACGAACAGGTTCACGCGCAACTCCTGCGTACCGTCATGAGTGTAGATGAACTCGCCGTACTTGCCGTGGTTCTCCATTCCGGTACCTACGCAGCACCACATGCCCTCATTCACTGCAGAGTAGACGCGGTAGTGGGCCGGACGCAGCGGGGTGAAGTAGACATAACCGCCGTGCTCAGGGTGCTGGGTGGAGAGTATATGGTTGAACATGGCCTTCTCATAGAAATCAGCATACTCGGCCTTGGGATCAATTGCAAAGAGGAACTCGGTGAGCTTGAGCATGTTGTTGGTGTTGCAGGACTCAGGTCCCTCACGGTGCTCCACATAGCTCTTGTAGTCCGATGCTGCCGGGAAATGCTCACTGCGGCTGTTACCGCCAATAACTACTGAGCGGTGGTTGGCGACACGGTCCCAGAAGAACTCTGCAGCCTGTCTGGCGCGTGCGTCATTGTCCAATGCAGCCACACGTGCGTAACCAACGGCCTTGGGTACCTGAGTGTTGGCGTGTTTGTTGTCCAGGTTGTCATTGCCATCGGCCATATTCTCAAATATATCCTTGTGGCGGAAACGCTTGGCTGCCTCAATGTATTTGCGGTCACCGGTAATCTGGAATGCATCGGCAAAAACCTCATTCATACCGCCGAACTCGGTGCCGGTCATACGCTCCATCTGGTTATCATCCAGTCCGGAGATTATGTCCACACCCCAGTCACAGAACTTGATGAACATATCCTTGGCCTTCTCAATGCCGGCATACTGCCACGCGTCGCGCAGGCCCGCGTACATCTTATGTACATTATACCATGGAACCCATGCTCTCTGGAACAGCCCGAAGTCTCCGTTCTTGAGATTGCTCCAAAGTTGTTTGCTGTTGGGAACACCGCCTACGTAACCGTTACCGTTGGCATTCTGGCAGCGTTCCAGCTCATCGATCATATATACAAGACGGTCATAGCACTCCTGGTTGCCGGTTGCGGCATAGTGTATGGCCAGGGCCGATACGTAGTGTCCGCCTACGTGTCCGTCTAGTCCTTCCCAGTTGGGGAACAGTTCTGCCTTCTTGGGCAGTCCGGCCTCCTTAAGGAACGGGGCCAGCAGGCGGTCTGTGTCATACTCAAGCAGGACCTTTACGTTAAGGTCCATGGCGTGCTTGAACGGTCCGTCAAGCAGTTCTACCTGATTCAGGTTGAAAGTGCCCGGATAAAGTTTGTCCTGTGCTGAGGAAAAAACAAAGGTCAGCGAAAGGGCAATGATAATTGCTGTACGTTTCATATTGATTAATAATTGTTCGTGATCAGTTTAATCAGAGTAGGGGAATCTGCGTTTAAGTTCCTCTCTGAAACAGGCTTTCCATTTATTGCGGTCATGTGTTCCGTTGAATACCCATGAAGTCACGTTTCCGCCTCTTTTACGTATGTCCTTAACCAGTGACGGGAAGTATTCATCGGAATCTATCTCCTCCTTTACGCCCCAGCAGATGCGGTAATCCACATCGCCTGAAAGCATACCGTATCGTGAAATGTCTGAATAAACCGGTGAATAGCACCAGTATTCAGGAAATACATCCTGATTGCGCATGCTCAGCGTGATTCCGAAATCGGCGCTGTTGGATGTCCCGTAGAAAATCATGTCCTTACGTTCTCTTGATACGGGGGCGTTCTTTTGAATATAAGGTATAAATGTCTCCAGAAAGTAGTCATAGTGATTGTCAAACAGTTGGGCAATCTGAGGGTCCTGACTGGACAATGACTCTATATACTCTGCATTACGGTATGAGATCCTGAACCCGGGAATGGTGCTTTTGTTCTCATATGAGCATGCCACGACCACTGGACTTATACATTTTTCATCTATTAACGAATCTAACAGATGTTTATAGTAGCAATCCTTGAATACCAAGCCGTCTTCCATATAAATGACTGGTAATCTGCTGCTTGATTTTGTGTGCTTGGGGATATAGATTCCTCCGGTACGGACAGTTCCGTCTTTTGCTTTCAGCTCAAATTCACGGAATTCAGACTCATTTTTGGTTCCTCCACAGGAATTGAAACCGCATAAAATGCTCAATGTCAGCAATATATAGCTATAAGCTTTTTTCATAACCGTATCAGTTAGTAATGTTAACTGCGCAAAGGTACTAAATAAAGTCTGGATTAAACCTTAGGGCGGTTTTTTAATCAAAGAGGAAATATTTTTAAAAAACATGGTTTTGTCATTTAACTAACTGCTCTTGACGTTATAGTAAAGGTGTATTTTATAAATGCGGACAAAAGAAACAACAATAATAACAACACTTGAAATGAAAAGAATTGCCACTCTGCTAGCTTTTCTAGCGACATCAGCAACAGCGATGTTCGCACAGAATCTCTCAATCAAGGGATCAGTTTATGATTATGATTCGGCTGAGCCGCTGTTTCCTGCAGCCGTGCAGGTATATCAGATCTCAGGTACGGATTCCACTTACATTGGTGGTACCTCTACCGAGGATGACGGTTCGTTCGTAATCAATAACCTTAAGCCAGGTAACTATGTTGCCCGCGCTTCATTCATGGGTTATGACAACACAGACAAGAATTTCACACTCAGATCCGGTTCCGCAACCACAGACCTCGGTAAGATTACCTTGAAGGGCGGTGTGATGCTGGAGGAAGTTGCCGTATCTGCAGTTGTGGCAAAAGTTCAGATGATCAATGACACTGTGATGTTCAACAGTGCCGCCTACAAACTCCCTGAGGGTTCATCGGTTGAGGACCTTATCCGTAAGCTCCCTGGTGTACAGATAGGTAGTGACGGTAACATCACTGTTAACGGTAAGAGCGTATCCAGAATTCTCGTAAACGGTAAGGAGTTCTTCAATGATGACAAGACAGTCGCTTTGACTCAGCTCACAGCCGAGATGATCGAGAAGGTTAAGGCATACGAGAAGCAGAGTGATCTGGCTCGTCAGACCGGTATCGATGACGGTGAGGAGGAGACAGTGCTCGACCTTCAGGTTAAGAAGGGTATGGCCAAGGGTTGGTTCGGTAACGTATCAGTCGGTGGCGGTGCTCCTCTTGAGAAGGAGGGCTTTGATGTAGCTGCACTTTACCAGGTAAACGCTTCACTTAACCGTTTTGATGAGGACAAGCAGTTCACCGTCATGGGTTCTGCAAGCCAGTCATCAGGCGGCATGAGCGGCATGGGCGGCGGCATGGGCATGATGCGCATGGGCGGCGGTGTCGGCATGGGCATGGGAGGCGGAATGATGGGTATGGGCGGTGGCGGCGGTGGCGTCAGCACCAACTACTCCGGAGGTTTCAACTTCGCCATGAACCTGGGTCAGGAGGTATCACAGGACAACTACGAATATGAGGTTGGTGGTAGCATCAACTGGAGCAGCAGTGACAACGAGTCTCAGAGCAAGTCAAACTCTGAGCGTTGGGATGATATCAAGAATCCTGTCACCGGTGACCTTATCCGCAGGGAGACTACATATTCAAATGTTGAAAGAGCAAGCAGCAGCGGTTCAAACAGCCTGAACGGTCAGATGCGTATTGAGTGGAACAAGGATAACTACACCAGTCTGCTCCTTACTCCTTCATTTACCTACAGCGAGTCAAACAGCAGCTCATACTCAAATACACGTACATTCAAGGATAGGGATCCGTTCAAGTACGCTTCAGATCCTCTGTATGATACAACAGCTTACTCAGTAACCTACAATCCCAACAACCTGGAGCTCGATCCTCTGGGCGTATATCTGGATTCATTGTATGATGCAATGTGGAACAGCCAGCTTGGTTCAAGCATGAGTGAGTCTGTAAACAAGTCAGCCAATATTACCGGACAGTTTGTACGTCGTTTCGGTAACAGAGGTAGAAACGTTTCTGTACGTGGTACATATCAGTATAACTCAAGCACTTCCGATGAGTATTCAAGAAACGAGCAGATGCGTAAGTCTACATTCGGAACTACAACAGATACTCTGAACCGTTTCAACCGTACTCCTTCAAGCACAAACAACTGGAGCGCACAGGTTACTTACTCTGAGCCTATCGCAACCGGTACTTATCTGCAGTTCAGCTATCAGTTGCAGTCACGTACACAGAACAGTGACCGTTCTACATATGATCTTGGTGCAGCATATGCAAACTGGGGTCTTCCTCTGAACGATCCTCAGTGGGATCTGCAAGACGGATATCAGGCATTCAAGGATGATTCACTGGGTCGTAAGCAGGTTTATGAGAACCTTGACCAGACCATCCAGCTTCAGTTCCGTAAGAATGCTACAGACCAGACATACAACTTTACAGTAGGTCTGTCACTGTTGCCTCAGTATTCAAGAAACATCACTGATTATCTCAAGCAGAAGAGAGATTATGACAGATGGGTGCTCAACTGGACTCCTACCGTACAGTTCCGTTACAGATTCACCCGTCAGGAGCAGATCCAGTTCAACTATAACGGTCGTTCAGCACAGCCTTCAATGGATCAGATGCTTGATATCGAGGATAACACCAACCAGTTGTCAATCCGTAAGGGTAACCCGGATCTGGAGCCTACCTTCTCACACAACCTGAGACTTAACTATAACAAGTATGATCCTGTGACAATGAGCAGTATCACTCTGGGCGGTAACTTCAGCAATACTCTGAACAGCATTACAACCAAGTCAAGACGTAATGATGATGGTGGTACATATACCACATACATCAACATGACCGATGATAACGCATGGAAGAACTTCTTCATGAACTGGAATGCATCTTTGAACATGAACCTTAACCTGACACTTCCGTCAGATGACCGTTTCTCATTGAACTCAAGCACAAACGGTTCATACAGAAAGCAGACAGGTTGGTCTTCATATCAGAATGTTGATGCTACTACTCATGCTGTTACCAATATTGAGTCAATCCGTAAGACACAGACAGTTGGTGTTACTGAGAATCTCTCTGCTGAGTATCGTGATGATTACCTGACAGTATCTCTGGATGGTTCTCTTAACTACCAGCACTCAGAGAATGACCAGAACCGCTCACAGGATATGGATACCTATGATTACAGCTATGGTACCAGCTTCATGGCTTACATTCCTTGGAGAAACATGCGTCTGGGTTCTGACCTGAGCATGAACAGCCGTCGTGGATACTCCGGTGACATGAACAGAGATGAGCTTATCTGGAACGCTTCTCTTTCATTCTCATTCCTTAAGGGAAACAAGGCCAGTCTGTCACTCGCAGCTTACGATATCCTGCATCAGCGCAGTACTGTAAGCCGTCAGATGTCAACTACATCTCGTACCGATACTGAGACCAAGAGCATCACCAGCTACTTCATGGCTACTCTTACTTACCGTCTGTCACTTATGGGTGACCGTAACTCACGTCAGCAGCTGCGTGGCCGTGGCGGCATGGGCGGCTTCGGCGGTGGCATGGGCGGCTTTGGTGGCGGCATGGGCGGCTTCGGCGGCGGCATGGGCGGCGGCTTCGGCGGCGGCATGGGTGGCGGTATGATGTTCTGATTATCTGCACAACGCTTACATCAGGGGACTCTTTCGGGTCCCCTGATTTTTTTTGTGCTTCTATCCACTTAGGGAGAGTCTGCAATTTGCACAATTGGAAAATGGGCCTTATGGTATGGGGGAGAATGCCCTCCCACAACTAATTGTATCTATTCCGAAACTGTGAACAAGTTCCTAGTTCCAGAATAGATACAATTAGTCGCGGGCCCCTCCCACTGGTCACGCGTGGGTGCGAGACTCCCCCATACCATAAGGCTTATTTTCCTAATTGTGCAAAACAGAAACCGCGTCGCACTTTGAAGGATTCCCTTTGTGCTCTACTTCCAGGTGCACGGTACTTTTTAGGGGTAGCAAAGGTTTCCCTTTGCAGTAGCAGAACTGTCAGTTTGGGGAGCATCGTGGAGAGGCGTAAGCGGAGTGCCCACGGAGGATCCCGTTAAGAACGGCGCTTCGTTTAACGACTGTTAGGCCCCGAAGGGGACTAAAAAGGAGGCGTTCGACGTTTAGGGTCCGGAGGGGCACGCAGTAGCCTTGGAGCGTTGTCTCCCCAAACTGACAGTTCTGCGGTGTTTCTTTTACCCCTAAAAAGTACCATCAGTTTCCATCCCGAAAAAAAAAGAAGCGCTCACAATGGAGCGCTTCTCAAGATTACCCGAGCCTTGATTTATTTGGCAGGAACCAGCTTGATGATTCCGATGGAGTTTTCGGGGAGGGTGAGGGTGAACTGCTTTTTGATGGTGCCGAGGTTTTTGGTGTGAGGCACTACGGCTTCGGTGTAGCTTACGCGGTTGCGGTTTCCTCCAAAGCCTCCAAAGGGACCGGGACGTCCGGCAGGGCCGAGAGCCTGAGCCTGAGGCTGTGCGCCGGCATAGGTGTTCTGGTCACCCTGGTTCTTGATCTTGGTGTCGTGTGATGAGATGAACTCAACGGTAGCAGTGTACTTTTTGCGCTTCTGGCCCTTGCCCATGTTGACGGTAAGTTCCTTGTCAACAGCTTCAGAGTTTACGAACTTGATGTAGATCTCACCGGTCTCAGTGTCAACGGTAGGCGATGTGTAGACGGTGCCATCGGCCTCAGAGCCGTTCATGACATCAGTCATCTTGAAGGCACGGTTGCCGGCCTCACTGAACAACTTCTGATAGTAGTAGTTGGTGGTGCGCCACAGACCGCGGTTATCAAACCAGATGAGGTTGGAGTTCCACTTGTTGAAGCCCTTCTTGCAGAACAGCGGTGCGTAGGCAGCCATGACAACCATATCGGAGTTGCGCTCCAGGCTGGTCCAGTAAGCAGCCTCGGCCATGGCCGATGCATAATCGTTGTTACTGTTGTTGTTGGCAAACTCACCTACGAATACGCGGGTGGGGCGGTTGCGGTCATATGTCAGACCGTCGGCACCGCGGACCTTATCGGCATTGTAACGGTCACCGTTGGTGTAGAACCACTGGTTGTTGCGGTAATAGTGCTCATCAACCACGGTGTTCTGATACTTCTCATCAATCTCATGCATGTTGGCGTTGAACTCGCGGCCATCGGCAGCAGAACCGGCGGTTGATACGATGATGATGTCAGGATACTTGGCCTGCACCTCTTTATACATTATGTCAAAACGCTCCCAGAACTCAGCACCCTGGTTCTCATTACCGATGCCCAGGTACTTGAGGTTGAAGGGCTCGGGGTGTCCCATATCGGCACGCATCTTGCCCCACTTGGTATCGGTGCCGCCGTTGCAGAACTCAATGAAGTCAAGGGCGTCACATACAAAGATGTCGTGGAAACGCTTGCGGTCAGCCTCAGTCTCCAGCGGTGCTACGTATGCGTGTCTTGCAAACTGGCAGGTTACGCCGTTGTTGAGGACGGGCAGGGGTGTGGCACCAAGTGACTCAGCCATAAGCAGATACTCGTAGAAGCCTACATACTGTGATGTCCAGTAGCCCCAGTGGTTACGGAAACCTATACGCTCCTCCTCAGGGCCGATGGAGTTCTTCCAGAAGGGCTGGCCAAAGTAGTTGGGACCCTCGCTGGCGCATCCGCCGGGGAACCTCATGAATGTGGGGTGCAGATCGGCCAGAGCCTGCATCATATCCTTGCGGAAGGGACCGTATTTGCCGTCCTCCCAAAGCTGTGAAGCCTCGGGAAGCAGTGTTACAAAATCAAGCCAGAATGTACCGGCGGCATTTGCCCTGATGGCAAGACGGCTGTCAACTGAGCGCTCTGCCTTGAGCTGACCGGTGTACTTCTGCCAGTCATTCTTAAGACCGGAAATAGTGATGGCGTTTGAGTTGGCCTGACCGTTGGCGTCCTCCAGCTGTACGGTGATGGTACCGGGGTATGACTGTCCTGCCAGATAGAGGGTCAGGTCATAGCTTACACCCTGTACGGCGGGGATTGAGGCCTTCTGTGTGTTGTTTGAGTAGTAATTGCCCTGACGCTCGTTGCCGTAAGGAGCGGTGCCGTATCCGTTGGCTGCAATACCGAATCCCTGACCGGCATCCTCAATATCAAAGCGTACGCTGTACTGCAGGTAGCGCAGCTCATCGTCATACTTGTCGTTGGGGTCATAGTCATAGTAGCGGGGCATGTCCTTTACAAGCGGTTTGTCAGATACTGCGTGAGCCTGACCTACAGAACCTTCACCCTTGAGTACTGTCCAGCCAAAGAATACGGTATCGGACTGTGAGAACTCCTTCTCGGGGCCATCGGGTACCTTGTATGCCTGGAATGAGTGGTTCTGGATAAGCTGGGCGCAGATACCGCCGTCAAGTGACTGGTTGATATCCTCAAAGAAGATACCGGCCAGGGTGGGGCTTACCTCAATGCCCAGGCCCTTCTTGGTGAGATTCAGGGTAACATCACGCTCCTGGACGGGCTTGAATCCCTGCAGCTGGAGCATTTTCTCAGCCATACGGTAACCCATAAGGCGCATACCCTCTGTGCTGAAATGGAACTGGTCACCGGTGCTCTCGCAGCCAAGTGATGAGATAACATATCCGTTCTTCATGACCTTGGGCAGGTTAGCCAGAACGACCTCATTGAATGCAGCGCAAACACCGCCCTGCTCAGCCTGCTTGAGCTCACCGGCCAGCAGAGGTATCTCATCGGGGTTAAGACCCAGGTCTGCGCAGAGGTCATCATGTATCTTCTTAAGACGGGCGCACCACTGGTCATCATCGGGGTTGGATTCACCCTGGTGTACCAGCATACCTTTTATGACACCACTCTTCTGGGCGATCCTGGCCATATCGACAATGCGCTGGTAGCAGTTCATGTCATACTCCTTGGCCATATTTACAAGCCATGCGCGGCTTTGGTCGGCAGCCTCCATTGCCAGGTACTCCTCGCAGGCATCCTTGTCCCAGAGTTCCAGCTTGGCGCCGGCAACAGAGACGTTGATGACACCTACACGGTACTGCTCGGGGAGCTCCTCAATCATCTTGCGGCCAAAGAAATCAACCGGGCCCATGTTGTTGCTCTGACGGCAGATAGGGGGTGTGGCGGTGTACCATTCACCCTTAACGCGGTTATAACGCGGCATATCTACGGCCGATACAAACTGGAATCGGGGATTGTTCCAATCCTTGTCCTGGTCTGCAGGAGCGGCACCGGCCTCCATGTTGGACTGTCCAAAACAGAGATAAATAAAAAAGTTGGGATCAGGCTGCTGAGCCTTGAGCGGGAGCGCCATGAGCACCGCCGCTACGATAGTCAGAAATCTGTACTTCATTATTAGTATGTAATCTAGTATTAATTGTTTTCAGCTTTATCCATATCGGCCTTATCCTTTTCTTCCTGTTCAAGTGCCATCTGGCGCGAGTTGTTGTCATGGAAAAGGAATGACGATGCCAGAACCAGTATGACAATCACCGTTACAAGGACGGATACCCATATCAGTCCTACGCCTACGGCAATGCCTATTATACTGGTAGCGAATATACTGGCGGCGGTTGTAAGACCGGATACGTCATATTTGTTCTTGATAATAAGTCCGGCGCCGATGAAACCTATGCCGGTTACAACCTGTGCGGCGATTCGGCCGGGATCACCGTTAATGAGATTCATATTGGTCTGGCATATCCAGATTGATGCCAATGTTGCCAGAGTGGATGCCATGCAGATGAGCATGAATGTCCTTACTCCGGCAGGATGTTTGTGGATGTAGCGTTCTATGCCTATGGCGCAACCCAACAGGGCGCTGACAAGAATCCTTGTTATGGCAATACTCTCAGTAAGCATGATAAATAGGTTGTTAGTAGAAAACAAAGATATGAATTAATTTCCAAATTACTTTGTGTCTACCTGAAGCCTGAGTTCACGGAACGGACGGGTGGGGTCATTTGTGGTAAGGTTGATTGATCCCATGGTTGTGGTGTGAGGCTGACTGGAGTTGGTTACCGCAACGGTCACCTTCAGTTCCTTGCCCGGTTTGATAACCTGACCGCTTTCAATGCTGATAGCCGTACCTTCCATAGGCTCTACATTACGGAATATGAGGTCTGCGTTTCCGGTGTTGCCTATGGTAATGGTCTTCTTGTATATCTTTCCGGGGGCCTTTTCACCAAAATCCACATATGACGGCTCAATCCTTAATACCGGCTTGGGGCCATTCTCCTTATTTGAGAATTTTTCAACGCGAAGGGCGTTTACCGTGATTGGATGCTGACTCTTCGTACCGTCGGCTACAACCCAGACGCTGTCTCTGGCCATTCCATAGTATTTGCGGCCGGTAGGTATGCTGTATGTGATCTTTATGCTTTTTACCTCCTCAGGGGCTATTGACTCGGGGCAGTCCACGCTCATTCCGTAACGGTTTCCGGTGGTAACGGTTGACAGTTTTACCGTCTTGTTGCCTACATTGGCTATGCGTACCACCTTGGTCATGCTTTCACCCTGTGTTACGTAACCGAACGTGCAGCGCAGAGCGTTTGTCTTGATGGTGCCTTCCAGAAGGTGAGGGTAGAGCTGTTCCAGTCCCATGGGCACCGGATTAACCGTGGCCATTATCATAAGGCTGGCGTAATTGCGGCGGTCTTTTGTAAAGACCTCAACTTCACGCAGAACACGTCCGTCAGTGCGGGCAGGATCAAATGATACTGTAAGTTCACCCTGTTCTCCGCCCTGTATGGGTTCTACCGAGTACTGGACTGTGGTGCATCCGCAGCTGGTGGCTATGTTGTCAATCTGAATGGGGTCCTGAGAAACGTTCATGAAACGGAAGGTGTGCTGTACTACACCGTCGGCCTCTTCAATTTCACCAAAATCCCACTCGTAAGTTTCAAACAGCAATGCGGATTGTTGCTCCTGGGCATATGACAAGCCGCTGGCCAGCATCGCAGATAAGGTTAGTATCGCTTTCGTTTTCATGTCAATAATATATCTTTTCATGTTTTATTACCGTTGCCGGACCATGTCCCGGATATACTATGGTGTCATCGGGCATAGTCAGCAGTTTGTCTCTTATGCCTGTCATCAGGGCCTGATGGTCTCCGTCCGGAAAATCCGTGCGTCCGTAACTGCCCTGAAACATAACGTCACCGGTAAAGACGCACTTCTGCTCCCTGTTCCAGAATACCAGGCTGCCGGGTGAATGTCCCGGAATATGCAGTACGTCAAGTAGGGTGTTTCCGAATGTTACGCAGTCACCCTCATTCAGTACATTCTGCGGTTCTATTGGGTTTACCTGGCCGTCATAGCGTATTCCAAAAACAGACAGGCGGGCACTCATGGTCTTTATCCACGGCATGTCCAGGTCATTGGCTTTTGCCTTGACGCCGTATGTCTCTTCAACGAAATTGTTGCCGAACACATGGTCAAAGTGCAGATGTGTGTCAAGCAACAGTTTGATGGTCAGATTGTTGTCTTTTATGAATCCGGCCAGTTGTTCTGTCTCTCCGGGATAGAAACAGCCGGGATCTATTACGGCGGCCTCTTTTGTCTCATCCCAGACTACATAGGTGTTGACGGGAAGAAAGTTGAACTCAAAGCATTTGACGTTCATCATATCTGTACGTAAACGACCTTCTTGTCCTTGAAGAACTCCTCTTTGAAGTATTTGCCTATCTCATTGATCTCTGCAACCTTGCGGAACTTGGCGGTCTCGGCCCCCAGGTCACCGCCCTTGAGGCATATGACTCCGTTAGGGTAGGCGTTGCGCTGCTGCTTGTGGTCTATGAGGCGGTTAGCCACAGAGCAGAGGTCGGGCAGAGGCATGACACCGCGTGAGAGCACGAATTCAAAGTGCTCTTTCTCCTCCTCGGCACGCTCATGACGGCATATCACATTCTTAAGACCGGTCTGCAGAGCCACATCCTGAGCTACCCGGACCTTTTTGCCGATGCTGTCGATGAGTGTGAAACTGCACTCGGGGAACATGATGGCAAGCGGAATTCCGGGGAAACCGCCTCCGGTACCGACATCGGCTATACGTGTGCCGGGTACAAACTTTATTGTCTTGGCGATGGCCAGTGAATGTAGGACGTGATGCTCGTAAAGGTTGTCAATATCCTTACGGGAGATTACGTTGATCTTGCTGTTCCAGTCTGTATACAAGGCACCCAGCTGCTCAAACTGAGTCAGCTGGATGTCTGTAAGGTCAGGGAAATATTTTCTTATCAGTTCCATTTACTTAAGATAGTAGGTAACGGTGGTCACTACTCTCACGTTCTTGATCCATGGAGTGTTGCTGTCACGGTCATAGATGGAGAACTGACCCTGTGAAGCTGTCTGGATCTTGCCCAGCTTTGAGCCTGAGTCATCGGCAAACTTCTGTGCAACCTCACGGGCGTTGCGTGTGGCAACCTCAACCATCTGAGGCTTGAGTTCGTTCAAGCCGTTGAAATCATACTGTGTCTGGTGTTCATAGTCGTTGCCGCTGATGGCGATGCCTTTCTTGAGCAGTTCACCCTGCTTGAGAATGAGCTGACGTACAAGCTCGACATTGCTTGAACTGACGGTAACTACCTGCTGCATCTGATAACGGTATGCGATATATTCGTTCGAGTAACGGTTTGCGCTGCGGTCATAAACGGTGGGAGCGGCTATGCTGATCTCACTCTCCTGGATTCCGCCTTCCTTAAGGAACTTTACTATCTCCTTGCTCTTGTTGTCCATGGTGGAGTAGAGCTTGACAAGGTCATTGTCAACATCCTGAATTACCAGGGGCCAGATAACGTGATCGGCCATAACTTCCTGAGTGGCAAGACCTTTTACGTTTACAACACGTTTTGTGCCGGTAAACTTGCCGACAGAGAGGATAATGCAGACACCCAGTGCCAGCAATCCCCAGAAATTGGTTGAATTCTTCATAACGCTTGTACTATTGAAAATAAATATTTCAAGACGTAAAGTTAGCTATTTTTTTCTCATATTTGCAAAAACAGTATTGATTGCTAACCTTATTACAACCTATATGAGACAGATTCTGAAATGGACTATGACCGGTATAGTCATGGCGCTGAGCGGTCTGACAGTAAAGGCCCAGCATACGTTTGCAAACCCGCTTGACGTGGTGGTAGGTAATGAACGCGCCGTACGCGGCGGCGAACCTGTGGTAATCATCTATGAGGACAACTATTTTCTTTTTGTATCCCACAGACGCGGATACTGGTATTCTCCCGATTTCCGTGACTGGACATATGTGGACGCTCCCGGTTATCCGGCCGGTGTGGTTTCGGTCGTAGAGATGGACGGCAAGCTGATAGGCTGCTCCATGAACAACCGTAACGTATACCGTGCCATTGATCCGTACAAGGGAGAGTGGGAGAAGATAGGTGAGCTGTCAAGCGACCGTTACGGCGATGCAAACATGTTTGTGGATGATGACGGCAAGCTGTATATGTACTTTGGCTGGTCTCAGATAATGCCGTTCCAGGTAGTTGAGCTTGACAAGGAGACTTTCAAGGAGAAAGGTGAGCCTACCAAACTGTTCTGGAGCGATATCAAGAACCACGGATTCGAGGTCCGCAAGCCCGAGGATGTGATATACTCCATATTCAACGGACGCCGTGATTACGGTCCCGAGGAGCTGCCCTGGATTGAGGGCCCGTATATGATAAAGCACAACGGAAAGTACTATCTTCAGTACGCTGCCATAGGCCTTGAATTCATTTCATATTCACACGGTATTTATGTATCCGACAGTCCGTTAGGCCCGTTTACTTATAGTGAGCACAACCCGCTTACATTCAAGACCAGCGGATTCCAGGTGGGTGCCGGACACGGCAGCACCTTCCATGACAAGAAGGGCAACCTGTGGACCATCTGCATGATTCCCGCACAGTACGGTGAGGGCGGCCGCGGATCAGAACTTGCCATCTATCCTACAGCTGTCGATAAACAGGGCGTGATGTACTCGAATACCGCTCTGGGTGATTATCCCCAGTATTATCCCGATGAGCGCCCGGTGGGTGGCGTGGACAACTATGTTGACTGGAAACTGCTGTCAGTAGGAAAGAAAGCCATAGTTTCATCAATCTTTGAGAATTACAAGCCGTCACAGGCTCTGGATGAGGATTTCAAGACCTGCTGGGTGGCTGCTACAGGTGATGCCGGGGAGTTCTTTACCGTGGATCTGGGTGCCAAGGCAACCATCAATGCAATCCAGTTGAACTGGGACCACATAGGTGCAGCACGTGCTGCCGGCGGTCGTGGCGGAATGATGGGCGGCATGGGCGGTGCAAGACCGCAGCAGGCCCAGGCCGAGCAGCTGTACCAGTGCTATGAGGTGTTTGTATCGGACGATAACTCAAACTGGACCAGAATAATCAGCAAGCCGGAGAACAAAATGGAGCTCAAGCATGACTATAACGAGCTTAAGGAGCCGGTGCAGGCCCGATATGTCAAGGTCGTGAACGTGGCTACCTATGACGGAGCCAAGTTCTCAATCAAGGACCTGCGCATATTCGGTACCACTCCGCAGATGAAGACTCAGAAGGTAAAGAAGTTCATGGCTGTACGCAATCCTGATGACCTCAGGGAGGCCAATGTCATGTGGGAGCCTGTTCCCGGAGCTGACGGCTACATAGTTCGCTACGGTATAGAGAAGAAGAAACTGTACAACAGTTACATAGTATACGGCAAGAATGAACTCTACATGCACAGCCTGAATACTGCCCCCAAACAGTACTACTTTGAGGTTGAGGCTTTCAGCAGCGGTCTGCCGCAGTATCATGAGAATCCGCTTGAGACCATCGGTCTGGGTGCAGAGATCCAGCTTGCCCAGCGTGGAGGAGGCGGTAATGCCGGTTATGCCCAGGGCGCAGGTACCAGGTATATCATGCTAAAGGAGGGAGTTTCCGAGTATTCTTTCGGTGAGGTTGAACCGGGAACCTGGACGCTCAGCCATTCGTACGGTCCTGTCCTGTGGTCAGGACAACTGACAGAGAAGGAACTGATTGCAGATAAGGATGACCCGGTAGAGACGTTGAGGGTTCCTCTTACTCTTCTGGGTGAGGGGACCAGGAATACAGGATCCCTGGAGATGGTTGTCATCCCGGGTAAGGAGAAAGGAATAATTGTAGTCAGACGAGTAGATGCATCAAATACACAATCTAAAAAGATACAATAAAAAAATGAACAGTAAAGGAGTTCTTGCAGCCGTTTGCGGAATGGTCATGGCCATGCCGGTCCTGATGCCCCAGGCAGCTGCACAGGTAGTGGAGGATTTCAAGAGTCTATCATCCAATCAGTATGGGGAACAGTATCCCATGGTCAATTCACAGCGTATAGTAAGAGGGCGTATCCTGGCCCCTGCTGCCCATGAGGTGTTCCTGCAGATAAACGGTATCAACTATCCCATGACAAAGGATGCCGAAGGGTATTGGACCGGTGATTCCGATCCTTTGGATGAGGGTAACCACTATTACGGACTGGTCATTGACGGCGCTACTGTCCCTGATCCTGCCAGCCTGTTCCTGTATGGCTCCGGTGCCGAGCGCACCCAACTGGAGATTCCTGCCCAGGATGAATACAAATATGCACTGCGTGATGTTCCCCACGGTCAGATTAGGGAGATCTATTTCCATTCCGATGTTACAGGCGGACTGCGCCACATATTCGTATATACTCCGCCTCAGTATGACGATGACCTTACCGTACGTTATCCTGTACTCTATCTCCAGCACGGATATACCGAGAACGAGACCGGATGGAGCCGTCAGGGGCGTTGCGGTCTGATCATGGATAATCTTCTGGCCGATGGAAAGTGCGTTCCCTTCATAATCGTTATGGAGAACGGTGAGATATCACATCAGGCATCGGGGACCGGTTTCGGTTCACTCATGACCGCCGCCAACGATCTGTTCCCCAAGATCCTTACACAGGATGTCATTCCGTACATAGATTCTCATTTCCGCACTGTTCCCGATATTGCTCACCGTGCGCTTGCGGGTCTGTCAATGGGTGGAATGCAGACCCGTCACATCTCACTCAACTATCCGGGCTATTTCTCCCAGATAGGTATATTCAGCGGTGGCGTGATCTCTATCCAGGACCTTAACGGCACCCCGGAATTCAAGAAGGACAACAAGCTCACATTCATAAGTTACGGAAGCCGTGAGGTTGAGAATCCGCGCGGACAGGCACCCAAGGAGACTGTCAGTGCACTGAAGGAGGCAGGTATCAATGCCGTATACTACGAGTCGCCGCTCACGGCACACGAATGGCAGACGTGGCGTCGCAGTCTATACGAATTCGCACCTCTTCTGTTCAGATAAGAAAGAAATCAAAAACCTAAATAACCTATTGAATATGAAAGGACTACTATCTTTCCTGATGGTTTCGGCTGTTGCCGTCTCCCTGCAGGCCGAGGTTATACCACGGGACAAGATGAATGCAGAGAATTTAAAGAAGTTTGCAGGCTCAGTGTATGCGTATGAGGCGCCGACGCAGCCTCTTACGCCTGCACCCAAGGGCTTCAAACCGGTATATCTGACCCACTTTGGTCGTCACGGTTCACGCTATCTGGACAATGCGTCCAACTATGACCGTCCCTACAATTACCTTAAGGAGGCCGATGATGCCGGAATGCTTACGGATTTCGGTAAGGACGTGATGCGCCGTCTTGAGATAATCCGTGCGGAGGCCGACCAACGTGCAGGTGACCTTACGCAGAAAGGTATGCAGCAGCATCGTGACATAGCCCGCCGCATGGTAGAGAACTATCCTGAGCTTTTTACCAAGGATAAGATAGTGATGGCCCGTTCCACAACGTCACACCGCGTGCTGGTAAGTGAGTACTCGGCTCTGATGCAGATACTGCGCATGCGTCCCAAGATGAAGTTTGACTATGACTCCAGCAACCATGATGAGCCCTGGATGTACACGGAGGACAAGGGCGTATCGGCCCACAAGCGTAAGGCCAGTGCCGCTGTATCGGAGTTCAACAAGCGTCACACTCATCCGGAGCGCCTCATGAAGGCCCTGTTCAAGGATACGGAGTTCATAACCAATTATCAGGGGCAGGGACGTGACCAGAGCGGCAGCCTCTATTCATCGCTCTATGACGTAGCGTCATACGTACAGAGTTCTGATCCGGGCGTTGATCTGAATGATGTCTTTACATACGATGAGTGGTATGACCTGTTCCTGATGAACAACATGCGCTGGTATTCACAGGGAGGTTTTACTCCGCTTACGGACAATGTGGTTCCTTACGGCCACTGCGTGACCCTGCAGAACTTCATTGATTTTGCCGATGAGGCCCTGGCCGGAAACGGCGTGAGCGTGATGCTGCGTTACGGCCATGAGGTTACCCTGATGTCATACTTTGCACTTCTGGACCTGAACGGTTCCGGTTACAGCACTGATGACCTGGAGAGTGTGGCAGACCATTGGGTTGCATATGACCTGGCATGTATGGGCGGTAACGTACAGTGGATATTCTTCCGCGACAAGAAGGGCAACGTGATCGTCAAGTTCCTGATGAATGAGGTTGAGGCTACATTGCCGGAGTCCGTACCTTTCTATAAGGATGCCAAGGGCAATGAACTCAAGCCGTATTATCGCTGGGAGGATGTCCGTGAGTTCTATCTGGCCAAGATAAAGTACTGGGAGGAGTTCAAGGCCAATGACGACACTCCGGTAGAGGAGACTCCACGCAGAAGTTACAGGTCAGAGATCAATACAAGCTCCAACTAACATTTTGCAATATTTTTGATTGATTTGCTTGCAATATGAAATATAGTTCATATCTTTGCGGCATATTTGTTTAAGGCAATGGATAGAGTGCTTACACATAGCAGTTTCCATAATCAGGTGGGCAATAATCAGAACCAGAATAATAATCAGGTTCTGAATAATCAGTTTTGTTCATCCAGCCGGACAATATGTTAGTTTAAAGTTATTGAATTGATTGAAATAAGGCTGGTTTTTTAGACCGGCCTTTTTTTTGTTTAAGTATACACACAATGGAGACAAAGTTCATTTTCATTACCGGTGGAGTGGTTTCATCACTCGGAAAAGGTATTATTGCAGCATCGCTTGCCAAACTTCTCAAGGCAAGAGGCCTGAGAGTCACTATCCAGAAATTTGATCCTTACATCAACATTGACCCGGGTACTCTCAACCCGTATGAACACGGAGAGTGCTATGTTACCGAGGATGGTGCTGAGACCGATCTGGATCTGGGACACTACGAGCGTTTTCTGGGTGTGTATACGTCAAAAGCCAATAACGTAACGACAGGAAAGATATACAATACCGTGATTACCAAGGAGCGTGAGGGAGCCTATCTGGGCAAGACTGTCCAGATAGTACCTCACATTACCGATGAGATCAAGCGCCGCATGCTGCTGCTGGGTCAGACCGGAGAGTTTGATGTGGTGCTTACCGAAATAGGAGGTACTGTGGGTGACATGGAGTCACTTCCGTTCATTGAGTCTGTGCGCCAGTTGCAGTGGGAACTGCCCGAAGGCTCATGCATGTCCATACACCTCACACTGGTACCATATCTTAGTGCTGCAAAGGAACTAAAGACCAAACCTACTCAGCACTCCGTGCAGATGTTGCAGCAGGCCGGTGTCCAGCCGGATGTGATTATTTGCCGTACCGAGCACCCGCTGTCAGATGAGTTGCGCCGCAAGGTGGCCCTGTTCTGCAACGTAAAGCCCGGTCATGTGATACAGAGCCTTGATGCCTGGAGCATCTATCAGGTTCCGCTCAACATGCATCAGGAGCACCTGGATGAGCTTGTGGTACGCAAGCTGGGAATAGAGAACTTCAACCAGCCGGACCTCACGCTTCTGGAGGAGTTCCTGAGCCGTCTCAAGCATCCCAAGACCGAGGTGGACATCGCTTTGGTGGGCAAGTACGTATCGCTCCAGGACGCATACAAGTCAATCCTAGAGGCACTGGTACATGCAGGAGCCGCCAACTGCTGCAAGGTACACATCCATTCCGTCAACAGTGAGGAGATAACCGCAGCCAATGTGGCGGAAAAACTCCAGGGCATGAAGGGAATCCTGGTTGCTCCCGGATTCGGTTCACGCGGTCTTGAGGGAAAGATAGAGGCTGTCAGATACGCCCGTGAGAACAAGATCCCGTTCCTGGGCATCTGTCTGGGTATGCAGATGTGCGTGGTGGAGTTTGCCCGCAACGTACTTGGATTCAAGGATGCTGATTCGACCGAGGTCAATGCCGATACCAAACATCCTGTCATAGATATGATGGAGGACCAGAAAAAGACCACGATGAAGGGCGGTACAATGCGTCTGGGTGCATATGAGTGTGAGATAAGCAAGGACACTCTTGCATATAAGGTATATGGCAAGACCCTTATATCCGAGCGTCACCGCCATCGTTACGAGTTCAACGCCAAGTACGCCGAAGACTTCAAGAAGGCCGGCTTAGTAGCGTCGGGTCACAATCCTCAGACGGGTCTTACCGAAATAGTGGAGCTTCCGCAGTCTGTGCATCCGTTCTTTATCGGCTCACAGTTCCATCCCGAGTACAAGAGTACCCCCGAGAACCCGCATCCACTGTTCAAGAACTTTGTCAAGGCTGCATTTGAAATGTGAAAAAGGGGACTGTCCCCTTTTTCACATTTTTATTTTATGTAGTATAGCTTGCCGTTGATTATTACCATGCCACGGGGCTGTCCCTCTATTGCGCGGCCGCCTAAGTCATGGATTAAATCCGATTCCGGTGCTGCCGGTATCAGCTCCACATCAGTGGGATACGCCTTAAGGGTCCAGTTGGCGGCCATGTGGTTATCGGCATTAAGGTCACGAAGCAGCAGTGCCGTTGTGACTGAATGTCCTGAGACAGGCCATGGAGCCACGCACATGTAGGTTACCTGGTCAACAACTATGCCCGCCGCATTGCTCAGACGTACGGATTCGCCCTTGTTGGAGAGTTTTCCATCGGCCCACTGCCATACCTGCTCGCCCTGGGCTTTAGGTGTCAGCTTGGATGCATCGGCCGCAACATAGACGCTTTTATGTGCCGGAATCAGGCTTCCTTCAGGGAATGTAAAGTCAAAGGCCTGGCTGAGTATGTATCCGCTTATGTCAAAAGGAGTATCTGTAGGATTGTAGATCCTTATGTACTCTGTCTCGGAATCAAGGGTGGGGTGGTAGCAGATCTCACTAATTACGGGCTCCAGCTGTGGGGTCTCAGGCATGTAGGAGGAGCCAATCTTAAGGTTGGCGGGCGTCAACAGGAACTCCGTGGCCGATGCAAACTGTGGGTCACCGTACAGGTTACCCATGGAGAGCGTGTCACCGTCTGAAAGCGATCCGCTGAACCTGATGCTGGATCTGTCATCGCACTGGTATGTCTGGTCATAGCTGTTGGACAGTATGCATTCGGTTACCACGGCATTTCCGCCCAGACGGCCCTCTACCTTCTCATAGCAGGCCACAGGAGTGGCTACGGCAAAGAAAGTGCATCTGTCCACATCGGCATGACATGAGTCCTTTACGGCAACTCCCATGTTGGTCTGGATGAATGTAGAGTTGGTCACCTTAACCGATGAGCGCTGGCCTACGCTTATGCCCTTATCGGTTATAGTGTATGCCAACAGGCTGTCAATGATTACGCCCATAGCCTGCTCGCCTATATCCACGGCGTCACTGTTGCCGCCGAGGAAGTGATGAGCCACCACATCCCTGATGATTCCGCCGTTTATGCCGTCAAAGTCAATGGCATCGGTGTCAACCTGGTCGTTGCCTATGAACGTGCAATGCTCCACGCGTCCCGTGCCGTACTTGATGTTTATCAGGTCACCAGTGACACGGCTGTGAATCAAACTGTTAGTGAGAGTGACGTCGCTGTAGCGGGCAGCGATGGGATTGCTTGTAACATCTGTTATGCAGAGATGGTCAAGCACCAGTTGCTGACAGTTGTAGGCCGATATGGCTGCCACGCAGTTGTATAGGCGCGGGCCTTGGCTGGCGTCAATCATCGTCGCATAACTGAGCGTTGACCTGGAATCACTGTTTATGAAGCAGAGTGCTCCCCAGGCCTGTCCGGCATATTGCGGGTTGAGCACAAAACGTATGCTGTCCGAACGGGTGCCCTGGGCGGTAAGACCTCCGTTCACTATCATGCAGGAATTGGGTGCAAACCTAATCTCTACACCCGGCTCAATGGTCAGGCGTGCACCTTTGGCTACAGTTACATCGGCTGCGGTATAATAAGGTGACTTGGACTTGAGTAGGGTCATATCGGAAGATATGGTCTCCGGGAGCAGGTTAAGGCCATCGGGCTCATACATTGCCTCTATTGCTATATCGGAATCAATAGACAGATTGATTGTCGGGCTGGTCTTGCCGCTTAACCTGTCCTGAGATGCCGCCTGGTCCAGCACAGCCAGGAGCTCTACGTCCATTATGATGTCCGAGCTGTTCCTTGCATTCTGGTGAATCTCAACGGCTATGGTGTTCTCTCCCTGATGGAGGCATGAGGGGTCGATGTCATACGTTACATATCTTATTGCGGCACGCTTGGGGATGGCATAATTGTCAGCCAGCGGATTGGATTCATAGTTCTCCCTGAGGTTGCTGCGGATTATCTCCTTGCCGTTGATGAATACAACCGCGCCGTCATCACGCAGAAGGCGGAGCTTTATCTGCAGGTAGGATGAGGGATCTGCATCAATGGTGAATTTGCGGCGGAAATATGTGATGACATACTTGGAGTTTTCTGATCCGTAGTTCACGGTGGTGTTTATCAGGTCAGTCATCTTGTTGTCAGTGTCATATCCCAGAGGTGATGCTCCGGTTTTCCATCCTGAGTCATCAAAAGAAGTTGAATACCATGAAGACGGGGTGCTTCCGTTATCAAGATATTTCCACTGACTGCCGGTGGATATCAGTTTCTTTACGGCGTTCTCACGCCAGCCCTTGAAGCTATAACCCACGCGCTCTCCGGCAGTAAGGGTTATTTCCATATCGGTGGGGTATGATCCGCTCCACTTGTTCTTATTGATGGAGAGACCGTTGAACTTGAAACCGGACTTGCCGGTAAGGGTGAGTAGGGCGGGTGCTCCTGCACCGTAGTTCTCATAGAAGTCCCAAAGCAGAACTATAGGACGGCCGTTGCAGAAATCGCGCAGATAGCTTATACGGCTGCGCCACTGTCTGGTTGATGTGAGTGCACTGCCGCTGTAGGAGCTGCTGGTGCCATACCACCTCTCTACCTGCTGTTCCATAAGCGGTTCTATATCCTTGGCGTGCTCTGTCACCTGGCGCTGTATCTCCTCCGGATTGAATGCCGTATAGAGGAGGTCGGCGGCACGTTTGCAGAAATACTGGCGGTAACCGTCATTCTTGAGCATTGATCCGAACGGCATGTTGGCCTTACCGGCATACCAGTCGGCATAGTCATCGGCATATTTGTTGAAACCGCGGTCGCCGTCAGTAAATATCCAGCGCCAAACACCTTCGCCCTTAGGCTTCCAGGCCATGGGATTGTGGTTGACCGATGTGTTATGGCTCCATATCTGAGCCACCATGAAATCGGTATAGTTCTCTACATCCATAATCTGGGTAAGGGCGTCATAGTTGGCCTGAACGCTCAGGTCCTTCTGCCACACCTCCTTGTAGTGGTTCCACTCCTCCCAATCACCGGCCTCGACGTTCTGGTCACCTTCAATCATGTCAAACGTACCGGACTTAAGTCCGTAGCGGGTCTCTATGTACTCCTCGTTGACCTTCTCACGAATGTTATGGATACCCAGGAACTCACCGTTAAGATATACGGCCGACGGACGGAAAGCCTGCAGGGCAAGGTTGAGCCCGCCTCTGCGGCAAGCCTGTTGAAGCAGGCCGTCACGGAACATGGTGTAGTTCCAGTCATTGCCCGATGCACGCAGCGCAAAGTCATCGAACGTGGTGCGCCCGTCGTCATGGAACAACTGGTATGACAGCTTGCTCTCGCCGTATTTCTTCTTGAAGTAGATTCCAAGCATTTTCTGCGGCAGCTGCCATGCATAGAGGCCGTTTATCTTTACGCCTACAGCCTCGTTGAATGCGGGTCTGTCACTGCCGTTGTTCTCATAGAGCTCTATGTTTGCCGGAATCTCAAAATCGGCCTTCTCATTATATTTGTTGGTATAACCGTAAATTCCATGCTCAGAGTCCCAGAAATTGCTGCTTTCTGTTGCCAGCGATACTACCGGCAGACTGTGCCCCTGGAATTCGTTGTTAAGGAAATAGGTCATGGTCTTGGTGATACCCGGCATCTTTCCCGGCTCCAGTATGCGTGCCCTGAGTACGGTTGTCTTGGTAAACGTAAGCGGGGCTGTATATACGTTTGACTCCTCTGTAGGCTCAGAACCATCGGTGGTATAATAAACCACGCCGCCCTGATCATTGGTTATTGTAACCGTGACTGAGCCCGAATAAGCTCCGCCCTGTGTCAGTATGACAGGCTGGTTGGACCTGCCGGTATATCCTGTGGTGGCGTTGTCTTTGCCGGGAGTGGGAGTCATATAAAAAGGTGTCGTTGCGGTATTGTCTTTGGCGCGACCATAGCTTATGTCAACATATTGCGTCCCGAATATCATGCTGTCAACCATCTTTCCGTCTGCGTCAAAAAGACCCACCTCCTCACCGTCGGCACTCAATTTGAAAGAGGTGTGAAGTCCGATGCCGTTGTCGTCGCACCAAATCAGCAGATAACCTCCGGCTTTGATGGATGTGCCGTCAGGCAGAATGTATTTCTGCGGCTTTTTCAGATTGTCCGTAATTGACCATCCGCTCAGGTCCACGTCGGTCTTGCCTGCATTATACAACTCAATCCAGTCGGCATTTGCACCGTAATCAGGATCCGCATTGATGCTGTTGTTTGATGCCAGCACCTCATTTATTGTAATCTGCGCTTGAGCCGGTATTGCTGCCGTTAAGGTCAACAACGCCATGATAGAAAAGTAATATGACAGTCTCATAGTACTGTTGCTTGTAATTTGATTGGTTGTAAAAGTAATGTGAAATTGGGGACAGTCCCTTTTTTCACATGATTATTTTTTCATTTGTCGCTTACTTTAGTACGTGAAAAAGGGGACTGTCCCCAATTTCACATTGCTATGTGCTTGGCAAATTGCAGTTATTCTGCTAGTAATGCTTTCATTTTGTAATGATTAATTCATTGTCTAATGTTAAAATGAAAGATTTTTCCTATTTTTGAGAACAACGTATCAAAATAGTACATATCTTTGCAGCGTAAATCAGAAACAAGAAAACAGTTTATGTTTATCGGTTTTAAAAATATAACCACTGTTCAGCTGAATAATAACCAGCAGAATAATAATCAGAACCAGAATAATAATC
>JBGUIZ010000064.1:0-26642 GCA_045113495.1 Bacteroidaceae bacterium
GCTTACCGACATTGAGAATGTATGCCGCAATGAGGAGAATGAGGACAAGAAGACCGCTAAGATTGAGGACATCAAGGATCTGTACTACGAGATTTTCAGCGAGGTCCTGGTAACTGACCAGAACGACGTAGCAATCAACAGCATCCCTATGGAGTATTTTGACAACCGCATAGCCAAATAACAATCAGATATATAAAAAGGACTAAACGTTATTCATAAGTTTAAGGTTAAAAGGAATCAGGGAGTCGGACAGACCAGTCCGGCTCCCTGATTCTTATATCGGTGGTATAGATTATACCTTCTCCTCGCCTATCATTATGAAACGGTAGAGATTGCAACCTATAAAGTTTCCTATAACCAGGCATACATAGAGTATCAGCACGCCACCCAGGTTGTCCATTATGAAACTGGACGGAACCGTGAGATAGTAAAACGCATCGGCTATGCAGTGCGGGAAACCGCACAGAATGAACATAGGTACGGCAAAAAGCAGCGGCAGCCATTGGTTACGTCGGGCAAATGTAACGGCCGTTGTCATAAGGAATCCGCAACCTATGGCAAGCAGACCGGCTCGTACGGGACCGATGGTCAGACGTCCCGCCAGAATCTTCTGGGCAGCCTCCTGCAACGGCATCGGTGATACACGGGCCAGCAGAGCCACCAGCAGGCAGCCCACGATATTGCCCACCAGTATGAGCAGAAGGTCACCCACCTGCCCCTTCTCTATGAATCCCGCGGTACCGGTATAGAGTTTAAGCTTGTAGCATACAACGGTGATAAGACCAAAAGCAAACATGACTGCGCCTACCACGCCACCCAGTGCCAGATAGCCGAATCCGGCAATACCAATGCAGATACCTGCCAAGACTGAAGACTTGAAAATTGTACTGAACTTTCCCATATTCAAAGAATTACGGGAACAAAAATAATTTTCAATTTTCAATTTTCAATTTTCAATTCAATCAACTTATCAACAGGTTTTGTGCTTCTTCAAGTCGTCCTCGTACTCGTACAGGTTTGTGGGATAGTCACCATTAAAGCAGGCGGTGCAAAGCTGACAGGTCTTCATGTCGCGGCCCGATGCCTTGTAGAGTGACTCCAATGAGAGATAATAGAGAGAATCAGCCTCAATGAAATCACGTATCTCCTCTACCGTGTGATTGGCACCTATAAGCTCATCATAAGTGCCGGTATCTACGCCGTAATAGCAGGGATAGGAATATTTTGGGCTGGCTATACATACGTGAACCTCGGTGGCACCGGCCTCACGCAGCATGCGTACAATCTGACGCGATGTTGTTCCGCGAACGATAGAGTCATCAATCAGGATCACGCGCTTGCCACTCACGATACTGCGTATAGGCGAAAGCTTCATCTTGACACCCTTGTCACGCATCTCCTGTGTAGGCTGAATGAATGTACGTCCCACATATTTGCTCTTGAGCAGTCCCATCTCATACGGGATTCCGCTGGCCTCGGCATAACCCATGGCGGCACTCAGGCTGGAATCAGGAACACCCACCACGATATCTGCATCGACGGGATGCTCCTCATAGAGCATACGGCCTGAGAGTTTGCGGAAAGAGTGTACGTTGCAGCCCTCAATGTCACTGTCAGGACGTGCAAAATAGATGTACTCCATCACGCACATACGGTGGCTGCGCAGTTTTGAGTAGTCATTGGAACGAATTCCGTGATGGTCTATGGATATCACCTCACCCGGGTTGACGTCACGGATGAATTCGGCTCCTATGGCGTCGAATGCGCAGGTTTCACTGGCCACAACGTATCCTTCGCCAAGTTTTGCTATTGAAAGAGGGTGAAATCCGTACTTGTCACGGCATGCATAGATGCGGTTGGGAGTCATTATAACCAAAGAGAACGCACCCTCAATCATGTTCAGGGCATTGATGATATTGGTTATACGGTCCTCCTCGGTAGGATCTTTCTTTATGAGATGCGCAAACAGCTCACTGTCAGATGTAGTCTGCAGCAGACTGCCGCGACGCTCCAGGTAGAGACGCAGCTCCTTGGAGTTGATGATGTTGCCGTTATGAGCCAGGGCAAAGTCACCCGTATAATGATGGAATGTGAACGGCTGGATATTCTCCATGCCGCCTACGTTGGTTGTCGGATATCGGACATGACCTATGGCTATATTGCCTGTAAGTCCGTCCAGATGATGCTGACCGAATATCTCAATCACAAGTCCGGCACCCTTATGCAGATGCATGCCCTGCTTGTCGGCACTTACGATACCGCAACCCTGCTGACCGCGGTGCTGCAGGCTGTGCAATGCATAATAGGCATACTGGGCGGCATTCTCCACACCGTATATGCCAAACACTCCGCATTCGTGATGAATCTCTCCCTCCATATAGAATTATTCTACTGTTACTGATTTGGCCAGGTTACGGGGCTGGTCCACGTCACGTCCCTTGGCTATGGCAATATGATATGCAAGCAACTGCAACGGAATGGCGCTGAGCAGCGGAACCAGGCACTCCTCGGTATCCGGAATCTCGAATGAGTAGTCCGATATGGCCTTTACGTCCTTGTCGCCCTCAGTCACAATGCTTATTACGCGTCCCTTACGAGCCTTGACCTCCTGGATGTTGCTCAGGATCTTGTCATAATGACCGCGCTTGGGGGCAATCACAACCACCGGCATCTCCTCATCAATGAGCGCGATGGGACCGTGTTTCATCTCGGCTGCGGGATAACCTTCAGCATGTATGTATGAGATCTCCTTGAGCTTGAGAGCGCCCTCCAGGGCTATGGGATAGTTGTATCCGCGTCCCAGATAGATAAAGTTGTGAGCGTATGTGAACGTCTTGGCAAGTTCCGATATCTGCTTGTCATGCCTCAGAATCTTCTCAATCTTGGCAGGTATGTTCTGCAGCTCCTTGATGATACGCTGACGCTGCTCGGTCTCAACGGTACCCTTGGCCTGGGCAATGCTCAGAGCAAGCAGCAACAGTGTCTCAACCTGGGCTGTGAATGCCTTGGTCGATGCCACACCAATCTCCGGGCCGGCATGCGTGTAACAGCCGGTATCGGCCGCACGTGCTATTGACGAGCCCACCACGTTACATATTCCGAACAGGAAAGCGCCGGACTCCTTGGCCAGCTTCATGGCGGCAAGGGTATCGGCAGTCTCACCTGACTGTGAGATGGCTATCACAACGTCATCAGAATAGATAACAGGATTGCGGTAACGGAACTCCGATGAGTACTCAACCTCGACCGGAATACGCGTAAGCTCCTCAATCATGTACTTTCCTATAAGCGCTGCGTGCCATGATGTACCGCAGGCACAGATTATGATGCGTCGTGCAGCCAGCAGGCGTTTCTTGTGGTCAATCACGCCCGACAGCTTCACGATACCCAGTTCAGGATGCAGACGTCCGTTCATCACGGTACGGCATGTATCAGGCTGCTCATGAATCTCCTTGAGCATGAAATGCGGGAAACCGCCCTTCTCTATCTGACTCAGGTTTAGTTCCAGTTTCTTGATTACCGGAGTCTGCTCAATGCTCTTAAGGTCTGTGATCTTAAGTTCCTCACCACGACGTATGAACGCGATCTGTTCCTCACCCAGATAGACCACACGGTCAGTGTACTCGATGATGGGAGTGGCATCGGAACCTATCAGGAACTCGTCATCACCCACGCCTATTATGAGCGGGCTACCCTTACGGGCGGCAATCATACGGTCCGGATGTGTCTTGTCCACAATCACGATGGCATAAGCGCCAATTACGCTGTTGAGAGCCAGAGGAACTGCCTCCTCAAGAGTGATGCCGTGGCTGTCCATGATGTACTGGATAAGCTGTATCACCACCTCTGTATCGGTCTCACTCTTAAAGTGATAGCCCTGATTCTGCAACTCTTTCTTGAGCGCACGGTAGTTCTCAATGATACCGTTATGGATCAACGCCAGGTTGCCTGACTCTGAGAAGTGCGGATGCGCATTCACATCATTAGGCTCACCATGAGTGGCCCAGCGGGTATGTGCTATGCCGACGTTTCCGCTCAGGTTCTTGCCCTCTACGGCATGTTCCAGGTCTGCCACCTTACCCTTGGTCTTGTAAATGACCAGATTACCGTCATCATTTATAAGCGCCACACCGGCACTGTCATAACCGCGGTACTCCAGTCTTGAGAGACCTTTTATAAGTATGGGATACGCTTCACGTTTTCCCACATAACCTACTATTCCACACATAGTTATAGTCCTAATTAATTATACGTATTCGTCAATTCTCTTTATGGCAAGGCCGTCCACGCCTATCTTGCAGAAGGCGTAGATGAAGGCGCTGGCCTGACGGGCGTTGGTAATGAGCGGGATATTGAAATCAACCGCAGTACGCCTTATCTTGTAACCGTTCTCAAGCTCACGTGGAGTGTTGTTCTTGGGAATGTTGATGGCCAGGTCTATCTTGCCGCTGCGCATATAGTCAATCACATTGGGCTTCTCCTCGGAATCCGGCCAGTGCAGAACCTCACTGACCTTGATACCGTTCTCGTCAAGGAACTTGGCGGTACCGCTTGTGGCATAAATCCTGTAGCCGTAATCATGGAGAATGCGGGCTGCATCCAGCAGGTCAATCTTTGACTTGGTGGGGCCCGATGACAGCAGTATGCCCTTCTCCTTTGACGGAACACGGGTTCCTACTGATATCATACTCTTGAGCAAAGCCTCATGATAGTTGTCACCGATGCAGGCAACCTCACCGGTAGATGCCATATCCACACCCAGTATGGGATCGGCCTTGAGCAGACGTGCAAACGAGAACTGTGAGCACTTGACACCCACGTAGTCGATATCGGCAAACGTCTTGCCGAAAGGCTCAACCTCCTTGCCCAGCATGATCTCAGTAGCCATACCTATGAAGTTGAACTTGGTGATCTTGCTTACAAAGGGGAACGAGCGTGAGGCACGCAGATTACACTCAATGACCTTGATGCTGTTCTCCTTGGCCAGGAACTGGATATTGAAGGGACCTGATATGTTCAGGGCAGCAGCAATCTTCTTGGATATCTTCTTGATCTTACGGATGGTCTCATAATAGAGCTTCTGAGCCGGGAATACGACGGTAGCGTCACCTGAGTGAACGCCGGCAAACTCAATATGCTCACTGATGGCGTAGCACTTGATTACACCGTTCTGGGCCACAGCGTCAATCTCAACCTCCTTGGCACGCTGCAGGAACTCCGTAACAACTACAGGATGCTCCTGGCTTACCACAGCGGCGTTATTGAGCGCAGTCTCAAGCTCTGCACGGTCACTTACCACACGCATGGCGGCACCTGAAAGCACGTATGACGGACGGATAAGCACTGGCAGACCCACCTCATCGACAAAGCTCCAGATATCATCCATGCTGGTAAGCTCTTTCCAGCGCGGCTGGTCAATACCCAGCGAGTCACACATCTCTGAGAACTTCTGACGGTCCTCGGCCATATCAATGCTCTTGGCCGATGTACCCAGGATGTTGATACCCTCATGGTCAAGCAGCAGAGCCAGGTTGTTGGGGATCTGTCCGCCGGTTGATACTATCACGCCCTTGGGAGCCTCCATATCGCATATGTCAAGCACACGCTCCAGAGTAAGCTCATCAAAGAACAGGCGGTCACATGTATCGTAGTCCGTACTTACAGTCTCAGGGTTGTAGTTTATCATGACGGCGCGGTAACCCATCTCCTGAATCTTCTTTACAGCAGCCACACCGCACCAGTCAAACTCAACGGATGAACCTATGCGGTAAGCACCGCTACCCAGAACTATCACGGACTTGCCGTCCTGCTCAAACTGAACATCGTTCTCAGTACCGTTATAGGTAATGTACAGATAGTTGGTGAATGCCGGATACTCACCAGCAAGCGTATCAATCTGCTTTACTACAGGCAGTATTCCCTGAGCCTTACGCTGCTTGCGTACTGCAGCAGCCTTCTCATGAGGATTCAGCTTATCTCCCTTTATGGTGAGCTTACCTATCTGATAATCGCTGAATCCCATGCATTTGGCCTCACGCAGCAGGTCAGCGGATACATTCTTAAGGTCACCTGCAGCAGCCAACTGCTCCTTTATGTTATGGATATTGGCCAGACGGCACAGGAACCACTTGTCAATCTTGGTCAGGTCATGCAGCTTGTCAACCGTATAACCCTGGGCAAAAGCCTGCTCAATGGCCGGCAGACGGTGGTCTGTAGGATTGACAAGCTCACCCTCAATGTCAGGAACGTTGATGTTGTTGCATACGAATCCGTGCAGGCCCTGTCCTATCATACGCATACCCTTCTGGATTGCCTCCTCAAAGGTGCGTCCTATTGACATGATCTCACCTACAGACTTCATGCTGGAGCCTATCAGACGTGAAACGCCCTCAAACTTACCCAGGTCCCAACGCGGGATCTTACATACCACGTAGTCCAGGGCAGGCTCAAAGCAGGCCGATGTAACCTTGGTCACGGAGTTGGGAATCTCATCCAGTCCGTAGCCCAGACCCAGCTTGGCAGCCACAAATGCCAGAGGATAACCTGTAGCCTTTGATGCCAGGGCCGATGAGCGGCTCAGACGGGCGTTGACCTCAATCACGCGGTAATCATCGGAGTTGGGATCCAGAGCATACTGGACGTTGCACTCTCCCACTATACCCACGTGGCGGATGATATCGATAGCGATGCGGCGCAGCTTATGATACTCATGATCACTCAGAGTCTGTGACGGAGCCACAACCACGCTCTCACCGGTATGGATGCCCAGCGGGTCAAAGTTCTCCATGTTGCAGACCGTGATGCAGTTGTCATAACGGTCACGTACAACCTCATACTCAATCTCCTTCCAGCCCTTGAGTGACTCCTCTACCAGGATCTGCGGAGAATATGAGAATGCCGATGCGGCAACCTTCTTGAGCTCCTCATCATTTGAGCAGAATCCGGAACCAAGACCACCCAGAGTATAGGCGGCACGTACAATCACCGGATAACCGATCTCCTTGACCACCTTAAGAGCCTCCTCCATATTGTTTACAGCCTCACTGCGAGGTGTCTTGACGTTTATGGAGTGCATCATATCGGCAAACAGCTCACGGTCCTCAGTGTTGATGATGGCCTGCACCGGGGTACCCAGCACCTTGATGCCGTATTTCTCCAGTATGCCGCTCTTGTAAAGCTCAACACCGCAGTTCAGGGCTGTCTGGCCACCGAATGCCAGCATGATGCCGTCGGGTTTCTCCTTCTGGATTACCTTCTCCACGAATGTGGGAGTGATGGGCAGGTAATAGATGGCATCGGCCACGCCCTCGGATGTCTGGACTGTGGCGATATTGGGGTTAATAAGAATGGTGTATTTGCCATCCTCGCGCAGGGCCTTGAGGGCCTGTGAACCGGAGTAGTCAAACTCACCTGACTGACCTATCTTGAGTGCTCCAGAACCGAGCACAAGTACTCTCTTTACATCTTCCATAGCATCATTCATTTTTTTGAATACTTAATCATATTCTCCACAAAGAGACCGAACAGGTTACCTGTATCAGTAGGTCCGCTAGATGCCTCAGGATGAAACTGGGTTGAGAAGAACGGTTTTGACTTATGCTTGATACCCTCATTCGTGCCGTCGTTCAGATTCTCAAACATACGTTCCCAATCTGCAGGCAGGGTGCTGTCATCAATTGCAAAACCGTGGTTCTGAGATGTCACAAAGCACTTATGGGTTCCGGGGATACGTACAGTCTGGTTGTGTCCGCGGTGTCCGTATTTGAGTTTGTAGGTCTTGGCGCCTGCTGCAAGTGCCAGCAGCTGGTTTCCAAGGCAGATTCCCATGATAGGCTTGTCCTGCTGCAGAGCCTTACGTATATTGGCTATTGTCTCAGTGCACATGGCGGGGTCACCGGGGCCGTTTGAAATGAACAGGCCGTCATAATCCTCACCGCTGAAATCATAGTTCCAGGGCACGCGCTTGATCTGCACGTTGTAGTCAAGCAGGCAGCGCAGTATGTTGTTCTTCATACCGCAGTCTACCATAAGCACCTTGTACTTGCCGTTTCCGTAATGCTTTATCTCAGGGCATGAAACCTGAGATACCAGATTGTCCTTGTTGGGATCATAGAACGGGATATCCTCATCACCGAACACGATCTTGCCCAGCATGGCACCCTTCTCACGCAGACGCTTGGTAAGTGCACGGGTATCGATTCCGTAGATACCGGGTACCTCCCACTTCTTAAGCCACTCACCCAGACTCTTGGCTGAATCCCAATGGCTGTACTCTGCAGAATACTGTGCTATGACAAGTGCCGAGCACTGAATCCTGTCGGACTCATAAAACTTTGATATTCCGTTTACCGTCTCGTCGCCCGGCACACCGTAGTTGCCTATAAGCGGGAATGTGGGGACCAGAATCTGTCCCTTATACGACGGATCACTAAGACTCTCCGGATATCCCGTCATGGCTGTATAGAACACGAGTTCGCCCGATACGGATTTTTCAAATCCGAACGAGCGACCTACGAAACGGGTTCCGTCCTCAAGAATAAGAACTGCTTCTCTCTCCATTATTTATTCATCAAATTCTTTATGCGTTGCATTGCCTCTATTGTGCGTTGCCTGTCGGCAAACGACGTTATCCTGAAATAACCCTGCCCTGACGGACCGAATCCCGATCCCGGTGTAACCACCACCTGCGCTTTCTCAAGCAGGATATCAAAAAACTCCCACGAATCAATTCCCTGAGGCGTTTCGGCCCATATATATGGTGCATTCTCGCCACCCTGGGGATTCAATCCTACCTCCGTCATGCTGTCACGGATGATACGCGCCGTCTCCAGATAATAATCAATGGTCTCACGTATCTGCTTGCGGCCCTCTGGCGTATAGACAGCCAGCGCACCACGCTGTGACACATATGACGCACCGTTGAACTTACAGCTCTGACGGCGTTCCCAGAGAGTGTTCAAGCTCACCTTGCGGCCGCTTTCATCATTTACCATAAGTCCTTGTGGGATAACGGTATAACCACATCTTATTCCAGTGAATCCTGCGGTCTTGGAGAAACTGCGGAACTCAATGGCGCACTCCTTGGCTCCCTCAATCTCATAGATTGAATGGGGAATTTCCGGATCACGTATGAATGCCTCGTAAGCTGAATCATACATGATGATGGATCCGTTGCTGAGTGCGTAATCAACCCACTCCTTAAGTTTTGCTTTGGTTATCACGGCACCCGTGGGGTTGTTGGGGTAACAGAGATATATCACATCCAGACGCTCTGTGGGGATATCTCCTGTGTAACCGTTGGCTGCATTGCATGGAATGAAACGTACCTGTGCTCCACGCATCAGGTTGGTGTCTACGTACACCGGATAAACGGGGTCTGTAATGCCTACGAGTCCGTCAGTGGAGAGTATATCGCCAATGTTGCCGGTATCGCTCTTGGCACCGTCATTGACAAATATGTCATCGGGAGAAAGGTTTACTCCCAGAGGCTCATAATCACCTTTCACTATGGCCTCACGCAACCACTGATAACCGCGCTCGGGACCGTATCCGTGGAATGTGTCCTGTGCGGCACAGTCTTCTACGGCCTCATGCATGGCTTTTATGACAGCCGGAGCGAGCGGACGCGTCACATCGCCTATTCCCATACGGATGATATCGGCGCTGGGGTTGGCCTTGCTGAATGCATTCACCCTCTTTGCGATATCCAGGAACAGGTAACGCTCCGGAAGTCTTGAGAAATTGGAGTTTGATTTAATCATTTGGCATTTCTATTTTTCCGTCAAATACCAGCGTGGCATCGCCGGTCATAAGCACCTCACGTGTTGCCGGATCCCATGAAACGGTGAGTGCACCGCCGTCCATGATGACCTGGCAGTCTTTAGGATCGGTATATCCCTGCATGGCCGATGCCACAGCCGTTGCGCAGGCACCAGTTCCGCATGCGCAGGTAATTCCGCTGCCGCGTTCCCATACACGCATACGAATATGATTACGGTCCAGAACCTGTGCAAACTCAATGTTGGCACGGTTGGGGAACATCTCGTTATGCTCCATGAAAGGACCCACCTCAGCTACACGGGCATTCTCAGCATCCTTCACGAACATGACCAGATGCGGGTTGCCCATATCAATAGCTGTGCATACGGTAGGTCCGTCGCCTACATTCAGGGTCTCTCCTATCAGCTCGTCACTCTTTGCAGACTTGCGTACCACCTTAAGCGGAACGCCAGCTCCCATACCCACGGTAACGGAACTGATCTTGCCGTCGGCACCCGGGTGAAGTGACAGTTTCTTGATACCTGAAAGAGTCTCTAAAGTGATTTCAGTCTTGGTGGTTAATCCTTTGTCATACACATACTTACCGACGCAGCGCGAACCGTTTCCGCACATCAGTGCCTCAGATCCGTCAGCGTTGAAAATGCGCATGCTGAAATCAGCGACCTTGGAGCGTCCTATAAGGATAAGGCCGTCGGAGCCTATCCCTTTATGGCGGTCACTCCACAGGATGGACAGCTTTTCGGGATCAGGCAATACCATATCCATGACATTGACATAGATATAGTCATTGCCCAGACCGTGCATCTTACTGAAAGTGATCTCCTTAGCCATAATTATTTGTTTTTGAGATATGCGTCAACCTTGGCTGCTACCTCACGGCCACTGGCCAGTGCCCTTACTACCAGGCTGGCACCGTTCTTGGCATCACCTGCCAGGAACACGTTCTCAGCGTACTCAGGATGCTCAGGCTTGAGGAATCCCATAGCCAGCAGCACCATATCGCATTCTATAATCTCCTTGTTGCCTGTGAGCTTCATCTGAGGGCGGCCACCGTTAGGATCCGGTACCCACTCTACAGTCTCAACCTCAACGCCCCTAAGGTTACCCTTGCCGTCATCCAGGAACTTGTTTGATGTAAGGCACCAGCGGCGCTCGCAACCCTCCTCATGACTGGTTGTGGTCTTGAGGATGTTAGGCCACTGCGGCCACGGTGTTGCAGGGTTGTAACCAACCGGAGGCTTGGGCATGATCTCAATCTGGGTAACGCTTACGGCACCCTGACGATGGCATGTACCTATGCAGTCGCTACCGGTATCACCGCCACCAATTACCAGCACCTTCTTGCCCTTGGCCGATACGGTCTCCTCAGGGCTGAACTCCTGACCTGCCAGACGCAGGTTCTGCTGGGTGAGCATCTGCAGGGCAAAGTATACGCCCTTGAACTCACGTCCGGGAATCTTAAGGTCACGTGCGGTAGGTGTTCCGTTTGATATGATGTATGCGTCAAAGCCCTTGGGCAGATCGTTAAGGTCAACCATGGTGTTGAACCGGAACTTGATTCCCTCCTGCTCCATGATAGCCATACGGCGGTCAATCACATACTTGTCAAGCTTGAAGTTAGGTATTCCGTAACGTACCAGACCACCTGCAGAGGGCATCTTGTCAAAGAGTGTAACCTCATAACCAAGGCAGTTAAGGCGTACTGCAGCGCTCAGTCCGGCAGGACCGGCACCGATGATGGCCACCTTCTTGCCGTTACGCTCATATGTGTGAGCCTTTACATAACCCTCACGGAAAGCATGCTCAATGATGGAGCACTCGTTCTCACGTACGGTTACGGGGGCATCGATGCAGAGGTTCAGCGCGCAGCTCTTCTCGCAGAGTGCAGGACAGATACGGCCTGTAAACTCAGGGAAGTCATTGGTTGCGGAGAGCAGCTTGTAAGCCAGCTCCCACTTGCCTTTGTATACGGCATCCTGCCATTCGGGCTGCTTGTTGCCCAGCGGGCATGCCCAGTGGCAGAAGGGTACGCCGCAATCCATGCAGCGTGAAGCCTGCTGCTGGCGGCTGCTGTCGTTCAGCGTCTGCTCAACTTCACCAAAGTCAGCAATTCTCTCATGTATTGGTCTATGACCGGCATCCTGTCTGGGTACGGTCAGGAAAGCTCTTGGATTTCCCATAGTAGTGTCTCTTTACAGTTTAATAATCACGCTGAACGTTATCAATCTTCTGCTGCAGCGCCTTCATCTTCTCCTCCTGGAGGATACGGCGGTACTCGATAGGAGTAACCTGTATGAACTCACCTACATACTGTTCCCAGTTATCCAGCATCTTCTTGGCCAGAGCTGAGCCGGTATATTTGTAGTGTTTCTCAATGAGTCCGTGCAACTCGTCACGACCGGCCTTGTCCTCAATAAGGTCAAGCTCAATCATATCCATGTTGCAGTAGTAGTCAAAGTCATGGTTCTTGTCCCAGACGTAAGCCAGACCGCCTGACATACCGGCTGCAAAGTTACGGCCGGTTGTACCGAGAACAACCACGCGACCTCCTGTCATATACTCGCAGCAGTGGTCACCTGCGCCCTCAACCACGGCAGTGGCGCCTGAGTTACGTACGGCGAAACGCTCACCTGCACGACCGTTGATGAATATCTCACCGCTGGTAGCTCCGTACAAGATGGTGTTACCTGCTATGATGTTCTCTGATGCGTCAAACTTGCTCTCAGCGGGCGGGCATATTGCAATGCGGCCGCCTGAAAGGCCCTTACCTACGTAGTCATTGGCCTCACCCACAAGCTTGAAGTTCACACCCTTCATAAGGAATGCACCGAAGCTCTGACCTGCAGAACCCTTGAATGTGACGTTAATTGTACCGTCCTCAAGGCCGTCATGTCCGTACTTGCTTGCTATCGCACCTGACAGCATTGCACCTGCGGCACGGTCAGTGTTGATGATATCGTATGAGAGTTCAACCTTGGTGCCCTTCTCAATGGCATCGGCCGATGCCTGGAGCATCTTCTGGTCAAGAACCTTGCTCATGTCATGCTTCTGGTCCTCGGTCTTATAGAGCTCACCGTCAATCTTTGTAAGCATGCGGCTGAAATCAAGACCGCGTGTCTTATCGTTGAACTTGGTGGTATCAATCTCAATAAGGTCTGTACGGCCGATGATATCCTCAAACTTGCGGAATCCCATATCGGCCAGGAACTCACGTACGCCCTCTGCCATATACATGTAGTAGTTTACAAGGTACTGGCTGTGACCGCGGAACTTGGCGCGGAGTGCAGGATCCTGGGTTGCAACACCTACAGGGCAGGCATTTGTATGACACTTACGCATCAGCAGGCATCCCAGTACGATAAGTTGAGCAGTTCCGAATCCGAACTCGCCGGCACCCAGCAGAGCCATTGATATGACGTCACGCGGAGTCTTGAGCTGACCGTCAACCTGAACCTCAATCTCCTTACGCAGACCGTTCAGAACCAGAGTCTGCTGTGTTTCGGAAAGACCAATCTCAGGAGATACACCGGCGTAACGGATTGATGAGGCAGGTGATGCACCTGTACCGCCCTCAGATCCTGATATTACAACCAGGTCTGCCTTAGCCTTAGCCACACCGGCTGCGATTGTACCTACACCGCTCTCAGCCACCAGCTTGACGCTGATCTTGGCCTTGGGATTGACGTTACGCAGGTCAAATATGAGCTGTGCCAGATCCTCGATAGAATAGATATCGTGATGAGGAGGAGGTGAAATCAGTGAAATTCCGGGAATTGAGTTACGTGTACGGGCAATGATCTCGTTCACCTTGAAACCGGGCAACTGACCGCCCTCACCGGGCTTGGCACCCTGGGCAACCTTGATCTGAATCTCCTGTGAGTTTACCAGATACTCGGCTGTAACACCGAATCGGCCCGATGCCACCTGCTTGATGCGGCTGCTCAGTGATACGCCGTCCACATCAGTGTGGAAACGCTCGCTGTCCTCACCACCCTCACCGGTGTTGCTGCGTGAATCAAGAGTATTGAGAGCCAGAGCTATTGCCTCATGTGCCTCCTTGCTGATGGCACCGAATGACATGGCAGCTCCGATAAAACGCTTTACGATATTCTCTGCAGGCTCAACCTCATCTATTGATATGGGGTTGCTCTTGAACTTGAAGTAGTTGCGCAGGAACAGCTGCTCGGGACGGTCATCCACGATTGAGCAGAACTCCTTGAACTTCTTGTAGCTTCCCAGTCGGGTTGCGAGCTGCAGTGTTGAGATGGCCTCAGGTGTCCATGCATGACGTATTCCGTCCTTACGGAACGCATACTGACCGATGAACGGCAGGACATCATCGGGTTCAGCCTTGCCGAATCCCTGCTCCTGCATACGTACTGCATCCTTGCAGATACCGTCAAGCGTAACACCGCCGACGGTTGATGATGCTGTACCGAAATACTTGGCCAGAAGCTCCTGACTGAGACCAATTGATTCAAATATCTTGGCACCGCGGTAAGAACGTATGGTGCTGATACCCATCTTACTGAGTATCTTCTTAAGGCCCTTGTCAACGGCCTTGATGTAGTTGTGCTGAGCTGTCTCGTAGTCAAGCTGGATCTCACCCTTCTTAACCAGGTCATCAATTACGGCAAATGCCATGTAGGGGTTGACGGCACTTGCGCCGTAGCCCATAAGCAGAGCCACATGCATAACCTCACGGATCTCACCGCTCTCTACGATAAGTGCAGTCTGTACACGCTTCTGGATTGATACCAGATAGTGGTGGATGGCGCTTACGGCAAGCAGTGAAGGAATTGCAGCATGAGTATCGTCAATGCCGCGATCGCTCAGAATTATGTAGTTGATACCGGCGTCAACAGACTGCTCAGCCTTCTTGCAGAGCTCCTGGATGGCATCGGCCATACCCTTGGCGCCTTTTGATTTCTCAAAGAGAATAGGAAGTTTTTCTGTGTTGAATCCCTTGTAGCGGATATTGCAGAGCGTATCGAGCTCTGTGTTGGTAAGAACCGGCTGCGGCAGACGTACCATCTTGCAGTGGCCCTCACTGGGAGTAAGGATATTCATGCCGACTGCACCGATGTACTCGGTAAGTGACATGACCAGTTCTTCACGGATAGGATCTATAGGCGGGTTGGTAACCTGTGCGAACTGCTGTCGGAAATAGTTGAACAGCAGCTGGGGACGGTCAGAAAGAACCGCCAGCTGGGTATCGTTACCCATTGATGACAGAGGCTCCTGGGCTGTCTGGCACATAGGAACGATAACGCGGTCAATATCCTCACGTGTAAAATCAAACGCCCTTAAGCGTCTGGTATAGTCTTTAACATCATTGGGTGCCTTACGGCCGCTCTTAAGCTTACCCAGCTCTACACGTCCTGCGCTGAGCCATCCTGCATAATCAAGCTCGCTGGCCAGGGCGTCCTTAACCTCATTGTTACGGTATATCTGACCGTTGTCAGTATCAATAAGGAGTATCTTACCGGGCTGGAGTTTACCCTTCTCAACTATCTTGGCTGCATCGACCTGGATACATCCGGCCTCAGATGCCATGATAAGCATACCGTCATCGGTGATGAGGTAACGTGCGGGACGCAGACCGTTACGGTCCAGCATACCTCCGGCATAACGGCCATCGGTAAAGAGCATGGCGGCAGGTCCGTCCCACGGCTCCATAAGGATTGAGTGGTACTCGTAGAATGCCTTGAGCTTATCACTGATGGGGTTCTTTTCATTGAATGACTCAGGAATCATCATGGCCATTGCGTGAGGCAGAGACATGCCTGAACGCACAAAGAACTCAAGTGCGTTGTCAAATGACGCACTGTCGCTCATATCGGGCTGAACGATAGGATGAATATCACTCACCTCACCCAGAGCCGGCGATGAAAGAACGCTCTCACGTGCCTCCATCCAGCCGCGGTTTCCGCGAATGGTGTTTATCTCGCCGTTGTGAGCCAGCATTCGGAAGGGCTGTGCAAGAGACCATGTAGGGAACGTATTTGTACTGAAACGGGAATGCACCATGGCTAAGCCGCTGGTAAAGAACGGACTGCTAAGGTCCGGATAGTACTCACGCAGCTGCGTTGAGGTGAGCATTCCTTTATATACTATTATACGGCATGAAAGTGATACAATATAGAAATCACGGTTGTCAATCCTCTGCTCAACATGCTTGCGGATCTTGTAGAGCTTGGTCTCAAGACCGTCGGCCTCTGATGCGCCGGTAACGAAGATCTGTACTGTGTAGGGCTCAGTTGCACGGGCAGCCTCACCCAGGATATTGCTGTTCACAGGTACGTCACGTACGTTGGTGAGCTCAAGTCCCATCTTGGATACCTCCTCACGGATAATGTCCAGATACTGACCACGCAGTTTCTCATCCTTGGGCAGGAACACAAGACCTGTTCCGTAACTGAGCCTCTCAGGTACAGGAATACCCTGCAAGAGTATGAACTCGTGCGGTATCTGCAGCATGATTCCGGCTCCGTCGCCCGACTTGTTGTCGGCAGCCTCGGCACCACGGTGCTTCATGTTCTCAAGCAGTGTGAGTGAACTGTCAACAAGCTGGTGTGTCTTTCCCCCCTTAAGGTTTACCATCATACCTATACCGCAGGCATCATGTTCGTTCTGAGGGTCGTATAAACCGAATTTTTTCATATAATGTTGTACTTTGTACTTTCAGTAAAAATGTATCTAACTAACAAACCGCTTCAAATAAATCTCCGCTTCGCTCCCATCTTTCGGAGCGAAGCGAAGAAATGATATCAATTAATTGATAAAGAGAAGTTCACGGTACTTAGGCAGCGGCCACATGTCGTTGTCCACAATCTCCTCAAGCTTGTCAATGGTCTTGCGGAGCGGGAAGAGAGACTCGGCAATCTCATGGTAAGCCATGGCCTTCTCATACTCACCCTCGATCTTGTTGGCAACCTTGCGGGCCTCAATCATATCGTCAACCTGTTTCTTGAGCAGATTTACAAGTTCAGAAATCTTGGTAACGAATCCCATGCTTACGCCGGCCATATCCTTGAAGCTGTCACCGTAAACATCCTTCATCAGGTCTATGTTCTTGAGCAGCTTTGTCTGATATGCAAGAGCGGCAGGAATGATATGGTTGATTGCCATACGGCCGGTTACACGGGCCTCAATCTGTACCTTCTTGGTATATATCTCCCACTTAACCTCGTTACGGGCCTCAAGCTCCTTCTCAGTGTAAACGCCAAGCTTGGTGAACAGCTCGACAGCCTTGGGAGTGGTGAATGACTTGAACATCTCAGGAACGTTGGTCAGAGTATCCAGACCACGCTTCTTGGCCTCAGCCTTCCACTCATCGGTATAACCGTTGCCGTCAAAGCAAACGACATCGATTATGCTCTTGATGATAGGCTTCAGGGTATCCATGATGGCAATGTTCATAGCCTTGCCGGCTGCCATCTCCTTGTCTACATCGGCCTTGAAGGCAATAAGCTGCTCGGCTACGGCTGCGTTCAGAGCGGTCATGGCACCTGCGCAGTTTGCGCTTGAACCAACGGCACGGAACTCAAAGCGGTTACCGGTGAATGCGAACGGTGATGTACGGTTACGGTCGGTGTTGTCTACAAAGATCTCAGGAATCTCAACCAGACCTACTGACTTACCCTTCTTTCCGGCAATCTCGATAGGAGTATCTGACGGAACCTCTATCAGCTTCTTGAGGACAGATGTCATTGTCTTGCCAAGGAAAGCAGATACAATGGCGGGAGGTGCCTCGTTGGCGCCCAGACGGTGAGCGTTGGTAGCGGTAGCGATAGAAGCCTTGAGGATATCGTTGTGCTTCTGTACGGCAGCCAGAACGTTTACAAAGAATGTAACGAACTGCAGGTTGCCCATTGCATCCTTACCGGGAGCAAGCAGCAGTGTGCCGGTATCGGTACCAAGTGACCAGTTGTTGTGCTTACCTGAACCGTTGATTCCGTCAAACGGCTTCTCGTGGAACAGAACTACGAATCCGTGCTTGCGGGCAATGCTGTTCATCACGTTCATTATCAACTGGTTCTGGTCATTTGAAAGGTTGGTCTCACCGTAGATGGGAGCAAGCTCGAACTGGTTAGGAGCAACCTCGTTATGACGTGTCTTAAGAGGAATACCCAATTTGTAACCGGCAATCTCGATGTCGCGCATGAAAGCGGCAACACGTGAAGGAATGGCACCGAAATAGTGGTCATCCAGCTGCTGGTTCTTTGATGAGGCGTGACCCATCAGTGTACGGCCTGTAAGCATCAGGTCCGGACGGGCAGCGTAGAGGTCCTCATCAACCAGGAAGTACTCCTGCTCCCAACCCAGGTATGAATATACCTTCTTGACCTTGGGGTCAAACATGCGGCAGATAGGCAGAGCTGCATCGTTTACAGCCTTCAGGGCCTTCTTAAGAGGAGTCTTGTAGTCAAGAGCCTCGCCGGTATATGAAATGAATACTGTAGGTATGCAAAGTGTATCATCCTGGATGAATACAGGTGATGTGGGATCCCAAGCAGTATAACCACGGGCCTCGAATGTGGCACGGATACCGCCGCTGGGGAATGATGAAGCATCAGGCTCCTGCTGTGCCAGGGCTTTGCCATCGAAAGTCTCAATCATACCGCCCTTGCCATCGTACTCCATGAAAGAGTCGTGCTTCTCGGCAGTACCGTCGGTGAGCGGCTGGAACCAGTGGGTAACGTGTGTTACGCCGTGCTCCATAGCCCAGGTCTTCATGCCGGCAGCTACGCCATCGGCAGTCTTGCGATCCAGAGGCTCACCATTGTCAATGCAGTTCACAATAGCTTTGAAGGTCTTGTCATCAAGATACTTGCGCATCTTGTCACGGTTGAACACCAACTCGCCGAAGTATTCCGATGTCTTCACAGCGGGTGTCTCCACTACAGCAGCCTTCTTCTTGAAAGCATCCTGTATAACATCAAATCTAAGTTCACTCATAATTTTATTGTTTTAGTGTTTTTGTTCTTGTTTACTATTAAAGACGAAAGGCCAGTCCAAGCGGGCCAGCCTTTATGTTTGTATTGAAAGTTTGAGTTTTATCTTTGGGCTTACTCCCCGGCTGGAGAGAGAAAAGCCGTACTCCTGACAAAACGGTTCCAATTGCCGGAATTATTATTCCCGGCATTACGCTTAGGATTGAAACCAACCTCCAGAGCATATCTGAAACCATATTCTATCAACACTTTCATGCTTTTGCTTGTCTTTATGTTTCAAAAACGATGCAAAAGTAGCAATTATTGTTGCAATTTGAAAACGATCCTCCATAAATTTCTTCAAAATGACATTAAAAAAATGTTTAATGCAGCAAACCGACATTCAAAGTGCTTATTTGTAAGCGTTTTCATGAACGCCCTTGACTGCACGACCGCTGGGATCGTTCAGTTTGCTGAAACTCTTGTCCCATGCCAGGGCCTCGGCAGTTGAGCAGGCTACACTTGGAACACTGGGTACGCACTTGGCTGCAGACTCGCTGGGGAAATGCTCCTCAAATATGCTGCGGTAGTAATACTCTTCCTTGTTCATAGGTGTGTTGATGGGGAATCGCTCTGCTGCATGAGCCATCTGCTCATCGGTTACGGCAGCTGAGGTTATCTCCTTCAGGGTATCGATCCAGCTGTATCCCACTCCGTCACTGAACTGCTCTTTCTGGCGCCATGCAACGCTCTCGGGCAGCATATCGGCAAAAGCCTCACGTACTATGCGTTTCTCAATCTCCTTGCCGGGACACATCTTGGCTGCAGGGTTCAGACGCATTGCTACGTCCAGGAACTCCTTGTCCAGGAAAGGTACACGTCCCTCAACACCCCAGGCTGCCAGTGACTTGTTGGCACGGAGGCAGTCATAAAGGTGCAGTTTGGAGAGCTTACGTACGGTCTCCTCATGGAACGCGCGGGCATCGGGAGCCTTATGGAAATAGAGATAACCTCCAAATACCTCATCGGCTCCCTCGCCACTCAGCACCATCTTTATTCCCATGCTACGTATAACTCGGGCAAGCAGGTACATGGGAGTGCTGGCACGTACAGTAGTAACGTCATATGTCTCAATGAAATATATCACGTCACGTATGGCATCCAGACCCTCCTGGATAGTATAGTTGATTTCATGGTGTACGGTTCCTATATGCTCTGCCACCTCACGGGCCTTAGCCAGGTCAGGGGCACCCTTAAGACCTACTGCAAATGAGTGCAGACGCGGCCACCAAGCCTCCTGCTGGTCATCGGTCTCAACACGACGGGCAGCGTTTTTCTTGGCAATGGCCGATATGACAGAGCTGTCAAGTCCGCCGGAGAGCAGTACTCCGTAAGGAACGTCACTCATAAGCTGGCGCTTTACAGCTGCCTCAAGTGCGTCATGGAGTTCCTCTACACTGGCTTCGTTGTCTTTCACTGCATCATACTTGAACCAGTCACGGGTCCACCAGCGCTCCACCATTCCGGTGCGGCTGCTTAGGAAATGACCCGGAAGGAACGGCTCATACTCGGTGCAGATTCCCTCAAGAGCCTTAAGTTCACTGGCCACATATAAGCGACCCTGTGCATCATGGCCTATATAAAGAGGTATAACACCTATGGGATCACGTGCTATCAGGTATTCGTCACGCTCGGCATCATAAAGAGCAAAAGCAAAAATACCGTTCAGCTTCTCAAGCATGCGGATAAAGTCCTCCTGACTGCCACCGGCCCTTACGGCATCACGGTAAAGCGCCAGGATAACCTCGCAGTCGCTTCCTGTGCGGAATGTGTATCGGCCCTCATACTCACGGCGTATTGCCTGATGGTTGTAAATCTCACCGTTAACGGCCAGCACCTGAAGGCGATCCTCACTGAACAGCGGCTGGCCGCCTGACTGAGGGTCCACGATGCTAAGACGCTCATGAGCCAATATGGCAGATCCGCCGCACCAGATGCCATTCCAGTCCGGACCGCGGTGACGGATTCTTCTACTCATCTCCAATACCTGCTGTCTGAGCTGCTCAGACTGCTTCTTGATCTTGAATGCTGCAACTATTCCACACATAGTATTTATTGTTTTTGTTATTTATTCATCTTACGGTCCGGAACAAAAAAAAGACTGATCAAATTGACCAGTCTTTTATGTTTTGTTCTTTATATTCCTTAATGATTAGCTTTCCCGCTGGCCAAAAGAAGTAATCATCAAAACCTGATTATTATTCTGGTTCTGATTATTATTCTGATTATTATTGGCGTAAGCCAGGAATCTTGCCATTTCTCTTGTTTTTGCTAATTCTGACGCGAATTTAAGCACTCTTTTTTATACACCAAAACATTTTGGCAGAAAAATATCACTTTATCGCAAATTTATTTACCCCACTTACATTTTGCCACCTTTATATAATAATAAACTTACTTTTTGTCAAACAGAAAGAAACATATATTGGACAGGATTCTGTTTGTTTTTGGTTCCATAACGGTTAGAAAAGGATTAGTTATCGGTTCAAATATACAAAGAAAGAATAAGATAGATACTTCACGAATCTATTAAGTAACTTTGCAGCCGATAAGGACAAATCACTTTATGAAGAAGAAGCGCAAGTGGACATTCAGACTGTTTGTTAAGCTCCCCCTACTCTTTATCGCACTGAGTCTGGCGCTGGTACTGTTATTGCGCTACGTTCCGGTCAATTACACTCCGCTTATGCTCAAGCGCTCCATAGAGAACCGGAATGTAAAGACATTCAAGACTCAGCATACTTGGGTCAGCCTTGACCGGATATCACCCAACCTTGCAAAAGCCGTGGTTCTGACAGAGGACCAGAAGTTCTATGACCATCATGGTTTTGACTGGGAAGCAATCAGGAAAATGCGCGATGACCATCTGACTAAAGGAACCAAACTGCGCGGTTGCAGCACCATATCGCAGCAAACCGCCAAGAATGTATTCTCATTCGGAACACGGACAGGCGCCAGAAAAGTCTGGGAGGCCTATTGGACCTTCCTTATTGAGAAACTCTGGAGCAAGGACAGGATAATGGAAGTCTACCTTAATATTATAGAGATGGGACCGGGCATATATGGAGCGGAGGCTGCCGCCCAACACTATTTCGGATGCCACGCCGCCAAACTGACCCGCAGGCAGGCCATTTCCATAGCGATATGCCTTCCTAATCCGCTAAGAAGCAACCCCGCCAGACTTACCCCCTATCAGACCAGTCGCTGCAACCGTCTGTTGCAGCAGATGCAATAAAAGGGGGCCAAATTGGCCCCTTTTATTTTGGTGAGAGACGGTACATAGCCACATCATGACCGGGAACCGTCACCTTGAGAGCCTTCTTGGTGGTACCGACCTTTGCCTTCTTGGCGTTGAACTCCCACAGATTCTCAATGTTGTAGGTTATGGCGTCGAACTTAGTTGACAGTCCGCTTACCTCTTCATCGGTCAGGTTGTAGTCCTGCCAGTTGACGTTGCACTCTACGGGTTCCGTGCTGCGGTTGAGCAGGCAGAATGCCCAGTCACCGTTCTCAAGCGGTTTGAACCAGTACTCAATCTCGTTTTCTGTCTTGTAGCGCAGTCCCTGCACGCCCAGTTTATCCTGATCGATGGCAATTACCTTCTTGTTCAGGATTATGGCACGGGTCTCATCGGTCATCTTTGAGAGGTCATTACCCAGAATGAGAGGAGCAGCCATCATGCACCACATACTGAAGTGGGCGCGGTCCTCATTTACGCTCATACCGTTGCCCACCTCAAGCATATCGGGATCATTCCAGTGGCCCGGACCGGCATATTTACGCAAGGGGGCGTTCTGGTCAATGATGCTCAGAACAGTCTGGCCCCAACCGCGCTGACGGGGGTTGCCGGCAAAACGGGCGGTGATATCACCGGTGGTACGCCATGAGTGGCCTACATTCTCAGCCCACTCCCATGGTTTGTTGGTACCCCACTCGCACATGCTGAACAGAATGGGACGTCCGGCGGCACGCAGAGCGTCACGCATCAGGGTGTATGCGCCACGAGGGTTGATATTCTCACTTGAGCACCAGTCATATTTAAGATAGTCTATTCCCCAGCGTGCATACTGCAAGGCATCCTGATACTCATGACCGAAACTACCGGTACGGCCTGCACAGGTCTTACGGCCGGCATCAGAGTATATACCAAGTTTCATGCCTTTGGAGTGAACATAATCGGCCAGAGCCTCAATACCCGATGGAAATGTCTTGGGATCAGGCTGAACAAAACCGTCGGCATCACGCTCGCCATGCCAGCAGTCATCCATATTGAGATAGATGTAACCGGCTTCGACCAGACCTTCTGCCACCATGGCATCGGCCTGCTCACGAATAAGTTGTTCACTGATGTTCTGTCCGAACTTGTTCCAGCTGTTCCATCCCATCTGAGGGGTATCGGCCAGACCTTCCCATTTCTGTGCTGCGCTCCAGGCAGGAACCAGCATGGCTGCCATAAGCAGCGCTCCCGTAAGTTTTCTCATAATATTTGTAGTTAGTAGTGAATGGCACAAAGGTAAAAAAATTACCTTTGCTGTCCAATATTACAAGATATGGAAGACCAGCTGTATTACAACATGTTCCAGGACCGTCTGGAGAGGGAATTACTCAAGATATGTACCGATGCGGGAATGCTTGAAGGCATACTCTTAAAGTCCGATGACATAGACCTTAAATGGAAGGAGCTTGCGCCGGAATATATTGCTGACGGCGTGAAGGAGATAGCCGCCTACCCTACGGTTTCGGTCGCCTGGGCCGGTTATATAGGCATGGCTGTAGCCTGCTGGTGGAACCGAGACTGGAACAAACTGAAGGGACAGCCCTACAGCGTACTGCTGGGCCCGAACGGCTTTGACGACATGGATGACCATATCCTTAAAGACATACTGGGCCTGTTTCCCGATGGAAAACAAGCCCAGCAGATTACATCTCTTATGCAGACCTGCGCCCAGACCGCAGTAACGTTCATACGTCAGGAGAAAATTGAACCTCAGAGCCCGCGCGCATTCTACGTTTATGCACGCACTGTCCAGGTTATGTTCTCAATCGGTGCTGCAATTGAACTGCACCGCCTGGGTTATGAGATGAAGAAACTCAAATAATTCAGAAGGATATTCCGAACACTAAGTATGCCATTTCGGCGCAGGGGTTGACTGTTACGGCTGCCGATACGGGAATGCTGAAGCTCTCTGTTATGTCTATTGACTTTGAGGCAGCAAGTGAAAGGTTTGTTACTGCAAAACCTTCAGTTCCGTAAAACGGAGTCTCCATGGGAACGAATCCCAGACTTGCGGTCCAATCCAGACCGCCGGCACTGAACGGAGCGGCAATCTCGCAATAAGAGCTGAATGCACGGTCACCGTCGGCCTTGAAGTCACTACCGGCAAAGTTCGTGTACCAGGATACTGACGCAAAGCCGAAATCATATCCCAGGAATCCCTCAAAGACATGGTTGGTTGCATCCTCCTTATACTTGAGATAGCGTCCGTAGGGCTCTGTACCGGCACTGAACCAATAGTCTGTAATACCTATTGTCGCACCTTCTATAGAGTAACTCAAGGTAATATCCAGTTCTTTTGTATCCATGAAATTGCTTATTCCTACAGATCCCCAAAGCGAGAGGTCAACACCTGCAGCGCTTACACCAAGCGAGGGCTGTATGGCGGCATCACCACATATTTCACCTCTCCAGACATACTCACTAACTACGTCTGCACCAATTGTTGCTTCAATCTCTGCGTGCAACGGAGCTGCCACTGCAGCCATTGCAATTACCACTGTAAAAATCTTTTTCATAATAGTATTAATTAATTGTTGGGGTTTATCAAATAAATGGAGAATCGTGAATCAGGAATCAAATAATCAATACATACCTGCATGAGTATTACAAATATAGAGGTATTAAATCTAGTACGAATCAAATCTTTAACTTCAATTCATGATTCCCAATCCTCCATTTGTTAATTAAATCATTTCAATCATACGTTGTAAGCAGTCTCACCATGCTCATAGATATCAAGTCCCTCCTCCTCAACGCGGGCAGCTACACGGATACCGTGAACCTTCTTGAGGATTACGAATGTGAGCAGACCAAGTCCGAATGACCATGCGCAAGTTACCAGTGATCCAAGAGCCTCAACGCCCAGGAAATGCCAGCCACCGCCGTAGAACAGGCCACCGTCAACTGCAAACATACCGGTCATGAGAGTACCAAGGATACCGCAGACTCCGTGAACTGATACAGCACCTACGGGATCATCTATCTTGCAGATCTTATCAATCAGGGCAACAGAACCAACCATTGCAACACCGCAAACGGCACCGATGATTGCTGCACCACCTATTGATACAAGGTCGCAACCTGCTGTGATACCTACCAGACCTGCCAGGATGCCGTTGCATACCAGTGAAAGTGAAGGTTTGCCGAATACAATCCATGTAAGGAACAGTGCTGCAAGTCCGCCTGTTGCGGCAGCCATGTTGGTTGTGCACATTACATGAGAGATTGCGATAGCGTTCTCAGAACCTTCGGCAGCCAATTGTGAACCGGGGTTGAAACCGAACCATCCGAACCAGAGGATGAATACGCCAAGAGCACCGAATGTCAGGTTGTGACCGGGGATAGCGCGTGATTCGCCGGTCTTTGAATACTTACCGATACGGGGACCAAGTACCATAGCACCTGCAAGAGCAATCACACCACCGCAAGAGTGAACAACGGTTGAACCTGCAAAATCATGGAAACCAAGCTCTGAGAGCCAGCCACCGCCCCAGGTCCAGTGACCCTCGATGGGATAAATGAATACTGAGATGATGATAGAAATGATCACGTACATGGAGAACTTGGTTCTCTCAGCCATACCGCCTGAAACTATTGTGGCAGCAGTGGCGCAGAATACGGTTTGGAAAATCAGTGTACATTCAGCAGGAACGTTTGAGTCACCTATGAATGACCAGTCAAAAAGGTGGAGACCACCAATGAATCCGTTGTTTGCTCCGTGCATCAGACCGAATCCTATCATCCAGAAAAGGAATGATCCGACCATGAAGTCAACAAAGTTCTTCATCAGAATGTTGGCTGTGTTCTTGGAACGGGTAAAACCTGCCTCAACCAGCGCGAAACCGGGCTGCATAAAGAACACAAGCATCGCAGCTAACAATACCCAGACTGTATCAAGTCCGCTTATACCACTCTCGGCTACAGCGCTTATACTTTCCTCAACTGCGCTTACACCTTCAACTATATCTAAAAACATAATCTTAAATCTTTAAATGGTTTTACTTTCTGTCTGCCAACACTATATCACCGTGTTCTCCGGTACGGATGGACCAGGTATCATCGACCGGGCTCACGAATATACGGCCGTCGCCAACCTCACCTGTTCTTGCTGCTCCCATGATAGCATTGATTGCGGGCTCAACAAACTGGTCACGGCAGATGATTGTGATTTCAATTCGTGATATGATATCGGTACTGTACATCACACCACGGTAGATTCTGTCCTGACGGTCCTGACCGATAGCATGAACTTCGGCATACGAGAACCAGTTGATGTCGGCCTCAAACAGAGCCTCCTTTACATCCTCAAACTTTGTCTTTCGGATAATGGCTTCAATCTTTTTCATAATTAAAGTGTTTTGGGGTTTGAAAAATTATTGTTTTTGTTGGATCCATCGGTTAAACAAAAAAAGGCCGGTCTCAAAAAGACCAGCCTTTTAAATTTCTTATTTAATACAACAGTTACATACCTGACCGGTCAAAAGGTATAACCATCGGAACCTGATTATTATTCTGGTTCTGATTATTATTCTGCTGGTTATTATTCAGCTGAACAGTGGTTATATTTTTAAAACCGATAAACATAAACT
>JBGUIZ010000065.1:0-31327 GCA_045113495.1 Bacteroidaceae bacterium
CCGAAGTCAGTGATGAACTTTACGTGACGCTTGCTGTTACCTGCACCTGCAGGAACGGTCAAGGCTCCCAGACGCTCGGCAGCATACTGTATGCCGAGACCGCCGGTAAACATTCCGTAACCGGATGTGTTCTGGATAATATCTGTGTTACGCAGTCCTATACAGTACATTGAACGTGCCATGGCATCGGCCCACTGGTCCAGGTCTCTCTGGGTGTGCAGGATAACTGTGGGGTTACCTGTGGTACCGCTTGATGAGTGCAGACGTACTACCTTCTCCAGAGGTACGGACTTGATGCCGAACGGATAGGTGGCACGCAGGTCATTCTTGGTTGTAAACGGAAAGCGCTTTATGTCCTGGACGGACTTGATGCTATCGGGTGTAATGCCCAGTTCCTTGAATTTGGGTGCGTAGAATTCGCTGCCCATTGCAATCTCCACGGTTTTCTTAAGACGCTCCACCTGAAGCTGCTCAAGCTGCTTGCGGGGCATTGTCTCAATCTCCTCGTTCCAGTATTTGCTGTTCATATTTGTATTATTATACGTTATTCTTTTAATTAGCTGCAAATTTATAAAATTTTGGTCAGTTCGTCAAGCAGATACTCCTTTCCTTTATCGCTTAATCCGACATAATAACGCAACGGCTCGTTATCGGCAACTGCCTTTTTTACAAATGCATAGCCTGATGTTTCATCTGTTGATGCCTGTTCGGCACCGGGCATGACTATAACGGCGGTTATGCCATATGTGGGATATTCTATGACAAATCCGTTTTCAATTTTACTTACTTCACCCTCTGTTGCAGTGGTAAGTCCTGCAGCCACGTTGAGCAGGTCAAAGTGCCCGGTGTAGTAGTCTATCACAGACATTATGGGGCTGTCACGGAACAGGGTGATCTGTTTGTCAAGCACAACCGGCACATCCACCACTGTCCATTGGTTATAGCCTATGTGAATGACCATCTTTTCATCGGTCATACTCAGTATCTCGGTAGTGCCGATACCTTTGTCAGGCTTGTACAGGCCAAGTGTACCTAAGGGGAAAGAGGCACCGTAACCGGGTCCGTAGGCGTCTAAGGGCATATGGATTGTCTTACCGTCCTCTTTCTTCAGGCTGGCGTCAAATCCCAGGTAGTTTCCGCCCTCCTCATCAAGGTCAGTATGTGTACTGAACTGGATAAGTGAGTTTTTCCAGCTTATCTCATCCTTTATCTGTTTCATCTCAAATCCGCCCTTTGACGGAGAGCATCCTACCAGGAGCAGGGCGGTGGTTAGCAGGCTAAGTATCTTTTTCATTTCTGTGAGTAGGCTAAGGCGTATGTCTTGATCTGTTTGAGCATGGACAGCAGTCCGTTGCTGCGGGTGGGTGAAAGATGCTGGGTGAGTCCTATGGCGTCTATGAAATGCACGTCACTGTCAAGAATCTCCTGTGGAGTGTGATCTGAAAGGACTCTTATAAGCAGGGCAATGAGGCCTTTGGTTATGATGGCGTCGCTGTCAGCCTCAAAGTGAACCAGTCCGTCACGCATCTGGGCATGAAGCCATACACGGCTCTGGCAACCCTCAATCAGGTTGTCCTCTGTCTTGTAAGCGGGATCTAGAGATGGTTGTTCGTTACCCAGGTCTATGATCATCTGGTATTTGTCCATCCAGTCGTCAAAAGCGCTGAACTCCTCAATCACATCTTGCTGTATCTGGTCTATTGTCATGGTTTCTCATTATAAATGACGCTGATGAGTGTCTTGCCGACAGCCTCCAGCACGTTCTTGTCAATATTGTCTATATTATCCTGCGTAGTGTGCCATGTAGGTCCGAATGAACTGCTCGGGCAGTTGGGAATATAAGGCACTATATCTATGGCCGGAATGCGGGCAATGGTATTTATGAAGTAGTGGTCATCAGTGACGTAGAAACCGTCCTGTTTGCGGAACAGTGACGAGTATCCCAGTTGTGACGCTGCGTTCCATACCTTGTCCACGTACTGTTTGCCAAACATTACGGAGTATTTCTCCCTGTAGAATGTGGCTCCCTTTCCGCCCACCATATCCAGCAGGATGGCATAACGGGCCTTGTATCCTTTTTCATGCGGATTGCGGGCCCACTCCTGTGTTCCCAGTCCCCACCATGTCTCCAGGTGCTCTCCCTTATAGTCATCACCTGGTCCCCAATCCTCGGCATCCAGGAATATGCAGTCTATACCTATCTGCGGGGCCTTCTGCTGCATCTGGCGTGCTATCTCCAGTATCACGGCCACGCCGCTGGCACCGTCATTGGCGGCATCCACCGGAGTCTTGTGCTTGGAGGGGTCGGGGTCATTATCGGCCCACGGGCGGCTGTCCCAGTGTGAGCAGAGTATCACACGTGTGGGGCAGTCAGAGTTGAAACTGCCTATGATATTGAGACACTTAAGGGTGTTGCCGTCAAATGTTTTGGCATCAAAGTTCTGGAGGTGAACCTTGTCCGCCCCAAAACTGGCCAGTTTGGCTGCAAGCCATATTCCGCAATCATCATGTGCCTGTGTGTTGGGTACACGTGGTCCAAAATCGGTCTGTCGCTTAATGTAGTTGTAGGCACTGTCGGCGCAGAACTCAGGTAAGTTTTCTGTAACCGTTGCCTGGGTCTGCTCACTCTTGGCAGAAGCATTGACTACACTTGCCGCCTTGCGTCCTCCGCAAGAGATAGCTACAAACAGAAGCAGCGCTATGATGACGGGGTTTCTCATATCAACGGTTCAGTTTCCAGGTTGCACCGTCCTTGGTATCCTTGATCTCAAATCCAAGTGCGGTAAGCTCATTACGTATCTTGTCACTGGTAGCCCAGTCCTTGTTTGCCTTTGCAATGGCACGCTGCTCCAGAAGCATGTCTACAACCTTGCCGAATGCCTCCTCACGACCACTGCCGCCACCCTCTTCGGCCTTGATTCCAAGAATCTCAAAGAGGAATGTATCAAACAGTGACTTAAGCTCTTCTATCTGGGCGGCTGTGAGTTTGGCATTACCGTCAACACCCTGGTTGATTACCTTGGCGGCATCAAACAGATGGCTTATCACGATAGGTGTGTTAAGGTCATCATCCATGGCCTCGTAGCACTTGCTCTTGAACTCGCTAACGCTTACTGTGCTCTCGGCAGAGGGCTGTATGCGGCCTATTGCGTTGTAGGCCTCCATGAGTCGTGACATGGCCTTCTCGGCAGCCTGCAGGGCGTCGTTGCTGAAATCAACCGTACCGCGGTAGTGGGCCATCAGTATGAAGAACCTTATGGTCATGGGGCTGTAGGCCTGCTTAAGGTTCTTGTTCTGACCGGTAAAGAACTCGTTCAGGGTGATGAAGTTGCCAAGAGACTTGCCCATCTTCTGGCCGTTGATGGTGATCATGTTGTTGTGCATCCAGTAATGCACTATGTCATGACCCTGGCTGGCAACGGCCTGTGCTATCTCACACTCGTGGTGCGGGAATATCAGGTCCATGCCGCCTCCGTGTATGTCAAAACGCTCGCCCAGGTACTTGCGGCCCATGGCGGTGCACTCGCAGTGCCAGCCGGGGAATCCGTTGCTCCAGGGTGAAGGCCAGCGCATTATGTGCTCGGGCTGGGCTTTTTTCCAAAGCGCAAAGTCAGCGGGGTTGTGTTTCTCCTCCTGACCGTCAAGCTCACGGGTGGTGTTGAGCACGTCATCCAGGTTACGGCCAGAGAGTATGCCATAGTGATGGTCCTTGTTATACTTGTTAACGTCAAAGTAGATGCTGCCCTGGCTCTCATATGCGTAGCCGTTGTCCAGGATCTGCTTTACAAGCTCAATCTGCTCAATGATATGGCCCGATGCGTGCGGCTCGATGCTGGGCGGCAGCACGTTCAGGGCATCCATTGCCTTGTGATAGCGCAAGGTGTAGTACTGGACAACCTCCATGGGCTCCAGCTGCTCCAGACGGGCTTTCTTGGCAATCTTGTCCTCACCTTCATCGGCATCATGCTCCAGATGGCCTACATCTGTGATGTTACGCACGTAACGAACCTTGTAGCCCAGGTGCTGCAGGTAGCGGAACAGTATGTCAAATGTGATGGCGGGGCGGGCGTGACCCAGATGCGGATCACCATATACGGTAGGACCGCACACGTACATGCCTACGTGTGGCGGGTTCAATGCTTCAAACAACTCTTTCTTGCGAGTAAGGGTGTTGTAGATGGTCAGTTTGTTTTCCATATTACTTGTGTATTGTTTCTTCAATGAACTGGAGGAGTCTGTCCACGGCATTCTCCTCGGGGATATTTTTCTCTATGCACTCCTTGCCTTTGTAAAGGCTTATGCGGCCGCGGCCTGCGCCTACGTAGCCGAAATCGGCATCGGCCATCTCACCCGGTCCGTTCACGATACAGCCCATGATGGCTATCTTGACTCCCTTAAGGTGGCCTGTAGCGGCTTTTATGCGTGCAATCGTATCTTCAAGATTGTAAAGTGTACGTCCGCAGCCCGGACAGGATATGTACTCCGGTTTTGTAAAGCGGATGCGTGCACCCTGCAGGATTGCATCCTCAGTGGATTTAATCTGTTCTGCAGATATATTGGGGTTGCTCAATTTCAGGTCACCGGCCTTGCCGTCTATAAGCAGTGCGCCTGCATCCATGGCGGCGTGCAGCTGGAAATCCTCAAGTGTCTTGTCATTGTATGACAGTTGCAGGACTCCGTTTTCTATTTTGGCCGATGCACGAACCTGCGCACTGGTTTCTGCATAATCAACCAGCTTGCGGGCCACAGGAATCTCACGTTCAGGAGCCTCTGACAAGGATACGCGTATGGTATCACCAATACCTTCGGCCAGCAGTGCCCCAATGCCTATGGCGCTCTTTATGCGTCCGTCCTCACCCTCACCGGCCTCGGTCACTCCCAGATGTATGGGGAACGCCATGCCCTCACGGTCCATCTCCTTGACCAGAAGGCGTACGGTCTCAATCATGACCACGGTGTTGCTGGCCTTGATTGATATGACCACGTTCATGAACTGCTGCTCCACGCATATGCGCAGGAACTCCATGCAGCTCTCCACCATACCGGCGGGGGTGTTGCCGTAACGGCTCATGATGCGGTCTGACAGTGAACCGTGGTTCACGCCTATGCGAATGGCGGTACCATGCTCACGGCATATGTTCAGGAACGGAATGAAACGGTCACGTATGCGCTGTATCTCCTGTGCATATTCCGCATCAGTGTATTCCAGATGCTTGAACGTACGTGCAGGATCCACGTAGTTGCCGGGGTTGATGCGCACTTTCTCCACTATGCGTGCGGCCACATCGGCCACAGCGGGGTTGAAGTGTACGTCGGCCACCAGCGGGGTGTCGTAACCGCGTGCCCTCAGGCCATCGCGTATAAGGCGCATATTCTCTGCCTCACGGGTGCCCTGTGTGGTCATGCGAACCAGCTCTCCACCGGCATCAATGATACGGATAGCCTGCTCTATGCACCCGGCGGTATCCATGGTGGATGCCGTGGTCATAGACTGCAGACGTATGGGGTTATCGCCGCCTATTGCGGTGTTGCCCACACGTACCGGTACCGTTTTCCTGCGGGTGTAAACGCTCATCAGTTGGTCTTGAAGTTATACTTTACCTGGCTCAGTTCTGCATTGGCTTTCTCAATCTTCTCCTTGAGACCCTCCTTATGGGCGGCCAGACGTGCTGCCAGATCGCTGTCGGCTACAGCCAGTATCTGGGCAGCCAGTATGGCTGCGTTCTGGGCTCCGTTCACGCCAACGGTGGCAACAGGTATTCCGGGGGGCATCTGTATGATTGAGAGCATGGCATCCAGACCGTCAAGCATACCCTTGATGGGCACTCCTATCACGGGAACACATGTGTTGGCTGCAATCACGCCGGGCAGGGCTGCTGCCATGCCGGCTGCTGCAATGATAACCTTGATGCCACGTGCCTGTGCGCCCTTGGCAAACTCCTCAACTGCCGCGGGTGTGCGGTGTGCGGATAATGCGTTCATCTCAAACGGAACCTGGATGCTGTCCAGAAAGGCAGCGGCCTTTTCCATAACGGGCAGATCAGATGTACTGCCCATGATAATGCTTACTACTGGTTTCATATGCTTGTATATTAACTTTTCCTCATTCTAGCTACAGGTATGCCAATCTGCTCCCTGTATTTTGCCACCGTGCGGCGAGCCACCTTGTAGCCGCGCTCGGCCAGCATATCGGACAACTGCTCATCAGTGAGCGGGTTGTCATGGTCCTCGGCATCAGTAGCCTCACGCAGCAGACGGTGTATCTCCTTGACCGATACCTCCTCACCTCCCTGTGTCTTTACGCCATCGGTAAAAAAGGCCTTGAGGGGGAATGTGCCGAATCCGGTCTGCACATACTTTCCGCTGGTTACGCGTGATATGGTTGATATGTCATATCCTGTCCTGTCAGCTACATCCTTAAGGATCATAGGCTTGAGCAGGGTTTCGTCTCCCTCCAGAAAGAAGGGGCGCTGCAGGTCTATGATGGCCTGCATGGTACGCGTCATAGTCTGCTCACGCTGCTTGAGCGCCTGTATGAACCCGCGTGCCTTGTCCAGCTTGCTCTTTATGTAGATAGCCGCGTCACGCTGGCTGCTGTTGCCGCCCTTGATCTGGTTCTCCAGCATATCAGAGTACTCACGGCTTATATGAAGTTGCGGGATGTTGCTGTTATTGAGCGTAAAGTGAATCTCATCATCATAGCTGTCCAGCAGAAAATCAGGCACTATATGCTGGCGGCTGTGACCTACGCTCTCGCCCAGTGAGCTGCCCGGACGCGGGTTGAGCTTTATGAGTTCGGCAATCACGTTATCGGTCTCCTCACGGCTCAGGTCCAGACGGGCTGCTATCTTGTCCCAGCGCTTGTGGGTGAACTCGTCAAACATGGTGGATATGACGCGCTCCTGGAGTTCCCTGCATGGTGATTCCGGCTTACGGCGTATCTGTATGAGCAGGCACTCCTGCAGGTTTCGGGCGCCTATACCGGCAGGGTCAAACTCCTGAATGACCTTGAGGACCTCTTCAATCTCATCGGTCGAGGCATCTGTATCATGGTAGAATGCCAGGTCATCAGATATGGCCTGCAGGTCCTTGTCCAGGATACCGTCATTGTCTATAGAGCCTATGATATAGAGCGCAATCTTCATCTGGCGCGGGGTGAGGTCCTGCTCGCGCAGCTGCTCATAGAGTATATCGTAGAATGAGCGGGTATCGGCCAGAGGGATATCGGCTACCGCATTCCCGGAGCCTCCCTGTCCGCGCTCATACCAGTCATCATCGTCATCATTCCAGTCATCACGTGAGGAGTTGTCATCATATGACTCGTTCTCATACTGGTCTGTATCATCGGTTACGGAATCTTCACTATCATTTTCCGGAGCCTCCTGCGGACCGGCCTCAAGGGTGGGGTTGTCGCCCAGTTCGGTACGTACATGCTCCTCTAGTTCCAGGGTGTTGAGCGCAAGCAGACGCGCCTCAAGCACCTGCTGGGGCGATAACGTCTGGACCTGTGTCTGGGTCTGGAGCTGAGTCTGTATGTTACTTAATCCGGGCATGTAGTATCAATCAATAGTGGAAACTGCTTCCGCCTATGAACTCGCGTACCAGTGATGTGGGCGGCAGGTTCTGGCTGGGTATGGTACGGAACAGCTTGAGGAAATCCTTAAGCTGGCATGCCTTGGCGTACTCGGGGCTGTCCTCGGGAACCTCCTCCAGCAGCGGGGCTACCATATCCTTTATGACCGCAATCTCAAACATCATGGCCGAGTTGAACATGGCGTCGGCGTTCTCCTGATAGGGGAATATCCATTTCTCCTCACCTGAACGAACTGAAGGCCAGCGGCTCAGGGTATCCACGGCCGAGTAACTGCGGTACTTGTGGTCACGGGTTATGCGGCGCAGCAGGCGGTTATCGGTAGTGGGTATGTAGTTGTGCAGGTCTATGCGTATGCTTGTAAGTGCCGATACGTATATGAGGAAACGGCGGTCTGTAGGTATGTCGGGCATAAGGTCCGGGTTGAGAGCGTGGATGCCCTCAATGAGCAGTATGTCATTCTCACCCAGTGTGATGGGGGGATCCGTGAACTCGCGTATTCCGCCTTTCTTGAAATTGAATGTGGGCGGCTGCACGGTCTTGCCGGCCAGCAGGTCCTTAAGCTGCTGGTTGAAATAGGGCAGGTCTATGGCGTAGAGAGACTCAAAGTCATGATTGCCGTTCTCATCCAGCGGGGTGTGGTCACGGTCCAGGAAATAATCATCAAGTGAAATCACCTTAGGAGTGAGTCCCTGAGCCATGAGCTGTACCATAAGACGCTTGCTGAATGTGGTCTTGCCCGATGATGACGGACCAGATACCATAATCAGCTTCAATCCCTTGCCCTCATTGCGGCGTGCCACAATCTGGTCTGCGATATGTACAATCTTCTGTGACTGTAGTGCCTCGGCCACGTTGATGATCATGTTGCTGCCGCTCTTCTTGTTTATGGCCTCATTGAGCTCTCCCAGGGTTGAGAATCCCAGAATACCCATCCATTCATGATGCTCCTTGAACATCTCGAACATCTTATCCTGATGTATCATGGGCTCCAACTGATCGGGGTTGGTGCGGTTGGGCACGCGTACCAGGACACCGCCTGCCATCAGCTCCAGTCCAAATACCTTAAGGCATCCGGTGTGAGGAGGCAGAATGCCAAAGAACCAGTCGGGCATCTCTTCCAGTGTGTAATAAGAAGAGTAAATGGAACCTACGCTACGCAGCAGGCGGGCGGTATCTTCACGTCCGGCTGCAGCCATGATATCGGCCACATCCTTGGTGTGGGCTGTATGCTTTATGAATGGGATGTTACGTCCAATTATGCTGCCCATACGCTCACTGATGGCGGTTACATCCTCCTCAGTGACCTCATGGTCCAGTTCCAGCGGGCAGTAGAAACCTTTGGATATTGCGTTTGAAACCCTGATCCTGCCGCCGGGAAACAACTCTGCCACAGCTTTAGCCAGTACAAATACCAGTCCGTGTGTATAACTGCGTGCACCTATGCTGGTGGTGACATCCAGGAACTCAACGTCACAGTCCTCATACACCTTTGACTCCATATCCTGGAGCCTGCCGTTTGAGGTAACGCACAGCGGGCATCCCTTAAGCTGTACATCCAACTGACCGAATACTTCCGCGTATGTCACACCGGGGTTGAAACTCCCGCTCTTCTTGCTGTTTATGCAGTAGATTTCCATACCTATTTTATTTAGAGTCTCAAAATTACTGCATTTTAATTACATATCGTTCTAATGGTTTCTAAAATCTGAATCCTAAACCAAACTGTTAGGATTTCATAACAAACATGTGTTTACAGGTAATGTGAAATTGGGGACTGTCCCCTTTTTCACATGTTAAGATTAGCGATAATTACTATCTTTTTCACGTGAAAAAGGGGACAGTCCACATTTTCGCTTGAGATAATCTCTTTATTAAGGGTATGTTATTGTCCAGTTCATTTCTTCTAAGTCTGATATGGAATAATAGTAATAAACTATTTGTGTTCGCCTATCTAATAATTCATATAGTTCTTCTTCCTCTTTATTATTCATTGGTTTGAAGTTAATAGTGGTATCATTAGATACAGCACGAACTGAATCAGCGTCAAGGATGAAAAAAGCTGCTTTTCCTTGATAACCCGATATTTGATCTTCCCAAGAATAATACCATGGTGTTGTAAGTGTATTACTTGAATGAGCTTGTACTAATTCAATTCTGAAAGAACTGGGAAAACAACTGATATTCAATGGCTCACAACCATTTTGAACGACAAAGATATCTTTATCGCTATTATTAACTGCATAAATAATATGATGATCTCCAGCTTTGTTTTTTACGTCACAACAAATTACAAATAATAGAGATACAATAATAACTACCAATCTTTTCATTTTTTCCAATTTTAACAGTTGTTTTTTCATAATCCTCCATGATAATATTTGAGTCTATAATAATCATTTAATAAAAAGTACTTATAAGGTTTGTCACACTCTTTATTATAATACTTCCTATAGAGATTACCAGAAGAATCCTTTTCGATATTAAGAGGATTCTCTTGCCAATTCCATTTATTCAATAAACTTCCGTTATTATTTAAATATGTACCTGATTTCATATTTCCATCCTCTTCAAAGAAACCAAAGCCTTCAACATTTTCAAAGAAATACTCAAAAGCTAAACGATTTGCGTCAATTTCTGTAAATGTTTCTTTATGTTTATAGTCTTTTCTAAACATTGCACTGCCTAGGCTAATAAGACTACATGTAATCCCAGATATAGGATCTACTTTCCTATTGAACAAGTAATGTCCAAATTCGTGTTGAAATATATAATCTGTAGGATCAGCTTTTGTTCCACGTTGAGCATGGATATAGTGCCCTATGGTAAAACCTCCAAATGCAGATGAATAAGATTCAACTAAAGTCGCCCCATGATAGAAATCTACACTTTTAACGTTTCCAAATATGTTAATTGTCTGATTCACTATATCTCCCAAGTATGTGAGAGGATTGATTAAACGTTTTAATAATTCTTGGCATCTATCTATAGTTCCTAAATTTGAATCAGTTTTATACATATTGACAGACATTTGGAAAGATTTGTTTGTTTTAGACCATGAAGCTGTTGGATCAAAATCTTTCCAGGCATCTCTCATTGCTCCTTTACTGGTAAAATCCAAACCTCCATTGAAAAAAACAGTATACAAGAGATCTATTGCTCCTGTAAGTATAGTCAGTGAAAACAGATTACCACTAGGATCCGTATACTTAAGAGGATTGTTAAGACAGTAAGAATACCTGTTATAGTTCTGAGGATCTGATGGAGATTGTACAAACGGGTCGGGGCTGAGGAAACGTCCCAGCAGCGGGTCGTACATCCTTCCGTTCATGTCTATCAGTCCCAGCTGGTCCAGGTGCTCGTGTCCCGTGAAGCCACGGTCAAAGGTTATTGAGCCAGAGCCTACCGTTCGTCTGCCCCACACGTCATAGCTGGCACTGAACACCTTGGTGCCGTTCTGGTTGTACAGGCCGGTGATGCTGCCCAGATGGTCTGTCTCAATACAGTATGTCTTCACACCGGTCTGGGTATGCTCCATATACAGTGCTTCCGTTCCGGCGGCACCGTCTATACAATAGGTGTTGTTTATCTGGCCGTTCTCATAGCGCTGCTCAAAACCTCCGTCATAGAACGTGAAATGAAGTAACTCCGTATCGTTCTTCCACAACTCGGTAAAGACGCGCTGCAAATCCGGTCCGTAGCGTATGATGTAATGGTAGGTGTCACTGCCCACCGTTGAGTATACATCACTTATCTTTCCCCAATAGTTGTATAAAACTGTCTGTTCGCCCTCAGGTATGAGTCCTGAGGTATTGGCTACGGCTGCCACAGCATGAGGCTTGGAGTTGCTGTTGTATTCATACAGTCCAATACCTGTCTTGTATGATATGTTACCGTTTGACAGGTAATCCATCTCCATCTGCGTCTGACCGCCCGATGTCACTTCGGTGAGGCGGTCCATGCCGTCATATGAGAAGCTCTGTGTCACTCCGCCCAGTGTGCGGGATGTGAGGTTGCCGGTGCTGGAGCTGAAGGTGTAGCTGTCACTGCGCAGCGTGGTGGCACCGCGTGACAGCTGTACGGACTGCAGGTTGCCGTATGCGTCCAGCTGTGTGGTGCGGGTAAAGGCGGTGGTGTTGTCCAGCCTGACGGTGGATGTGGATGAGCTTCCGTTATAACCGGTACGGCTCCATAGTATGGCGCCGTTCACGGCATTGGTGGTCATGAGGTTGCCATAGGCATCATACGTATAGTCCAGCACCTTGCTGTTGGGATAGGTCTTGCGTGTCACAAGACCGGCATCCGAGTACTGATACTGGGTTTCGTAACCTGATAGCGTCTCCTTGGTCATCCTTCCATACTGATCATATTCGTAACTGTACTGCCAGTTGTCCAGCGCCTTGCCTACCAGACGCATCTGTCCGGTACCGGCATCGGGACCGCCGTATGTATAGGTTATGGTCTCGCTGCCTACGGGGGCGGAGGCGGTGGTGCTGGTTATGCGGCCAAGATAATCATAATTTGTGACAACGGCTGCACCGCGGGCGTCCAATCTGTATATTTCACGTCCCAGCGCATCATAACAGTAGGTGCTGGTGCCGGCATCGGGGTCGGTCATGGAGGTGCGGTTTCCGCAGTTGTCATAGGTGAAGGTCCAGGTGGACCCGCCTGAGGTGGTGCTCTTTATCCTACCCTGTGAGTTATAGAGGTTGGATACCGTGGTCTCGGAGTCAGTCGTTCCTTTCAGGTTCCCCCACGCGTCATAGGTATAGGTGACGGTACGGGGGTCGCCGTCACCGCCTGTGTCGGTGATAGATACGGTCTTAAGGCCTCCCTGTGACGTGCCGTAGCTGTATGTCTTTGTTCCGCTGCCTGGTATGGTCTCTGTCTGAAGGCGGCCACGGCTGTCATAGGTGTAGCTGCTGGTTAGTGTCTGGTTGCCCGTGGTGGCGGTACGGCTGGTCTTTTGTCCTTTGGTGTTGTAGGTGGTGGTGCCAAGTATGCTCACATTCATGGGACCTACTGATTCGGTCCTTACATCACGGCCATGGTTGTCAAACCAGCTCTTGACCCATGGGCGTGACGTGCCCTGCTCCAGGATGAACCAGCGCCGGGCGGGGTCGTTGTTCCAGCCACGGGTGTAGGTGACGGTACCGCCGCCGGGGACATAGGTGGATGTGAGGTTACCCCACCCGTCATAGGTGTTGGTTACGGTATTGGAGATGCTGCTGTTTATGCTGTCCCGTTCTGTCAGGACATTTCCCCATGTGTCATAGGTGTATTTCAGCACTGATGACGACGGGCTGGTATACGTACGTACCGGGAAACGGTGGGTGTTGTCATATTCGTAATAGGTGGTGCAAGATGTCACGCCGTTGCCGCTGACTGAAAGGCTTGTACAGTTACCCCACAAGTCATATGTGTAGCTTGTGGTCAGAGCATTGGTCATGCTCTGATAATTCTCAATAGTCTGGGTGACTTGTCCGTAACTGTCATATGTGTATCTGGTAGTACGGCTGTAAGAGGAGTTGTGATCAGAGTGACGCTGGGTCAGAACGATGCTCTGAGGATGGTATGCACCTCCCGCTTGGGTATAGTTAGAATATACCATCGAACGGTACATGTTGGTTGCATGGGTTGATGTTTCGGATGTTATGTAGCCATGGTTCCTGTCATATGAACGGGAGGTGGTTACAGAGTCTCCGTCCATATCCGTTTCAACTGTCACTGCCGGATATGCAAAGTATATATTCTGGTTTTTGTCAATTGTATCAAAATGGCTGATGACACGTGACTCGCTGTTTCCGATTGTTGTCTTTGAATATACTATACGTGGGATATAGCGGTCTGTGTCCCATTGGGTTATTCCATTTTCTGTTTCTGTATCAGCTTTGGTGTTTATAGTTTTCGTTTTATTGAATCCCAGCACCCCTTTTCCACGTAGATGGACCTTAAGGCCCTCATAAGAGTATTTTAAAGTATCATCACCGGCAGCTCCGTTGTCTTGTATAGTCTGTTTGACTACATTCAGAGGCAGTGAATATTTAGGTGCAGGGTAAAGGTCCGCTGCTCCCTTGGTATAAACCTGTGCGTCTGTGAGTGTTGAATACCTGAATCCGGTTGTCACCCCGTAATCACCAATCACAGAAGCGACTTTAGCACTTTGTATCGTCAAACCATCATTCTTGTATATGCGCCATTCAGGATCAGAGTTTTCATTCCAACCGCTGACGCAGTCATATCCATAATTCAATAGTTCTATATGCCCATCTCCATCAAAGTCACCAGTAATATATTTATTGGCAAGAGCGTCACTAGCTCTGTTGGAGGTGGCATGATACTCTTCTATCAGGCTTGAACCGGTTGAGCGCATCCAGAAGGTATGTGTCTTATTGAACACTCCATAATAACCTCCGATAATACTCCATTCTCTGGTGTACATTGCCTTTGTTATCACCACATCAGACATCCCGTCATTGTCAAAATCGAAAACATCACAATGAAACTTGTCATTATCATAATGGGTGAAATCCTGCTCATAAAGCCCCAAGATACAGGCCAATGTACTTACAAAAGTGCCGTCGCCCTGATTTATATGGAAATACCAGTTGCTGGAACCTTCAGCGTTAGTCAAGACATCTATCAGACCATCACCGTTAAAATCACCCAGCTCAGTCTTTGCATAGTTCTGGAAGGTGGTTCCCGTTGTCTTGAATGAGTCGGAGAATACAGATGATGATATTCCGTTTCCCTGATTCCAATAAATGGAATAACCGGTATGGTGCAGTATCAGTATGTCATTAAGGCCATTTCCATTCATATCCAACAAATATGCACTCTCAGGGGCGGAAGATAGTGACAGACTGCTTTCCGTATCCATGTTGAACAACGCATAATCCAATTGTTGACTGCCATGGATATAATCATCATTATAATACCAGATGTATATGGGATAGCCGCCATTATGACTGGAACTCTCAATGAAGATAACATCCGTTCTTCCGTCATTGTCAACATCTCCAATCGAGAAGACAGGTTGGGCGCTTCCGTAAATACTCATGTTACAGATATCTCCACCTGAAAAATCCCGCCCCAGGACATACATGTAGATCCATCCAGGGTCAGAACCGACTTGAGTAAATACAGGGGCTATGAATTCATTTATACCATTACCATCAATATCTGCAAAATGAAGTCCCTTTATTCCTGTACTCAGTCTTCCGGATTGAAAAGAAGGAGGCAAATCAAAATTTGTCCCTGATGAGAACTGTAATTGGTCTTCCTGTACTGATGAATGGTAAAAATGCAGATATGTTCGTGTACTATAAGAATTGGCTCCAGTTGGCACATTTACCGATGCATAACCGGCTAAGTCAACCAGATTATCGCCATTAAGATCTCCTGCCAGAAATGATTGATTGGAAAATGGGAATGAAACAAAGGGATCGATGTTGGAAGGTTCACTTACTGTTACCTCACTCTCATTATAAGAAACGGCTGGCAGATAGGACCATTGCAGCTGGGTGGAAGGGAGTGTCTCGTTCTGGCCGTTCCTTTCCGTCACACTCACAAGACGGGAGAACTTGCGGGCTGTGCCGTCACTTACTGTGTCATAGTTGAGAGTATAGACACGGTATACATTATCTCCCGTACTGCAGGTTATGGTCTTGAGACGTTTCCTTAGGCTGCCGCGACGTCCGTCAAAGACTATAGGGATGGAGTCGGAGCGGTTCTCGTAGCTGAACTGAATGGTGTTGGACAGGGTTCTGGTCAGGTTGTTGATGTTGGTGCCATATGAGATGGCTACGGGGGTTATGCCATAACCGTTAGGGGTGTTGTATGAGTACTGAATGAAGTTGCCGGTGGGTTGGATGGCACGTGTTATGTACCAGGAGTGTATCTTCTGGGCGTTGCCTATGGTATATGACAGGCTTGATGAGTAGTCGGCTCCATACCAGTAGACCATGCCGTCCGAGCTGCGGACCTCAAACCATATGTCATTTGAGGTGGATGTGCATGAGCCGTGGGTGATGACTTCGGTAAACGGGTCGGATTCGGGGCTGTAACAGGCACCGTTCTGTCCGGGTGTTCCGTATGTGCATATGAGACGTACACCGTCCAGATAGAGGGCGTCATCGGCCAGATAGGTCACTCCACGGGCCGCACCGTCATGATAGATGTCCTTGGGGCCACGCGTGATGGATGACAGTCCTGTCAGGCTGGCTCCGTAGCCGCACAGGCCGTTGCCGCTCTGGCTGTTGTAGACTATTGACAGCTGGGGTTGAAGACCACCTACGCCCAGGGGGACTTCTATGGGGATGCTGCAGGTGGCGCCTCCCATGGGGGATACCCCCACCGAGGTGCCCATTCCGCCTACTGACAGTCCGGGGTCGGAGCTCGTAGAGGTGGGGCTGACTGGGTAGTTGAATACCGGTAATGTGCGGTCTATAGTACCGGCATTGTCTGTATCGGGAGCATTGTCTGTCTGTGCAGCCAGCGTTACGCAGCAACACAGCAGACTTATGATTGTCTGTAGGTGTATTCTGTTCATAGTGCTGACGGGTTAGATCTTGATTATTTTCCAGCTGCTGCTCTCTCCCTCTATCCTTATCACAAGCAGGTATATGCCCACGGGACATGAGGTTATGTCTATATCATTGACGGCATCCAACATGTCATCATAATAAATTATGGATCCTGACACGTTATATATGGTGATGGATGCGCCGTCCATGGATTCGGCTCCGCCTATCTCTACACTGAAACTGCCTTCGGTGGGGTTGGAGCTGATGGTTATCCTGTGATGGGCCAGGTCATCAAAAAGGGAGCCGTTGCCATGAATGGAATCACCGGCGGATTCACGGATGATTATCTCTTTGCGGCGTTCCACCCTGTTGCCCGATGGGTCATAGATGTACAGGATACGGTCAGCATAAACGGAAACCACGGATGTGGTTAGGATGAGGGCACAAAATAGGTGCCTGAATAATTGATTAGTCCTTTTCATAATTATAATATTGGAATGATTTATAACGCAAATATAATCAATTGAATGCATAAATACAAATTATACTCAGTTTTTTTTATATTATGCATAATAGGAGTATTTACAATTGGAATTACATTATGTTTTATATGATGTGGGATATATGAAGAGTCAGGTATTAAATAATTAGGCTTGTTTTGTTTTTCACTCGGCTTGCACTATATTTGCACAAAATTTCTTGAAGACAAGTATTTAACAAACAAATAAGACAATGAAAAAACTGAATGTTTTGATGGCCGGAATGGCTGTTGCAGTTCTCGCTTCTTGCGGTGGTGCAGGTACAGTGGGTAAGGTTGCAATGAAGGATGTAAAGGACACAATCTCATACTCAATAGGTATGGGTCGCGCAGTTCGCGTTTACAAGGATCAGCTTCCTGCTGAGATCTCTGAGAATCCGGCTGCTCTTAAGGCTTTCATGAAGGGTTTCATGGAGTCTGCAACAGATCCTGATGATAATGTAAAGCTGGCTTACGCTCTTGGTTTTGAGATTGGCAGCCAGGAGATGACACAGGCTTACAAAGGCCTGAGCAACGCTCTTTTTGGCACAGAAGAGGGTTTCAACAAGGATAACTACATGAAGGGCTTCTATGACGGAATGCTTGACAACGATGATATCATGACCTTTGAGGAGGCCGATGAGACTTCAAACCGTCTCTATACTGTTCTCAGCGAGCAGCAGTTTGACAAGGCCCGTACAGAGGGTGAGGCTTTCCTTGAGGCTAAGGCTAAGGAGGAAAACGTAGTAAAGACCCCCAGCGGCCTGCTCTATGAGATCATCAAGTTGGGTAACGGCGGTCGCAAGCCTACTGCAACAAGTGATGTTGAGGTTCGCTATCGCGGTGAGCTTATTGACGGAACAGTATTTGACGAGTCCGGCGACGAGACAATTGACCTGAACCTGGGCCGCGTGATTGCCGGTTGGACCGAGGGTCTTCAGCTCATGAGCGTAGGTGACAAGTTCAGATTCTACATTCCTCAGGAGCTTGCATACGGTGCACAGGGTCAGGGAAGCATCAAGCCCTATTCAGCCCTGGTATTTGAGGTTGAGCTTGTAAACATCAAGTAAAAAATAACCTGATATATGAACAGAGAGGGGGCGGGTTTCCGCCTCCTCTTTTGTTTTTGTCATTTTGTAAGCAAAAAAGTGACAATGTAATATTATTTTGCCTATTTTTGGTCAGAAATATTTACGTTTATTATTTTTCCGGTTACAATATGAATGTAAAGAAACCAAGTCAGTCAACAGACAGAATGGACTCTCTGGACAGGAAAATACTGAGTATCATATCCCAGAATGCCCGTATACCTTTCCGTGACGTGGCACTTCAGTGCGGCGTATCACGAGCAGCCATACATCAGCGCGTACAGCGTATGTTTGATGACGGTGTGATAACAGGTTCTGGCTATCATGTCAACCCCCGCAGCATAGGTTACAACACCTGTACCTATGTAGGTTTGACACTTGAGAAGGGTTCCATGTACCACCAGGTGGTTGAGGAACTTGACCAGATCCCGGAGGTGGTAGAGAGCCACTTTACCACAGGCCGTTACACCATGATGATAAAGCTTTATGCGCGTGACAACTCCCATCTTATGGAGCTTATCAACGGCCGCATACAGGAGATCAAGGGTGTTACTGCCACAGAGACTCTTATATCGCTCGACGAGAGCATAAAGAAAGAGATTCCAATCGTAGAATAGTAATGTTTGACAAGTCTGAGAAGCTTGAGAGTCTGGTCCGCGCTATGGATTCAGGCACTGACGTGTTGGATTATCACGCACCGGTTATAGGCATAAGCGGAAATTTCAGGGATGGTGACTGCACACTGGCCCAGGGATACTATATGTCCGTGCTTGAAGCAGGCGGAACTCCTGTTGTGATTCCATCATATGACGATGAGAAGGCGCTGGTTTCACTCCTTGACACACTTGACGGATTGGTGCTGTCAGGTGGAGCGGATATAGATCCCGATTATCTGCACGAAGAGGCATTGGACTGCGTCTCCATCAACCCTCGTCGCGACGCCCAGGAACTCCTGCTGGTTCGTCTTGCAGTGGCCCGTCAGATACCTGTACTGGGTATTTGCCGTGGAATCCAGATGTTGACGGCGGCACTTGGCGGCAAGCTTTATCAGGACATAAAGAGTCAGCATACAAGAGAGTGCATAGAGCATAGCCAGACTATAGCACGCGGGCTGCCTTCACATGAGGTCAAGCTTGAGAAAGACTCACTTCTGTATAAGTTTTTCGGCAAGGAGACACTTGCCGTAAACTCTTTTCATCATCAGGCGGTAAAGGAGGTTCCCGCAGGGTTCCGTGTTACCGCAACCGCTCCCGATGGCATAATAGAGGGTATGGAATCTACTGCATTCCGTCCTATACTGGGCGTGCAGTGGCATCCGGAGTGTTTCATTCTGGAGAATGACCGTACCATGATGCCCATATTCAGCTGGCTCATTGAGCAGGCGGGTCTTTACAAACGTGCCAGGCAGCTGCATAGTAAGACCATAATACTGGACAGTCACTGTGACAGTCCCATGTTCTTTGACAAGGGTGCTCACTTTTATGAGAAGGATCCCGGTGTTACAGTTGAATACGAGTATGTAGGTGAGCCGTCACCGGACGGCAGCCCCACGTTCAGCTACAATCCGCTTGTAGACCTTCATAAAATGACCGCAGGCCGTCTGGATGCCAGTTTCATGGTGGCTTACCTGCATCAGTATGAGCGCGATGCGGATTCACTCAAGGCAGCCATTGCCAAGGCTGACCGTCTGCTCACACTCATTGATGAGCGGATAGGCGAGTGCAGCGGGCATGCGGCGATAGCTACAACTCCGCAGGAATTGTGGCAGAACAAGTTCAAAGGCGTAAAGTCTGTAGTTAAAGGTATTGAGAACGGTTATGCCGTGGGCCTGGATATTGATAATGTGGACAGGTTCCGCAAGCGTGGTGTGGCCTATATGACACTTTGCCATAACGGAGACAACGATATCTGTGATTCACACAAGGGTAACCATGAGCATAACGGACTCTCGGAGTTTGGAAAGCAGGTTGTGGAGCGCATGAACAAGGTGGGTATGATGGTTGACCTGTCACATGCATCCGAGAAGAGTTTCTGGGACGCCATGGAGTGCAGCAGCAAACCTATAATATGCTCACATTCATCAAGCCGTACGCTGTGTGACCATACCCGTAACCTTACCGATGACCAGATGCGTGCACTGGCTGCTGCCGGTGGTGTGGCTCAGGTATGTATGTACAGCGGTTTCCTTAAGAAAGGTGGTAATGCTACCGTAGAGGATGCCGTTCGTCATGTCATGCACATGATTGATGTCATGGGCGTTGATCATGTAGGTATAGGTTCTGATTTTGACGGTGGCGGCGGACTGCCCGGCCTGGAGGATGCCTCGTGGTTTATTTCACTTACCGAGAGGCTTATGGCAGAGGGTCTGAGTGATAAGGATCTGTCACTCGTTTGGGGCCTCAATTTCCTTAGAGTCTGGAGTATCAACGCTGACGCTGTCTGCCGGCTCTGATGCATTGACCTTGGCCTCCTTGCGGGCCTTGGCATTTGCCCTTATCTGGCGGTATTTCTCCTTATTCTTTTCACGGCGCTGTTTACGCTCCGCGCGTTGACGCTCCTTTTTCTTCTTGTCAGATTCGGCCTGGTTGACCTTTTTCTGCTGTCGTTCCACATTCTTCTTGTGTACATCGACAGTCTTCTTATTGCTCTTTTCCTTGATCAGATCATCAGGTTTCTGCTTGTTGAGCGGTGCCTGGTTGACATACCAGGGCTCAGTCTCGTGGAACCAGTCCTGCTTGAGAGTCCATGCTCTCTTTATGTACCATACGCTTTCAGGCTGGCGTTTCTCCTCATAATCACCGGTATCCCATTTGCCGTTATGGTTGGCGTCATGGAACATGGATACGTAATAGGTGGACGGGCTAAGATAGTAGAAATCAACCTTGCCGTTCTCCAGCTCTTCTGTTCTTAGAACCTTGCCGCTCTTGTTGTGCAGACGTACCGTATAACCGGGTTTGGGGCTGGCCACGTTTACCGTCAGCGTGCTGTATTGTCTCAGGGCATTGAACTTGAGAGTGGATTCCATGCCCTTGTTGTACAATCCGTAGATTCCGCGGATACTTGCCGAGTCAACGGTTATCTTGAATGTCTCCTGCGGTCTCCATTCGGCATATATGTAATAGCGCAGTATGTCAAGTGAATCCTGTTCTATCTCGTACGGAACGGCATTCCAAAGGGTATCCACCTTTTGATATACATGTATGGCGGTATCGGACAGGAATGTTACGGGCTCGGTAAAGGTGAGGGTGATATCGGCCCACGGGCTCAATGAACCGCCCGATGTAAGCTTGGATCCCTCCAGGAACTTGGGCTTGGGGGTGAGCAGTTTCACTATACCGAGTGAATCACCCTGACGTTCCAGACGGCGTATCTGCTTGTCAAGATCCTTTTGCTCATCCTCGGCCTTTCTGGCAGCCTCCTTGAGGATGGTTGCACGTGATTTCCTTGGGGTGAGTTTAAGCGTATCGGTTGTGGGAACCAATGCCATGGTTGTATCGGACGCCAGATATGTAACGCTCAATGAAAGAGTATCATTGTAATAGACAGTAGTGTCTTTCATCCAGAAAGTCAGAGTGTCAAAGCGTGCACTGTGCTGTATGATGTAGGCATCCTGCTCATCAAAGTTGAGTCCCTTTATCAGGGGCATGGAATCAAGCGGCAGCGCGAACTTGAGAGTGAATTTCTCATGTGTATTACGCTCGGCTGACGACATATATTGTTGAATGGGCTCCGGTGTGAAAGCCAGCAATGTGATGTCATTGGGAAGGTACTGGGTAAACGGCACCAGGAATGTGGTGTCAACCTGACCCAGGTCATTGAACAGGGTATCCTCCCTGTATCTGAGTTCCGATGTGGGAACTATGATGGTGTCCAGCCATGCTATCTTCTCACTGCGCTGTGAGTAGCTCTGTGACTGGTCCATATCCATCACGGCATATATCCTGTATGAGCCGGGGGCTATGCCGCGTATGGTGAAATGGCCGTCGCCGTCGGTGCGTGAGACCCTCTCAAACCTTTTGGTTATGAAAGCTGAGTCTGAAAGGTCACTGTGCAGACCTACGGTTATGCCTTTTACAGGTTCCAGATCCTGTGCGTTAAGGACGTATCCCGATACCTCAAGGGTATCAATCTTGTCGCCTGTGCTGAAACGGAAGCAGAAATCGCCCAGAGGATTGCCCTCATTGTTGTCTACTATTCCGTCTGCAAAATCAATGGAGTAGGTGGTGTTTGACTTGAGTGAATCAAAAAACTCCACCTGGATTCTTTTACCGGTTACCTTGATCTCCGGTTGTTCTATCTGAGGAGGTGAAAAGACTACCTTCTCACTTGCATTCTCAAGCTTGATGAATTCATTGAAGTCAATGGAAACCTTGCGGGGTCTAACTCCGGTGGCACCATTGGCAGGGCTGCTTCCGGTAATTCTGGGCGGGGTCTCATCAAACGGGCCGCCATCAGGATTGCCTATGGCCGCACAACCCGACAATGCGGCAAAGGCCAGTATAGCCAATGCCGCATTGTGTAGTGTACGGGTTATTTCGCTTGAGCGATTTTTCAATCCTTGAACTTTTTGAATATGACGCATGAGTTGTGACCGCCGAATCCGAACGTGTTGGAGAGTCCGGCACGCACCTCTCTTTTCTGCGCCTTGTTGAAAGTAAAGTTCATACGGTAATCAATCTGCTCGTCCTCATCGCCCTCCTCGTGGTTGATTGTGGGCGGGATAATGTCATTCTTGACAGCAAGGACGGTAGCGATTGCCTCAATGACACCGGCTCCACCTAGCAGATGGCCTGTCATGGATTTGGTTGAACTCAAGTTCATGTCATAGACATGGTCTCCGAATACAGCCTTGATGGCCTTGCACTCGGCAATGTCACCAAGCGGAGTGGATGTACCGTGCATATTGATGTAATCAACATCCTCCGGTTTCATTCCTGCATCCTCAAGTGCCTCCTGCATTACACGTGCTGCTCCGCGGCCCTCGGGCTCTGGTGCTGTCATGTGGTATGCATCGGCTGTAGCACCCCATCCTGCAACCTCGGCGTAGATCTTTGCGCCGCGTGCAATGGCATGCTCATACTCCTCAAGGATAAGGATTCCGCCGCCCTCACCCAGTACGAATCCGTCACGGCTTGCGCTCATGGGGCGTGAAGCTGTCTCAGGTGAATCGTTACGGGTAGAAAGTGCGTGCATTACTCCGAATCCGGTCACACCGCAGTCTCCGAGCGCTGCCTCGGCACCACCGGTCACAATGACGTTGGCCTTACCAAGACGTATCATGTTCACGGCATCAATGATGGCGTGGGTACTTGAAGCGCAGGCTGAGGATGTGGCATAGTTGGGACCTCTGAGCTTGAACATGATTGAAATCAGTCCGGCTGCGATGGAGCCCAGTATGCGTGGCACGAAGAACGGGGTAACTTTGAGTTCCTGACCAAGTTTCTTCTGCTCGTGGATGGTATCTATTCCCTCTTCGAAAGAGTCCACACCTCCAATACCGAATCCAAGGATCACACCGATGCGGTCCAGGTCCTCTTTCTCAAGGTCAAGTGATGAGTCCTTGATGGCCTGAACGGCTGATGCTATTGCAAAATGACTGTACTTGTCAAGTTTGCGTGCCTCCTTGCGGTCCATGTACTCGTTGATGTCAAAGTTCTTGACCTGACATCCGAACTGGACCTTGGTATTGATGGCAGTGGTATCGAAATTGGTAATGGGACCGGCGCCGCTTACACCTGCAACGGCATTATCCCAGAATTCAGGGATAGTGTTGCCGATGGGGTTTACGGTACCCAGTCCGGTTACTACAACTCTCTTAAGATCCATCTTATGATAGGAAGATTGCTGGCTTACTTAGAAGCTGCCTGGCTGATGAGCTCGATAGCCTCACCTACGGTTGTGATCTTCTCGGCCTGGTCATCGGGAATAGAAATGCCGAACTCCTTCTCGAACTCCATGATGAGCTCTACGGTATCCAGTGAATCTGCACCCAGATCAGCTGCGAAGCTTGCCTCAGGAGTAACCTCTGATGCCTCTACACCAAGTTTGTCAACGATGATAGCCTGAACTCTCTCTGCAATCTGTGAATCTGCCATAATTGTAAAAATTTAGTTTTAAAAAATGAATTTGGGTGCAAAGAAACCCATTTTAGGTGGGTGCTACAAACAATGAAAATACAAAACGGGGTCCGTATGCACAAAAGACCTAAATGTGTGTAATGCTGTTTTGTGGTATAATGGTTGGCAATTCAAAAATTACCGCTAATTTTGCAGCGTTAAAAAACGAACGTATTGCTATCATGACATTCAGCCAGGAAAGTTTCGAGGTTTTTGAACGTGCCATCGCGGATTATCACAAGTTTGATAATGTTGATACACCCATTTCCAATCCCTACAAGGAGAAGAGCATAGAGTTCTATCTCTATCTCAAGAACTGGATTGACACCGTTCAGTGGCATCTGGAGGATATTATCCGCGATCCTCAGATTGATCCGGTGGAGGCATTGGCCATCAAAAGGCGCATTGACCGTTCCAATCAGGACCGCACGGATCTGGTTGAGCTCATTGACAGCTATTTCCTGGATAAATTCGGCAAGGTGCAGACTCTGCCCAACGCCACCATCAATACTGAGAGCCCCGCATGGGCTGTAGACCGTCTTTCTATCCTGGCACTCAAGATCTTCCACATGAAGATTGAGGCTGACCGTACCGATACACCGGCCGATCAGCAGCAGCGTTGCCGTGAGAAACTGGCAGTGCTTATGGAACAGAAGAAAGACCTCTCTCTCGCAATCGATATGCTGCTTGACGACATGGCTGCAGGACGCAAGTTCATGAAAGTGTACAAGCAGATGAAGATGTACAACGATCCTACGCTCAACCCTGTTCTTTACGGACAGAATGGATCCAAATAACAATCCCAAGTACAAGAACGTTTTCGTTAAGCCAGACGAACAGAGGGAGTTTACTCACTCTGTCGTGGCGAGAAAAGGTCGGATGAAATACAATGTACTGTTGATACGCTTCTCCGCAATAGGAGACGTGGCTATGACCGTTCCGGTGATCCATTCACTTGCTACGGCTTACCCTGATGTGCGTTTCACCATGCTCTCAAACATCAGGTTCGCTCCGTTCTTTGAGCATATGCCCGCTAACTTTAAGTTTGTTGGCGTGAATCTTAAGAGGGATTTCCATGGGTTCGGAGCAATGTTCCGTCTGTATAGACTGTTGCGTAAGAGACGTTTTGATGCGGTGGCAGACCTTCACGGCGTGCTGCGTACATCGGCCCTTACGTTCTTTTTCCGTCTTGGTTTCAGGAAAGTATGCCGTATAGACAAGGAGCGCAGGTCACGTAAACGTCTTACACGACTCAAGAATAAGGATCTCACTCCCAGACTTACATCGTTTGAGCGTTATAGGAACGTACTCAAAGGGCTGGGATTCAGTTTTGAGATCAAGTTCAACTCCATATTCGGCAACGGAAAGGGTGACCTGTCCAAGATAAGCTACATCGGTGAGAAGGATTGCCCCTGGATTGGAATCGCTCCGTTTGCAGCCCACAAGGGTAAGATATATCCTCTCTATCTGATGGAGGATGTGGTTGCGCAGCTGGATTCGGCCGGTTTATGCCGTCAGTTCGTATTTGCTTACGGCCGTGAGCTGGAGCAGGTGTCTGAGTGGGCCAGGAAGTACAGATCGGTCGAGATGATTGACACGCGTCTGGGAATGCAGGGAGAACTGATCCTTATGAGCCATATGGATGTGATGCTGGCCATGGATTCATCAAACATGCATCTGGCATCGCTTACCGGAACGCCGGTTGTATCAGTGTGGGGTGCCACTCATCCTGCCGCCGGGTTCATGGGCTATGGACAGAATCCTGATGATTGCGTTCAGCTTGATCTTCCGTGCCGTCCTTGCTCCATTTACGGCAAGAAGGAGTGCATATACGGTGATTACCGCTGTCTTATCGGCATCGATCCCGATACCGTCTTTGCAAAAGTCAAAAAGTATCTTTGAGAGCTAAAGATAGAGTGGGAATTCCGGTCCCATGTTGAAGAGGAGGTCTACCGCGCTAAGGTTGGGCTGGAATCCGTATTTCTGTTTGAATACCTGCCAGTAGGGACGTTGTTCTTCCGATACTTCAACACCGGGTTCAACCATTTTACGCAGGTCTCTTGTGCCGCTGTCAGGTCTTGTGTATGACTCTGTCAATTTCAGGCACTTTTTCATTCCCGCCAGTTTGAGTATGAGCTCTGTCAGTTCCGTATTGAAATCAATCAGGAAATCAATCTTTTTCTCATAGAAGGGGCGGAAATCATCCTGATAATACATAAAGAACGGGCTGTTCATGTAGGCCGATTCCAGGGCGTTCCAATGCTGACGGCGCCAGTCTCCGTGGTCGCTTATGCGCACATCCTTCATTAGTTGTTTGGGGCTGTCAGATTTGACTACCGGTATGGTGAGAGTCTGCCGGCCGCCGGCCGTTGCTATTACACAGCGGTTGCGGTATGTCTGCTTGCAATAGTTGTCATACTGCTCAATAAGAACATCACCGCCATTTTTGATGGCGGTGAAGAAGTTAACAGGTGGCAGATATGCCGAACTGAGCAGTACGGTATCCATCAGTTGTATTTCTTGACGGCGCGTAATATGCGGTTCCAGCGTATCTTACCCTTCTGTCCCCAGTTCTTATCCTGATCCAGAGAGAGCCAGATGAATACCGGACGGCCTACAATGTGATCCTCGGGTACGAATCCCCAGTAACGGGAGTCGGCACTGTTATGACGGTTATCGCCCATCATCCAGTAATAATCCATCTTGAATGTATATTCTGAGGCTTTCTCTCCGTTTATGAGAATGGTTCCGTCATTCTCAACCTTGAGGTCATTGTCCTCATATACCTTTATTATACGCTCATAGAGGGGTAGGTTCTCCAGAGTAAGACCGATGGTAGATCCCTTGGAAGGTATCCATATGGGGCCGTAATCATCAACCGTCCAGTGTGAGTTCATGTTGTGCGGGAACAGTATCAGAGTTGATTCGGCCTCAGTCATAGTGGTGCGAACAATGGTATCCACTATGTCCTTACGGCTTTCCAGTATCTCCTTGGCCTTGGCGGTAAGAGGAATGTTCTCAACTATACCCTTACGGTTCATCTTAGGATCCATGCCGTCATAGCTCAGGTCAATCTCTTCCCTGAGTTTATCGGGAATGGGACGCAGCAGTCTGATGGTGTAGTTGTATTGTACTGCATCGGGCTGCTTGTTTGCCACTCCGTCCAGATAGATGATTCCGTCACGGATCTCAAGTGTCTGTCCGGGCAGGCCTACGCAACGTTTTACATAGTTCTCACGACGGTCTGCCGGGCGGGTCTTGATATCACCGTATACCTTGCTGTTCTCTACTATGAACCTGCGTCCCAGATTGTAGTACTCCTCATACAGACGGCGCTGCTGAATGGTGGTAAGGGTATCGGGATTGACAACCTTGTGAAAATAGTTCTGGTACAGCTGTCTTCCGTCTATATACACCTGGGTGTAATAGTCAATTATCCTGGGATTGGTGAGTATGGTGTCACCTGCAGGATAGTTGAATACCACTATCTCATTCTGCTTTATGCTGCCCAATCCTTTGATTCGTTCATACGGCCAATGAGGGTTGTCCAGGTAGCTTTTGCCTCCACCGGGGAATGTATTCTGGGTGAGAGGCATGGAGAGCGGAGTCATAGGCTTGCGCGGTCCATATGCAACCTTGCTTACATACAGACGGTCACCTATGAGCAGAGACTTTTCAAGTGATGAAGAGGGTATGGCATAGTTCTGGAACAGGTAGATGTTGACAAAATAGACTGCCACAAGTGCGCAGACGATTGCGTCCACCCATTCCATAATCTGATACATGGTCTTGTTCTTAAGACTTCTCCACCAGTCCCATCTGATAATGCGTGTGGTGCATGCATCAAATATGAAAGGTATGACAAGAATGCCCATCCAGCTTTTTACCCATACAAGGAACAGGATATAAAGAACCAGATATATGGCGGCCTTGATCCACTGCTTTTTGCTTACCTCCTTCAGATTTTTCATTTGTATCTTTTGATTACATTGCGTTCATAAGGTCATCCATCTTGAGGAATCCCTTGTGATTAACTGTGTATTCTGCTGCAAGCACTGCTCCGAGAGCCAGACCGCTACGATCCTTGGCATAGTGGATGATTTTAATGAAATCAGCACTGGAATCATAGGTGATCTCATGGATTCCGGCAATCTCACCCTCACGAATGGAGTCTATACGTATGTCCGATGCCTTGCATTCGCTGGTTCCGGTCACAGTTCCGTCCGGATTCAGAAGCACACCCTTGCTCCAGCCGCTCTTGCGGTCCAGTTCGTTGATTATACCCTCTGCAAGAGTTATTGCGGTACCGCTGGGGGCATCGAGCTTGTGGATATGGTGAGTCTCGGACATGCTTACCTCATACATGGGATAGCTGTTCATGAGTTTGGCAAGGTAACTGTTTACCTTTGCAAACAGAGCAACTCCGATGCTGAAATTGCTTGACCAGAAAAGAGTCTTGCTACCGTCCTTGCAGAGGTCCTGCATCTCCTGGCAGTGGTCTGCCATCCATCCGGTACTGCCGCTTACCACCTTGACTCCATGTTCAAAGCACTTGAGAATATTGCCGTATGCCTGAGTGGGGGCTGTAAACTCAATTGCCACGTCGGCGCTCTTGAACTCGGGGCTGTCAAAGTCCTGCGGGTTGTCTATATCTATCTTGCAAACTACGTTATGACCGCGTGACAGAGCTATCTTCTCTATCTCGTGGCCCATCTTTCCGTAACCTATTAAAGCTATCTTCATTGTTTAAAACATGCTTTGTGTATTCTCCTGAACGTGCTGGAGAATGCTGCTGAACTTGTTGTCAAGCGTTGTTGCAGAAAGTGTCTTCCAAACTTCATACTGTGAAGTCTCAAGGGCTTTCTTGTAACGCTTGTCATATTTCTCTATGATCTGGTCATAGGTCTTCCTGGCGGCAGCGGTATCAAACTGTACGTTTGTGTTCTCTGCCATCATGTTGCCACGGAATCCTCCGTTCTGCATCATCTGGAATTCTCTTACAGACATCTGCAGGTTGCGGCAAACCTCCTCAAACTCCTGAGCGTAGAGCTTTATCATCTTGTCAAACTGCTTTTCTGTAAGGTCCAGACGTCCTGCAACGTCCTGTATCTTGGCGTTGGCGATAGAGTCAGACTCCAGTTCATAGAAAGGTTTCTGCATCTGGCCCATGGGACCACCCATCGGACGACCACCACCCATAGGACGACCACCACCCATAGGACGTCCGCCCATAGGAGGCTGTGCTGATGCCAATACTGCTATGAAGCAGGTTGCTATTGTAAAGAGTATCTTTTTCATTGTCTTTAATTTGTAATATTTGGTAGTAAAGAATGTCGTAAAGTTGGAATTATGAAAAACAAAGATTCTCTTTCCAACCAGTCTGCCGGAAAGAGAATCTTTGAAATTATTTGACTAGAGTCAAAGTCATTAGAGCTTAGGTCCGGCAGCAACGAGCTTCTTACCAGCCTCGTTACCCTCATACTTCTTGAAGTTCTTGATGAAGCGGCCAGCCAGATCCTTAGCCTTCTCCTCCCACTCAGAAGCGTTAGCGTAAGTGTCGCGAGGATCAAGGATTGCAGGATTTACGTTAGGCAGAGCTGTGGGAACCTCAAAGTCAAAGAAGGGGATCTTCTTGGTCTGAGCCTTCAGGATGCTGCCATCCAGGATAGCGTCGATGATACCACGGGTATCAGGAATTGAGATACGCTTGCCGGTACCGTTCCAACCGGTGTTAACCAGGTAAGCCTTGGCACCGCTCTTCTCCATCTTCTTAACCAGCTCCTCAGCATACTTGGTAGGATGCAGCTCAAGGAAAGCCTGGCCGAAGCAAGCTGAGAATGTGGGAGTGGGCTCGGTGATACCGCGCTCAGTACCAGCCAGCTTAGCTGTGAAACCTGACAGGAAGTAGTACTTGGTCTGCTCGGGAGTCAGGATTGATACGGGAGGCAGAACGCCGAATGCATCGGCTGACAGGAAGATTACGTTCTTAGCGTCAGGACCAGCACTCTTGCCGTTTACCTTCTGGGCAATCTTCTCGATGTGGTCGATAGGATATGATACACGGGTGTTCTCAGTAACGGTCTTGTCTGCGAAATCAATCTTACCGTTCTTGTCAACGGTTACGTTCTCCAGCAGAGCGTTACGCTTGATGGCACCGTAGATGTCGGGCTCGTTCTCCTTGCTCAGGTTGATAACCTTAGCGTAGCAGCCACCCTCCAGGTTGAATACGCCCTCATCATCCCATCCGTGCTCGTCATCACCGATGAGCAGACGCTTAGGATCAGTTGAAAGAGTGGTCTTACCAGTACCTGACAGACCAAAGAAGATAGCGGTATTCTTACCCTCCATGTCGGTGTTGGCTGAGCAGTGCATTGAAGCGATGCCCTGCAGAGGCAGATAGTAGTTCTGCATTGAGAACATACCCTTCTTCATCTCACCACCGTACCAAGTGTTGATGATCACCTGCTCGCGGCTTGTGGTGTTGAAAGCAACACAAGTCTCTGAGTTCAGACCCAGCTCCTTGTAGTTCTCAACCTTTGCCTTAGAAGCGTTATAGATTACGAAGTTAGGCTCGAAGTTCTCCAGCTCCTCAGCGGTGGGCTGAATGAACATGTTGGTAACGAAGTGTGCCTGCCAAGCTACCTCAACGATGAAACGAACAGCCAAACGAGTACCCTCGTTAGCGCCACAGAAAGCATCAACAACATACAGATTCTTATTGCAGAGCTCCTTAACAGCGATGTCCTTAACCTTGGCCCAAACCTCCTCGGTCATGGGGTGGTTATCGTTCTTGTACTCCTCAGAAGTCCACCAAACCTTATCCTGGCTCTGTGCGTCCTTCACGATGTACTTGTCCTTAGGCGAACGACCAGTATAAATACCAGTCATCACGTTAACAGCGTTCAACTCGGTGTTCTGACCCTTGTCATAACCAGTCAGACCAGCCTTAGTCTCCTCTGCGAAGAGCGTCTCATACGAAGGATTGTGAGCAATCACGGTAGAACCGGTGATGCCATACTGTGTCAAATCTAACTTTGCCATTTGTTTTTTTGTTTATTTAAAAATGATAATTTCGTCTATTTTAACGGGTGCAAAGGTACGAAATAATTATGAGTTACAAGTTAATAGTTTGGAAATTATGTGCGCACACAAACCTTTTTTATGTTAAAGTATCTCAAAACAGACCTTAAAAACAGTGTTTTGCAACCCGCAGTTTACAATTATCTCAAAATAATTCTTACCTTTGCAAGCAAAAATCTACAATTATGAAAGTCATTAATTTCTCAGAACAGAATTCAGTCATCAATCATTTCATGGCTGAGATTCGCGACAAGAGTTACCAGAAAAACCGTTTGTTATTCCGCAACAACATCGAGCGTATTGGCGAGATGATGGCCTACGAGATCTCGAAGACCCTCACCTACAAGCCCAAGACCATCACCACGCCCCTGGGTACCATCGACATCCCCATGATCAAGGACGAGGTGTTG